>NZ_RXNQ01000034.1 GCF_004138205.1 Pedobacter sp. SYP-B3415
ATGTATTGTTCCTGCAGTCGTTTACCATCCAATTGAAAAAGCTGTCCTAAAAGTTTACAGCTTATTGGATGATTATCAATTAAATCCTTTTAAAAAAGCAGCGAATTCCGCTGTTAACCGTGTGCCTTCGGCCACTGAATCCCAAGAGGTGTAAATCGTCGTTCCTGTTGTGTGATTGTACCACTTTCGTCTCCTTAAATGCAGAAAACAAGCTTTGCCGCGAAGGGGAAAGTCTCGGATGATGACCTGATCTAGAAAACCTTTTGACTCAAGTTTGTGTCCATGATATTCCTCAGGAGGAAGATTGCGCTGATCGAGAAATAAATGGGAGCCATCAGACATTGCTTCTATACGGATAAGTTCAAATTGATCCACTAAGTCTGGTGGGAGTAATAGCTTTAAAAGTTCAGTTTCCAAGTCATTCATTTAAACCACAAAACTAAAACTTATTAATCCATCCCCCCAGATTATTTGCTTGATCCCTAAGATCACCTGATTCGTCCGGCACCACCGGATTCTAATACAAATAAAAAGAGCGAACCCATCCAAGTTCGCTCAATTTAACTAACTTATTATTCATAAAAAAACTGCTGTTGGGGAAGGAGTCGAACCTTCAAGGGGTAGTTAGCTACAGTTCAAAAATTAATTTGTGGTCAACCCATAAACTGCGTTTATCCCGTAATCCCCACCACCGAGACAAGGAGGTGTGTCTGCCAATTTCACCACCCAACATGGTAGATCAGCAGGCGAGCCTGCTGAAGCTGTAGGGGAAGGAATCGAACCTTCAAGGAGTGGTTAGATCGTTGCCGATTTTTCCAGTTTCTCCGCCACCGAGACAAGGAGGTGTGTCTGCCTGTTTCACCACCCTACAGTATCTGTTTTTGAAGCAACCGCTGTATAAGAACGTACCTCTTTACTGTTGCTTGATACAAATGTAAGGGAAGATCGAATACGTTACAAATATTTTAAACATTTTATTTTATTTTTATAATAATTATAACCAATTTTGAATTTCATTATCAAATACCAAACCAATGAGCAAAAGGGAAAGTCAAAATTTAGATATTGATAACCTCGACATCGATATCCTGAAACAACTTATGCAGGATGCTACGAAACCCTATACGGAAATTGCAAAAGATCTGATCGTATCCGGCGGCACCATTCATGTCAGGATGAAAAAACTTCAGGAAATGGGCATAATCAGGGGCTCGCATCTTATTATCGATCCGCAGAAAGCCGGTTTTGACATTTGTGCATTTCTCGGCATATACCTTGAAAAAGGAATTCAATATAAGGACGCGGTTGCGCAGTTAAGCAAAATTAAAGAAGTTGTAGAGCTCCATTACACGACCGGTGCGTACAGCATGTTCGCCAAAATCATCTGCCGGGATACCGCCCATCTCAGGCATGTTTTGAACGAGGAGATCCAGGCAGTTCCCGGAATACAGCGAACGGAAACGCTTATTTCGCTCGAAGAAAGCATCAGGCGACAGATCGAACTGGGCTAAACGATTATTTAAAAAGTCCCTTCAGTTTCGCCAGTTTTTCCTGGAGATCGCCATCGGCATCTTTCTGTTTTTTCTGAAAGTTACCCGGTTTCTGATCGCCCTGTTTGCGACGGTCATGCTCGCGTTGCTTCTTCGGCGCAGCCTGCTCCTCTTTTTTCATTGATAAAGAGATGCGTTTGCGCGGGATGTCGACCTCGATCACAGTAACCTCAACATGCTGGTTCACTTTTACGAGATCGTTGGGGTTCGACACGTAGCGATTAGACAACTGGCTGGTATGCACCAGACCATCCTGATGTACACCGATATCTACGAAGGCACCGAAATTGGTAATATTGGTAATGATGCCAGGAAGTCTCATACCCGCTTTCAGGTCAGAGATTTCGTTTACTCCTTCAGTAAAGCTAAAACTTTCAAACTTTTCGCGCGGGTCACGGCCGGGCTTTGCAAGTTCAGCCATGATATCGTTCAGCGTTGGCAAACCGATCTCGGCGTCCACATATTGCTGCAGTTTAATTTGTTTGCGCAGTTCGGGGTCTGCCATCAGACCTTTTACGGTCGTCCCAAGGTCATGACTGATGCGGTTCAGCAGTGCATACCGTTCAGGGTGCACACCACTGCCATCAAGCACGTTTTCACCATTTCTGATGCGTAAAAAGCCGGCAGCCTGTTCATATGCTTTGTCGCCAAGGCGGGGCACCTTTTTAAGGCTTTCACGGTTCTTAAACGCACCATGCGTGTTTCGATACGCAACTATATTCTGGGCAAGCGCAGGCCCAAGACCTGATACATAAGCCAGGATCTGTTTGGATGCAGTATTAAGTTCAACCCCCACAGCATTTACAGCGCTGATTACGGTATCATCCAGGCCTTGCTGTAGTTTGGTCTGGTCTACATCATGCTGGTATTGCCCTACGCCAATCGACTTTGGATCGATTTTAACCAGCTCCGCCAGCGGATCCATCAGCCTGCGACCGATTGAAACGGCGCCGCGTACGGTAACATCGTAATCCGGAAACTCTTCGCGGGCAACATCAGATGCTGAGTATATTGACGCTCCGCTTTCGTTAACCATCACAACCATCACATTTTCAATCTTCAGCGACCGCACAAAGGCCTCGGTTTCGCGGCCGGCGGTACCATTACCGATGGCGATGGCTTCAATCTCATACTTACGGCATAACGTCTCGAGAGTTAAAGCAGCTTCGCGCTGGTTTCCGGCACCTGTATGCGGGTAGATGGTCGTGTTTTCCAGCAATTTGCCTTGTTTGTCAAGACAAACAACCTTGCACCCGGTCCGGAAACCCGGATCAATGGCCAGCGTATTTTTCTGGCCCATTGGTGCTGCGAGCAGTAGCTGACGGGCATTTTCTGCAAAAACCCGTATCGCCTCTTCATCTGCGCGTTGTTTGCTTTGCACGCGCAACTCTGTCTCCATAGCCGGTTCAAGGAGGCGCTTATAACCGTCTTCTATGGCAAGCGATACCTGCTGCGCCGATGCATTGGCGGCTTTAATATATTGATCATGCAGTAATGTTATAGCACCTTCCTGCGGTGGAAGCACATCCAGCCGGAGAATAAGCTCTTTTTCGCCGCGCCGCATGGCCAAAACGCGGTGTGAGGCGGCAGTTTTAACCGGCTCTTCCCATTCAAAATAATCTTTGTATTTCTGGCCTTCCTCTTCTTTACCCTTAATGACAACAGATTTGAATGTTGCTTTTTCCTGGAAATAACTACGCATACGTGTGCGCGTTTCGGCATTCTCAGAGATGTATTCAGCCAGGATATCGCGGGCGCCGGCGAGCGCTTCTACCACGGTCGTGACACCCTTTTCAGCATCAATAAAGCCAGCAGCAAACTCTTCAGGATTTATGGTCTCCTGCAGCAGGAGTTTTTCAGCCAGGGGCTCCAGCCCTTTTTCGCGGGCTATAGAGGCCCTCGTTTTGCGTTTAGGCTTGTAAGGGAGATAAATATCTTCCAGTGCAGCCATGGTTGCCGCTGCATTGACTTCCTGCTCCAGTTCGGGACTTAACTTCCCCAGTTCAGCCAACGATTTGAGAATCGCATCGCGCCTTTTATCAAGCTCCCGAAGTTGCTGGATACGGTCGCGTATAGCAGCCACCTGTACCTCATCCAGGCTACCTGTCATTTCTTTGCGGTAACGGCTGATGAATGGCACAGTCGCCCCTTCATCAAGCAGCGTAACGGTTGCCCGGACTTGTTTTTCGCCGACGAGCAATTCGCGGGCTATGATAGATTGGTGGTCTTGCATAAAGCTATCCTTTTAAGAGGACGCAAAGTTATCAATCCCGAAAAGAAACGGCAGCGTTTATGTGAAAAATCTGGCCTGATACAGCAGCTGGAAAAAATGCGCTATCATGAGGTTAAATTTTTACTGCAGCCCGGCGGCACAAAAAACAGCATAAAAACGCAAATTTTTTAACTTAAAGTTGGTAACTTTACGAAAGTTACCAACTTTGCAGGAGTCGAAGTGTGCACCGGCGGGTTTCACGCCCATTTTCAATTCATTTTCCTTACCTTTGCGCCAATCATAAGGGGTGCCTTGTTTTTTCAAACACAAAGACAGGCTGAGATCATACCCATTCCGAAACGTTCGCTTCCCGCAAACCGATCGGATACACCTGATCCGGATAATGCCGGCGTAGGGAAACGGATATGTTAAACAATATTTAGACTTGCCGGGGGAACAGCCCCTGCTTCCGGCTGATTGAACGGAGGAAAAATTGAAAAAAATTCTGCTTGCGGCATGTTTTGCCGTCCTGATGCCCTGTATGGTACTTGCCCAGGTAAACTTAACGGGAACTGTAACAGACAACAACAACCGGCCGCTCGCCGGAGCCACAGTAAAAACAGCCGATGGAAAACGCGTTACCCAGACAAATGAACAGGGATCGTTTAGCCTTACTTCTCTTCAGACCGGCCGTTACGTCATTGTTGCTTCATTTGTAGGTTACACTGCACAGCGCCGCCAGCTCTCCGTCAACACAGACAGCGAGCTGAATTTCAAGCTAGAACCTGCATCCTTTCTTGCCGAGGATGTAATTGTAAGGGCCACACGGGCGGGCGATCAATCGGCCGCCACCTACAAGAATGTAGGCCGGGACGAAATAGAGAGAAACAACTTCGGTCAGGACCTGCCTTTCATTCTTAACAATACCCCCGGTGTGGTGGTCACATCAGATGCCGGCGCAGGCATTGGTTATACGGGCATCCGCATCCGCGGCAGCGACGCTACACGAATCAACGTTACTGTAAACGGAATTCCTTATAACGACAGCGAAAGCCAGGGAACATTCTGGGTCAATATGCCCGACTTCGCCTCTTCAATAGACAATGTACAGATACAGCGCGGCGTAGGCACCTCTACAAACGGTGCGGGCGCCTTCGGCGGAAGTCTGAATATCCAGACCGGGCAATCGCAGGAAACGCCGTATGCCGAGCTTAATAATACATTTGGTTCATTCAATACCTGGAAAAATACCCTGAAGCTGGGCACAGGCTGGATCGACGGCAAATTTAGCTTCGATGGCCGTCTTTCGCGGATAAAATCAAACGGTTATGTAGACCGCGGCTCATCCGATCTCAAATCTTATTTCCTTTCCGGCGCCTACCGGGGCAAAAAAGATTTGCTGCGGATTAATGTGTTTTCAGGCACTGAACGTACTTACCAGGCATGGAACGGTATTCCCGAATCACGTTACTTCAATGATGCCGCCGGTATGCAGGCCTATATTGAACGCAACGGATTGAACGAGGCCGACGCACAAAACCTCCTGACCTCGGGCCGCACTTACAACAGTTTTACCTACAGGGACCAGACAGACAATTACTGGCAGGACCACTACCAGCTTCTCTACGCCCGGCAGTTCACCGAGAAATTTTCCTTCAACGGCGCTCTTCACTATACCCGTGGTAAGGGCTATTACGAAGAGTTGAAACCGGGCGAAGACCTCGAAAGCTATGGCCTGAACCCGGTAATTATCGGAACTGATACGATTGCTTCGACTGATCTGGTTCGCCGCCGCTGGCTGGACAACCATTTCTACGGGCTCACGTACGCATTTGACTATCGCCCTTCATCTGCAATAAGTTTCACGCTTGGCGGAGCTTATAACGAATATACCGGCGATCATTATGGGCAGGTTATCTGGGCGCAATACGCGTCAAACGGCACCAATGACCGTCGTTATTATATGAATGATGCCTTCAAAAGTGACTTCAACACTTACCTGAAGGTGAATTTCCAGGTTGCTTCCAAGCTGAATCTCTTCGCAGACCTGCAGTATCGCCGCATCTTTTATTCGATTAACGGAACCGAAAAGAACCTGAATACACTTGCTATTAAAGATATTCCGCAGTTCTTTAATCCGAAGGTAGGCCTGAGTTATACAGTTGCCGCTGCGCAAACACTTTACGCGTCTTACAGCATTGCAAACAAGGAACCCAACCGCGACGACTATATCAATGTTCCGGCCAATACACTGCCTACCTCAGAGCGCCTGCAAAATGTTGAGGCGGGTTACCGCATCAATACCGGGGCCTTAAACGCAGGCCTGAACGTTTATGGGATGTTCTACAAAGACCAGCTGGTTACAACCGGAAAAATTAACGATGTTGGCGAGTACTTCCGCCAGAACGTGGACCGCAGCTACCGCATGGGCATTGAAGCTGACGTGTCTTACGTCATCTCGCCCCGGTTTGCCATTAATGCCAATGCCGCCTTCAGCCGCAATAAGATCAGAAACTTTACCGAGTTTATAGATGACTATGATACCGGTGGTCAGCTCGCCTATGAATTCAGCAATACAGATATTTCCTTTTCACCACGGCAGGTACTGTTCGGCGAGCTGGTATACAAGCCATTCAAAGGCTTTGCTGCCGCCTACCAGAGCAAATATGTGGGCAGGCAATACCTGGACAATACCCAAAGCGAAGACCGCAAGTTAAACGGTTACCATGTGGCGAACCTGCGCCTTGGGTATGACTTTTCATTTAGTGGTGTACGCAACGTCAACGTGGGCCTGCTGGTTAATAACCTTTTCGATAAAGTTTATGCTAACAATGGTTATACCTATGGTTACCAATGGGGAACTATGGTACGCGAGAACTTTTACTTCCCGCAGGCAGGGACCAACTTTTTGTTAAGTTTGAACGTGAAATTCTAGCTACCAATGAAAAAATTTATAGAACCGTTTCAATACATAACGCATGACCTGCCGGATCTCCCGCATATCCGGCAGGCGGAGCTTGCTTGTCAGGCCGGTGCGAAATGGATTCAATACCGCTGCCTGAGCAAAGAAGATGAGTCATTGCTTGAAGACATCAACACAATTGCTGCCATCTGTGATGACTGGGGAACCACTTTGATCGTAACAGATCATGTGCATCTTCACGGGCAGGCCGATATTCAGGGCTTCCATATTGAAGATATGAACGCAGACTTCCGAAGTCTTCGAAACAGGCTTGGTCCGGATGTGACGCTAGGCGGCTCTGCAAATACAATTGAAAACCTGCTGCGCCTGGCGGCTGAAGGGTCAGATTATGCCGGGTTGGGGCCTTTCGGAGCCACCCGAACAAAACCGAATGACTATCCCCATCTTGGCATTGCCGGATACCGCGAAGCCATTGCGGCGCTTGCAGCCGCGGGGCTTGATTTCCCGGTACTGGCCGTTGGCGGCGTAACGGCCGCAGACATTCCCGCGCTGCTTAAAACAGGCATTTACGGCATTGCTACCTCAGCAGCCGTTTACGGGGCGCCCGATTTTGAAGTGGCGTATGCCGGGCTTTATAACCTGGTAAAAACCCGATAAACAACGTTGCCTGCTGGCGGGTGCAGGTTTTCGGAGGGTTTGCGTTGTTTCTAAACCCGATTGACGCGTAAAGCCCGCGGCGAGGAACGATCGCTGACTTGAAGCAAAAAGCGGGGCTGCAGGCTGCCATGCGGCAGAAGCGTGCGTTTTCAAAAAAAGGCTGAAAGATTTGCGCTTGAAAATATGCTGATTTAAACAATATTGCTTCCCTTCACTCCATTCCTTATCTTCGCTGCATGTCATCACACCACATCGTAAGGGAGAAACAGGAGCCTGCGCTTTATATCCATGAACTTGGAAACTTTAGTGAAGAGCTGCTCGGGCAGTTGCTTGAATGGAGTCCGACCGTCATTGTACACGGGCAGGCCTATGAAAAAATAGACTCGCTTGGTATCAAGGTTGATGCGGTCGTGCAGCCCAGCAATATCACCCTACAGGAAAGCACACAAACCATCGATGGTCTGGGCGATGCTCTGCCGCTGGTGCTCAACTACCTGGTGCAGGCAGGCTATCCGGCCGTAAACGTCATTACGCCGCAGCACGATCTCAAATTCATGACGGCGTTTTCCTCCCGGCTAACCATTGTAGTCTTTAACGAAACTGAAAAAACGTATGCCATTCAAAGCGGCTTTTCGGTTTGGAAGCCAAAGGACACCATATTTAAGATTCTCGGCAATGCTTATATCGAAGTAACCAACCTGAAAATGATTGGTGAAATGCCGGATGACGAGGAGCGTGATTATCATGCAGAACATGAGCATACGCCCGCTCCGGAATTCCGCGTTATCGAGGACGGCTTTGTAGAGTTTGTTTTTGCCGGCGATCCCATATTTATCAGCGAACAACTATGATTACCCTGCGAAGAGCCCATGAATCTGACATTGAAACCATCAGGAAAATTGCCCAGATAACGTGGCAGCCCACCTATGTGCCGATTATCGGACAGCCGCAGGTGGATTACATGCTTGAAAAGATGTATAACCCCGGCGAATTGCAACGCCAGTTTATGGCGGGCCATACGTTTTTGCTGGCTGAAAAACCGGAGCAGGTTTGCGGCTTCGCCGGATTTTCAGTCTCGAACGCGAAAGAACACCTCTTCAAACTGCATAAATTGTACGTTCTGCCCGAAGCGAATGGCCTTGGCATAGGTAAGCTACTGATCAGCGAAGTGACCGATCAGGTTAGAAAGCTCGGCGGTAAACGGCTTGAACTTAACGTGAACCGCCTCAATAAGGCCTACGATTTTTACCTGCGCGCTGGATTTGTGGTCAGGGAAACTGTAGACCTTGATATTGGCGAGGGGTATTTTATGAATGATTATATCATGGAAAAGCCGCTTTAACTGCGTTCTTCCCAAATCCGTGACAGATTCACGATAACTTCAGCAGCTTTTTGCATATCCTGAATACTAACCCATTCCTGCCTGCTGTGAAAGGCGTGCTCTCCAGCGAAAATGTTTGGGCAGGGCAATCCCATAAATGATAGACGGGAACCATCGGTACCGCCTCTGATGCTGCGTTTTTTCACTACCAGCCCGGCTTGCCTGATGGCCTCTTCCCCGAAGCTGACAACCTCCGGATGCTGGTCAAGCACCTCTTTCATGTTGCGGTATTGCGGTTTAATATCCAGGCTGTATGACGACCCGGGATATCTTTTCATGACCGTTTCAATTACATCGTGAAGCAGCTGTCCATGGCCCTCCAGCCTGGCATTGTCAAAATCACGGAGAATAAAGTGCGCCTCTGCATATTCAACTTCAGCTTTTATGCTGACCGGATGGATGAATCCCTCCTTTTCTTCTGTAACCTCGGGCCGCAGCCGGTCTTTGGGCAGGCTGGTTAAAACCTCTGCCAAGATCTGCATGGCATTTTCCATTTTACCTTTCGCGAAGCCAGGGTGACTGCTCACGCCGTTGATCTTCAGTACTGCTCCATCTGCCGAAAACGTTTCGTCTTCTATTGAACCCAGGCTCTCCCCGTCAATGGTGTAGCCAAAGTCTGCAGCCAGTTTTTTCATGTCAGCCTTGTCGACCCCACGACCAATCTCTTCATCAGGCGTAAACAGGATGCGGATGGCACCATGTTTTACTTCCGGATGTTCCACGAGGAACGAAACGGCCTCCATAATGGCACTAATGCCGGCTTTGTTATCAGCACCAAGCAGTGTAAGACCTGAAGCAGTGACAATATCATTTCCATGCTGAGCGCGCAGGTCGGGGTGTGCCGACTCGCGGATTACCACATTGGGATCGTCAGGCAGGACCAGATCGCGCCCGTCATAATTGCGGTGAATGATCGGCTTTACATTCTCGCCCGGACTATCGGGCGATGTATCCATATGCGAACAAAAACAGATGACCGGGACGTTTTTTACCGAATTAGCAGGCAGTGTTGCGTACACATAACCAAACTGGTCCAGGAGGGCATCTGTCAGGCCAAGCGCCAGAAGCTCTTCAGTAAGCACCCTGCCAAGATCCATTTGCTTCTCTGTAGAGGGGCAGGTCGGTGATGCGGGATCTGACTGCGTATCGATACGTACATAACGCATAAAACGGGCTTCAAGGGTATTGCGGGGTTCCTGATCTGTTAACATATTTCAAAGGTAAAATAATAGAGACAAATGCTGCCGCTTGTTTGGAAGACAATCTGTAATATCTGGTGTTGCGTAACTTAGCCCCTTCGCAATACTAAAACTCATGAAGATCATATATACCTGGCTGCTGGCTTTATCGATCACAACGGCAACTGCCCAGCAAACACCTTTTGAGCGGGGCTCTGGCAATACCACGACAACCTATGCCGAACTTATCCCCTATTATGAGAAACTGGCAGCTTCCTATCCCGGGCAGGCACGCCTGCTGCGTGGCGGATTGACCGACGCCGGCAAACCGCTGCACCTTCTGATTTTGTCGGCCGATGGCAGTTTTGACCCGCAGAAGATCCGTGCGGCCGGCAAATGTATTTTATTGGTTAACAACGGCATCCACCCCGGCGAGCCGGAAGGCATTGATGCTTCTATGATGTTTGCACGCGATCTTCTGAAAGACAAGAAAATTCCGGCAAACACTGTAATCTGCATTATTCCGGCCTACAACATTGACGGCATGCTGAACCGAAGCAGCACATCGAGAGCAAACCAAAACGGGCCGGCGGCCTATGGTTTTCGCGGAAATGCCCGGAACTATGACCTGAACCGTGATTTCATAAAAACCGATTCACGAAATTCTGAAAGTTTTCAGCAGATTTTTAATACCTGGCAGCCGCACATATTTGTTGATACGCACACAAGCAACGGGGCCGACTACCAGTATACCATGACACTGATACCCGCTCAGAAAGACAAGTTGCAGCCGCTTTTGTCTGCTTACCTGCAAAAGACAATGCTGCCCGAGCTTTACGGTAAGATGCAAAGTAAGGGCTATCCGCTGGTACCTTATGTAAATTCGGTTGCCGAAACACCCGACCAGGGCATCACCGGTTTTATGGAGTCCCCGCGCTACTCGACCGGATATGCAGCTTTGCATAACTGCATCGGCTTTATGCCGGAAACGCATATGCTGAAACCCTATAGCCAGCGCGTAGATGCAACACGGAAATTGCTCGAAACCTATGTCGAAGTAATCAGTAAAGACGTAAAAACCATCGTAGCCAATAAGATGGCCGCAGACCGGGCGGTTGCTGCCCAGCAGGAATTTGTGCTGGACTGGAAACTTGACCAGAGCCGCTCTGCCGAAATTACCTTCAAGGGCTACGAAGCCAGGTACAAGCCCAGCGAGGTGAGCGGAAAGGACCGGCTGTACTACGACAGAAACAGGCCCTACACCCGCAATATCAAAGAGTGGAACCACTTTATTCCGGCTATGTCCGTGCAAAAACCGGCCGCCTACATCATCCCGCAGGCTTACGAAAAGGTTATCGCTTTGCTGAAACTGAACAATGTGAAATTGAAACGCCTTGACAGAGACATCACTGTAGAAATGGAGTTATATACAATCGGCGATTATAAAACCGCAGCAAGACCTTATGAAGGGCATTATCTTCATTCGGCAGTACAACTGAAACCGGCAACGGTAACCATGAACTTTTATGCCGGCGACTACGTTGCCGAAACCAACCAGGCATCGAACCGGTACCTTGTCGAAACGCTCGAGCCGCAGGCAGCCGATTCCTATTTCAACTGGAACTTCTTTGACGCTGTTCTTGGTCAGAAAGAACATTTTTCGGCTTATGTGTTCGAAGATACTGCGGCAGCGCTATTGAAAAATGATGCCGCGCTGCGCAAAAAACTGAGCGATAAGAAGGCGGCAGACCCTGCATTTGCGCAAAACGCGGCTGCACAGCTTGACTTTGTGTATAAAAATTCTGATTATTACGAGAAAACACACCTCCGCTATCCGATCGGTCGCCTTGCAAGTGCCGCCTATCTAAGCCTCCGTTAATATGAACGCATACCTTCAAATTGCACCCGTTGCCTGCTTCGTCTTTGCGCTGACGATTATAACCAGCCTGTATGCCTTTTCAAACACAAATGTCTACGGCAAATTTATGCTGCATCCCTATTCAGTAGCAAAAGGCGCGAAACCCTGGACACTCATCACCAGCGGCCTTATCCATGCTGACTGGGGCCATCTGTTTTTTAACATGATGACCTTTTTCTTTTTCGCTTTCAGGCTCGAAGCACAGGTTGGGAGCCTGCGTTTTGCCATAATTTATTTCGCCGGAATGGTTCTGGCAGATATTCCCTCGGTGGTTAAACATAAGGATCATTTCTGGTACAACAGTCTCGGCGCCTCGGGCGCAATCAGCGCAGTATTATTCAGTTATATCCTGTTTGATCCGCTTTCAAAGTTATACATCATGTTTATACCAATTGGAATTCCGGCAGTTCTGTTCGGCGGAATATATCTTGTCTACTGCGTATACATGTCCAAAAACTCCCGGGACAACATCAACCATGACGCCCATTTTTTTGGGGCCCTGGCGGGTTTGATTCTCACGGTTCTGATGGTTCCGGGAATCATTAATCATTTTCTGAATACCTTATTCGGTTAGGGGAAGAGCGGGGTCGTCAAAAAAGCTCATCGGTGCCTCCGGGTTTTTGATGATCTCGAACAGCGTGAGTCCCCATGGTTTCCAGAAGTTCTCCAGTACCTGTCCGTAGGTTTTGTGCTGCCAGTGATCAAACAGTGGTTTTGCCGAAGCGCCCCTGAGAGGCATCGCCTCAATATAGGTTGTCCCGTTCAGGGTTACGATAGTATAATCGGGTAGCCGGTTAAAAAGATAGGCCGAATAATAAAACCGCGCACATAACTCCTCGAATTGCTGGAGGCTGAGGGGTCTGTTTTTTATTTCTTCAAGCAGGGTGTCGTGGTATTTCCTGTTGGCGCCATTATCCTGCAGACAGGCCACGATTCCAAAGTTCTTGAAGCGCAGGGAAAACGTAAGCGTATTAATCTCATCTCTGAAACTAAAAGGTGTATCCTGTTCTTCAAGTTCGGTGAGCACAATGCTCCAGGGGTTTACATTTTCAAAAACAAGGTCTGTGTAGATTCCCTGCAAATGCGTGTGCAGGTTGCCGAATTTCATCATCAGTGACTGCGACATATTCAGTTGGCCGGCACCGCCATTCTGCCTCAGAGCCGCGTGCATTTCAATGTAAACAAATCCGTAAATGAATTTGCCCAGCCAGTGAAACAACTTTCGTTCATCAAGCGCCTTCAGGGTGTCATACCCGCCAGCAAAGGCTGCCTCAATTTCAGCCTCAAGCGGATCGAGAAAACTTTCATTTACTTCAGTATTGACAGGAATCTGCAGCGACCGGTAACTGCGTATGCTTTCATCGAGCAGCTTGATGGCCTCGTCGCCGGTTAAGCCCGCCTGCTGCATCAGCCATTGGGGAATAACCGGTACCTGCACTACGGGTGTGTGAAACGTCTCCCCGCTCAAAAAACAGTTGCGGTAATAGAAATCGAAATTTTTGAACGGTTGATAGATCAGCTGCATCGGCCAAAATTAGGCATTATAAATTCCTGCTTGCTGTATATTACTTTTTTTAACTTTGGCATTACCGATCAGATCCAGACATGCAGCTCGCCTATCACGCCTACAAGCTAGAACTAAAACACACCTTTTCCATTGCGAAGTTTTCGCGCAACCATACCCCTGTGCTTCTTCTCAGAATCACGTACCAGGGTACGGAAGGATTTGGCGAGGCATCTATGGTGCCTTATATGGGCGAAAGTTTTGAAACCGCTGCGGCTTTTCTCGCTAAGACAGACCTGAACCAGTTTCGCGCGCCATTCGACTTTCCAGCCATCATTTCTTATCTGGATAACCTGGCGCCGGGGCAACCGGCCATAAAAGCTGCGATAGACATTGCATTGAATGATATCCAGGGCAAATTGCTGGGCCTTCCCTGTTACGAAATGTATGGCGCAAACCCCGCGCAAATGCCGGTAACATCGTACACACTTGGAATCGATACCCCCGAAGTACTTCGCGAAAAAGTTGCTGATGCGCGTGCCTGCAAAGTGTTAAAGATCAAACTGGGCCGGGACAATGACCGCGAACTGATTCAAACCATCAGGTCTGTCAGCGATCTGCCGCTTTATGTAGATGCCAACCAGGGATGGAGCGACCGCAAGCAGGCCATTGATATGATTTACTGGCTGCACGATCAGGGCGTTCTGCTGATTGAACAGCCGATGGATAAAACTAACATTGACGGCAACGCCTGGCTTACAGAACGAAGTCCGATACCGATTCTTGCAGATGAAGCGGTGCAGCGCCTCAGCGACATGCAGGCTATCAAAGGCGCCTACCATGGCATCAACGTTAAACTGATGAAAAGTGCCGGTATGTTTGAGGCCCACCAGATGATTCTTCAGGCAAAAGCCTGGGGAATGAAAGTCCTGATCGGATGTATGAGCGAAACATCCTGCGCAACCCTTGCTGCTGCGGCTCTCGCCCCGCTGTGCAATTGGGCTGACCTTGACGGGCCCCTGCTTACAAAAAACAATCCTTTCGAAACACCATCACTTCAGGATGGGAAATGGCTGCTGAATCATTCGCCCGGACTCGGACTAAACGGCACCGCATCTATTGCTTTTGATCAGTACCCATAATACGCCTGCCTACAGAAGTCCCCGGAAGCGGCGTTCATTTGGCTGCTGCTGTAAGCCCCCAGCCGGCAAAAAAGGGCCGTTTCCAAACATTTAATCCTGAAGCGCTGTTTTTTGGAAAAAGTCCGAATCCTTCATGATGACGCAAAGACCTCCTGACGGTGGCAGCCTGTATACTGAAACGAACATGCTGCACCTCTTCCCCGAACCCTTCAATACCATCACCAGCTGCTTTTTTCTTTGTATTGCCATTTACTGGACATTCAAACTCTGGGGAAAATTTAAAACGCACACCTACCTGAGCATCGCACTGATCCTGCTTTATATTGGCGGCATCGGCGGTACGGTCTATCATGGCCTCAGGCAGTGGAGCGTATTTATTATGATGGACTGGATGCCGATCATGCTCCTGTGCGTATCGGCGGGTGTTTACTTCCTTTCAAAGGTTGTGCGCTGGTACTTTGCTATTCTTATTGTGGCCGCCTATGTAGCTTTCCAGTTTATTTTCAGACGGTCGATGATGGCCAGCGATCCCCAGTTTTTTGTAAACCTGAATTACGCCATGATGGCCGCACTTGTCCTGTTTCCTGTTCTTGCTTACCTCATTAAAACGAACTGGAGATTTGGCAAATGGGTCGGTTTTGCACTGGTTGCGTTTGTGTTTGCCCTGACATTCCGGATTGCTGACCGCTGGGAATGGCTGACCATGGGAACACATTTTCTCTGGCATACATTCGGCGCCATTGCAGCGTTCTGTATGTTCAGGTTTATCTACCTTGTTAACGCAGGGCAGACCATAGAAAAGGAAGAACGCATTGCTGCCTGAGCGGACTATTTTCTGCGACCGAGCGCATACTCAATGCCACCCAGCAGGTGTTTCAAAAATAAGGGGTCGGTATACGATTCTTTTGTGTGACCAAGCGCTGTGGTAAAAGCCCTGCTGCCTTCGTACACGTGACACCAGGCCATCGGATGGTTCGGCCCGTTAGTTCCGCCCTTATATGACTGCTCGTCGATGGTGAGGAGGATATGCAGGTTAGGATTGATGTCTTTGAAGTTATAAAGCTCATCTCTGCGAACCCAAACCGAATCAGGTAAAAAGGCGGTGGCCGGATGTTTCTTATCCTCCACCCTGAAGCGTGCGGTCTGTACAGCCGGATGGCTTAGGAAATACGCACCTGACAGTTTCCCATACCAGGGCCAGCCGTATTCTGTGTCTGTGGCAGCATGCACACCTACATATCCCTTTTTGCTCTTGATATATTTTTCAAAAGCCCGCTGCTGTTCATCGTTTAAGATATCGCCGGTTGTATTGAGGAAAAGTACAACGGCATATTTTTTCAGGTCAGACGGATTAAAAACAGATGCATCTTCGGTAGCATCGACCAGGAAATTATTCTCTGAGCCCAGCTTTTTAATGGCTGCAATCCCATCAGGAATGGAATTATGACGAAATTTTTCGGTTTTTGAGAAAACGAGAATTTTCGGTGCACTTTTTTGCGCACAGGCAATGCCGGCAAATCCTGCAGCTAGAAACAGCAGGGAAAGCAGGGTTCTGATCTTGTTCATATCTGGTTTTTAAAAATTTCTATCCATTGCCTGCAGCGCGCTTCAATTTCAAGCATCACCGGTTCGAAAAGCGCATTGTCATACCATGGGTCGCGTACTTCGGCATCAGCCTCTAAAAAAAGCCTCACCTTTTTCCTTTCACCTTCTGTTTTCGCCAGCGCAAGCACATCTCGCAGGTTACTTCTGTCCATGACCAGAATATGATCATACATATTAAACATGCTATGGTTAAAATGGCGGGCACACTGCCTGCTGATATCATAACCATATTTCCTGGCTATAGCAATACTACGTGCATCAGGGGCCTCGCCTACATGCCAGTTTCCGGTGCCTGCAGACGCGATTTCCCAATTCAGTCCCTGTTCAAGAACCAGGTGCCGCATAATGCCTTCTGCCAGCGGCGAACGGCAAATATTGCCGAGACAAACCATTAGTATCCTCATTTGTCCTCTGCCTGATAAATATACGTTGTTTTGCGATTAAGCGCTTGTATCTGCTCATCACGTTCCAAAATCATTTTGCTGTTGTCTATCGCCCTGATTGTGTAAACCGAGGCCGATAAGGTGAGCAGGTTATCGCGTTGCTGCCATTTTGATGGACCGTTAACCATATCACACAACGGACCGTTGCTGCTCACATGGTAGGTGGAGTCTGATCCGAACATCAAAGTGAAATTATTGGCCAGACAACCAGAAGGATCAGCCTCAAACAGATTTGTGGTTTCCCGTCCATTTACGGATATCGCGGGTTCGACTGTAGCACTCTTCAGCCGCCAGGCGTGCATACGCAAAATGTTCTGCGGTTCCGGGTCGATACGTTTGCAGGCGGCGGTACCACACAGCACAGCGGCCATCAGGATGATGTAAAAACGGTTCATTGCTTATCTGATCAGGCGTAAATTTCGTTCAAAATGCGGGCCAGCCTGATGCCTCCTTTCAGCAGCTGTGTATTCAGGCTTTCAACAAAATCGAAATTGTAACGATAACTCAATTTTGCATCTGGGGCAGTCATGCTGTAGATACGGTTACAGACCTGGTATGATTCCCAGACCCAGTCCTCAAGCGCAGCTTTGCGCCAGTTAACCAGTTGAATGGCTGAAGGTGCATTGATGGCCTTTGCATATTCTGTGTAACTCAGCTGCTGATAATCGATAAGCTGCTCATCCCAGACGCGGTGCAGGTTGCTGCGCTGGCCAAACCAGGTTACATTTACTTTGTTGCCGCCCAGGTCTTCCTTGCGGGCAGTATGCATGGGTTGGTGTACATCGCCCACCAGGTGCACCAGGATACGCAGGGCAAAACGTTTCTGATCTGCGGTGCTTCGCGGATCTTTCAACTGCCTGATCATTGCCGTGATCTTATTGTAGACGTTGGCTCCTTTATCAGCCTTCAAAAAATTAAAAACGCCTTCCCTGTTCAGATCGGCCGGCAGGTTTACGTAATGCCAGTTGTTCAGATAATTAAAGCTGGTGTCTGATTTTATAAAATCTGCCCAGTTTGCACTCATGGCCAGCGATTCGTGACCCATGTAAGCGATAATGGCTTTCCGGGCTTTTGGCTGCAGGTACGTGCTGGCAATTTCGCCAACAATCCGGTGGCCAAGCATTCCCCAGGCCGAGGCGGTGAGCGGCAGGACAAACATCAGCGCAGCGACAGTCATTGCGCGCAGGCTGAACATGTGTTTTTTGATCATATACATTTGTTTTGAAAAACGTTAAAGCGGTTTAGGCACACAGGTTATTTTCTGTTTCAATGCCAGCGATGACTCCCGGTGATCGCTCAGACTTTCAAGCACAAGCAGTGTCGAAGTGGCTTTTTTAATCAGGAAATTTTCCATATACCGCCCCGTGCGGTAACAGCCGCTAACCTTTTGCTTGTAGTTGGATTTTGTAAAGGTTCCTGCCAGAAACAGCGTATCGCCCCGAACAGCATAGTTTCCTTTGGCATACTCTTGCCAGACACCTTTGTTGAAACAAGCCTCTTCGTAATAGTTTACTTTACTGTGAGTTGTAAGATCGACATAAAATGAATCGCAGGTAAATTTCAGCCGGTGTTCGGTAAAACTGTTCAGCTGCTCGCGATACGGAATGCTGTCCTGATTCCAAATTCCCTGCATCCGTGAATCACCCGGGCCCTGGATATTTTCCTGCCTGACACAACTGCCCAGCAGGAACAGGCACAGCATGCCCGCCATCACAATATTAACCTGCAGCCATTGAGCTGGTTGGATGCTGTAACGCGTCATTACTTAAGGCTGCCTACCATATCTTCAGGTCGTACCCATTTATCAAAATCTTCTGCACTCAGCAAGCCAAGTTCAACAGCAGCTTCTTTCAGGGTCTTGTTCTCCTTGTGTGCCTTCTTTGCAATTTTTGCTGCATTCTCATAACCTACGTGCGGATTGAGCGCCGTAACAAGCATCAGCGAATTTTCAAGATGTGTTTTAATCTGCGCATAATTTGGTTCGATACCCGCAGCACACTTGTCGGTGAACGATACACACGCATCGCCAATTAAACGTGCAGATTGAAGCACATTTGCCGCGATAAGCGGTTTGAAAACGTTCAGTTCAAAATGGCCGGTTGCACCGCCAACTGATACAGCAACATCGTTACCTATTACCTGTGCGCAAACCATAGTTAATGCTTCAGGCTGGGTAGGGTTAACTTTACCGGGCATGATTGATGATCCCGGCTCATTGTCAGGAATAATGATTTCACCGATTCCGCACCGTGGTCCCGAGCTAAGCATACGCACATCGTTCGCAATCTTCATTAACGCGACCGCACTTCTTTTCAGTGCACCCGAAAGTTCGACCATGGCATCATGCGCAGCAAGCGCCTCAAATTTATTTGGAGCGGTTACAAAAGGTAAACCTGTTAATTCGGCGATTTTTTTGGCAACAAGAACATCGTAACCATTTGGTGTGTTCAGACCGGTGCCAACAGCTGTTCCGCCAAGAGCAAGCTCTGCAACCATAACCAACGCATTTTTAATCGCCCTGATGCTGTTGTCGATCTGCTGTACATAACCCGAAAATTCCTGTCCGAGTGTAAGCGGTGTGGCATCCATAAAATGGGTTCTGCCGGTTTTTACGATACTGCCAAATTCTGCAGCTTTTTGCTTCAGTGCATCGCGTAGTTTTTCAAGCCCGGGTATCGTTGTTTCTACGGCAACCTTGTATGCAGCAATGTGCATAGCAGTTGGATAAGTATCATTAGATGACTGCGATTTATTCACATCATCGTTCGGATGAAGAACTTTTTTCTCATCGGCAAGATCGCCGCCGTTCAGCACGTGCGCGCGGTAAGCAATCACTTCATTCGCGTTCATGTTACTCTGGGTTCCCGAACCGGTTTGCCAGATCACCAGCGGAAACTGATCGTCAAGTTTACCTGCAACAATTTCCTCACAGGCACGCGAGATGAGTTCAGCTTTTTCAGCGCTCAGCACACCCAGTTCCTGGTTGGCCAGGGCAGCAGCCTTTTTCAAATATCCGAACGCATGGATAATCTCTTTCGGCATGGATGCTTCCGGACCGATTTTAAAGTTGTTCCGCGAACGCTCGGTTTGCGCTCCCCAATATTTGTCGGCAGGTACCTGCACCTCGCCCATGGTATCGTGTTCGGTTCTGAAACTCATAAGATTTACATTTTAGCCGCAAATTTAGGCTTTTTGGTTTTGAATGGCTGGGATAAACGTAAGATTTTGAATAGGAAAGCATCGGCACGCGGCAATGTTCAAAACTCTTTTGCGTTTAAACATGCGGGATTGTTTATTTTTCCGCTTTTTAACGATACACACCGAATGACCGTCAGAAATATTTTGCTTGCCGCAGCAATGTCGGCATCAATTTTTACAGCCTGTTCATCAGACCCCGAACAAAAAGAAAAGGACGCGCGCATCAGAACCAAAGAGGACGATAAAACCGATAGCTTGCTCCTTGTTTACAATCCGAAAAAAGAAGACAAGTGGATTGCAGACTTTGTACAGCGCCTGCATAAACGCTCCGGATTTAACGGAAACGTTCTTGTAGCAAAAAAAGGTAAGATCATTTTTGAGAAGGCCATTGGCTGGGCAGATTACCTGCATCGCGACAGCCTAAAAATCAACTCGGAATTCGAACTGGCCTCGGTGACCAAAACATTTACCGGCGTAGCCATTATGCAGCTTGTTGAAGCGGGCAAACTCTCGCTGAATGACAATGTCAAAAAATTTTATCCCGATTTTCCCTGGGATGGCATCACTGTCAGGCTGTTGCTCACACACCGCAGCGGTATGATGAACTATGTTTATTTCGCTGACAAAAAGGAAATCTGGCCGGATAAGAAAAAACCGATGAGCAACCAGGATGTAATGAAACTTCTTGCTGTTCACAAACCACAGCGTTATGCTGCGCCTGATACGCGCTTCCATTACAACAATTCGAACTACATGGTGCTAGGCGCCATCATTGAGAAGGTAACCGGAAAGACCTATGCCGAGTACATGATGGAGAACGTTTTTAAACCGGCAGGCATGAAAAATACACATGTTTATTCAACTACCGTGTATCCAAAAATTCCTGTCGATGTGGTTGGCCACGACCGTACATGGCGGTATTCAGTCGTGCAGAACTTTCTTGATGGTCCGGTTGGTGATAAAGGAATTTACAGCACCATACACGATCTCGTCTTGTACGACCATGCCCTGAAAAAAGGCAGATTACTTAGCAAAAAGAGTCTGGACTCCGCTTACCTCGGCAGAAACAAGCCTGTTAACGGCCATTTCAACTATGGTTATGGCTGGCGCATGTTTGACGGCGAGAAAATGGATAAAGTTGTCTACCATACCGGCTGGTGGCATGGTTTCAGACACATTTATGTGCGCGACCTGACGCAGGACCTGGTTGTGATCTTCCTGGGCAACCTGACAAACGGAAGTTTGCTGCACCTGGATGACCTGTACCGCTATCTGAAGATGCCGATCATCAGAAAAGGTGCATACCACGGCAACGGCAGCCAGCCGGGAAGCGATGAAGACTAGCCGTCGGCTATTTTCAGCTTATTGAAACAATTTACCATGTAAACATTTTATACTTACAACAAACTCAGAATAACATGTTCGATAAAATCATGGCTGCCCAGCAGAAGGCAGAAGAAATAAAAAAAAGACTGGACACGGTTTCGGTGTATGGCGAGGTGGAAGGTGGCGCTATCCGCGTTACCGCTACAGCAAACAAAGCGATTACTGCAATTGAACTGAAAGACGACTTCCTGGCCAGTGCCGATCGTGAAGAGCTTGAAGAACTGTTGGTAACCGCCGTAAACCGTGCTTTGCAGCAGGCCGACCAGGTTAGTGCAAACGAAATGCAGGCCGCAACAAAAGATATGCTTGGCGGACTGGGCGGAATGTTCGGACAATAACCAGAAACCATGAAATATACGTACTACGGCCAGTCCTGCTTCCTGCTGGAAGCTGACGGCAAAAAGCTGCTTTTTGATCCTTTCATTACGCCAAATGAACTTGCAGCGCATGTTGATACAGATAGCATAGAAGCTGATTTTATTTTAATCAGCCATGGCCACGATGACCATGTTGCTGATCTCATTACGCTCGCAGAGCAAACCGGGGCAAAAGTTATCGCCATGGTCGAGGTGGCAGCCTGGGCCAGCAGTCAGGGCCTGAGCAATGTTGCCGGTGTCAACTTCGGCGTGCAGCATTTTGATTTCGGCAAACTAAGAACTGTGCATGCCCTGCATTCAAGTTCAAATCCTGACGGAAGTTATGGCGGCAATCCGGCGGGCTTCGTCCTTGAGCTCGAAGGCAAGCAGATCTACTATGCCGGCGATACGGCCCTCACCCTGGAAATGAAATTGCTCGCCGATCTGTACAACCTTGATTACGCTATTTTGCCTATCGGCGGACATTATACCATGGATGTTGATGACGCCCTCCTCGCTTCAAAATTTGTTGGCTGCGAGCGTGTGATTGGCGTACATTATAACACCTTTCCGCCAATCCGCATCAATGAGGAAGATGCGCAGGCGAAATTCAGCCGGGAAGGCAAGACGCTCCTGCTGCCGGCTATCAACGAAACAATCAACCTTTTATAAGAGAAAAGCGGAGCACAACAGGCTCCGCTTTTTTATGCGTCTAATGGGCTTCGAGCCAGTTGAAGCCTTCACCGATCTCAACCACAATCGGCACCGACATCGGGATAGCGTTGCGCATGCCCTCTTCAATAAGCTGCTTCATTGTTTCCTTTTCTTGCTGAAGCACATCAAAAACCAGCTCATCATGCACCTGCATGGTCATAGCTGATCGTAATCCCTGCTTCTTCATTTCCCGGTGAATGTTGATCATGGCAATTTTGATCATATCTGCCGCAGAACCCTGTATCGGTGCGTTTATGGCATTTCGCTCTGCAAAGCCGCGCACGGTCATGTTGGCCGAGTTGATATCGCGCAGGTATCTTCGCCTTCCCATAATGGTCTTGACGAAACCATGTTCACGGGCAAAATTCATCGTATCGCTCATGTATTTTTTTATGCCCGGGTATTGGTTAAAGTACTGCTCAATAATTTCTGCAGCTTCCTTTCTGGGTATACCGAGGCTTTGCGACAAACCGAAGGCAGACTGTCCGTAGATAATGCCAAAATTTACTGCTTTGGCGTTTCTGCGTTGTGTGCCGTCAACATCTGCAATATCTACCCCATACACCCGGGCTGCCGTAGCGGTATGAATGTCAAGCCCTTTGCTGAAAGCATCCAGCATATTTTCTTCTTTTGCAATGTCTGCAATGATGCGGAGTTCGATTTGTGAATAATCTGCAGAAAGCAGGATATGCTCCTCGTCGCGCGCAATGAAAGCGCGTCTTACTTCCCTGCCGCGGTCTGTGCGGATCGGGATGTTCTGAAGGTTCGGATTATTTGAACTTAGCCTTCCCGTAGCGGCCACGGCCTGGTTAAATGATGTATGCACCCGTCCGGTTTTCGGGTTAACCAGCAGCGGAAGCGCATCCACGTAGGTCGACTTCAACTTCTGCAGCTGCCGGAAGTCTACAATATCCTGAACGATATCACTTTTACTTGCCAGCGCCATCAGCACGTCTTCGCCGGTCTGGTACTGGCCGGTTTTGGTTTTTTTTGCCTTCGGATCGAGCTGTAATTTATCAAACAAAACCTCTCCAAGCTGCTTTGGCGATGCAATGTTAAATTTCAGTCCGGCCTTTTCATAAACGGTCTGTTCATATTTACGAATGTCGCTTTCCAGTTGTGCAGAATATTCGCGCAAGTTATCCGTATCTATACGTACACCTTCCTTTTCCATATCGGCCAGCACGTATACCAGGGGGAATTCAACGTCCTGGGCCAGCTTATCAACGCGCCGCTCTTTCAGCAGAGGTTGAAAGACCTGGGAAAGCTGCAATGTTACATCGGCATCTTCGGCCGCATAATCGGTTACGCGCTCAGGCGCTACTTCGCGCATCGTGCCCTGCCCTTTGCCCTTAGGGCCGATCAGACTGGTAATAGATATAGGTGTATAACCGAGATAATTCTCAGAAAGCACGTCCATATTGTGCCGCGTATCAGGGTCTATCAGGTAATGTGCCAGCATGGTATCAACCAGCTCGCCCTGCACGTTTACCCCGTACCACTTCAGCATCAGGATGTCGTATTTTGTATTCTGGCCAATCTTGATAATTGCGGGATTTTCCAGAACGGGCTTAAATTCATCAATGATTGCCTGCGCCTGATCACGTTCGGCAGGCACCGGCACATAAAATCCCGTACCAGGCTCAATGGAAAAGGAAAGACCGACAAGTTCGGCCTCGTTGGCGTCGGTCCCTGTCGTCTCCGTATCGAAAGAAATACTTTGCTGTGCCGAAAGCTGATCAATCAGCTCCTTGCGCCCTTCGGGTGTATCGACCAGCCGGTAATCGTGTGGCGTATTGTCGATGGTATTTGCCGGGGTAAGCGGCTCAAATATCTCGGGGGCAGCGCTGGTTGTTACCTGGACCCTCACCTCCTCAACCTGGTTACCAAACAGATCGGTCTGCCGATTAACAGAAATTTTCCCGTCTGTGATGCTGAATTCGTCGCCGAATACACGCCGGCCGATCGTGCGAAACTCAAGTTCGGCAAAGAGCGGCTCAAGCATCTCACGGCTCGGTGCCGTTACTTTGAGGGCTTCTTCATCAAGTTCGACCGGTGCATTCAGGAGAATGGTGGCCAGTTTTTTTGAAATAAGCCCCTGTTCGGCATAAGTTTCTACGTTCTCCCGTTGCTTACCCTTCAGCTGATGCGAATTGGCAATAATATTCTCCATCGACCCATACTGTTTGATCAATGCTTTTGCGGTTTTTTCGCCGATACCGGGAATGCCGGGAATATTGTCTACCGCATCGCCCCACAAACCAAGGATATCGATCACCTGGTGCACATGCTCAATCTCCCACTTGGCAAGCACCTCTTTCACACCAAGAATCTCCATATCATTGCCCATCCGGGCAGGCTTATAGATAAAAATATTTTCAGAAACCAATTGAGCAAAGTCCTTATCGGGTGTCATGCAGTAAACCGTATAACCCTTGTCTTCGGCTTTTTTTGCAAGCGTCCCGATAATATCATCGGCCTCGTAACCATCAGAGGTAATTACAGGAATGTTAAAGCCGGTTATAAGCTGAAACACATATGGCAGCGCTTTCGCAAGATCTTCAGGCATAGCCTCGCGGTGTGCTTTATAAGCTTCGAATTCGGTATGCCGTTCAGTTGGTGCATCGGTATCAAACACAACAGCCAGGTGAGTGGGCTGCTCTTTCTTGAGCACCTCAAGCAGGGTATTTGTAAATCCCATCACTGCCGATGTATTGATGCCGGTAGATGTGAACCTTGGGCTTTTGCTTAGTGCGAAATGCGCCCTGTAAATGAGTGCCATCCCATCCAGAAGGAAGAGTTTTTTGTTCATAAACCAAAGTTAACAATCCCCTTTAAATAGCATGGCGCAGCCTCTTAATTTTGCATGAATAAATATTTTGTCGCAACTTGCCGGTCTAAAAAGAGCACATGAACAGGGTCATTCTCAGCATCATATTTTTTCTGTTTTCTGGCACACTGCTCCACGGCCAGGATATCATAACCCGGCGAAACGGCGATTATCTGCGTGGTATCATCAAGGCTTGCGATGCCTATAACGTAGTCATTGAAGACGAAAGAGGCGGCGAAAAGATATTCAAAATCAAAGATGTCAGGGATTTTTTCTGGAATGGAGACACCTATATCGTGAAGACCTTTTTTGATGCAAAGAAACCCGAAGAACGTTTTGCTAAAGTACTTGAATCGGGTGCTGTAAACCTTTACGCCGTTGGCGGAAGCCCGACCGCTCAGCCTTCCCAGCGCAGTACGGTCAGGGCACGGCCCAATATAGGTGTCGGGATGGGAACCGGCGGCCTGGGAGGCGGCATTGGCGGCAGTATTTCATTCGGCGGCGGCAGAGGTTCTGCCGACGACCGGCCCCAGCCTGCACCCAAAACCTGGTATTATGTCGAGAAGCCCGGCAAAAACGGTGTTCAGTCTATCCCGTTTGCGATTGTAACCCCCGATGCCTACAAACGCGCTGTTAAAGACATCCTGCTGCTAAATCTGGGCGATGACCCGGAAATTGCAGCTCAAATTAACACTTCTGAAGCCTTTGACCGGAAAGACGTGCTCGCGCTGATCAAAGCGTACAATACAAAGCACCCGTCAAAACAGCCCTAGAGATAAACTGACATCTGCCTATCTGCTGATACAGTCAACCAGATGGTCATTTACCATACCGGTCGCCTGCATATGCGCATAGCAAATTGTCGTTCCGAAGAATTTAAAACCACGTTTCTTCATGTCCTTGCTGATCTGATCAGACAGCGCGGTCCGTGCCGGCACATCACCCATACTTCGTACGTTGTTTAATATGGGTTTCCCGTCAGGCAAAAATCCCCAGATGTATGCAGAAAAGCTGCCAAATTCTTTTTGAATCCCGATAAAAAGCTGGGCGTTCCGGATTGCCCCGCTAATCTTAAGTTTATTGCGGATGATGCCGGTGTCCTGCATAAGCCGGGATACATCTTCTTCGTTGAAAGACGCAACTTTAGCAACATCAAAATCTGCAAAAGCCCTGCGGTAGTGCTCACGCCTCCGTAAAATGGTTATCCAGCTCAGACCAGCCTGCGCCCCTTCAAGGATCAGAAATTCGAAAAGGGTCTTGTCATCATAAACGGGCTTTCCCCACTCCTCGTCGTGATATTTGATGTAAAGCGGGTCTGTTCCGCACCAGGCACATCGTTTCGGGTTTGTTTGCATCGGGATGATTATGTGGTTATGCTTCTTGTTCGGTCAGCTCTTCCCAGAATTCGAGCGCCCGGCGGTAATGCGGGATCACGATTGAACCGCCCACAAGGTTGGCTATCATAAAGATTTCGTTCATTTCATCTGTGTTCACGCCTTCCTCATAACATTTTTGCAGGTGATATTTGATGCAATCATCGCAGCGCAGCACCATTGAAGCGACCAGGCCAAGCATTTCTTTTGTTTTAACATCCAGTGCTCCTGCGGCGTAACTCGTTGTATCGAGAGCAAAGAAGCGCTTGATGTTTGTGTTTGCCGTTTCCATAACGCGCTCGTTCATGCGGCTGCGGTAACTGTTAAAGTCGTCCTGTAATTTTCCCATATGTGTTAAAGTTCTTCCCGGGGATCCCAGTGAATGTTTCTAAAATCTACCACTTTGTTATCTTTTACCTGAACCCCTTCGGCAGCCAGTCGTTCTTCCATCGCCTCCGGCGGATCAAAATGAAACTTACCGGTCAGAAGTCCGCTGCTGTTTACCACGCGATGTGCCGGGACCGCCGGATAAGCCGTGCCGGCGTGGCGCATGGCGTAACCAACCATGCGGGCTGTTCCACCTGCACCGATGCTTTTAGCTATGGCGCCGTAAGAGCTAACGCGTCCGGCCGGGATCAGGCGCACCAGCTCATAAACCATTTCGTAAAAATTAGTTTCCATAGCAACGCTGCAGGGTCCGCCTCAGGCGAAAGCAAACTCAATATAGTTGATATTCTTGTCGCTTTTCAGATAAATCTTTTCATAATGCGTTTTGATAGACAGGACTTCATCAACAAACTCAGACGCATATAATGCATCCGTTTTGCGCTTGCACACCAGCCCCAGTTCATCGACCTTTGCGCAGGTATACGCATATAAACCGTCATTGTCTGTTTTAAGATGCACACTGCCGCCATCTGCTAGAATTTCCTTGTACCGGTTTAAAAATGCCGGAAAAGTGAGCCGCTTTTTCTCGCGCTTATCCTGCGGCTGCGGATCGGGGAAAGTAATCCAGATCTCTGCAATCTCGCCTTTCGCAAAATAGTCAAGAATGTGGTCAATCTGGATACGCAAAAATGCAACGTTACTTATGCCTTCTTCCAATCCTGTCTTTGCGCCACGCCAGATGCGGTTCCCTTTGTAGTCTATACCGATAAAATTTTTGTCAGGAAACATGCGCGCAAGGTTTACTGAATATTCACCCTTGCCGCAGGCCAGCTCCAGTACTACCGGATTACTATTTTTGAAATGCTGTTCGGCCCACTTTCCCTTTAGCGGTTTTGCCTGATCCAGCTGGTACACATTCGCAAACGTTTCTATCTCCGCGAATCTTCTTAATTTGTCTTTGCCCACTGATTTTTTTGTAAAACGCACAAAAATACAATTTATCCCGTGTGGGTGTGGTTAAAAAAAGCCGGACCAATGTCCCGCTCATTAAAATCCCTGACATGTTCACCAACGCACTGATAAATACCTATTTCGGGGTATCGGGTTAAATCATTTTTGACTATTTTTGCGCTGAATTTAAGAAACAGACTTTGGAACAGAACGCAAAAATATTTATCGCCGGACACCGCGGAATGGTTGGCTCAGCGATATACCGTAAACTTGAAAAAGAAGGCTTTACAAACCTGATCGTACGTACATCGGCTGAGCTGGACTTACGCAGCCAGACCGCGGTTGCAGCCTTCTTTGAAGCTGAAAAACCGGACTATGTATTTCTTGCGGCAGCAAAAGTTGGCGGTATCGTAGCCAATAATACCTACCGTGCCGACTTCCTGTATGAAAACCTGGCTATTCAGAACAACGTCATACACCAGTCTTATCTGAATGGCGTAAAAAAACTGATGTTCCTGGGTTCCAGCTGCATCTATCCGAAACTTGCGCCTCAACCCCTGAAAGAAGAGTACCTTTTGACAGGCCTGCTGGAAAACACCAACGAACCGTATGCGATTGCGAAGATTGCCGGTATTAAAATGTGCGATGCGTACCGCGATCAGTATGGCTGCAATTTCATCTCAGTTATGCCGACTAACCTGTACGGCTATAACGACAATTACCATCCTAAAAATTCGCACGTACTGCCTGCGCTCATCAGAAAATTCCACGAAGCCAAAAATAACGGGGATAAAACCGTTACCATCTGGGGAACAGGATCGCCGAAAAGAGAGTTCCTTTTTGCAGACGATCTTGCCGATGCCTGTTTTTACCTGATGCAAACCTACAACGAGCCAAACCTGATCAATATTGGAACCGGTGAGGACCTCAGCATCAAGGAGCTTGCCCTGCTTATTAAAGACATCATAGGCTTTGAAGGCGAACTGGTATTTGATGAAACCAAGCCCGATGGCACCCCACGCAAACTCATGGATGTTTCAAAACTCCATGCACAAGGCTGGAAACACCAGGTTGAACTGCCTGAAGGAATAAAACTTGCCTACGAAGATTTCCTCAGCAAAAACGGTTCACAATTTTAAAAGAAATTTAGCTATAGAGCCCGAACAACGTTCCGGGCTTTTTTTTTCGGCAATTACAGATAAAGTTTTTATTTATACATTTGTTTATAACAAATAGACAACTGCTATATGACACTTGTTCAGCTTGAATATGCCGTTGCAGTAGATACCTACCGGAGTTTTGTTACCGCCGCAGAAAAATGTTTTGTTACCCAGCCAACGCTGAGTATGCAGGTGCAAAAACTGGAAGAACTGCTCAATGTTAAGATTTTTGACCGCAGTAAGCAACCGGTAACGCCCACAGAAATTGGCATTCAGATTCTTGAACAGGCGCGTATTGTACTGCAGGAAAGCGGAAAAATTAAGGAGCTGATCAGCAGCCAGCAGCAGGAGATCAGCGGTGAACTGAGGCTGGGGGTAATCCCAACCGTGGCTCCATACCTGCTGCCCGGCGTTATATCTGCAATGATGAAAAATTTTCCGGGTCTTAAACTGCTTATCTGGGAGTATACGACTGAGGATATTGTGCATCATCTGAAAACCGGCGTGCTTGATTGTGGTATACTGGCTACCCCGCTAACTGATCCAAATATTCTTGAGTACCCGGTGTTTTATGAAAACTTTGTGAGTTATATCAGCAAGAACAGTAAATTGTTCAAGAAGAAAACACTTGATCCGGATGATCTTCAGCAGGAAAATGTCTGGCTTTTAAACGAAGGGCATTGCATGCGTGAGCAGGTGCTGAACATTTGCCGTACTACAAAAAACAACAGGCTGCAGGGCCTTGAGTATAACACGGGAAGTGTAGAGACATTAATCAGAATGGTAGACCTTAATGATGGTGCGACGTTGCTTCCTGAACTGGCTCTGGCTGAGCTGAACAGCAAACAGCTGAATAAGATCAGGCATTTCAAAACGCCTGAACCGGTGAGGGAAATCAGCCTGGTGACCCACAAAAATTTCATCAAGAAAAGAATGCTTCAGGCGCTTAAAGATGAGATCACAAATGCGATCCCGAAAGAGATGAAGACCAAAAAGAAGAAGGAAGTAATTGCTATCTAGGCGGCTACTGAAGTTTTAATGCTTCAACGCCATCAACAACCTCGTCATCCTCATTATTTTTTTTGCCTTTTTTCTTCTTTTTTTCCGGGCCGCTTCTTTTTTCAAGTACCCAGGCATCATATTCTTTTTGCTGCTCGGGCTTTAACACGGCCTTGATGTTGCGGCTGGCGTCTTCCTGAATTTTGTAATACCTGTCCATCAGCATTTCGCGGGTAGCACCGCTTTGCTGCATTTTCATAAGCCCTTGTTCGTCTTTCGCCTGACTAAGCACATAGGTAGAAATGACGGTTTTTTGCGTCGGGTTTAACTTCAGCTTTTTCTCCAGCTCGTCCAGGTTCTTCTTTGCAATCTCTTCGGCCGTAGGCATCTTGGGTTGCTGTTGCGCATAGGCACCGCTAGCAATGGCGATGAACAGCAGAAACAGAATTAAGATCTTCTTCATTTTCAATCGTCTGAGACCAAAGCCAAAACGCGCAGTGGTCAGTTCGTTTGCTAAGATAGGCATACGCGCGTGAACCGCAAAACTGCTATAAACAAAGAAGCCCTGCAACCAGGGTTGCAGGGCTTCTGATTGATGCCTGATAATTAAGCTTAAAGTGCTTTTTTATACAGTTCTGAAACGGCATCCCAGTTTATTACGTTCCAGATCGCAGCCAGGTAATCAGGGCGTTTGTTCTGGTATTTCAGGTAATAAGCATGTTCCCAAACATCAATACCAAGGATTGGTGTACCTTTTACTTCAGCAACATCCATAAGCGGGTTGTCCTGATTTGGCGTTGATGACACAACCAGTTTCTTGTCGGCGCCGACAGAAAGCCAGGCCCAGCCAGAACCGAAACGGGTCGCTCCGGCTTCAGAAATTTTTGTCTTCAACGCATCAAAAGAACCGAAAGTTTCATCAATCGCTTTCGCCAGGTCGCCGCTTGGCGTACCGCCTTTATTCGGACCTAAAATATTCCAGAACAAAGAGTGATTATAGTGACCGCCGCCGTTGTTGCGTACAGCTGCGGGATGCTTCGAGATATTTTTAATCAGGTCTTCGATACTTGAATTCGCCTCAGGTTTACCTTCAAGCGCCTTGTTCAGGTTGGTCACATAAGCCTGGTGGTGTTTGCCATGGTGAATTTCCATGGTTGCTTTATCGATGTGTGGTTCGAGCGCATCGGTTGCGTATGGTAACGCAGGTAATTCAAAAGCCATATGATTTAATTTTTAGGATTTAAAAAATTTCTGAACAAATATAACATTCCCTCCTGCAGTTTTGTTCAATACTTTGTCATGTTAGTCCCGCCGGCTTGCAAAAAAACGCTTCATCAGCCCGGCACATTCCACAGCCCTCACACCTCCCTGAAGTTTAGTTTTCGGGTGCAGGATGGATCCGCCTTTGGAAAGAAATCCGCGCTTTTCTTCACGTGCCCCGTAGACGATCCGCCCGATTTGCATCCAGTAACTGGCACCGGCACACATGACGCATGGCTCAATGGTAACATACAGGGTACAATCTTTCAGATACTTACCGCCGAGTGTCTGGGCTGCTGCTGTAAAGGCCTGCATTTCGGCATGTGCGGTAACATCATTAAGCCGCTCGGTCAGGTTGTGTCCACGGCCTACAATGCGGTTCCTGCAAACCACGATTGCACCGATAGGAATTTCTTCAAGGCTGTATGCAAGCTCAGCTTCACGAAGTGCATGCCCCATGTAAAAGTCATCCTGCTGCGGCTGTGGCTCTTCCTCTTCAAAACTGAAAAAACTCATAAACTTATTTTAAACGGCTTCCATTTGGTACCGGGCGTTCAACAGTCGTGATCACAATTGCGCCGCTTTCATCTTCAAAACCGGTAACCAGAAACTTAGAAAAGAACTTGCCTATCTGTTTTTTCGGAAAGTTAACGACGCCTACGATCTGTCTGCCGATCAGTGATGCCGGTTCATATAAAGCCGTAATCTGGGCGCTGCTTGTCATGACACCGAACGGCCCGAAATCTACCTGCAATTTGTAAGCAGGTTTTCTTGCCTCAGGAAAAGCAAGTACGCCGATAACCGTCCCGGCTCTCAGTTCAACCTTTTCAAAATCGTTCCAGCTAATCTCATCCATGATCATGATCTTATGGCTCAAACTTAGCATTTATAGCCCGAAACATCGGTCTGTTTTTTTATTTACCTTTGCGGGATGGTTGAGGTAATTCTGAAGAAAGGCAAAGAAAAAGCTGCTATACAGCGACATCCCTGGGTATTTTCCGGTGCGGTAGAAAAGATCAAAGGCAGTCCGGAAGACGGCGATGTAATTCGCCTTGTCGCATTCGACAAGGAGTTTCTTGGCTACGGATTTTTCAACAGCCGTTCCCGCATTGCCGTTCGGCTTATGGAATGGAATGAAGAACGCCAGATTGATGACACCTGGTTTGAAAGCCGCGTTGCACAGGCAGTTTCCGCGCGTCGCAGCCTGCTGAACGATCAGACTGACACCTGCCGCATTGTTTTCAGCGAAGCTGATTTTTTACCCGGACTTATCGTTGACAAATACGGCGATTTTCTTTCCCTGCAGATACTGAGTGCCGGAATGGAGAAAAAAAAATCCCTCCTCATCAATATTCTGGTAAAGGAGCTGCAGCCAAAGGGCATCTTCGACAAAAGCGATGCCTCGGCCCGTGAGCATGAAGGGCTCTCAGCCGGTACGGGTCTGCTGTGGGGCGCGCAGCCACCCGAATTTTTACCTGTAAAGGAAAACGGCATCGTTTACCACGTAAACATTGCTGAAGGACAGAAATCGGGCTTTTACTGCGACCAGCGCGAGAACCGCCTGCTGCTTTCGGGTTATGCAAAAGACAAAGATGTGCTCGATTGTTTTTCTTACAGCGGCGGCTTCAGCCTGAACAGCCTGAAACAGGGCGCTGCCCGGGTAACCAGTGTAGACAGTTCAGCGCTGGCCATCGAAACCCTGCGTCAGAATGTCCAATTAAATAACCTGGACCTGTCGAGGTCAGAATCCATCCAATCTGATGTCAATAAACAACTGCGTGCTTTTCGCGACGCAGGCCGTACCTTCGATATCATCGTGCTCGATCCGCCAAAATACGCGCCGTCGCGTTCTGCTTTAGACCGGGCCGCCAGGGCTTACAAAGACCTGAACCGGCTTGGCATGCTGCTGCTGAATCAGGGCGGGCTACTGGCTACGTTTTCCTGTTCAGGCGCTGTAGACATTGAGACATTTAAACAAATCATTGCCTGGGCTGCCCTTGATGCAGGAAAAGAGGTGCAGGTCATCAGACAATTTACGCAGCCGGAAGATCACCCGGTTAGGCTATCCTTCCCCGAAGGAGAGTACCTGAAGGGCCTGCTGGTCAGGGTCCTCTAATTTTTCCCGGATGCTGAATCCGCCGGCAGGCGATTATATTCACCACGCAGGGCATAGTAACCGAAAATAACCAGCCCGGTGCAGATGGGAAGAAAGATAAACAGGATGATTCCCCATTGTAAGGCCGTGTTGGTGCGTTCGGCGCCTTCAGCGGCCAGGTTGATTTTCTCATAGGCCTGCGCGGCCAGAAAGATGATGGCTGCAGGGCCAAGTACGATCCAGACAACGCCCAGAATCTTCTTTATCACGTCCATTGTTCAGTTTTTAATCGTTAACATTTTCTTCCTGGCGGTTATTCAGGTAAACAGCTCCGATTACAAAGCTCAGTGCAGCTATAGCAATGGGATACCATAAGCCCGACAGCGGCGTTGCGCCCGGGAAACTGGCAATGAGCGTTGCAATAAAAGGAACAAGCCCGCCGAAAACGCCATTGCCAATATGGTAAGGCAGCGACATGGATGTATAGCGTATTCTTGTCGGAAATAGTTCTACCAGAAAGGCGGCTATAGGCCCGTAAACCATGGTTACCAGCAGAACCTGTACAAATACGAGTGCCACGAATTTCCAGAAGACAGGGTCTGAAAGTTTTTTGTCGCTATAGCCAACGTGGGGCTCCCTTGAAATAACCTGACCACTTTCAATCGTGTCTGTTTCCGTCTTCAGGTAACTCATACCAGAAGCCAGATGAAAGCTCTGTTTTCGCAACCTCAATCCAAGGTTACTCCCGCTGATGGTTTTAATCTCTGTAACCGGCTCGCTAACTTCCACGACCTCAGTCGCCGGAATAGCTTCAACATGCGTGTCATCAAGGAACTGCTGGTAGATAGGCCGGTACAGTAAAATGCCGCCCAGCATGCCCAGCAGCATAATCCATTTGCGTCCGATGCGGTCACTCAACGAGCCAAAGATTACAAAAAACGGCGTTGCAAAGGCAATTCCCCACAGCAGGATATAACGGGAAACGTTAAAATCAAGCTTACATGTGTTTTCAAGAAATGACTGCGCGTAAAATTGTCCTGTGTACCAGATAACTCCCTGCCCCATCGCCGCGCCGAAAAGAGCCAGCAGCACCATTTTGAAATTGGTTTTGCGGCTGAAACTCTCCTTAAGCGGGTTCGTTGCAACTTTACCTTCAGACTTTAGTTTGCTGAACAGTGGCGATTCGTGCATCCGCATGCGGATATAAATTGAAACAACAACCAGCAGAATGGAAATTAGGAAAGGAATACGCCATCCCCAGTCGGCAAAGGCCTCAGCTCCGATCAGGTTTTTACTGATCACGATCACCCCCAGGGAGAGAAATAACCCTAAAGTTGCCGTGGTCTGGATCCAGCTGGTGAAAAAACCCCTTTTTCCGGCAGGCGCATGTTCGGCAACGTAAGTCGCTGCACCGCCATACTCCCCGCCGAGTGCCAGCCCCTGTACAAGCCTCAGCACCAGCACGAGTATCGGGGCGGCATACCCGATCGACTTGTATGAGGGAATCAGGCCGATCAGAAAGGTCGAACCGCCCATAAGCACAAGCGTTAATAAAAAGGTATACTTACGGCCAATAAGATCGCCCAGCCTGCCAAACACGAGGGCGCCAAATGGCCTCACAATAAAACCTGCGGCAAAAATTGCCAGGGTGTTGATCAGCGCCGATGCGCCTGCATCATCAGGAAACAGCTGCGTACCGATAATGGCAGCCAGGCTGCCGAAAATATAGAAGTCGTACCATTCAATCAGTGTTCCGAGCGACGAGGCCCCGATCACCCGGAAAATGCTGCGCTCAGGCAGTGCGTTACTCATAAAGATTTAATTTGGTGTTTATAAAGATATCCTTTTTTTCGGGATAGCCTATTCCACAACGATGTTAAAAAGACCAGGCGTCTGAAAACATTTAAAGCACTCGATTGTACTTAAGAATTTAAACCCATACAATGCTTCTCGTTCAGAATATCCGATTTTCGCGCATTTTGCGCAACACCTGGCAGGTAGACCTGATTATGATCGTCTCCTGCACGGCTGCTTACCTGATACGCGAATTCCTGATTGCGCATCACCTTGAAATACCCTCCATTATCCCGACAGTTTTAGGTACTGCTATCGCTTTTTTTATAGGCTTCAACAACAACCAGGCTTATGACCGGTGGTGGGAAGCCCGCAAAGTCTGGGGTGCGCTGGTAAATGATTCGCGCTCCTGGGCACGTGGTCTTATCCATTATGTAGACCCTGCGGATATTGTACTTGCACGCGCTATGGTTTTCCGTCATATTGGTTTTTTGTATGCACTAAAAGCAGCGCTTCGCGGCGAAGTCCAAAACTTCAGGGCAGAATACCTTACAGTAGAAGATGAACTGGCCATTGCCGGTCACAGCAACCTGCACAATGCCATACTTTCCCTGCAATCGCGCGACCTGCAACGGCTTGCGCAGAACAAATCGATAGACAGTTTCCGTTTTATCGAGATGAATGAACTCCTTGTCAAGTTTTCTGACGAGATGGGCATGTCTGAACGGATTAAAAATACAGTCTTCCCAACAACATACAGTTACCTGACAAAGGTGTTTATCTGGCTGTTTGTGGTGTCGTTCACGCTCGTAATCAGCCAGTCGATGGGTGTATGGTCTATCTTTATGGGCTGGATCATTGGGTTTGTATTTGTCTCAACCCAGATAAATGGCATGAGCCTGGTAAATCCCTTTGAGAATAATTCGGCCTCTATTCCACTGAACTCAATTACAAGAACCATAGAGATCAATTTGCTGCAAATGCTGGGCGAAAAAAATGTACCGGCACCGGTTAAGCCAATCAACGACGAATATATTCTTTAATTCGTTTTTTGTCTGCGGGTTGCAGCGCGCCCGACGGCTATGCTAAGCAAAAAGAGAATGAGAAAAAAAGCAGTAATGGCGACACAGTTCAGCAAAACCCTGCCAAGGCCGAGCTGCGTAATGTTTACGAAGGGATAAGGATACCAGCCTGTAAAAGATCCGCGCACAAGTGTATAAACAAGATAGGTTGCAGGATATAAAAGCCAGCTAAGCAGCTGTCCGGATGGCATATTTCGTTTGTCTGTGAAAAGCAGCCAGAATAACAGGAACCAAACCGGGTTAAACGCATGAAGCAGCTCATTCACGATCCATTGCAAACCTTCGGGGGCCCACAGACTTCTGAGCACGACATTATATATAGCGCCTACCACAAAAATATTGATCATCAGCGCAGTTTGCGTAACCGGCCGTTCGAAAAAGGCTGAAATTCTTCCCTCATGTCCGAACAGCAGCGCGGCATAACAGACCATGATCAGGATATTGGTAAGGATGGTATAAAAGCTCAGAAAATTTATCAGCGTGCCGATAAATGAAAGTCCACCGCGGTCAATATTCAGATAAAGCTGCACAACGACTGCGAACAGGGCAGTCAGAAATCCTGTCCAGATAAAAAACGATTTTGACCAGGATTCTGTGCGCATCAGGGTGTTGGCGGCGAATTACGCAGTTTCACAGGTTTTTTGCCTGAATTCTTTTTCATGCGGAGATTCAGCAGCTCAACGAGTACCGAAAAGGCCATTGCGAAATAAACGTAACCTTTCGGAATATGTTGGTCAAAACCCTCTGCAAGCAATGAAACGCCGATAAGAAGCAAAAATGACAATGCGAGCATCTTTACCGTGGGGTGTTTGTTTACAAAATTCCCGATCGATGCCGCCGAAACCATCATGATACCTACTGCGATGATAACAGCTGCGATCATAATTTCGATGTGGTCGGCCATACCAATAGCGGTAATTACTGAATCAAGCGAAAATACGACATCCAGGATCAGGATCTGAAAAATGATACCTGCAAAAGAATGCACTTTTGATTTGTTTTCGCCTTCTTCCTCGCCTTCCAGCTTGTTGTGTATTTCGTGGGTACTTTTATAGATCAGGAAAAGACCACCCAGGATCAGGATCAGATCGCGGCCCGAAACCGCAAGCTTCTGCATCCATTCTGCATTGGTAATGCCAATCCAGTCGCCAACGTTAAACAGCGGTGAGGTAAGACGCATGATCCAGCTGAGCGAAAAAAGAAGCAGGACGCGGGTTATCATGGCAAGTCCCAACCCAATCTGGCGGGCTTTTTTCTGCTGCTCCTGCGGCAGTTTGCCTGTAAGGATCGAGATAAATACAATGTTGTCAATACCCAGTACGATTTCAAGTACGGTAAGGGTGACCAGCGATATCCACGCTTCGGGCGTGCTTAAGAATTCCATCAGGTAAAAGGTTTATCCTGCGAATATAAAAAAAGCCCGCCGATGTTACTGCGGCAGGCCTTGTTTTATTAAAGTATTTATCCGGATCAGCGAAAGGTTACTCCGCCATAATCTGAATTGATTTTTACAACAGACCCGCCGCTGCCGATCTTGCCCTGATACCGGCGGCTTGTATGGTTGTCATCTGCTATGCTGCGCGCAGATATCCGGTTGTTGCCGCCGTACCGCAGGTTCGAATAATTCGTCTGAACATCAAAATCTCCATTGAAGTCATCGACAAATCCAAGGGAGATATCGGCATACTGACCGTTCACCACCAGCGACCTCACGCCGGCACCGACCTGACCAATGGAAAGTTTATTATAAGTTACGCTAAAGCGGCCGTCACCCCTGAGGTTACTGATATTTACGTCGGTATAATCTGCGTCAAGGCTCAGGCTGCGCACATTGCCAAGCAGGAGGCTCCCGTAGTCAAGCCTGATGGATGGATTCGCACTTTTAATCTCCCGAATGTTTACCCTGACATATTGTGCACTCAGGTCGAGCGAACCAACTGTTCCTAATGTAAGCCCTTCGCCATACTCCTGCCTGATGAGTGCATCGTTTGCTACGCTACCAATAGTAACTTTAGCATACTGTGCATGCAGATTAAGGCCTGAAGCGGCACCGATCGTTATGCCTGCGCCATATTCATGACGTATATTGGCCCGATTTAAGGCTTCTACAGTCGTTTTTCCGTACTGTGTACTGATAGATACGGCACTATTGGTCAGTTTAACAGCGTTGAAATTTCCGTACTGCACGTTGGCTGTCAGCGGGCCTGAAAAATTCCCCATCTCTACGTTTCCATACTGATTGGTTACATTGAGGCTGTTTACCGTTGGCAGGTAAACCACGTAATTTACCCGCACTTCGCGCCGTCCGCGCTTGCCGCCGCTAAACCAGCTGCCCCACTTGCCCCGGTTGTCGTCTATATTGGTGCGGTAAGTGACGACGTTTCCGTTTTGGCTGGCCTGTATGGTCACACCGTCCAGGAGGCGCCGTGCATCTTCGGTTTCAGTCGCATAGGCCTTGATCTCGACTTCTGCACGCACTTCCATTTTGTCCCAGCTTTTGATCTGCACTTCGCCAAACTGGTTATTGATCACCACCCTGTTTGAGCGGTCTACCGAAAAAGATTTACTGAACACCTTTCGCAGTACCGGATCATCGGAAGGATCTGATTGCATAAAAACGACAGCCGGGCCTGATGGCTGTACCGGTGCGGCCGGTGGCGCTGGTGGCACTGGTGCAGTGAGATGCGCGGCATGCATTGCCTCAGCAGCGGCACGGGCGCTTGCCGACCGGGCAAGTACGGCCCGGGTTCCGGCTTCCCGGCTAACTCTTAGCTGATGCCCCTGTTCCTGAGCATAGAGCCGCGCTGTAAGGAGCAACAACATGAACGCGGCGAACGTTAATTTTTTCATAATTGATCTTCTTTTTTATTGCCGTTAACCTGATTGGCTATCAGCAATTGTTGATTTAAGATTCCAAGCTGAATCTCCCTGTTCTTAACCATAGCCTTTACGACCAGTGTCGGGTTCGGGCTTTGAGGTAATTCTTTTTTTAACTTTTCGTAGTCTGCATCCAGCTTTTCCAGATCCAGACTAAACTTCTTAGACAGCTCGGGCTGGTTTTCTGTGAGCACCTGCAGGCTGTCCCTTTTTTCTTCGATCATACCTGCAAACCGCACTTCGCGCTGTGCAATTGCCGGATTAACGTCTGCGATGTCTACGGGACCACCCTTTTGCGGCTTTACTGCGAGCAGCCAGAATATGCCTGAAATAATGACTATTGAAGCGGCTATCGATGACCACATGTAAAGCCTCAGCGACTTTTTTGGCTGCTGCCCGTCGAGTGCCGCCTCTATTTTATCCCAAACTGCGTCTGATGGTTCAAAAACATCAAAATCCCGGCGGTTCTGTTTAACGAAGTTTTCAATGTTGTTTTTCATCTTGCTATTCCCCTTTTTTCTAAAATCTCTACTAACTTTTTCTTTCCCCTCATATACTGGCTGCGGCTCGTTGCTTCACTTACCTGGAGAATATGTGCAATTTCTTCATGGTCGTACCCTTCCAGGAGATACAAGCTCAATACCACCCGGTAACCGTCGGGCAGCAGCATCATGGCCCGTCTGATCTCTTCTGCCTGCAGCTGCTGAGACATCAGATCTTCCGGTGCTTCATCTGCCACCTCAACATCGTCAACGCTGACCAGCTCGACCTTACGTTTTCGCAGGTAATTTATCGACCGGTTAATCACGATCTGCTTTAGCCACAAACCGAAAGTTGTTTCCTGTCTGAAATCGCTGATCCTTGTAAACGCATCAAGAAAAGCCTCCTGCAGCACATCTTCTGCTTCAGCCTCATCATTCAGTATTCTGACAGATACATTGTACATGGCCTTTGCATACAATTTGTACAAGTCAAATTGCGCTTTGCGGCTGCCCTTGCGACAGGCTTCCACGAGCGAGCTGTTTTTATCGATATATACCGCTTCCAAGATGTTAGGTTCTGGATAAAAGACAGCGGCAGTTTACAAACGTTGCACGTGAATAAAAAAAAATTTAAATGACTGCCGTCTTTTTTGTTCAAGATACCGGTATGCCGATAAAAACTGAGTTCGTTAAGCTGAAAATCCTTATTTTTGCGCCTTAAACTATACGCATCATTATGTTAAGAACAGCGACCTGTGGCCAGCTTAGCCTCAACAACCTTGGAGAAACGGTTACCCTGAGTGGATGGGTACAAAAATCGAGGGACCTTGGCGGCATGACCTTCATTGACCTTCGCGACCGCTACGGCCTGACCCAGCTTGTTTTTAATATGGATGATAACAGCGAGCTTTGTCAGCAGGCCCGCCAGCTGGGCCGCGAATTCGTGATCCAGGTTAGCGGAACCGTCATCGAGCGCACTAACAAAAACCTCAAGATCCCAACCGGAGAAATTGAAATCAAAACAACCACGCTTCAAATTCTGAACGCTGCGAAGCTTCCTCCTTTTCTTATAGAAGACGACACCGATGGAGGCGACGAACTGCGCATGAGATACCGTTACCTTGACCTGAGACGTAACCCGGTTCGAAACAACCTGGTGTTACGACATAAAATGGCACAAGCCATCCGCAGGTATCTCGACGAGCTCAACTTCATCGAAGTAGAAACCCCGGTTCTGATCAAATCTACTCCTGAGGGTGCACGCGATTTTGTTGTGCCAAGCCGCATGAATCCAGGTGAATTTTACGCCTTGCCGCAATCGCCGCAAACGTTCAAACAGCTGCTGATGGTTTCGGGATTTGACCGGTATTTTCAGATTGTCAAATGCTTTCGCGACGAGGACCTCCGTGCAGACCGGCAACCTGAATTTACACAGATCGACTGCGAAATGTCTTTCATCGAGCAGGAAGACATCCTGATCACTTTTGAGGGCCTTGTAAGAACGCTGTTCAAAGAAATAATGGGTATCGACCTGCCTGAAGTTCCGCGCATGCAATATGCGGATGCCATGCGCCTGTATGGCTCTGACAAGCCTGATACCCGGTTCGGCATGCAGTTCGTTGAACTGAATGATCTGGTGAAAGGTAAAGGTTTTGGTGTTTTTGATTCGGCAGAGCTGGTAATCGGAATCAATGCAAAAGGAGCTGCATCATATACACGGAAACAGCTCGATGAACTGACCGACTTTATCAAGAGACCGCAGATTGGCGCCACCGGACTGATCTATGCCCGATTCAATGAAGACGGCAGCATCAAATCGTCGGTAGATAAGTTTTTTGATGAGCCTGCGCTGCAGGAATGGGCCAAGGCCTTTGGCGGCGAGAAGGGAGACCTTTTCCTGATCATGGCCGGAACCAAAGATAAGGTACGCAAACAAATGAATGAGCTTCGCCTGGAAATGGGCAACAGGCTTGGCTTACGTGATAAAAACAAATTTGCCGCACTGTGGGTAGTCGACTTTCCGTTGCTGGAGTGGGATGAAGAAAGCGGGCGTTACCATGCCATGCACCATCCTTTTACTTCACCGAAGCCGGAAGACATTGCGATGCTGGACAGCCAGCCGGGCGAAGTGCGTGCGAATGCGTATGATATGGTGATTAACGGGACAGAGATTGGCGGCGGATCAATCCGTATCCATGACCGGGAACTGCAGTCGCTTATGTTTAAACACCTTGGCTTTAGCCCCGAGGAAGCGCAGCACCAGTTCGGTTTCCTGCTTGACGCCTTCGAATATGGAGCGCCGCCACATGGGGGTATCGCATTTGGGTTCGACAGGCTCAGCTCTATCTTTGCCGGTCTGGACAGCATCAGAGATGTGATTGCATTCCCTAAAAACAACTCGGGCCGTGATGTCATGATCGACAGCCCGTCTGCGATAGACCAGAAGCAAATGGACGAACTTAGCATCCGTTCAACTGTAAAATAAAAAAAGCGCGGCTCAGAAAGGGCCGCGCTTTTTTTTAATACGTTTCGCTATCCGGCGGTATGCCGTAGTCGACAAATTTTACCGCTTTCTTCTTTTTATCTTTGCCCTGTATCAGGCCTGTAACCCAGTTTTTCGCTGAATTAAATGCCCCGGTGAGATGTTCGGCGTCCAGAGACTTACCAAGTTTGCCCGAAACAAGCGAGACAACGGTTTTGGTAATAAGTCCCGAACCTCTGAAAATTGTTTTATTCAGCAGTCCCGGCAGGAACAGTGACATCAACGTGCCGCTGAGGTTCAGTTTGTCATCGGCCTTGAGCAGATTGCTGCCCGTAACATATTTTTTGAACAGGTTACCGGGCGTGAACTGTTTCACATAATTTTTCGCATCATGCGCCAGAAGGTCGCCCTTTAATTGATAATCAACCTTAAGGGTCAGCACCTCTCTGTGCAATTCTTCGAGGTTACGGATGTTGTACTTTTTCCTCATCTTCTTCTTTATCGGCTAATTTGTTAAAGTATTTCCTGATGGAAATATTGATAATCGCTTTCTCGATATACTTGTCTTTGGTAAAGTACACGATCAGGGCCAGGGCCAGGTAGATCAGGGCTACGCAACCAAAACCACGCGTATAACTTCCCAATACATCAGAAAGGAAAAGCGCAAGGGTAAAGGTTCCGAAAAGGAAAGCCAGAATGAAACAAACAGCCACAGTCAGGTTGGTCACGAGGTCAGCAAAGATCTTTGATGCCTTTTCGACCACGTACAGTCTCATGTACTCTTTCCGGGTGTCAATGTAATCTTTAACCTGGACAATGATGTCCTCGAAAGTTTTCTCTTTGTCAGTTTGCTCCATACTGGGTAGAATTTAGCTGGAAGGGAGCATATCCCTTTCCAGCTGGTCGTATCTTAGATAAAAGCGCGACTATGCGTGCTCGATTTCGTCGTTGTATTCTTCTTCTTCGCCGCGCAGTTTCGTTTTAATCGAACTGACCACTTTGTCTTTCAGGTTAGCAAGGCTGTTAATTTCATCTGCAGCCTTGTCTCTGATTGAATCGCCAAGATCTTTTAATGATTCGCTTAATTTGTCGCGGGTATCGCTTCCTTTATCAGGGGCGAAAAGAATTCCCAATGCGGCTCCGGCTGCCAGACCAGCCAATAAGGCGACCAATACTTTTGAGTTATCGTTCATGGTTTTCTGTTTTTTTAGTGTTTACAAAGTTATTTTCCAGTTATAACTTGGTGCGTCATCAATGTTAATTTTTATAACTGATTTTCGTCGCCAATTGTTTTAATCTTTTCAAGTCTGTCTGATGCCAGCGTACTTGTTTCGTAGATCCTGACCAGCAGGATAAAGTATGACAAGAGCAGCGGTCCGAATACCAGCCCGAGAATGCCAAACAGCGGAATTCCAATAATTACACCGATCACTGTAATGATCGGGTGAATATTTCCTACACGCTTCGCAATAATAAACCGCAGCACATTATCAATGTTGATTACAACAACAAAACCGAAGATCAGCATAGCCCAGGCCGCAAAGTTGTTGCCATTAGCCATCTGTAACAGGGCCGCAGGAACGAAGATTACCGGCGGACCGAGCACCGGCACAAATGATATAAACGTGGTCACGACACCCCAGAAGAGCGGGTCTTTATAACCCAGCACGTAAAAAGCAAGGCTGACCAAGGAACCCTGCACCAGCGCGATAAATCCCTGCCCCACCACGTTGGCATAGGTGGTGTTGCGCATCTCCTGCCCGAAGAGCAGCGCATTCTGTTCGCGCATGGGTGCATACTTTATTAAAGCGGCCTCGAAGCGTTCGCGCTCAATAAGCATGAAATAAAGCAGAAAGTACATGATCAGCAACCCGAGAATGATATTGAAGGCTCCGGTAATCAGCGAAGGGAACAAGCCTGTAACCCAGGTGCCCGCTTTGCGCAGCCCGTCTTCAATAAAATTCTGCACCGTCGAATTTACCGGTACCAGGTGTTTGACCTTATCAAGCACCTTCTTGAAGTAGCCAACATTGTTATTAAGCTCTGCAATTTTCTCAATAACCATACTGCTCAATGCATAGAATGGCAGCACGATCACAACCACAGATATGAATATCATCAGGATAGCCGCGACACTGCGGTTCCAGCCGCGCTTTTCGGCGAGGTAGACGTAACCGGGTCGCAGGACCGTGTACATGACCAGCGTGGCCAGAATAGATCCGAAAATACCCTGCAGGGAGTATGCGATCAGCATACCCAATGCAATGATGATAATCAGATTGATGTTATTGCGTTGCTTATAAGAAAAGAAAGACATGGCGGTGCTGAACTGACTATGCTACAAACAATCGGCTGTAATTGTTTTAAGTTAGTCCTTGCGGCTTATTGCCTTCATTTTGTTATACAAGGTCTTGCGGTCAATATTCAATAGTTTTGCAGCCTTGGTTTTATTGAAGTTCACTTCCTTAAGCAGTTTCAGAATGGTTTCATACTCCGCTTCAAGCGCGGCCGCTTTCAGATCCCGTGGTTTCTCCTCTGTACGTAAGGGCTGTTGTCCGCCGGTTTCTGCCGAAACATTTGAGTAGGTAGAAATTTCCAGCGGAAGCGCCTTAACCTGCACCTCATCGCCCTCTGTGAGCAGGGTTGCCCGCCTGATTACGTTTTTAAGTTCACGAACGTTGCCCGGCCATTTGTAGTTAAGAAAACATTCAATCACCTCGGGCGAAAAGCCTTTGATCTGGCGGTTTAGTTCCCGATTCGCCTCACCCAAAAAGTTTTCGGCAAACAGCAGGATGTCTTTTCCGCGGTCGTGAAGCGGCGGCAGGTGGATAGAAAATTCGTTGAACCGGTGATAAAGGTCTTCCCTGAACCGTCCTTTCTGTATGGCGTCCTGAAGATTCTCATTGGTGGCAACAATGAGCCGCACATCCAGATTGATCTCTTTTGTGCTGCCGATCCTTTTCACCTTTCGCTCCTGAACCGTACGCAGCAGAATAGCCTGCACCTCATAAGAGAGGTTGCCAACTTCGTCAAGGAACAAAGTACCGCCGTTAGCCATCTCGAAGTGCCCTATTTTTGTGTAGAGTGCGCCGGTAAAAGCGCCTTTTTCGTGACCAAAAAACTCGCTTCCTGCAAGCTCTTTTGTAAGTGAACCGCAATCCATGGCCACAAAGGGCTTGTCTTTACGCGGACTGTTCAGGTGAATTGTCTTGGCTACAGACTCTTTTCCCGTGCCGCTATCGCCGGTCAGGATTACGCTGTAGCTTGTTGGTGCAACAAGCTTGATCTGCCGGGTCAGTTCTTTCGAGGCACCGCTTTGTCCCACAACGAATGCCTCATCCCGTATATAAGTAATTTCTGGTTTCTCCAGCTGTTTTACCTCGCTGGTGCTGGTTTTGCTTTTGGTGTCATTCAAAGCAATCTGTGTTTCAATTGCCTTGTTGACCGTATTCAGAATTTCATCAGGATAAAGCGGCTTGGTGATATAGTCATAGGCGCCGAGTTTGATCAGCTCGACAGCCAGCTTGATATCTGAATAACCGGTAATGATGATGACACCGGTTTTTGGATACAGGTCCTTGATTTTGATCAGCATCTCCCGACCGTCAGTATCTTCGAGGCGGTAATCACATAAAACGAGGTCGTAATCACCTGAAGCCAGGTGTTCCATGGCTGCAGAGCCACTTAGTGCCGTGGTAACCTCATAAGAATTTCTGGACAGAAATTTAGACAACAGGACCCCGGTGTTAATTTCGTCGTCGACGATCAGTATCTTCTTCATAACAGATAAGCCAGGTAGGCGTTCCCGTAAAGATACGTAAATCCCCAGATTCCGGGAATATTTTTCTACACTTCCAAATTCTGATGCAGCTTATGGGAAATAATTATCCCATTATTCCCCCTTAAACTCCGGCTTACGTTTCTCCAGGAATGCCTTTGTGCCTTCTTTGAAATCGGCCGTCCCGAAACATGCACCAAAGCCTGCGATTTCCGTTTCGAAACCCTCCGGCGTGCCTGCTTTGTTCACAGCCTGTATGGCGGCCGAGATGGCGAGCGGGGCGCGGGAGGTGATTTTTGCCATAATCTCCCTTGCTTTGGCAAGCAAACCTTCCGCTTCAGTAACATGATTGATCAAACCCCACTGCAAAGCATCTTCAGCCGGAAGCATATCTGCGGTTGCGATCAGTTCAAATGCTTTTCCCTTGCTGATCAGGCTGCTAAGCCTTTGTGTGCCGCCGTAGCCCGGTATCAGACCTAAAGCGACTTCGGGAAGGCCAAGTTTAGCCTGTTTGCTTGCAATTCTGATATGGCAGGCCAGGGCCAATTCTAATCCGCCCCCGAGGGCAAACCCATTTATAGCCGCGAGAACCGGCTTGGGGCAGTGCTCTATCTTGTTAAACACGGTTTCCTGCCCGGTTCGGGCCAGCTCCTCACCTTCAGCAGCTGAATAGGAAGCAAATTCAGCAATATCTGCCCCGGCAACGAAGGCCTTCGGGCCGGCACCTGTGAGAATAATCCCGCGGACACCTTTGTCTTCTGCTGCAGCAGTGATGGCTGATGAAAGTTCAGCCAGGGTTTCCCGGTTAAGCGCATTTAGCTTCGCCTCACGGTTAATGGTGATGACCTGCACCAGGTTATCGGTCTCTATTAATAAATTCTGATACGCCATTGTTAAAAGTTTCTGTTTTCCTTCACCCAACCTGAAATGTAGTCGACAATGCTTGCCATACTCGTTCCCGGTGGAAAGAGTTCGCCGACACCAAGCTTCTTCAGCGCAAGCATGTCATTTTCCGGAATAATTCCACCCCCTGTTAACAGGACATCATCGAGTTTTTTCTGTTTCATGATTTCAATTACCCGCGGAAAAACGGTCATATGTGCCCCGGACAGGATCGAGATGCCGATCGCGTCTACATCTTCCTGCAGCGCGGTATTCACCACCATCTCTGGCGTCTGCCTGAGACCGGTATAGATCACCTCCATGCCGGCATCGCGTAACGAAGTAGCAATGACCTTTGCGCCGCGGTCATGCCCGTCAAGACCAACTTTTGCAACCAGAACGCGGATGGGCCGCTTTAATTCGTTTTCCATGTGCTCTCTGAAAGATAAAGTAAATGTAGAAATTTTAGCTACTTATTTATTAATGCGCTCAAAAACACCTAATGTTCGTAACTTTGCATTCTTATACAGAACACTTTATGAGCGACGAGAAACCGTTAAATTTTATTGAAGAAATCATTGAGAACGACCTGAAGTCGGGCAAATATAAAACGCTTGTTACGCGTTTCCCGCCCGAACCGAATGGCTACCTGCATATCGGGCATGCTAAAGCAATCTGCCTGAACTTCGGCCTCACCCAAAAATACGGCGGCTATACCAACCTGCGTTTTGACGATACCAATCCGGTAACCGAAAAAACCGAGTATGTAAACAGTCAGCAGGAAGACATCAAATGGCTGGGTTTTCAATGGAAAAATGAGCTTCATGCTTCAGATTACTTTGATGAATTGTATGGTTTTGCGCTTAAACTTATTGATAAGGGCTTTGCATATGTAGACGAAAGCACTTCTGAAGAGCTTGCACAGCAGAAGGGAACGCCCACGACTGTAGGCACCAATAGTCCCTTTCGCGACCGCAGCCCCGCTGAGAACCGCGACCTGTTTGAGCGCATGCGGGCGGGCGAATTCGCCGACGGCTCCATGACCCTCCGTGCGAAGATAGACATGGCGAGTCCGAACATGATTATGCGCGATCCGATCATCTACCGCATAAAACGGGAACACCACCACCGCACCGGCGACAAATGGTGCATCTACCCGATGTATGATTTTGCACATGGCCAGAGCGACAGCATTGAAAACATTACGCACTCAATTTGTACGCTTGAATACGTTCCACACAGGGAGCTGTACGACTGGTTCATCGATAAACTGGAGATTTTCCCTTCCAAACAATACGAGTTTGCCCGGCTTAACCTGAGTTATACGGTAATGAGCAAGCGCAAGCTGCTGCAACTGGTGAATGAAAACCTGGTTGATGGCTGGGATGACCCAAGGATGCCGACGATCAGCGGTTTCCGCCGCCGCGGTTACACGCCTGAAAGTATCCGTGAATTCTGTGACCGTATCGGCATTGCAAAACGCGAGAATCTGATCGAGTTGAGCCTGCTTGAGTTTTGTATCCGTGAAGACCTGAATAAATCAGCAAACCGCGTTATGGCGGTGCTTGACCCGATCAAACTGACGCTTACCAACTATCCTGAAGGCGAAACCGAAATACTAACCGGCGAAAACAATCCGGAAGCAGAAGATAAAGGCGGCACACGCGAAATTCCATTCAGCAAGACATTGTGGATCGAGCGCGAAGATTTTATGGAAGAACCAGCAAAAAAATGGTTCAGGCTGGCTCCGGGAGCAATGGTGCGGCTTAAGCACGCCTATATTGTCAAATGCGAAGACTTCGTTAAAGACGCAGAAGGCCATGTTACTGAAGTGATATGCAGCTACCTTCCCGAATCAAAAAGCGGTAACGACGCCAGCGGTGTAAATGTTAAAGGCACCATCCACTGGGTAAGCGCAGAACATGCGAAGACAGCAGAAGTGCGGCTTTACGACCGTTTGTTCTCAGTAGCCTCACCCGATGCTGAAGAAGGTGATTTTAAAGATTATCTGAACCCGGCAAGCCTTGAAGTGCTTCAGACAGCCTATATCGAGCCCGCGCTCGCAGGCGCAAGCCCGGGCAGCCGGTTCCAGTTTATCAGGAAAGGTTACTTTGCCGTAGATAAAAATTCTACCCCTGACAAGCTGATCTTTAACCGCACAGTTACATTAAAGGACAGCTGGAAAAACTAGCATTTAATGAAAAAAAAAAACGGGTAACTTTTGGAAAGTTACCCGTTTTTGTATTACATGTATTTTTCATACACGTTATAAAGGATCAGTTTATCGAGCGGTGAAAAAGCCGGCGACAGGTCCTTTTGTATGAAATGCCTCTTAAAGGCTACAATGGCAGCCGGAAGATCTTTTGTATCATAACCCATCAGCTTCAGGGCAATCTCTGGTTTGAAATCTGCAGGCGGATTTTTCAGTACTTTATCATACCAGAAACCAAAGCCCCGGTACGCCAGTTTTTGCCAGGGGAAATTGGCCGGATCAGGTTTACGTTTCGGCGCAAGGTCGGCGTGACCGATAAAATTAGCCTGGGGAATGTTATACCGCTTCTTCAGGGTTCCCAGCAACTGAATGAGCGCATTAACCTGCGCATCGGGCCAGGGTTCCCTCCCATTGTTGTCCAGTTCAATGCCGATCGAACTTGAATTCAGATCGGTGTTGTTGCCCCATTTCCCGATACCCGCATGGTTGGCGCGCAGGTAATCATTAACCATTTGCACAATCTTGCCATCGCGGCTAACTACATAGTGTGCGCTGACCGCAGCCCGCGTTGAATGAAAGGTTTTGATGGTCTGCTCCAGAGAGTCCTGCGCGGTATGATGAATAACGACATAATTAGGCTTGCGGATACCAAAGTTAACTGAACCAACCCACCACTGCTGATCGGCATTGAAATTCTCGATTGCCTGCCCCTGAGGAGGTGTGGCACGTATCGTCTTTGCAAACTCTTTTGCTTTTTGCCTGTATACTTTTTCGGTGGCGGCATACTTGCCTGCTCCACAGCCTGAAAGCCCAAGCAGTGCAATCACCGAAAAAAGGCCGGCCCGGTATCCCTTAAACATCATGTTTTTTATTTGTGTATGAAAATACGAATATCCATAAAAAGCCCCTGCTATTTGTCAACTTTATGCGTTAGACCGATTTTTTCCTATTTTCGTTGCCAAATTCAAATCAGGGTTATGGCTTTTTCCTTCAGAACTATCGGCATCCTTCTCAGTTCGGCTGCAGCAATCGGCTTGAGTGCCTGTAACGGTACCGAGCAATCGCGACAAGGCAGTACGGCAAAAGTAGCCGACAGCCTTCAGGAATATGTGTCACAGCGTTTGCCGATTTATGAGCGCGTAAGGCTCAGCACAGACCTGAACCAGCTCAGTGTTACTGAGCGTAAAATGCTGCCGTTCCTTATTCAGGCGGCAGAAATTATGGATGAGCTGTTCTGGAAACAAACCTATCCTGCACGCGACAGCCTTCTTGCTGTTGTGAAAGATGAAAAAACACGCGAGTTTATACAGATCAATTATGGCCCCTGGGACCGCCTGAACGGCGATAAACCTTTTGTAGCGGGTGTCGGTGCGAAACCTGACGGCGCGGGTTTTTACCCGGCAGGGATTACCAGAGAGGAAATCGAAAAGTCAGAACTGCCCGGCAAGCTCGATCCTTATTCAATCCTTAGGCGTGATAGCGCGGGTGTATTGGCATCCGTACCCTATCATATTGCTTTTGCCGCTGAGCTTCAAAAAGCGTCAAACTTACTTAAACAGGCAGCCCTGCTTGCTGAAGACCCGGGATTAAAAAAATACCTGAACCTGCGGGCCGATGCTCTGGTTACGGACAAATTCACAGCCAGCGATTATGCCTGGCTTGATATGAAAAACAATGGGCTGGATATCATTATTGGTCCGATAGAAAATTATGAGGACAAACTGTTTAATGCCAGAACTTCGTATGAGGCCTATGTGCTTGTAAAAGACCGTGAGTGGAGCAAGCGTCTTGCTAAGTATGTTACCTTGCTGCCTGAACTGCAAAAAGGCCTTCCTGTAGCTGCAAAATATAAAGCAGAAAAGCCTGGTACAGACTCTGAGCTGAATGCTTATGATGTAGTGTTTTATGCGGGTGATTGTAATTCGGGTTCAAAAACGATCGCCGTGAACCTGCCAAATGACGAGATTATACAGCAGAAAAAAGGTACCCGGCGGTCTCAATTAAAGAACGCCATGAAAGCCAAGTTCGACAAGATCCTGGTGCCTATTGCGCAGGAATTGATTGACAAAGACCAGATCGGCCTGATCAACTTTGATGCATTCTTTTCAAATGTAATGTTTCATGAGGTTGCGCACGGCCTCGGTATCAAACAAACCGTTAATGGCAAAGGCACTGTACGCAGCGCCCTTCAGGAGCAGGCATCGTGGCTGGAAGAGGGAAAGGCAGATATCCTGGGTCTGTATATGGTTACAGCACTGGTAAAAAAAGGCGAGCTGAGCGGCGATCTCAAATCCTTCTATACAACCTTTATGGCCGGCATTCTGCGCTCAGTGCGTTTTGGTGCTGCAAGTGCACATGGTAAGGCAAACATGCAATGCTTCAACTTCTTCAAAAAGGAAGGCGCATTTCAGCGCTCAGCAAACGGCACATACAGGGTCGACTTCGAGAAGTTCGGACTGGCTATGGACAAACTCAGCGGTGTGATTCTGACCCTGCAAGGCAATGGGGACCGCACAGCAGTTGAGAAGCTTCAGCGCGAAATGGCTGTAATTCCCGCAGATCTGCAAGCCGATCTTGACAGGCTTAGCCGCAAAGGTATTCCTGTTGATGTGGTGTTTGATCAGGGTGCCGATATTCTTGGCATGAAATAGATTTAATCTTCCGGATTAAGCCCGTTGATAAACGCTGCCATTTCGGCCGGGCTAAGCTGTGCATCGATATCTACACGCTCGGCGCCCTGTGCGGGCATGTATGGAACCTGGGCTGTATCCGGACGCTGCACAACAGCGATGCCCCCATGTTCTTTTGTTACCTGCAAGCCTTCTACTCCGTCGGCATTTGATCCTGAAAGTAACACACATACCAGCTTGTCGCGGTAAACCTCTGCAGCCGTCTGGAAGGAAACATCGATTGAAGGCCGTGAGTAATTTACTTTTTCTGAATAATCAAGGGACAGCGTACGCGTTTGTTCAACAAGGAGGTGATAGTCTGCCGGGGCAACGTAGACCCAGCCGTTTTGCAGCGGTTCTTTTTCTTCTGCTTCTTTAACCTTGAGTGAAGTGCGGGAAGCCAGCAGGTCACTTAGCAGTGAGTCTGTTCCTCTTTTGCGGTGCACAATGATTACAATCGGGAAAGAAATATCCGTTTTCAGGTCAGGAAAAACCTTGAGCAGCACATCCAGGCTGCCTGCCGAGCCCCCTATAAATAATGCCTCACATCTCATGACGATCGTTTCCTCCATATCTTCTCGCCGGGTATACGTTTGTACGTTTTGGCAATACTGGTAAAATCTATCGTTTCCTTAGAGCCCAGGGCAAGATAACCAAGATTTTCAAGGCTGCTGTCAAAAAGCTCCAGCACCTTCCCCTGCAGATTACGTTCAAAGTAGATCAGTACGTTCCTGCACAGAATTAGCTGGAATTCATTGAAAGAGTGGTCTGAAACAAGGTTATGCGTAGAAAAAATAATTTTCGAACGAAAATGATCGTCGAATTTAGCGTTATTGTAGTTAGCGGTGTAATAAGAGGAAAAGTCATTTTTGCCGCCGCTTCCGATATAATTTTCTGAATATTGCTTCATATAAGCCAACGGAAAGGTGCCACGACTTGCCCGCTCAAGCACGGCCGGGTTAAGATCGGTCGCATAGATCAGCGTCTTGTGAAGCATGTTGTGCTCATGCAGAAGAATAGCCATCGAGTAGGCTTCCTCGCCGGTGGAGCAGCCGGCCAGCCAGATACGAATTACGGGATATGTATTCAGGTTAGGCAAAACTTCCCTGCGCAGTGCACTGTAAAAGCCGGGATCGCGAAACATCTCTGTCACGTTGACCGTAATCTGTTCTACAAACCGCTTAAAATAGATCGGATCAGTCTGCAGCTGATACCTGAACTCAGCAAAACTTACAAACTTATCAAGACCGAACAGCCTGTTTACCCGACGCTTCAGCGACGCCCGGGTGTAATCGGTAAAGTCATACCCATACCACTCCAGCAAATCTGAAAGCAGGAACTCAAGTTGTTCATCTGTGATGGATGGGCTGGTCAATTTAAATGGCGTATTGTTCTAAAAGTTTTATCAATTCCTCAACGTTGATTGGTTTAGAGATGTACCCGTCGGCACCGGCGTCAAGACATCGTTCCCGGTCGCCAACCATGGCCTGCGCAGTTACCGCGATAACCGGAACTGAAGCGGTGACCGCGTTCGCCCTGATTTTCGACAAGGCTTCGTAACCATCCATTTCAGGCATCATCATATCAAGCAGCACCACGGCGATATCACCGTTTTCGAGCAGAGCCAGCCCCTCGGCAGCGCCAAGTGCTGATACACAGCTATAACCTTTTGCCTTTAGAACCGCTTTTAGTGCAAAAATGTTTCTGCTGTCGTCGTCTATGATCAGAATTTTTTTGTTTTCCATGTGTACAGGTTTTTACTAAACTGCATCATACAGCCAGACACGCAGCAGGGATATCAGCTGGTCAATATCAACAGGTTTTGAAATATAATCTGAGGCACCGGCAGCGATACATTTCTCGCGGTCGCCCATCATTGCTTTTGCCGTAACGGCCAGTATCGGCAGGTTTCTGAACGACTGGATTTTCCGGATCTCCCGTATCGACTCATAACCATCCATTTCAGGCATCATCATGTCCATCAGTACGACATTTATTCCCGGATTTTTCTTTAATATCTCAAGCGCCTCTTTACCGTCGGTGGCAGGAATTACTTTCATTTTATGCTGTTCAAGGGCTTTTGTAATGGAGAAAATGTTCCGTACATCGTCATCAGCGATCAGCACGGTTTTTTCCTTCAGCACTTCACGCATTCCGCCCAGTACCGATCCGTTAGCTGCATTTGGCTTTTTATCTTCAGCTTTCTCTTCTACCAGGTGCAGGAACAACGCAGCTTCGTCTAGTATCCGCTGGTAAGAATGCGCGGTTTTAACAACGATTGAGTCGGCATATTGTCTGATTCGGCGTTCTTCACCTTTTGACAGGTTCTTACCCGTGAAAATGATAATAGGCAGATTCTCCAGACCCGGATTTTGTTTTACAAGTTCAAGCGTGTCGTAAGCAGTTTTATCGGGTACGCCCATATCAAGGATCACACAGTTGACCTCACTCTTTTGAAGCGCATCGATGCCTGAACCCACGTTATCTACAATCTCCGTTTGGATATTAAAATTGCTCAGGAAATAACTCAAAGCTTTTGCGTGTTGCTGGTTTTCTTCTACAATCAGTACCTTCTTCGGATGCCGGCTAAGTGCGTCTTCCAGCTTCCTGAATATCTGCTGCATGTGTTCGAGTGCGACCGGCTTGTTGATAAAGTCTACAGCACCCTTCAGCAGGCTTTCTTTTTTCACCTCAAGCGAAGACATAATGTGCACGGGGATCGGGCGGGTCTGCAGGTTTGACTTCAGCTCCTGCATCACTTCCCAACCGTCTTTGACAGGCAATTGGATGTCGAGCAGGATAGCCAGCGGGGCAAATTTCTGAGCCATTTCAATGCCCGCATCGCCGCGCACAGCAACAATACCTTTGTAGCCGCGTTTGCGGGTAAAATCAAGAAGTACCTTTGCAAAGGCCGTATCATCTTCAATGATCAGGATCACCTTATCTCCTGCTGCAATCTGATCGCGGTCATCAGCTACATCCAGCGGGATCCGGGTTACACGATGTGTTTCAGGAAGCGCTACGGCCAGCTCAGGTTCAGGCTCCGCGGTTGGCTGCAATTCAGTTACATCTTCTTCAAGTACAGCCTGCACTTTTGTAGCATCACGGGGAATAACAATACTGAATGTACTGCCCTTTCCTTCGGTACTGCTCAACGAAATTTCGCCGCCCAGGAGTTTCGCCAGTTCCCGGCTTATTGACAAACCAAGACCCGTACCGCCAAACCTGCGCCTCGTTGACCCGTCGGCCTGCTGGAACGCTTCGAATACCATAGCCTGTTTATCTTTCGGAATGCCGATTCCTGTATCTGTGACCGAAAAACGTACAAAATCGGGGCTTTTATAGGTTGAAACGCTAAGCGTCACCTGACCTTCTGATGTAAACTTGATCGCGTTTGAAAGCAAATTTTTCAGCACCTGTTCCAAACGCATTTTGTCTGTAAAGAGCGTCTCAGGAACACCGGCTTCTTCATTTACAACCAGCTTTAATCCGCGGTTGGTTGCCTGCGGATCGAAGAGCAGCCGCATATCCTGCAATACCTCGCTAACCTGGATGTTCTGACGCTCAAGCGTCATCTTGCCTGCTTCAATCTTCGACAGATCGAGGATTTCATCGATCAGGGCAAGAAGACCCTGCCCCGAGCTTTGGATAACCTCTGCATATTCTACGTATTCCTTTTCAATCTCTTTATTTTCTGACAACAGTTTAGACAACAACAGGATCGAATTCAACGGTGTCCGCAGCTCATGCGACATGTTCGCCAGAAACTCAGACTTGTATTTTGTGCTTTGTTCAAGTTGGGCAGCCTTAACCTGGATATCTGCATTTCTTTCCTCAATAAGCTGGTTTTTTTCTTCCAGCAGGGCACTGCGTTCTTCCAGCTCCTGGTTGCTTTGCAGCAATTCTTCCTGCTGCACGCGAAGTTCTTCTTCAGATGCCTGCAGTTTTTGTGTCTGCGCTTCGAGTTCGGCGTTCAGACCTTCCAGTTCGTTATGCTGAACCTGAAGTTCTTCAGACTGTGCCTGGGTTTCTTCAAGCAGTTCCTGCAGCCGCCGGCGGTTCTGAGCGGAAAATAACGCCAGCCCTACGTTTTCGCTGATCCGGTTTAATAAGGTGATATCCTGGGCACTGTATGGGGCCAGCGAAGCCAGCTCGAGAACAGCAATGCACTGCCCGTACCGGAGAATCGGCTGGGCAACAATATACCCCGGTTTAAGCTCACCCGATGCGTGCGACACGATAATGTCTGCCTCCTGAACCCCATTAACCTGCAATGTCTTCAAAGATTTCGCAGCCTGACCGATCAATCCGCTTCCCATTTCTATTTGAGCCAGGGCTTTGTTTTTCACAAGGCCATAACCGCCCATCAGATATAGTTTGTTGTCCATGCCGAGAACGTACATGGCGCCCACCTGGCTATCTGTATACATGGCGACGTTTTCTACGATATCTTCAACAAGCTGCACTTCATTTTTCTCGCCAACCATCTTATTATTCAGATTGGCGATGCCGGTCTGCAGCCATTCTTCATCGGCAAGACGCCCGAAAGACTCCTGCAACGACTGCGCCATGGTGTTCATGCTTCCCGCGAGGGAGCCCAAACCGTCTTTGATCTCCGCATTGTCCATGCGGATATCATAGTCGCCGGCAGATACCTGGGCGGCGACGGTTTGGATAGTTGCAATGCGCCGGTCAATTTCCTGATTTTTTTTGTTCAGCTCTGCCATTAGGCGCAGCCTCTCTTCAAAATCGTTCGACACCCGGTAGTAGAAGAAAATGGTAATCAGAATAGACAGCAGGGCGGCAATGATAATCAGTACCGGTGTGTAACTGGCAAGTTTCATCTGGTCGGCCGTACGCGCGCTGAGCAGCCGGCGCTCTTCAGCAGACATGGCAGCAACAACAGAACGTGCTTCATCCATGTATTCTTTTCCGGTGATTAAGGTAGAGGCTGCAACTGGGATACCGTTGCTTTTGGCGGCAATGCTCTGTCGTAAAATATCAAGTCTGCGCACAATGATCTCACGCAAAACCGCAATATTTTTTTGTTGCAGCGCATTGTCGGCCGTTTGTGCCTCAACCTGATTTAACAGGAGCTGCGCACGGTCGCTCGCGCCTTCATAGGGTTTTAGAAAAGCTTTATCGCTCGTTAACAGGTAACCCCGCTGCCCGGTTTCAGCATCTTTCAACGTAGAAAGGACCTGCTCAAGGTTTCGCAGGATCTCGTTTGTCTTGGTAACCGTTCCTGATGCTTTATTCAGGTTCTGAAGGCTTATATACGAAGCCAGCGAACTGATGATAAGCAACAAAAGCGACAGGCCGAGGCCTAGCCGCAAATTACTTTTTAACTTAGTACTCATATTTTTGCTAGTGGGCTGCTATCCTGAAATGAAATTCTGATCCTTCTCCGGGTGTGCTTGTAACACCGATCTCTCCTTTGTGCCGCCTGATAATCTCCGCACAGATGTACAGGCCGATGCCGAGACCCTGGAAACGGTTCGAGGGCTCTTCAACCCTGTAAAATTTATCGAACACTTTTGCCTGCTGTTCTTCCGGAATGCCGAGACCCTGGTCTTTTACCTTTAAGTAGAAATAGCCGTCTTCAATACCGGTTGTTACCCAGACATCATTGCGGCCGGGTGAGTATTTGATTGCATTGGTAAGCAGATTTACAAAAACCTGTTCTACGCGCATTTCATCGGCGAAGATCTCAACGCCAGCCTGGCCCTGCAGGTGGATGTTGATATGCGGATTAGACTGATGCATGACCTCGATTACGCTTGCAATCATAGCATCAACATCAAATGGCTTCATGTTCAGCTTTAGCTTACCGCTTTCGATCTTAGACATGTCAAGCAGATCAGCTATCAGATCATTCAATTTCTCCAGCTGAACCTGCGATTTTTTCAGGTGTTTTTTCAGCGTTTCGGTATCGCCCTTGTCAATACTGCGTTCAAGCAACTGGATGTAACCCTTTACGCTGGTAAGCGGCGTTTTTAGCTCATGACTGGCAATGCTGATAAACTCGTCTTTCTTGTATTCTGCCGCCTTCCTGTATTCTATTTCTTCGAGAAGCGCTTTCTGCATTTCATTCAGCTTGCGGTTCTGCTCGTAAATACGGTAAAAGGTCTTGACTTTAAGAAGGAGAATGTTGATATCTACCGGCTTGGTTATATAATCGAGTCCGCCGGATGAATAACCTTTCGTAATAAACCTGGTTTCTGTATTAACGGCCGAGAGGAAAATGATGGCTGTGTCTTTGGTTTTGCTATATCCTGAAATAGCCTCTGCAACTTCAAAACCATCCATGCCGGGCATCTGGACATCAAGAATAATGAGCACGTACTCATTTCTCAGCACTTTTTTCAGCGCTTCTTCTCCTGAAGACGCAGTATCAATTTCGAAGCCACCGTGTTCCAGAACTTTTTTTAGCGAAGTCAGGTTCTCAGGGGTATCGTCGACTAATAGAATCATCTATGTGCGTGTTTATCGGCTAAATTAAAGGAATGTAAAGAAAAACAATTTCATTCTATTAATCAACTGCTGTTTCATTTAGGTGTTTAAACAAATAGATTTGGCCGCTTTACAGTTCGGATGCATTGAAGGTGTCGCCTTGGCGGATATCTCCGGTATCAAAACCTTTCTTGAACCAGAACATGCGTTGCTGTGATGTGCCATGTGTAAACGCATCAGGCACCACTTCGCCCTGTGCCTGTTTTTGCAGTTTGTCATCGCCAATGGCATTTGCCGCTGTAAGTGCCTCTTCAAGGTCGCCTGCCTCAAGCTGGAAATCTTTGAGGTTTTGTGCATGATGGGCCCAGAGCCCGGCAAAAAAATCGGCCTGGAGTTCAAGTTTAACAGACAGGCGGTTGTATTCGGTTTCGCTTAGCCGGCCCCGGGCTTCGTGCAGTTTGTTCGAAATGCCGAGCAGGTTCTGCACGTGGTGACCCACTTCGTGCGCAATTACATATGCCTGTGCAAAATCGCCGCCGGCTCCGAAACGGTCACGCAGCTCGTTATAAAAAGACAGATCTATATAAACTTTGTTATCGCCGGGACAGTAAAATGGTCCGACGGCAGCAGAAGCACCACCACAGGCAGATTGTACCTGGTTTGTAAACAGGCGCAGCTTTGGATGTTCATACTGCCTGCCCATCTCGCGGAACTGCGCGTCCCAGACCTGCTCGGTGGATTCAAGGACGCCTGATATAAACTGGGCCTGCGCATCGTTCTGAGGAACCCCCTGTTTTACCGCTCCCTGTTCAGTTCCCGGAATCTGGCTGACTATGCCTGAAAAATCCTTGCCAAAAAGAAGACCAAGAATAACTACAACGATGCCGATGCCGCCGCCAAGTATGGTGCCACCGCCAAGACCTCTGCCGTCTTCTACGTTGTCACTGCCTCTGCCAAACCATTTCATAGTGCTAAAATTTTAGGAATACCCGGTCTTAGCACAATTGTTTTGCCAATCTAAGCCGTAAGGCTTAAGCATTGATGACTTCAAGGGCCGTTGTGATGCGGTTTTTCACCTCATCTGCTCCGAGCAGCAGGGCAATATCGAAAACACCCGGCCCGAACTTTCCGCCAACCAGCATCACCCGAAGGGGCAGCATCAGTTCGCCGGGCTTAAAACCGCTGGTTTCGGCGAGCGACTTGAACGCGCCTTCAGCAGCTGCGGCATCTCCCTCCCCGGTAAAGTTATCAGCGTAGTTTTTAAAGAAAACAGACTTATCTGTATTCCATTTTCCTTTTACGGCAGCCACGTCGTATTCCTGCGGTTGTCTGAAAAAGTACGCAGCCTGCGCTACAAAATCGGGCAATAGTGTGCAGCGTTCTTTTATCAGTGTAAGCACCTGTTCAAGATAGGTCTCATAGTTTACCATGATCCCCTCCGCTTCGAGTGCCGGTTTTACAAGCGGCGCAAGCGCTTTTGCGTCCAGGCTTTTGATCCATTCATGATTAAACCACTTGGCTTTCTCGAAATCGAATTTTGCTCCGGCTTTGCTGATCCGGTCCGGATCGAACGCTTCGATCAGTTCAGTCAGGCTGAAAAGCTCGCGATCTGTGCCATCGTTCCAGCCAAGCATGGCCAGCATATTGACGAAAGCTTCAGGTAAAAACCCGCGCTCGCGAAACCCTTCTGTCAGTGTACCCGCTTTCGGATCGGTCCAGTTCATTGCGTACACAGGAAAACCGAGCCGGTCGCCGTCGCGTTTGCTTAGTTTGCCATTGCCGTCGGGTTTAAGAATAAGTGGCAGGTGTGCCCATTGCGGCATGCTTGCTTCCCAGCCAAGGTATTTCCAGAGCAGAATATGCACGGGTGCAGAAGGCAGCCACTCTTCGCCTCTGAACACATGCGAGATTTCCATTGCCTTATCATCTACTACCACGGCCAGGTGATAGGTAGGCATGCCGTCAGCTTTGAGCAATACTTTATCATCGACGATCGAGGTGTCAAAATTGACATCTCCCCTGATCATGTCATTGAAATAGACGTTTTCTCCTTCGGGGACTTTTATCCTGACTACGTGCGGTACGCCATCCTGCAACAGCTGGCTCACCTCATGCGGTGTCAGGACGAGCGAATTGCGAAGCGAAAGCCTCGTTGCCTGTCCGTATTGAAAATTTGCGGTTTCTTTCCGCCTGGCGTCAAGCTCTTCAGGGGTATCAAAAGCATAGTATGCGTAACCTTCATCAACCAGCTGTTCAGCGAAGGCCCTGTAATTCGGCTTACGCTCGCTTTGCCGGTACGGTGCATGGGGACCGCCCTTAAGCGGGCTTTCATCCGGCTCTATGCCGCACCATCTCAAACAGGCATTGATATACGCTTCTGCACCCTCAACAAAGCGGGTCTGGTCTGTATCCTCAACACGGAGAATAAAGGTTCCATTGTGCTTGCGGGCAAACAGGTAATTGAAAAGTGCTGTCCGCACACCGCCAAGGTGCAGGCCGCCGGTTGGGCTCGGCGCAAATCTTACGCGTATTTTTTGTTCCATAACTGAAAAGGTTCTGATACGGCCTGATGGCCGCCCGGTTGCATAACACCGGCCCGCAAAGATAGCTTTTTCATACGGTTCGGTCTCCCGCCTGCGGTATTTGCAAGCGATTTTGTATTTTGGCTGTTCATTCTATGAATCCATACCAACAGAAGCGCCGCAGGAAATTTTTTCTGCTGATCTTTGCCCTCGTTATCGGAACCGCCTCCGTTTTTTATACCGATTTCTTTGTTAAGAAAATGGAAAGGGAAGAGCGGGTGCAATTTCAACTATGGGTAAAGGCTGCGGAAAAGCGTTTTGAGCTCTACGACGATAACCGTTATACTGAGATCATCGACATGATCAATAAAAGCAGCACGGTTCCCGTCATTCTGACCGATAAGGAAGACGCCATTATTGCGGTAAATAACCTGGATACCACAAAAAAACACATCAAGCTTGACGATTCGCCCAAAGCGATAGCGGATTCGGTTTATTTTCAGAACCAGCTGGCTACTATGAAGCGGCAACACCAGCCCATTCCCATTGCCGGCTTGTACGGTACAGAGTATAAGGTGTATTATAAAGACTCCTTCATACTCACACAGCTGCGTTATTTTCCTTATATCCAGCTGGCCGTTGTGGGAGTTTTCCTGCTTGCAGCCTATGTCGCGTTCAGCTCCGCGCGAAAGCTGGAACAGGACCAGGTATGGGTCGGGCTAGCCAAAGAAACTGCCCACCAGCTGGGCACCCCCATATCTTCGCTGATGGCATGGATGGAAATCATCAAAAGCAAATTTGGCTCTGAAGACGACCAACTGTTTCTCGAAATGGAAAACGATATTCAGCGCCTGGAGGTCGTAACAGACCGCTTTTCGAAAATCGGTTCCAAACCGATCCTGGAAGATCATACCGTCTTTATCGTGGTCAGCAATTTTGTCGAGTATTTCAAAATAAGAACGTCAGACAAGATTCGTTTTACCGTAACCGGTGATGAACAGGTCAGGGCGATGCTGAACGTACCCCTGTTTGACTGGGTGCTTGAGAACCTGTTAAAAAATGCCGCCAATGCTATTGAAAACGACGGAAACATCACGATAGAGATCATCGAAAACCTTGCAAAAGAACAGGTTTTTATCGACGTGCACGATACCGGTAAAGGCATTCCCCGCTCAAAATTCGATGCTGTATTTCAGCCCGGTTATACAACACGTAAACGCGGCTGGGGCCTCGGCTTATCGTTAACACGGCGTATGGTAGAGAATTATCACAGCGGCCAGATCTTTGTCAAAGACTCTGAACTGGGCAAGGGAACAACATTCAGAATCATCTTAAAAAGCAGTTTAAAATATGAACCGACCACAGCCTGAGGAATATGCTTCGTGGGGAGCCGTTTACATCGACCAGATAACGGGCGATGTCTTTGAGGATCTGGAAAACCAGGTACTTCATTTTACTGATACCATCCTGGCACACCGCCAGCTGGAATCGTACGCCTATGCTCCCGGAAAATGGACAATGAAGGAATTGCTGGGACATATGGTCGATACAGAACGTATCCTGGTGTTCCGGCTAACAGCTTTCGCACGAAATGACAAGACCGCACTGCCAGGGTTCGAAGAAGACGATTATGTGCGCTATGCCGATTTTGCAGGAAGGCAACTCGATGACCTGGTACAGGAATTTGTACTGCTGCGCAAATCAAACCTGTTTTTATTCCGCGGACTTACCGAAGCGCAACTTGATCGCCGCGGCACAATGACAGACGGCCGCATCATATCAGTCAGGGCTTTGCTGTATGTTATTGCCGGGCATGTTAATCACCATCAAAGGGTGCTCGAGACAAAATATCTAAAGCAGACAGGTAAATGATCTGGTTTAAAGAATTTGACGCAGAGATGCTGAACGCCCGTCCGGGAGAACACATGGGCACATTGCTTGGCATCAGGTTTTCACGCGTAGGCGACGATGAACTTGAAGCCACCATGCCGGTAGATGACCGCACGCGACAGCCCGCCGGAATTCTGCACGGCGGTGCTTCAGTTGTGCTTGCAGAGACGCTTGGCAGTGTCGCCTCGGCCATGTGTATCGATCCTGAAAAATATCTGGCAGTTGGTCTGGAAGTGAACGCAAACCACCTTCGACCGGTAAAAAGCGGTAAGGTAACAGGGATCTGTAAAATTGTTCACCGGGGCGCAAAAACGCATGTTTGGGATATCCGGATTTTTGACGAACGCGGCAAAACGAATTGTATAAGCCGTTTAACGGTTGCCATTATTCCCAAACCCGGGGCATAAAAAAAGCGGCACCGAACATGCCGCTCCTTTTTGCCGAATGAGCGCTACCGGCTCAAGGTCTTTTTTTCTATGAGAAAGGAAACGATGAGACCCAGGCCTCCGAAAATGCTCAGGCACCCGAAGTAGATTGCTGTAGCCTGCCCTTCATTTGGATCTTCGCCGAGGAAAGCACGAACGCTGACCAGCGCAACCAGTAAACCCAGCCCAAGACCGATCAATAACAGGCCAAATTTCAGGCTTGTATAGGGTTTAGGCTGCGCCTGACCGATCCCGGGATCTATACCCCGCTCAATCATGGCCATTTTTTCTTTGTTTGATAAATACCGGATGCCAAATACCATGGCAAATGCGCCGAGAAATAAGGAAATTGGAATGAGAGGTTCCATGTGTTTGCTATTTTTATGTTTTAATATTTTGTCTTTTCTGAACCGTGTTCGTAAGCTATGACCACATCGTTTTAAAACAGGTTACACGGCAGCAGAAAAAAAAATCCATACCTTGGCATGCCACTAATTTTGCATTGGAAACAACTCTGAAGAGCATACAGCATATCTACCCGCTCAGCGCTGAAGCAACAGGAAAGCTAACAGCTCTATTTACGCGGATTGAAAAACCACGCTGCGAAACGATCATCAGGGCTGGTAAAACAGAGCGTTATATTTATTTTATAGAAAAGGGCCTGGCACGGGCTTTTGTGAATGGGGAGAACCAACAGATCAACATCTGGTTTGGCAAAGAAGGCGACGTCATTCTCTCTTTTGAAAGTTATATATATCAGCGCGCCGGCTACGAGAATATTGAGTTACTTGAAGATGCGATATTGTATAAGGTAAGTCATCACGACCTGCAGGCACTCTACCAAAGCAACCTCGAAATAGCCAACTGGGGGCGCAAATTCGCCGAAAAAGAACTGATCAGGACAGAAGAACGTTTTATCTGCAGACAATTCAGGACCGCAAAAGAGCGGTACCTTGAACTGATTAACAGTACGCCAGCGCTTTTACAACGAATACCGCTGGGGCAAATTGCTTCATACCTGGGTGTAAGCCAGGTAACACTTAGCCGGATCCGCGCTGAAGTTCGCTAACAGAAATTTGTGTGTATACCCCGAAAACCTGTAACCTGTATGCAATGCGTGTAGTCTTAGTTTGTACATGCGGCAGCAACCGGACGACATAACGCTCATTCAATCGGTACTAGCAGGACACACAGATCAGTATGCCCTGCTGGTAGCGAAACATCAGCGCTTTGTGTTTACGCTTGCAATTCGTTTTGTAAAAACACGGGAAGATGCCGAGGAAGTTGCGCAGGACTGTTTTATCAAAGCGTATAAAGCACTTGGAAGTTTTAAACAGGATTCGAAATTTTCAACCTGGCTGTATACCATTACGTATACAACAGCCATGACGTTTCTGCGGAAAAAAAGGATAGATACGACATCGATAGATGACGAAAACACCTTTGCTCAGGTTACCGACCGCGCCGCCGATACGGGAATGCACAGCGCCGAGCGCAAGTCCAGGAACTTTTACCTGCAGCAGGCGATCGAAGCGTTGCAACCTGACGATGCGGCGATCATTGGTCTTTTTTATCAGGGCGAACAAAGCCTGGAAGAAATTGGCGGAACGCTAAAAATGTCGGCCAATACGGTGAAGGTAAAGCTGCATCGCGCACGCCAGCGGCTTAAAGAAAAGCTGCACGAATTATTGAAAGACGAAGTAAATGAATTGATATGAAATCACACGATGAACTTATCTGGGCCTACCTGGACAAGCAGTGCACGGAAGCCGAGGAAATCGCTGTCAGGTCGTTGATAGAAAATGATCCCGGCTTCGGGCGTTTGTTTAGCGAGCTTCAAATGCTGCACAGGGAACTGGCAGACATGGAAACCGAGTCTCCATCCATGTCGTTTACGCGTAATGTAATGGAAGGAGTGAAACTTGAACCGGTGCCTGTGACATTAAAAACCCGCGTGAGCCGGGCAATTGTATACGGGATCGCAGCATTCTTTGCGTTGTCTATTTTCAGCATCTTTGCTTACGCGGTTATACATGCTGAACCGGGAGACATGTTAAGCAACTGGAAACCAAACCTCTCTGTTGAAACAGAAAGGCTGATGTCTCCTGGATTACTTAAAGTGATGATCGGCCTTGACGTGCTGCTTGCACTGATCGGCCTGGACAGAATATTGCGCCACAAAAAAGCGGGGAACGGCCCCGCGTAATGCGCTGGCTCCAGGGCATTCTATTTTTTAAAGCTCAACGGAACAGCAACGATCGTCTCATCCCACCCTATAATAAGGTTGGCGCCGGCAGCTGTATCTTCGAATGTCATGGACAGGGCCTGAATTACTTTAGCACTTTTCCTGACACTGATATCTGTACGCAGCACATCTTTTGAAGGATCATAACTGAATGCGCCCCAACGGTCGGTCTGACGGTTGATAATGATCGTCCATTTATCTTTCTGCGGGATGGCAAATAAGCTATATGTACCCTTTGCAACCTTTTTCCCATTCAACCTCACACTTTTATAAAAGCGGATTTCGGTACTTTCGTTTGCGCCCACACGCCATACATTACCAAATTGCTCAAGGACGCCAAAAATTTCACGTCCTTTTTTCTGCGGCCTGGAATACAAAACCCGGACAACCGGCCCGCTGTTAGCCGATTTATCTTTAGCCGCGTTTAGCGGATAATAAAGAATATCAGCCGGACTGGAATCAAGGATCGGAAATTTGGTTTCCTGCGCCGAGGTAAACAAAGCGCCGGCACTGAAGAGCAAGACCAGGAATAATCTTTTCATAAAATATGAAGATTTATACCAGACATAAGCTTCTGTCCGGAAAAAAGAAAGACTAGTAAGTTCTTCCCTTTACAAGAACATTCAGGAAGAAGCCCCCGCTCAGGAATCCCAGCAAAGCGCCGAGTACAGCGTAACCAAATGAACCGGTTACGATGATTGCAGTTACAATGCCAAAGAAAAGACCCATTACATAGTAAACCCAGTCAAAGTTGTTTTTATTTTCTTGCGTGCTCATTGTTCGTCTTGTATTTCCTGCAAATGTAAAAATTATTTGTCAGAAACATCCCCCACATTTTATCCGCTGAAGGTGCCCTTGTCCGTATATAAACTGCCCCGGAAACTTTTTGTTTCCTGCTGCTGACCGGTCAATGAAAAAATAACCACAGACTGATTATCACAGCCGTGTCAAACAAACGCTAATAAATTCCTAATTAATCAATCGTTTGATTAATTTTGCAGACGTTTTAACGAGACAGATAAATGGATAAACGAACCAGTATTCTTCAGGCGGCCGAGAAACTCTTTTGCGATCTGGGTTATGAGGGGACCTCAACGCGGCAGATTGCGCGCGAATCTGGGGCCAACATGGCGATGATAAATTATTATTTCGGGTCGAAAGAGGGGGTCTTTATTGAAATTATGACCGAGCGCATTAAGGGATTCCGGGCGCAGCTAACCATTATCGATGAAGATAAGATTTCGCCTATGGAAAAGCTGATGAAGGTGATAGAAGGTTATGCCGACCGGATACTTTCCAACACCGCTTTTCATAAGATGATGCATCGCGAGCTTTCTCTGGCCCAACGCCCTGAGATGTATGAAAAAATCAAAGATGCAGTAAGTCAGAACCTTCAGGTTATTGAACACATTGTTACAGAAGGCATTGAAAACGGGCATTTCCGCCAGGTCGATGTCAGGATGCTTATTGCTACCATTATGGGTACCATCAGCCATGTGGCAACGTCGCCGGGAAAGGTAACCGGAAACACGCTCGACATCAGCAAGCCAAAAGACCGTGATATCCTGAAAGAACGGCTCATCGTCCATTTAAAAGAACTCGCACAAACGTTTCTAGAACCCAAAAAATGAAGCACCTATTTTTCCGGGCCCTTTTCGGCCTGACCCTGCTGCCCGCATTTTTGTATGCGCAGCAGACACGTACGCTCAGCCTGCAGGAGGCGATCTCCCTGGGCGTTCAAAACAGCAAAAACCTAAAACTTTCAGAAAGCAAGATCGAAGAAGCGGTAACCCAGCTGAAATCAGTAAAAGATAATATGCTGCCCTCGGCAAAAGCGTCTTTCATGTATAACCACGCTGAAATACCTACCAATCAGCTGCGTATTGGTGATGCCAGCCCGCTTTATCTTCCCAAACGTGCCGATGCCTTTGTTGGCACAGCAAGCGTTGAAGAACTGATTTACGCGGGCGGTAAACTTCACTACGCAGAAGAGTCGACCCGGCTTCTCACCGACGTTGCGCGACTTGATGCAGATAAAAACCGCGAAGAAGTGACTTACGCCGTGATCAATACCTATTATGGCCTGTATAAGATTCTTCAGAGCAAAAAAGTTGTAGCGCAGAATCTCGAGTCGATAGCGAGCCAGCTCAAACAGGCACAGCGATTTTTCGAGCAGGGAATTGTGACTAAAAATGACGTACTCCGCTTTCAGTTACAGCAGGCAAATGTCTCATTAACTGCGCTTGAGATCGAAAGCAACAGGAAAGTTTTGAACTATAACCTGGATGTTTTGCTGGGCATTTCAGAAGACACCGAAGTTAATATCCCGAAAAATGATGCGGCCCTGCAGGCTGCTGCGCCTTTAGCCAGTTATCTGGATATGGCTATGAGCAACCGTCAGGAGCTGAAACAACTTGATCTGCAAAATAAAGTAGCAGGGCTGGACATCAAATCCGTCAGGGCAAACACGCTCCCTACGCTTGGTGTCGGTGCCAATCTTTATTATATCAATCCGAGCGGCAGCTTTATCCCGCCTGTGCACCAGTTTATCGTACCCGTTACGCTGGGCGCAAACCTGTCGTGGAACATCGGTTCGTTGTGGACAAATAAAAACAAGGTAGCCGACGCGAAGATCCGTCAGAAACAAACGGTTATACGCAAAGATATGCTTACCGATCAGGTGAAAACAGAGATTAACCAGAACTATCAGAACTACCAGGTCGCTGTAAATAAGATCAGGATATTGGAAACATCTATTGCACAGGCAACCGAAAACGACCGCCTGCTTGCATCGAAATATAAAAACAACGTTGCTTCGGCTATAGATCGCATTGATGCAGAAACGCTGTTATATCAGGCACGGATCAACCTTGAGCTTGCAAAGGCTGATGCAGGTCTTGCCTATTATACCCTATTAAAATCAACCGGAAAAATTGCCCAATAAATCAACAACATATCATGACAACTGAGAAGAAAAAGAAGAATAAAGTAGTACCTGTTATCCTTGGCGTACTGCTTATAATCGGTGCTGTGTTTGGCATCAAAGAGTACATCTATTACAGTAAACATGTAGACACAGACGATGCACAGATTGACGGAGACATCAGTCCGGTAGTAGCCCGCGTTGGCGGTTATGTGCAGGAGATCCGTTTCGAAGAAAACACTGTAGTAAAGGAAGGGCAATTAATGGTAAAGCTGGATGACAGCGACTATAAAGTAAAGCTGGAGCTGGCAAAAGCCGGGCAGCAGGGCGCAACTGCAGGGGTCGATGTTACACAATCGCAGATTGCCGCTACCGCCGCAACGACGAGTACGGCAAAGGCAAACATCGAAGCTGCGCGCGTTAAGCTGAATCTGGCTGAAAAGGATTACCAGCGTTATGCAAACCTGGTGAAAGACGGCTCGGTAACCCAGCAGCAGTTTGATCAGGCCAAAGCGCAGAAAGAAAGTGCACAGGCGGCTTACACGGCAGCGGTAGACCAGTACAATGTTGCCGTTAAACAGGTTGGTGCAACGCGGTCGCAACTTGCGGTAAGTAATACCGGTGTAAACCAGCGTCAGGCAGACGTTGATTTTGCGCAGCTTCAGTTGTCGTACACCAATATCACGGCCCCAACGTCGGGTATTGTAGGTAAAAAAACGATTCAGAAAGGGCAGCTGGTGCAGGCAGGCCAAACCCTGTTTTCCATTGTAAATACAAATTCCGTTTACGTAACTGCCAATTTCAAAGAAACCCAGCTTGAAGAACTCCGTTCAGGTCTCCCTGTAAAGATAGAGGTGGATGCCTATCCTGACCTCGAAGTGACGGGCGAAGTCTACAACTTCTCACCGATTACCGGTGCTAAAGGTTCTCTGCTTCCGCCCGATAACGCTACCGGTAACTTTGTTAAAGTTGTACAACGCGTACCTGTTAAGATCAGGCTTAAAGCATCAAAAGATGTGCTTGCAAAACTTCGTCCCGGTATGAGCGTAAAAGTCTCAGTTTCTGTAAAATCATAAAAAATGGCCGAGAAAGGTTTAAAAAAATGGGTCATCACCTTTACGGTGATCACGGCATCGCTGCTTGAACTGATCGATACAACGATCGTTAACGTTGCGCTGCCACAGATCCAGGGAAACCTGGGTGCTACCCTGGAAGATGTAGCCTGGCTGTCTACCGGTTATGCCGTAGCAAACGTAATTATTCTTCCCATGTCTGGATGGCTGGGTTCCCGTTTCGGACGAAAAAACTACTTCCTCTTTTCTATTATCCTGTTTACGATTGCCTCATTTTTATGCGGTAATGCCACATCGCTCGAAGAGCTGGTTCTCTTTCGTATCATACAGGGTCTCGCCGGCGGCGGACTTATTTCTACCGCACAGGCAATTTTGCTCGAAACCTGGCCACGCGAGGATGTCGGTATTGCAACGGCCTTATTCGGACTAGGCGCGGTAGTTGGCCCTACCGTAGGTCCGACGATCGGTGGCTATATCCTCGAAATCAGTTCATGGCCATGGATCTTTTATGTGAACATCCCGGTGGGTATTTTAGCTGCTTACTGTACCTATGCTTTTGTCAGGGCAACGCCTAAAGAAGGTAAAGGAATGCCGGTAGACTGGTGGGGTATCGTGCTCCTTGCCGTAGCTGTGGGTAGTTTACAAACCGTTTTGGAGAAAGGTGAAAGCGAAGACTGGTTTGCCACGCCATACATTACCGTGTTGTCTGCTCTGTCTGTTATTGGTGTTTTGCTGTTTATCTGGCGTGAGCTGAGTACAGACCACCCTGTGGTAAACTTCAAAATTATGCGGCACCGCAGCTTTTCTGTCGGCATGTTCACCTCTTTCGTTCTTGGCTTTGGTCTTTATGGTTCAGTGTTCGTATTTCCGATATTCTGTCAGAATCTGCTGGGCTTTTCCCCGCTGCAGACAGGGGAGTTGCTGTTTCCTGGCGGCCTCTGTACCATTGCTATGATGCCCTTTATTGGCATTATGCTTAAAAAAGGCGTTCCTGCCCAGTTTATGGCTACGATAGGCATGCTCCTGTTTTTCGTGTTCTGCACCATGTTAAGTAATTCAACCCTGGCATCGGGAACCGGCGACTTTTTTCTGCCGCTTATCATTAGAGGGGTAGGTATGGCATTGCTGTTTGTTCCGCTGACCACGCTGGCTATTCAGGATCTGAAAGGTGCTGAAGTTGGCCAGGGCTCGGGTCTGAACAATATGATGCGTCAGCTGGGTGGGTCATTTGGTATTGCGGCCCTTACCACGCTGATCCATGTGCGTCAGGGATTTCACCGCAGCAATCTGCTGGTAAACATCAATGAAGCGAATCCGGCTTTTACAGAGCGGTTCAATCTGATGATCAGGAGTTTTATGGCTAAAGGTTCGTCATTTCTCGATGCGAAAATGATGGCCCTGAAAGCGATGGAGGGTACCGTTATTAAACAAACCCTGCTGCTAACCTATAACGATGCGTACTGGGTGGCAGGACTGATCATGTTGCTCAGCATTCCGTTGCTCTACCTGCAAAAATTTAAAAAGAACACCAATGTGCCGGTAGACGTGCACTAAGATCTGATCGAACGATGTGTATAAACAAAATAGCCGCTACACGAATGCAGCGGCTATTTTATCCCAAAAAATTAACAATTAATACAAACCTGCTCTTGGAGCTGACTTGTATGTAAACCTAGTGGTTATGACTAACCGAATAGATAGCCTAAGTTACGGTTTTTTCACAAATTGTCAAAATAATTTTGGCGTCTTCAGCCCGGTAATGTCCTGATTTTTTGGTAGTATTACGGCCACAAATACCGAAACCAAAGAATAATTATGCCGAAATTCCGAACCGCGGGACAGCGAGAGTCCACTTTCAATGCGGAGGTGATCTCGAGATATGAGTTGTACAACAGCTTGTTTCTTACCCTCCCCTTCTATCGAGTAAAGGATACTGGAACCCTGTTGCCCCTGTTTTTTAAAAGCTGCGAAGACGGCGTAAAAGAGAAGAAACGGCCTGCAGAGATCATCGAAGGCTTTTTTGAAAAATATACCCCCGGCGCGAGCGCCAAAGACACGCACGACCTGCTCTTCAGATTCATACAATACATTGAGCGTCAGGTAGTTCTGTTTGATGCGGTTGAGGATGCCTCTTTCAATAAATTGCATGCGCCGGATGAGCAGACATCGCTCAAGGCGCTGCTGCAGCGAAGCACAGAACATCCGGCACTCCACGAACGGTTCCAGCAGCTTATCAATGAGTTTTCGCTGCGTCTTGTGCTGACCGCCCACCCTACGCAGTTTTATCCTGGTACCGTTCTGGCTATTATTACAGATCTTACGGAGGCCATCAAAAACAACAACCTCACGCAGATTAACACCTTGCTGCAGCAACTGGGAAAGACTCCGTTTTTCAATAAGAACGAAGTTACACCGGTAGACGAAGCGCTGAGTCTGGCCTGGTACCTGGAGAACGTCTTTTATTTCGCTGCGGCCAATATTCAGACCGAGACCGATACAATATTCAACGAGTTCAATCTCGAAAGCAATAAAATACTTGAACTGGGCTTCTGGCCCGGGGGCGACCGCGATGGTAATCCGAATGTGCATGCCCGGACAACGATCGAGGTCGCACGTATGCTGCGGCAGATCCTGTTCAGATGTTATTACCGCGATTTCCGCAACCTGAAAAGACGTATTACTTTCCGTGGTGTTGAAGATACCATGAATGTTTTGCAGGAGGTTTTGTACAACAATGCCTTCGACAATGCTATTGAGGGCACAGATATCTCTGCGTTCCTGCTCGAGAATCTTAATAAGATCCGCGAAACACTGATCAATGATCATGGCGGACTGTTCCTTGAGCCGGTAAACAGCCTGATTCGTAAGGTTGACTTGTTCGGCTGCTATTTTGCTTCTTTGGATATTCGCCAGGACAGCCGCGTATTGCGTGATGTACACGCCTTTTGCCGCCAGAACAAGCCAATCAACTCGTTATATCCGGCAAATTATGACGAACTGGGCGAGAAAGAAAAAATAGCCCTTATATCATTTAAGGAGGCGCGGATCAATTTTGCTGAGCAGGGTGACGACCTTGTACAGGACGCATTGCAGACCATTGAAGAGATCAGAAGTATTCAGAAGAGCAATGGTACGAATGCCTGCGACCGTTTTATCATCAGTAACTGCCAGCAAGCCAGCGATATTCTTCAGTTGATGGAACTGTTTTTATGGAATGGCTGGAGCCTGAACGACCTCACAATGGACTTTGTTCCGCTGTTTGAGACAGTTAAAGACCTTGAGGTTGCCGCTGAGGTCATGGAAACATTGTATACCCATCCCGTTTACAAGAAACACCTGGCCAGCCGCGGAAACAAGCAGGATATCATGCTGGGATTTTCAGACAGCACCAAAGACGGTGGTTATCTGATGGCAAACTGGTCCATATTTAAAGCAAAAACCACACTGACTGCTGTCTCTGCGAAGCACAACATCCAGCTCGCATTTTTTGACGGTCGTGGCGGCCCGCCTGCGCGTGGTGGCGGTAAAACGCACCGGTTCTATGCGTCTATGGGGCGTGAGATTGCCAATAAAAATATTCAGCTTACCATTCAGGGGCAAACGATCAGTTCTCAGTATGGGTCTGTCGACAGCGCCGAGTTTAATATTGAACAACTTATCAACGCCGGTATATCATCCGGAATCAAAGAAAAACATAACGTCTTACTCGATAAGGAGCACAGTGATGTGGTTTCAAAAATGGCTGCAGAAAGTTATGATGCCTTTGTAGCGCTTCGTCAGCACCCCCAGTTTCTTCCCTACCTGGAAAATTTCTCGCCGTTGAGGCTGCTTTCGAAGATTAACATCAGCAGCCGGCCTGTGAAACGTAACAAAGGCCGCGAACTGAAACTGGAAGACCTCAGGGCCATTAGTTTTGTAAATTCGTGGAGCCAGCTGAAACAAAACATTCCCGGTTTTTACGGGATCGGAACGGCCCTGAAAAACCGCGAAGCAGCAGGCGAGTGGGAAAGTGTTTCAAAAACGTATCAGGAATCCGGATACTTCAAAACGATCATAGACAACTGTATGATGTCTATGAGCAAAGCAGATTTTGGTATCACTGCACACCTGGCTGATGATCCTGAGTTTGGTGTGTTCTGGAAACAACTGTATGACGAGTACGAGCTGTCAAAAAACATGCTGCTGAAACTGTCAGGACTTGAAAGCCTGATGGCCAATTATCCGGTAGATAAAAAATCGATTGCGGTCCGCGAGCGAATTATTCTGCCTTTGGTTTTGATCCAGCACCATGCCCTCGAAAAGCTGCGCAAGGGTGCAGCGGAAGATGAGGCTGCTGTATACGAAAAGCTGGCGGTAAGAACGGTTTATGGAATTGTCAACGCTGGTAGAAACACAGCGTGATTGATCGGGAAATATCGTTTTTTTTTATTTTTTGTTTATTTTTTTAACTTAAAGTTGGTAACTTTACGAAAGTTACCAACTTTGCAGGAGTCGAGTTATGTGCGGGCCAAAGGCGCATTTCAGATGCAAAAGCTGGCGGCCAGGCTTGGTTTACACTCAGACTCTACTCCTAATGACAGACTTCACCTTGCATACGCATAAAAAAAGCCGCAACCTGTTCGGATTGCGGCTTTCTTTATCTTCAGATCTTACTTGCTGAACTTATAGATCGAGGTCGTTTTATAGGTCTCGCCGGGCTTCAGGATCGTACCAGGGAAAGACGGCTGGTTCGGTGAATCCGGAAAATGTTGCGTTTCCATAGCAAAGGCTGTACGGTAATCATCTTTTGATCCGTTTTTCATGACGTTTTTGCTCTGCATGAAGTTTCCGCTATAAAACTGCAGGCCCGGCTCTTCGGTGTGAATTTCCATCACAATTCCGCTCAGGTTTCCCGTTACACGCGCTGCCAGACTCATTTTCTTGTCTTTCTTCAACACGTAGTTGTGGTCATAGCCATCGCCGTTCTTCAACTGCTCGTTGGTTACATTGATGCGTGTGCCGATAGCGGTTTCTTTTCTGAAATCAAATGGCGTCCCTTCAACGCTTTCAATTTTTCCGGTAGGAATCAACCCCGCATCAACCGGCAGATAGGAGTCTGCATTGATAACAACCATATGATCGAGTATGGTGCCGCTGCCTTCGCCGTTCAGGTTAAAGAAGGCATGGTTCGTCAGGTTAACAGGCGTCGCTTTATCAGTCGTAGCTTCGTACTCCATCTTAACGGAGTTATCATCAGTCAGAGTGTAAGTGACCTTTGCCTGGAGATTACCGGGGAAACCTTCTTCACGATCTTTCGACAGGTAGCGCAGAACAAGCGTTTTTTTATCAGGCTGCTCTGCATCCCATACAACATATTGAAATCCTTTTTTTCCGCCATGAAGCGCATTCTCGCCGTTATTGATCGGAACCTGGTAGGTCTTGCCGTCAAGAACAAATTTTCCCTTTGCCAGGCGGTTGCCATACCTGCCAATAGTTGCACCAAAATATGGTTCAGTCGCCTTTTCGTAGTCATCAACTCCCTTCATGCCAATCACAACATCGCGCAGGTTGCCATTCTTGTCAGGGACCCACAGTCCCACCAGCCGACCGCCGTAGTTTGTAAAAACGGCTTTCATACCCTGGCCATTTTCAAGGATGTATAGCGCGGTTTTTTTTCCGTCAATCGTCTTGCTGAACTGTGCAGGCTGAAGGTCAGTGCCGGTGGCGGCAGTGCTGTCTGCAGCCGTGTCTTTCGTGGTTCCGCTCTGGCAGGCTGTGAACGCCAGAAGCAATATGCTGGCCTTGCAGGCCAGTCCGAACCTTTTTTTGATTTGCTCGTATGAGGTTTGGTTCATTGGGGTTTGTGAAATTAAGGTTACCGAATGTAGCAAAATTGTATGAGCATGCAGTATTCTTTCAAAAATCTGTACTTCAAAGGGCTGAATCTGACGCGCTTTGTAACAACTGTTAAATAATGTTATCGAATGTTAAAATTTCAGTTCAGCCATTGCATTTGATCAAACGTTACCGTATCATTGCAAAAACTAATTTTTTAGTTTATACCGAACAAACCGCTTTTATGAGAAAATCTTTTACGCTGCTCTGCCTGCTGCTGTTCTTTGCAGGAGGTTTATATGCGCAATCCTCTTACCAGATTAAAGGAAATGTCATTGACACTGCCGCAAATGCCAGACTGATGAATTCATCTGTCAGCATTCTTAGGGCTAAAGACAGCACGCTTTATAAATTCACACGCACAGCTGCAGATGGAAGTTTTTCGCTTCCTAACCTGCAGCAAGGAAAATACATTCTGTTGGTTACCTATCCCAAATATGCCGACTACGTAGATTTCTTTAACCTCGATTCCGGTCGTAAAGAGATCGACTTTAAAAGAATCAACATGACCCTGAAGGCGAAGCTGCTTGCTGATGTGATTATCAGGGGAGCAAATGCCATTACGATAAAAGGCGATACCACAGAGTTCAATGCAGCAAGCTTTAAAGTAGACGCCAATGCAAAGGTCGAAGACCTGATTCGTCAGTTTCCCGGCATCCAGGTTGATAAAGATGGTAAAATTACGGCGCAGGGCCAGACCGTGAGCAAGGTCCTTGTAGATGGGGAGGAATTTTTTGGCGACGACCCTACTCTTGTAACCAAAAACCTGCGCGCAGATATGGTTGACAAGGTACAGCTGTTCGACAAAACGAGTGATCAGGCTGCTTTTACGGGAGTCGACGATGGCGAGAAAGCTAAAACGTTAAACATCAAACTCAAGGAAGATAAGAAACAGGGCTACTTTGGAAAACTGGACGGCGGCGCCGGAACCGGCGATTTCTACCAGGCTCAGGGCATGTTTAACTATTTCAAAGGCAAGAAGAAATTTTCTGCTTACGGGACGATCGGAAATACCGGACAAACCGGCCTGGGTTGGGAAGACAGCAACAAATATGGTGCAGGTTCAGGAAATATGGAATTCACTGACGATGGCGGTATCATGATCTTTGGCGGCGGCGGCGACGACTTCGAAGGCTGGGATGGCCGCTATAACGGTCAGGGCATCCCGCTCGCCCGAACCGGCGGTCTGCATTTCGACAACAAATGGAATGAGGATAAAGAGACTATAAACGCCAACTACAAACTCGGCTCGCTGAGCGTTCGCGGTAACCGCAATAACATTACCCAGAACAACCTGCCTGACCGTGTACTGAATACTACCAGCGATGAGAACTTTGACAACCGCATCTTTAGACAAAAAGCAGATGCAAAGTATACGCTAAAACTGGATTCAATGTCAAGCCTGACGGTTCAGGCAGACGGTATGGTGAAAAATTCAGATTCAGAAAGCGACAACTTTGCTACCAGCTTCAACGGCAGTACGCTACTGAACAACAACAGCCGGAAGTTAAGCAGCAGCGGAAATGAAAAACAATTCGGCGCTAACCTGCTTTTTACCAAGCGCTTCAAAAAGAAAGGCCGTACCATGTCGGTTAACTTGTCTGAACGTATATCACAAACCGAGAGCAACGGCTTTCTGAATTCATTGAGTAACTTCTATGAAGAAAATGGAGATATAGATAGCGTAGCTACCATCAACCAGAATAAGGTCGGTTTGATCAAATCGAATGTTTTTAATTCGAACCTGACTTATACGGAGCCGATTACAAAATCTGTTTCGCTCGTGCTGAACTATGGCCTGAACCTGAATAACGGAACATCAGACCGGCGGTCTTTTAACCAGGGTGTTGGCGGCGCGTACAATGTGCTGGATAGCGTGTTCAGTAACAACTTTGAACTGAACCAAACCGCAAATCAGGTGGGTGCAAACATCAATTATAATAAGAAAAAGACTATATTAAGTTTCGGAACACGGGTAACGGATGTCAAATTTGAGCAGACAGATCTTTTCACCAACCGTGCTTACAACCGGAATTTTACAAACTGGAATCCGCAGGCCCGTTTCACCTATAAGATGTCTTCGCAAAAATCTTTCAGGCTGAATTACCAGGGTAACAATACACAGCCAAGCATCAACCAGATCCAGCCGATCCGAGAAAATACAGACCCGTTGAACCAGGTTCTCGGCAATCCTGATCTTGAGCCGTCATTTACCAACTCCTTCAGCGGAGGTTACAACTCGTATAAAGTACTGGGAAATGAATACATCAATTTTTACGGCGGTTATTCATTCACTATCGATCCGATCGTACAAAACACCGTAACGAATGATAAAGGTGCTAGTACCTTTCAATCATTTAACCTGCGCGGCGAGAATAACTCAAACTTTTACGGCGGGGGCTATGTGGGCAAAAAGCTGAAAAAACTCGATCTCGATATCGGTTTTAACGCCTATATAAATGGCAATACGTTTTTCAACATGACAAACAATGCACTGAACCGTACAAGAAGTTACAGCTACTCGGGCAATCTTAGCTTCTCACAATACAAGCCGAAAAAATACAATTTCAGGCTTGAGGCGGGTCCGCAATACAACACCAGCCAGTCGTCCCTGCAGCCCGAAATCAATAACAACGGTTGGAGTGCCAACGGAAACGCTTCGTTCCGTGTGTATCTGCCGGGTAAAGTCGAACTTGGTTCTGATGCAAGCTACAACTACAGGGCGCGAACACAATCCTTTAACGAGGACTTTGAAAGGATTCTGATTAATGCGAACCTGACCAAAAAATTCTTCAAACAGGAAAACCTTTCGCTGGTTCTTTCAGGCAATGACCTTTTAAACCAAAACGTAGGCTTTGACCGCCGTGCAAGCAATAACCTGATCATCCAGAACAGTTACACTACCATCCGCAGATACTTCTTATTTTCGGTAATCTGGGACTTTAATAAAATGGGAGGCAAATAATATGAAATACTTAGTAAAATCGATCGCAATCCTGGCCATCACTGTGTTGTCAGTGATGCGTGTACATGCTCAAAACGCACGGTTTGTTAGCGAAGGCAGTATAGAGTTTGAGAAAAAAGTGAACATGTACGCAAAGATTAAAGCCCGGATCAGTAAGGACAATGAAAGTTTTATGCAGCAGGCGTTTGATCAGTACAAACGTACACAACCCCAGTTCAAGACTTTCAAATCAAAACTGAATTTTTCCAAAACACAAAGTCTCTTTACACCGATTGCTGAAGATGATGATGCTAAGGGAAGTATGTTTTTTGGTGAGGACCCAAGTGTAAACATGAAGAACACAATATCGACTGATTTCAACTCAGGGATGAGCTCAGCACTGAAGAAGATCTTCGAAGAACAGTATCTGGTTAAGGATAGCCTACGCAGGATAAACTGGAAAATTACTGATGAAACACGGGAAATTGCGGGCTACGAGTGCCGCCGCGCGAATGCCCTGGTTATGGATTCGATCTATGTCGTTGCTTTTTATTGTGACCAAATTCCCGTTTCAGGCGGCCCCGAGTCATTTACCGGATTACCGGGCATGATTCTCGGCCTGGCGCTGCCTCACGAGAACACAACCTGGTTTGCCACCAAAGTGAACGATGCCGCCGTTACAGAAAAAGACCTGGCGCTCACGCTTCCGAAAAAGGTGAAAACCGTAGATAACAAAGGTCTGAAGGCTGCCTTAGATATGGGAATGAAAGACTGGGGTGAATACGGCAAGCCGATTGTGAAAGCGGCCATGCTTTAGAACACATATCCACTATATAAACGCGATCATGCAGCTCCTCCGGGCTGCATTTTTTTTTCTTTTACAGTCTAAAGGTGGTGCGCACCCGAAACCAATAACCGGTTAAGCGTTTTCCAACAGTTTGTATCCCTTTCCGTGTACGTTGATGATCTCAACCTTAGGGTCTTCACGCAGGTATTTACGCAGTTTGCTCAGGAAAACATCCATGCTGCGGCCATTGAAGTAATTGTCGTCGTGCCAGATGCTCAACAGTGCTTCCTCGCGGGTTAAAACCGCATTTTTTTTCAGGCAAAGCAACCGGAGCAGCTCAGCTTCTTTGGTCGACAGCTTCTGCTGACTACCTTGCCTGTGAATAACCTGCGTTGTATAATCGAACGCGTAGTCGCCGATCTTAAAATGATTCTGTACCTGCGGTTCTTCGGGTGTATCTTTTTTTGCAACACGTTTCAGAAGAGCGTTAATGCGCAACAACAGTTCTTCAATGCGAAATGGTTTGGTAATATAGTCATCGCCCCCAAGGTCATATGCTGCAGATTTGTCCTCCATCATTGCTTTTGCGGTTGCAAAAATGATCGGGATATCCGGATTGATCTTTCTGATCTCTTTCCCTAGTGTAAAACCGTCTTTCTTTGGCATCATGACATCCAGGATGCAGAGATCATAATCCTGCCTGGTAAAGGCTTTTAAGCCCTCATCGCCATCGGTTGCAAGCACCACATCAAACTTTCCTTTTAATTGCAGGTAATCCTGCAGCAACAGCCCCAGATTGGGATCGTCTTCAACCAGTAAGATTTTTTTCATGCTCAGGAATTTTTGTGTGTGTTAAATAAAATCGTAAAAACCGTGCCTTTATCTTTTTCCGACTGCACCCTGATGGTTCCATCCATCTTACGCACAATATCCTGTACGTAATTTAGGCCCAGGCCAAATCCCTTCACATCATGCAGATTGCCTGTTGGCACACGATAGAACTGGTCGAATATGCGCCGCGTTTGTTCTTTCGTCATCCCTATACCCTTATCAGCAATTTCCACAACCAGGTTTTTGCCTGAACGTGTTGTTTTGATGGATATGTCAGGTTCGCCCGCACTGTATTTGTTGGCATTATCTACCAGGTTGTACAGCACGTTAGAAAGATGAAGTTCGTCGCCGGTTACTGTGGCATCGGCGGCATCCAGGTTAAGGCTGACCCTGGCATTTTTTTTCTGCAACTGAAGCTGCATGCTGTCAATAACTGCGGTGATCAGTTCGTTCAGATCAACGGGGCGGCGCTCAAGATTGAGTTCGTTTTTCTCCAGCCTGGCAATACTTAATACACGCTCTATATGGTTGCCAAGCCGTACATTTTCGTCATAAATGATGCCAGCCAAACGGTTAACGCGGCTCCGGTCTTCCTGCACTTCAGAATCGCGCAGCGCCTCGCTGGCTATCATGATCGTAGCAACAGGTGTTTTGAACTCGTGGGTCATGTTATTGATGAAGTCGGTCTTCATCTCAGAAATCTTCTTCTGCCTGAGAATCGTGTACAGCGTATAACTGAAAATAAATACAAGAACAAGCAGCAGACCGGCAGATGATGCCAGCGTAACGCCCATGTTATTCACAATGAGGGAATTCTTTCTCGGGAAACTAACGTACAACCTTCCCGGGTCGCGTGTCATATCGTTGCTGAACACTTTCGTGTAAAATGTATTTGCGGGCAGGAATGAAGCCACCTTATTTGCAGCCTTCATATAAACCACTGAATCTTTTGCTTCCGGCGTTACCATAAAATTATACTCAAGCGGAATGTCGTGGCTGATCAGCTCTGCCTTCAGATAATTATCAATAACCTCAATAGAAGGCAGCCGGTCTGCCAGTGCAAGATCTTTGTGCTGCAGTTCGTTTACAACGTCCTCGACGATATTCTGGTTGTTGTACGCCGTATTTACCGAATCTGAGTTGAACTTAGCCAGCGCTTCTTCGTACTTTTTCTTCGCGTCCGCATCTTCCCTGTCGAACCGTTTCCGCAGGTCATCAGGAATTTTTGGTAAGGAAATAGTCAGCGGCTGCAGCGTTTGCGGATGGTAAACCAGGTACCTGATCGTATCAGGAAGATTTTCTGAGGTATATTGTATGGACTTCCTGTCGGGCGAGCCCAGCGTAGGTATAAAACCGCCGCTCACAATGTTTCCGTCCCGGTCGATATTTCCCACCAGGCCGATTCGCAGCGGCGAACGCCCGCTAGGCTCTGAGGGTGCTGAAAGCAGCCTGTATTCAGTTTCGCTTATAATCGTTGCACGCAGATAACTGCTCTGGATCAGGTTATCATTCTTGACAACTTCTGCTTCAATATCTTTCTGCCGCTGCAGTTTCCTTAGCTGAAGGTTCGCCTTGTAAGTACTCTGAACCTCAGCGAGGTCCATATATAACTTTTTAAGCTCAGACTTTCTTTTTTCGCGTGCCTCATTTCCCTTCCGGTTTACATGAAAATAGACGTTTCTCTTCTGAATCTTATTTGATACAGCATTCAGCGCCTGTTTCACTTCCTGTGCGAAGAGCTGCGATTTGAGCTGATAGGCCTCATTGATGTAATAGAGCTGCATGACAAAAACGCCAAGCAGGGCCCCGGTCATCAGCGCTGTAATCAGCCAAAAGTTTCTTCTCTTCATCGTATTCTGTCAAAAATAACCAAGCAAGGGCAGTAGCGACCGCTTTTTAACAATTTTTAACACATTGAAAAACAAAGAGTTTAGCAACAAAAAATGCCGGGCAATAGCCCGGCACCTCATATTTAATTTGTTTGCTTAAAAAAGTCTTTTAGAAAGGAAGATCGTCATCTTCGCCCGGCGCATTATTTACGTCCATAGGCGGTGCATACTCTGGTGAAGACTGCCCGGCTGCGTTTGGTGCAACGGCATTGATACGCCAAACGACTAGGCTGTTAAAGTACGAAGTTTTACCGCTTTTATCTGTCCATGGACGGCCGCGCAGGTTGAAGTGTACTTCGACCATGTCTCCTGCCTTCAAGGGATCAAGGAGAGCAGTTTTATCCTGCAGCGCCTCAAACCTGATGTACTCAGGATAGCTTGGGTTTTCTGCATATTCCACGATCAGATCGCGTTTTTTGAATGTTTCACTCACCTGCTGCGTTGCACCTACCTCGTGCACTTTTCCTTTGATTTCCATATTAAATGCTACTGTATAATTCGCTAAACGTCAAATCTCCTGATTTTTATTGATAACTTCGCCAAGAATATGGCCCAAGTTTTCCACAATAAAAGTAAGGTGATTATCACCTGTAATAAACGTCTTTCACCCTATCTACAGACCGAGGTTAAGGATCTCGGTTATGAGATTGTACGCAGTTTTACAACCGGTGTCGAGCTCAACATTACCCTTACAGATTGTATCCGCCTGAACCTGAATCTTCGCTGCGCAAGCCAGATTCTTTATTCTTTGCAGCAATTTAAAGCAGCAGGACCCGATGCACTTTATCAGGAAGTTGTTAAGATGGAATGGGAAGAGCTAATCGACTTTGCGGGCTATTTTTCGGTTACATCAAACGTAGACAATCCTCAGATCAACACGCCGCTTTTTGCAAATCTGAAAGTTAAAGATGCCATCGCAGACCGCATTAAGGAAAAGAAAGGCATGCGCCCGAACTCAGGCTCTGATGCGAACAAAGCTGTTGTTCACTTATACTGGAAGAACGATGAGGCAGAGATTTTTATTGATACCTCCGGCGAGACCCTTGCTAAACATGGCTACCGCAAAATACCAGGCAAAGCGCCAATGCTTGAGGCCCTGGCTTCAGGTGTCATTTATGCCAGTAAGTGGGATCGGAAATCACCATTTGTAAACCCCATGTGTGGTTCAGGAACGCTTGCTATAGAAGCCGCGCTTATAGCCACCAACCGCAGCCCCGGTCTGTTTCGCATGAATTACGCCTTTATGCACATTATCGGTTATGATGAACAGGTTTTCTTTGAAGAACGGCGCCGGCTTAAAGACCAGGTTATAAAAGATCCGCATCTAAAGATCGTTGCAACAGACCTATCTGACGATGCCATTGATGTGAGCCGCCGAAATGCCCGTACAGCAGGCGTGGAAACGCTGATCACATTTGAGACCTGCGATTTTGCACGCACGGAAGTACCGCAGGGCGACGGTGGCGTGGTTATTTTTAATCCGGAATATGGGGAGCGACTGGGCGTGCACAGTAAACTGGAAGCTACCTATAAGCGCATGGGCGATTTCATGAAACAGGAGTGTAAGGGTTATTCAGGCTACATTTTTACCGGAAACCCTGATCTGGCCAAACGGATTGGCCTGAAAGCCAGCAGAAAAATTGAGTTCTACAACGGCAAACTGGACTGCCGGCTTTTAGAATATGAGTTATATGAGGGTACGAGAAGAACGACCTTCAAACAGGAAGAAGAATAAAGCCAGGCCGACTATAAGTCGGCCTTATTTGTTTTTTTTCTTGCCGCAGGCTTTTTAGTAGCGCCGCTAAGCGAAAGACTGGGCGGAAACTGTTTTTCCCACATAGCCGTATACAGTCCGTTTTGCATGATGAGCTCTTCGTGACGCCCCTCTTCCATGAGTTTACCCGATTTCAGTACCGCAATTTTATCGGCATTTACAACCGTGCTCAGGCGGTGGGCAATCAAAATGATCGTTTTTCCGCGACTGCGCAGCATGGAAATCACTTCATGAATATGTTCTTCAGAATTCGAATCCAGCGATGACGTTGCCTCATCCAGAATCAGGATTTCGGGTTCCCGGTAAAGTGCCCTTGCAATTGCAAGCCGCTGGCGCTGTCCGCCAGATAAGTTTGCGGCATTTTCGCCGAGGAATGTTTCAAAACCCTGCGGCAGTTTTTCTATAAAATCAATAATCTTCAGCTCACCACAGATCCGTACAACCTTCTTCATGTCAGGCTCCATATCACCAACCGCAATATTTTCGATCACATTGCCCGCAAAGAGATGTACATCCTGGGGTACCACGCCGACGATCCTCCGAAGACTCCGGTTCGTCACGTAGCGAATATCATAGTCGCCAATGAGAATATTTCCTGATTGCAGCGGATAAATGTTCTGCAGCAATGAAAGCAGTGTTGTTTTTCCTGAACCGCTCTCCCCTACCACCGCCGTAATTTTACCTTTTGGCACTTCAAGACTGAAATCTTCGAAAACTGTAACCCGTGTACCGTACCTGAAGTTAACGTTCTTGAACTGTATGTCGCCAAGCATTTCTACGGTAAGATCTGCTTTGTTTTCCGTTGCCTCGCGTTCAAGGTCCATGATCTCAAACAAACGGTCGGCGGCAATGCGCGCATCCTGCATCACCTTGTTCATCCCGATCAGGCTGATGACCGGTCCGGTAAAATAACCTATGATTGCATAAAACGACAGCAGTTCCCCGGGGGTAATCAGGTTGTTCAGCACAAAACTGGCCCCGGCCCATAAGAGAATCACCGAAAAAATGCTTGATATAAATCCACTCGCATTTCCAATCCACAGCGAGTTCGTTCCTGATTTGTACACCGTGCGCAGCAGGCTGATGAAACGCATTTCTGTTTTCAGGTTTGTATGGCTTTCCAACCCAAAACGTTTGATCGTGCTTACAGAGTTGACTGATTCCACCAACTGGCTTTCCAGTTCGGCAGACTTTTCCATCAGCTCGCGCTGTGTGGTCTTGTGTACCCGGTTAGAAAAATAATAAACAACCGCGTACAACGGAACCACGATCAGCATGATCAGCGCCAGCTTCCAGTAAAAAGTAAACATCAGCGCAAAAGAAAAGATCAGCACAAAGATGTTTACTGCAAAGCCGATCAGCACATCATTTATAAATGCCCGGATCTTTACGGCATCATTCATACGGGAAATGATCTCACCCACCCGCATGTTGTCAAAAAATTGCTGCGGCAGCCGGAGCAGGTGTTTATAATAACCTAGAATGAGCCGGGCGTCAATCTGCTGCCCTGTTTTAATGGTTAATATTGTTTTCGAGTGATTGATGAATATCTGGAGAAAGATGATGGCAATCATAATCGTGCCCATCAGGTTCAGAAGGTTTACATTCCCTTCAGGCAACACATTGTCTACGATCTTCTGGAGGAAGATACTGGACGATAAGCCAAGGATCGTATAAAAGACCGCCCCGATCAGTACCTGGAGCAAAACGCTGCGGTGCGGCTTCAGCAAAAACCAGAACCTTTCCCTGATCGATGCTTTTTCATCTCCCTGACGAAAGTCATCGCCCGGCAAAAGCATCAGCAGAACACCTGTCCAACGCTGCCTGAACTCCTCCGGACTGAGTAGCTTTGTTTCGCCATAGGCCGGGTCCATGACCGTTACACCGGCCTCACTGAACTTATAGACGACAACATAATGCGCCATGTTATTTTGAATCACGTGCGCAATCACCGGCAGCGGAATTTCGCCAAGATTCTCATATCCCGCCTTTACACCTTTCGCAGTAAAGCCTAATCGGTTTGAGGCCTCAATGAGACCGAGAATATTAGTTCCTTTTTTATCGGTCGATGCATACTGCCTGATCCGGGCAATCGGCAGGTCCAGGCCATAAAATGCAGATATTGATGCCAGGCAGGCCGCACCGCAGTCTGTTACATCATGCTGGCGGACGTTCGTTGCCTTCGCTTTTTTTCCTGAAGAAAATATATGACGAATGCCGGCGAAAAATTTAGATGGGTTACTCATAAGCCGGCAGTTTGTTCTTTTTTGTCAGCAATTACATTTGGATTCAACCAGTCGTCGGCTTTGTCATACAACAGCTGGAACAGGGTGCGCCGGGTTACGAAAAACCGGGCCTGCAAGGTCATGCCTTTTTTTATCCTGCCTGTATAGCCATTTTTTAGCTGAAGCTGGTTTTTGTCCAGCTGGCAGCGCACTTTAAAATAAGGCTGGGTTTTGTCCATAAAAATGTCGTTCGAGATTGACACGACCTTACCGCCAACCATTCCCCATTGGTTATAATTATAGGCATCAATCTGGAAGCGGGCCCGCGTCCCGACTTTCAGAAGTCCGATGTCTTTCGGCAGCACATACGTTTCGGCAATAAGCCCTGAATCGGGAGAAATTTCCCCCAGCAGTTCATTCACAGATACCACACTCCCGGGTTGAATACCTTTTAATTGCTGCACATTGCCACTAACGGGTGCACGTAGTGTATAAAAATCTTTTTCTTCCTTAAACGTTTCTCCCTGGGTCGTCAGTTGTCTGTTCTGCGAACGAAGGCGGTTAAGGTCGCTCTGCCAGCGGCTTCCCTGCTCCTCGCCAATCAGTCCCAGTTCGTTACGTACATTTTCCATCTGCAAACGAATCTGATCGTACTCAGCAACCGAAACCGCCTGACGCTGCAGAAGAAAACGGTAGCGTTCGTTATTTTTTGCTGCAAGTGCATACCGGGCCCTGGCTTCAGTTATCCGCTGCATAAACAGGCTGTATTGCTGCCCGTAAATACCAGATTCAAGCTTGAGCCGCTTTGACCAGTCATTTCTCTTATAAGCAGAGATCAGTTGCTCAAGGTCTGCAACCTGTTTCTGCAATTCATCCTGTTCAAGCTGCACCAGGCTGTTTTGCTCATCGAGAATTTCCCTTCTGATTGTCAGCAAAACCTGGCCGGCTTTCACATAACTGTTTTCTCTTACAAATAAGGAATCAACGCGCCCCGATACGAGTGGTTTTATTTCATTACGTTCATTAACGGGCCTGAAAAGTCCGGCGCTTTTAACGTTGACGTCAACGCGGATAAAAAACAGGGCCAGCACTGCTGCAAATAATGCAAGCAGCACGGCCCTGTAAATAACGCGGGTGTAAGAATTATGCACATGAAAATGAAATTCAGCGGTATTTTCTATAACCTCACGCGGAAAAATATACTTTTCGTTCTCCATTCCGGTCACCTGGTCAGTTAACTGCCGGAGCGGTTCAGATAAGCGCCGAGATTCAAAGAGATTCCCTGACCTACGCTTAACGTCGTTGTTCTTGACTGCTCATCCCCGTTTTGCTGATGAAAGGTAAGTGTAAGCAATGTATCATTGCTTCCGATTGCGATACTTCCCCCAAGGGAAATTTGCTGCGAACCACCATTAATTTCCCGGCATTCTGCAGGGTTCAGTTCCTGGATTTTCATAAGATTTCTGTTTAGGCCGGTCAGACCGGCGGTTTAACATTCAGGTTTTTTATATACGTATTTGGATGGCTAAGGGTTTTAACAAAAAAAGGCAGCCCGAAGACTACCTTTTTTATTGGAAAATGTGTTCTTAGCTATTTACACCTTCGAACAGACCGCCCAGATCCAGGCCGATTCCGTTCCCCAGTGAGAAAGAACTGGCCGATTGCTCGTCACCATCTTTACTCGCTGTCTGGAAAGACAACAGGTTGTCAATTCCCAGTCCGCCGAATAGCCCGCCTGAGTTCGATGAATCGCTGTTACCAAACAAACCACCACCATTGATCTCTTTCATTTCGTTCAAATTCAATTCCTGGATTTTCATAATGCAGATATTTAAGTGTTGCCTACTCTTTTAAAGGTTTTCGGCTTTTCCTTAGGTTACCACCGTTACCGGCGATTTATCTAACTAACGGTAAATTGTAAGTTTTGGTTCTGTAACTGCCTGAATTTCAAACGCCTGAAAAGAGTGGTTTACTCCGAAACGGCGTACGATAAAGGGCAACATCTACGGCGCTGAGACGTTCACGCGCAGTACATTACATGTTACAAAAGAGGTTACATAACGGGATACAAAAACCAAGTACATCTTTTTTGCGTAAATGCTTCAACAAGAAATTTAAAAATTGAATGTTATGAAAGATACGCTGAAGGCAAGAACAGATACCGTAGCGAGAAACATCAGAAAGATCAGGGAGTTTCGCAATTACACTCAGGATTATCTTGCTGCCAAATTGGAAATTTCGCAGAACGCCTATAGCAAGGTTGAATTAGGATACAGCAAGCTCACCCTCGAACGTTTATTTCATATAGCTGAAATCCTCGAGGTTGACATCATTCAGCTTATTTCTGCCGATGATACCGAGATTGTTCAGATCATTAAACCGGAATCTGACAGCCTGGTTGCTTCCATTGCATAAGCGGCGTACCTTTGCCTGATGAAGCAATGGATAGAAGATACGGTGGCCCATGTCAGGGCTGTACTTAAAGACGCGGAAGCAGGACATGACTGGTTTCATATTGAACGCGTCTGGAAAACCGCGATGGCTATAAGCCGTGAAGAGGGTGCAGACGAATTGGTTGTTACGTTTGCCGCCTTACTTCATGACATTGCAGATCCAAAATTTAACGGGGGTAATGAAGAACTGGGGCCGCAGATGGCAACCGACTTTCTGAAACAGTTAGGTGTCCCAGCCGAAACTATAAGACATGTGGTGAATATTATTCGTCACATGTCCTTCAAAAACAGTTTCGATCAAACAACTTTCTCATCTCCCGAAATGCAAATTGTTCAGGATGCCGACCGGCTTGACGCCATCGGCGCCATTGGCATTGCCCGTGCTTTCACCTACGGAGGTTTTAAAAACCGGGTTATCTATGACCCTGCTGTTCCACTCACTGAAGTGCATACCAAAGAAAGTTATAAGGCAACGACTGCCCCCACAATCAATCATTTTTACGAAAAATTGCTGTTGCTGAAAGATCGCATGAATACGCCAACCGGTAGAAAGATGGCCGGGCAGCGCCATGAATTTATGCTTAACTATCTTGAACAGTTTTACTCCGAATGGGAAGGCCTGTCATAAGTTAGTTGCTCAGGGAGTAAACTTTCACTTTCTTTAAGCTATTTTATTTAGCATTATTGCTATTTTTGTTAGCATTAAAGGTGGTGTATGTCAGACAGGATTCGTGAAAAACTTTCAATCTTAGCCGATGCGGCAAAATATGATGTATCATGTTCATCAAGCGGAGGAACCAGAAAAAACGATAATGGCGGTCTGGGTAACAGCCACGCTTCAGGTATTTGCCATACGTATACAGAAGACGGGCGCTGTGTTTCGCTACTGAAAATTCTCCTCACAAACCACTGCATCTTTGACTGCGCTTTTTGTGTTTCACGGAAGAGCAACGATATTAAACGTGCCGCATTTACTGTAGACGAAGTCGTTTCCCTGACGATGAACTTTTACAGGCGTAATTATATTGAAGGTTTGTTCCTGAGCTCGGGAATTTTTAAGAACGCAGATTTCACGATGGAACGGCTGCTGCTTGTGGTAAAAAAACTCAGGCTCGAAGAACGGTTTAACGGCTATATTCATCTCAAAACAATTCCCGGGGCCAGTCCTGCCCTGCTGCAGGAGGCCGGCCTGTATGCCGACCGCATGAGCATTAACCTCGAAATGCCAACCGAACAAAGTTTAAAACTGCTGGCCCCCGAAAAAAGTCACGAGGAGGTGAAAAAACCGCTTGCGCTTATTCAGTCGGGCATTACGCAGTTCAGCGATGAACGCCGGCTTATAAAAAGTACTCCAAAATTTGTTCCTGCAGGCCAGAGCACGCAGATGGTTGTCGGTGCAACGCCCGACAGCGACAAGGACATCATGTTCACTGCAAACGCTTTCTACAAAAATTTCGGCCTGAAGCGGGTGTATTATTCGGGTTATATTCCGATCAGCAATGATTCGCGCATGCCCGGCATCGGTTCCAAACCACCACTGCTTCGGGAAAACAGACTTTATCAGGCAGATTGGCTCATGCGATTTTATGGCTTTGATGTGCACGAAATCGTAAATGATGAGTTTCCGCATCTGGACGAAGAGACCGACCCAAAGTTGAGCTGGGCTTTACGTAACCTGAACGACTTTCCCGTCGATATCAATACGGCTCCATACCGCATGATCTTAAGGGTTCCCGGAATTGGCGTTTTATCGGCCCAAAAAATCGTTCAGGCGCGTAAATCCGGAAAACTTCATGTTGACCAGCTTAAAAAGATTGGGATCGCCTATAATAAAGCCCGATACTTTATCCGCTGTGCAGATTCGCCGGTTTGGTTGGGCGATTTCCAATCTACACAGATTAAAAGTTACATTCTGGCATCTGGCCGGAGTAAATATTTACGTACGGCGGGCAACCAGCTAAACCTATTCTGATCTGAATGAAAATCTTCATTTTTGATGGAAGCCTCGAAGGTTTGCTTACCGCCGTGTTCGAATACTTCGAACGGCGCGACAAGGGCCACAGGCGTAGCTGGCAGCCCGGCGATGCGGTTTTACGTACAAAAGAAAGCTGGCACCCGGATGCCTTCAGCACCGAAATACATATTCACAGTGATCCCGAAAAGGCATCGAGAGTTTGGAAAGGATTGGAAAAACGTCTGGACCGAGCGGCTCTTCGCCGCCTGTATTGTTGTTACCTGGCCGAAAAACCGGCAGCCCTTGATCAGCTGTTCGGATTTTGCAATTATGTATTCAGCGGGGGCAGTCCGGACAATTATGGCCATGTTCACGTGCAGGAAGTTGCTGCATACGCCAAAAGCGTAGAACGCGAAAAACACCGGATGGAAGCATTCATCCGCTTTGAGGAATTACTCGACGGCGTATTTTATGCGGCTATAGACCCTGACTTCAATGTTCTTCCGCTCATTGCCAAACACTTCCGCGACCGTTTTGCCGATCAGCCCTGGATTGTGTATGATCTTCGCCGGCAGTACGGACTTCACTACGAACATGGTAAACTCGAGGAAATCAGAATGAGCAGTCAACCAAAGATCGCTGCCGCGGTTTTGGACAAAAAAGAGGCGCTTTATGCCCAGTTGTGGAAAGACTATTTCAAAAGCACAAACATCGCCTCGAGAAAAAACACCAGATTGCATGTACAGCATGTCCCGAAGCGATACTGGAAATATCTGACAGAAAAACTGCCCTCCTGATTTTTTTCATCATGAAAAATATCGTGTAACTTGCTGCCATTCCATTCAGCAAAAAACATGAAACTGAGCGTCCTTGTACTCATCACCGCTGTTGCAGTAGGCCTGTCTATCGCACTGGTAAACTTTCATTTCCAGGGAAGCTGGTATTATTCCCTGATGTCTTTCGGCATCTCGTTCGCCACAAGTTTCCTGGTCTTCTATTACCTGCTTGAAAAATACATTTATTCAAAGATCAAGCTTATCTATAAGATGATCCATAATCTTAAGCTTGGTAAAGATTTAAAAGAGGCGCTTGGCGAATACGTCAGCTCAGATCCGATCAACGATGTTGAGCAGGAGGTAAAGGAATGGGCCGGTGCAAAAAAACGTGAGATCGACCTGCTCAAAAAGCAGGAGCAATTCAGGAAAGAATTTCTTTCAAACGTATCACACGAGTTTAAGACACCCCTGTTTGCCATCCAGGGTTATGTCGAAACACTTCAGGACTGCATTGATGATGATCCCGAAATGGCCCGGCAGTTCCTCAAAAAAGCAGAGAATAATGTGGAGCGGCTCAGCTACCTGATCAATGACCTTGACGAAATCTCGAAACTTGAGACCGGCGAGATTGCTATTAATTTCCAGAAATTTGACTTTGTTCCGCTGGCGCGCGAGGTGATTGAAAGCCTGGAAGACCGGGCGGCGGGCAAAAATATTACCCTCGCTTTTAAAGAAAAATATACATTTCCGACACCTGTTTCTGCAGACAGGGAAAAAATCAGACAGGTCATGATCAACCTGCTTGTTAATTCGATCAAGTACGGACGCGAGAATGGCAGTACTGCCGTAAAAATCTTTGAATTGCATGATCAGTTTCTCATCGAGGTGACTGATGACGGGATCGGCATCGAAGAAAAACACCTGCCCCGCCTTTTTGAGCGATTTTACAGGGCAGACAACCACCGTTCGCGCAACGAAGGCGGCACAGGTCTTGGTCTGGCCATTGTGAAACACATTCTGGAGGCACACCAGCAAACCATTTCTGTAAGAAGCACACCGATGATCGGGACCACATTTGCTTTTACCCTGCAAAAAGGCAGTTAAGGAAAACGGCCTCAGGAAATTAATCGTTAACAGTTAACACTAACTTAACATTGCGAACATAGCTTTGCACTATATTTTAGAAGAAGTATGAGTAACATTTTTAAGTTCTTTACGCCACAAGACAAAAAATTCCATCCCCTTTTCGAACAGGCAGGAAGCAACGTACTAAAAATTTCAGAGGCGCTGCTTGCCGCGGTAAGCACAAGTGATCTGGTGAAGAGAAAAGAGATCTATAAAGAGATTGAGCGGCTGGAGCATGTCGGCGACGATATTACCCATTCTATCTTCCTGGAGTTAAGCAAGAACTTCATTACGCCGTTCGACAGGGAAGATATTCATGCCCTTGCATCTGCGGTTGACGATATTGCCGATTATATTTATGGTACTTCAAGCCGTCTTGATATGTATAAGATGGATGAGATCAGCGATCCGATCATCAAGATTGCCGAGATCCTCGTTGAGATGTGTCAGGATATCGACAAGGCGATCAAAGAACTTCGCAGCTTCAAAAACATCCGTGTTATTGCAGATGCCTGTGTACGTATCAATAGCGGCGAAAATCAGGCCGACTATGTCTTTACAATGGCGGTAGCGCGGTTGTTTGAATACGAAACGAACGCTATCGAACTGATCAAACAAAAAGAGGTATTACAAATGATCGAGACCGCTACAGATAAGTGTGAAGACGCTGCAAATGTACTGGAATCTATCCTTGTAAAAAACGCATAAAATCTACAGCATGGTAACGACTTTACTCGTTGTAGTAATCATTATGGCGATTGCCTTCGATTACATCAACGGCTTCCACGATGCGGCGAATTCCATTGCCACCATTGTATCTACCAAAGTACTGAGTCCCTTTCAGGCTGTTCTTTGGGCAGCCCTTTTCAACTTCGCCGCCTATTTTTATTTCACAGACCATAAGGTTGCAAATACTGTCGCCAAAACAGTAACAGAAAACTTCATTACGCTCGAGGTTATCCTTGCAGGGCTCATCGCCGCAATTGCCTGGAACCTTTTTACCTGGTGGCACGGCATTCCTTCAAGTTCTTCACATACGCTGATCGGCGGCTTCGCCGGAGCCGGTATTACCCATGCCCTGAATATGGGCGCCGGTGTGACCGACGCCATCAACATCGGCTACGTGATCAAGATTGTGTCCTTTATCGTACTTGCGCCGGTCATTGGTATGGTGTTCTCTGTTATCCTTACACTGATTATTATAAATATCTGCCGCAAGGCCCGCCCTGCGACGGCAGAACGCTGGTTTAAAACACTGCAGCTTCTGTCTTCTGCCGCGCTTAGTTTCGCCCACGGCGGCAACGATGCGCAGAAGGTTATGGGAATTATCTATGTTTCTATGGTAGCCGCAAGTGTAATCCCTTCAGGCGCTGCCATGCCCGAATGGATTCCGCTGGCCTGTTATTCGGCTATCTCGCTGGGAACCATGAGCGGTGGCTGGAAAATTGTTAAAACTATGGGCAGCAAGATTACCAAAGTTACACCGCTTGAGGGTGTGGCGGCAGAAGGTGCCGGCGCAATCACGCTGGGTGTAACTGAACACTTTGGCATTCCGGTTTCGACCACGCATACCATTACCGGTTCAATTATCGGCGTAGGCCTGGTTAAAAGCATTTCAGCCGTACGCTGGGGTGTAACCATCAACCTGGTTTGGGCCTGGGTATTGACCATTCCCGTTTCAGCAACACTGGCCGCAGCGTTATATGCTTTGATACATTTTGTATTTTAGTTTTAACGTATCCAATAAAAAAAGCCCGGGAGACCTAAAACATCTTCCGGGCTTTTTGTATGAAAAAGGTTTCATGTGAAACTCGCCGGTCTAGAAAACCATTGTTACCTTTCCGCTAGTTGCCGCATTATGATGTTCCCAGGGGGGCCCTGACCGCACCAGCCTGATCAGCTCATTGATGTAAGCGCCGTCTGTATCTTCATCTCCCAGCAGCACTTTAAAAGCTCCGGCCCGGCCGTCTTTATCCACAGTGAATGTAACCGATACGAGTTTATTAGCGGCCTTTGCCTGCGCAAATTTGCTGTTGCTCTGCAGGTATTGATTATATGCTTCCCAGCCACCGGCAGGAACAGCCAGAGCTGCTGCCGCCTTGCCCCGGATATACATACGGCCCGCGGCTACCTTTCCGGCGGCAGCCGAACGCATGGCCATTGTGGCAGAGTCTGCCAGCACTGTGGTACTGCCCAGATTTTGCTGCTGACCATTTCCATTGTGCGCAACAACGATATCATTAAGCGTATTCTTTGTTTCCTTGAGCGTAATACGCACCGGCTTTCTTGGTGTGGCAACCATGTTTGCTGCTGTATAACCTACAGATGCAGCGGTTATTTTTTCTGCTTTTACAGCAGGAAGACTGAAATTACCATCCCTGTCTGTCATGACAAACTTCTGGCTACCCGGAATGCGGATGGTAACCCCTTCTACGGGCGCCCCCTGCTCAGAGACCACCTTGCCGGCAATATAATTTGAAGAAACCTCAGCGCGACGGGCGGCAAAAGCCTCAGGTGCAGACGCAATACTGAGCGTTCGTTGCTCTGACCGCGCCGCTGGCGGAACAACATGTTTTTCTTCAGCGGGAGGAACGGCACCGCCTTTAACCGGCTGCGGATCAAGACGACCGGGCGTTTTATTTTTAGCTAATGCCTGTTTCTTTGCTTCTGCAATAGCCACATTCACCATCGAATCTTCAATATAGGGCGTTTTGGCGGCTGTCCTCGTGCCCGATTTTACGGTATCAAGGACCACGTCAACCGTCTTCCGGTTCGAAGCAAGGCCGCGCTGGCGGTTGTCTTCTTTCATCCAGAAAATAATGCCGGCAGCTACAAAAAGAACCGCAGCCGTGGCCGCGATACTAAGCCGCTGCCAGGTCAGGCTCCAGACGCGTTTTTTGACCTCATTCTGAGCAGTCCGTTCGTGCAGCTGTTTCTGCAGCAGCGACAGATTATTAACGCGGCGGGGCGACTTGCTCAAACCTTCGAGCGCTTCGGCAACAAAAGGATCGTCCAGCACGGCGCGCTCAACAAAGTGCATATCGCGGGCATTAAGCTTACCATCAAGGTAATCTTCCAGCATATCTATGTCTAACCAATCCTTATTCACCGCTGTTCCTTTCTATGCAAATCTTCAGGTTTCGTTTACCATTCTGTATGTAACTTTTCACTTTAGACATTTCATAGCCTGTCAGATCAGAAACCTCTTTGTAACACTTCTCCTGCAGATAAAACAGATCAACGCTTATGCGCTGTTCTTCCGGCAGGGTTTGCATACATTTTTCCATTACACTCAGTTTCTCCTCCCGTGTGCTGTCTATATCCAGATGCACAATTTCGGTATTTTCCACAAAAGTTTCCTCTATCGACACCGTGTTCTGCCGCCCGGCTGCACGAATGGCCATAAGACAGTGATTACGGGTAAGTACATGAAGCCAGCTTTTAAAATTCTGCACTTCATGTATTCTGAGCTTTTTTACCAGCTCTTCAAAGATCTGCATGACTGCATCTTTACTCTTGTCTTCATCTTTAAGATAGTTGAAACAAACACCGTATACCAGGTGCATATACCGCCCGTAAAGTGTGCCCAGAACCTCCAGGTCGCCACTGCGCTTGTACTCAGCAACGAGCTCGGCATCTTCCCGTTTCCTGTTATCCTGGTTCCTGATGAATTTCAAAACGTAGCGGCTTCGATTTTTAACAAGTATAAAAATTATTTTCCGGGAGCGTGTGGAATGCCCGGAAAAATAACATCATCCCAAAAAACAAGCATATGAAAACTTTGTTCGCATTCCTTTCGCCACTTATTGCATTGGTTATTTTTTTCAGCCCCCAGTCAAAGAAACTGACCGGCACCGTGACAGAGGTCTCGGGTGCACCGCTGCCAAACGTCCGGATTGTCGTTTACCCTTCCGGTAACAAGACCGTCTCAGATAAAGACGGCAGGTACAGCATTCCTGTACAGGACAAAGATTCCAGCATCAGCTTTACCGCGCTCGGATTCCGGACAGTTTCATTACCGGTAAAAAACAAAACGACGCTTTCAATAAAAATGGAAGCGGCTGGAACAGCGCTCTCAGAGATCGTGATTCAAGGCAGCCGGGAAGAAAAACAGGGTTATGTTGGCGCGGCATCAGCAGCTATCAGGCTGCGGGGCACAACGTCGGGCCTCAGCGTTAACCGGCCCTATGCACCCAACCCTGTGCAAAACACTGAATCATATGCCTCCGTAGCGGAGAACGGCTTCAAACGTACTGATAAAGACCCGCTTTCAACATTTTCGGTCGATGTCGATGCTGCATCATACAGCAATGTGCGCCGCTTTCTCAATGGCGGTGCCCTCCCGCCAGCCGATGCAGTACGTATCGAAGAAATGATCAACTACTTTGATTACAATTATCCCGATCCGGGTAATGCCGACCCCGTCAATATTCTTACCGAAGCTTCAGCTGCACCATGGAACAAACAACATCACCTGGTTAAGATCGCGCTCCAGGCAAAACGCATAGATACACGGATGTTGCCGGCTTCAAACCTGGTCTTTCTGATCGATGTATCGGGGTCAATGGCCGATCAGAACAAATTACCCTTGCTGATCTCATCATTCAAAATGCTTACTGAGCAGCTCAGGTCAAAAGATAAGGTGTCAATCGTTGTTTATGCCGGCAATTCGGGCCTTGTGCTGCCCGCAACCGCAGGAGACAAAAAAGCTGAAATTGCTGCAGCCCTGAACCGGTTGCAGGCAGGGGGCTCCACCGCAGGAGGGGCAGGCCTTGACCTTGCTTACCGCACGGCATCCGAAAACTTTATTAAAGGCGGGAATAACCGCGTGATCCTCGCGACAGACGGCGATTTTAATGTCGGCCCACGAAGCGATGAAGCAATGAAAAAACTGATTGAAAGCAAACGGGGAAGCGGCATTTTTCTGACCGTGCTGGGATATGGAATGGGAAATTACAAAGACAGCAAAATGGAAACGCTCGCCGATCGCGGCAATGGGAACTACGCCTATATTGACAATATCCAGGAGGCAAAAAAAGTCCTCGTTAACGAGTTTGGCGGAACCTTATTTACAGTAGCCAAAGACGTCAAACTGCAGATCGAGTTTAACCCGGCGGCTGTCCAGGCCTACCGGCTCGTTGGCTACGAAAACCGGCTGCTTGCCGATGAAGATTTTAATAATGACAAAAAAGATGCAGGCGATATGGGTTCAGGTCACACGGTTACCGCTTTATACGAGGTCATCCCCACAGGTGTGAAGAGCGATTTTTCGGTAAACATTGACCCCCTTAAGTATCAGCAGAACGAAAAGCCAAAGGCCATATTTGGCAATCCGACCGAGATGCTAACGGTAAAAATACGTTATAAACATCCGCAAAGCGCAAAAAGTATGTTGCTCTCTAAAATTTTGCTGCGAAGCGATCTAAAGGCAAAACCATCAGAGGCCTTCCAGTTCGCCTCTGCGGTAGCAGAGTTCGGCATGTTGCTGAAAAACTCTGAATTTAAACAGCAGTCAGACTTCGGCCGGCTCATCGAGCGCGCAAAATTAAATCGCGGGGTTGATGCTGAGGGCTACCGGGCAGAGTTTATCAGAATGGCCGGCTCTGCAAGCATTATGGCAAAAGATTTGCTGACCTCCCGGCAAAAACACATGCCGGATGAAGAAAATTAGTACGCTGCTCCCCCTTTTAGCCCTTCCTTTTTTGAACGGCTGTGATGTGCAAAGCCAGCAACGCATTGGCGGAATCATTAACCAGGTTTCGCAATATGGCAACCCTACAACTGCCGAGATCGGACAGGGGCTAAAACAAGCCCTCGAAATTGGCGTGGGAAATGGCTCTGACCGGCTGTCGGTAAAAGATGGCTTTCTTGGCAACCTTGCTGTCAAGATCTTAATGCCTCCGGAAGCGCAGAAGGTAGAGAGCACGTTGCGCAGTCTTGGGTTAAATGCGCTCTGCGACAATGTGATCACCAGCCTGAACCGTGCTGCAGAAGATGCCGCACGAGAAGCAAAGCCCATATTCGTTTCGGCAATCAGGCAAATGACATTAACCGACGCTACCAATATCCTGCTTGGGCAAAACGATGCAGCTACCAATTATTTTAAAAGGGTAACGACGGCGCAACTAACTGACAAATTCAGTCCCGTTGTTCAATCGTCGCTTAGTAAGGTTGGCGCCACCCGCTACTGGACCGACCTGGCCAGCCGTTACAACAAAATTCCTCTGGTCAAACCCGTAACAACCGACCTGACTGCGTATGTGACACAAAAAGCAATAGACGGCCTTTTCATCGAGGTTGCAAAAGAGGAGCTCAAGATCAGGAACAACATTTCTGCGCGCAGTACCGGCTTGCTGCAAAAAGTTTTCGGCTATGCCGACCGCAACAAACGTTAAGTTGAAAGACGTTTGTGTGCAGGGGGTAAAACTATCTGCATAGCTTGCAATTGCAGGCAATTAAGGCTATTTTTACCCCTAACAGAAAGTTTAAACATTTGGATTTCAAAGATTTTAATTTCAATCCCGACCTTTTAGAGGGATTGATGGCCATGGGGTATAAGAGTGCCACCCCGATACAAGAGCAAGCTATCCCGATCATACAGCAAGGCGCAGATCTTGTTGCCTGCGCTCAAACCGGCACAGGAAAAACTGCGTCTTACCTGTTACCGATCATGGACGCTGTGAGCAGAGAGAACGAAAGGCACAACAATACATTGATCTTATCGCCTACGCGCGAACTTGCGCAACAAATCGACATACAGGTAGAAGCCCTCGCTTATTTTACAAATATCAGTTCCCTGACCGTTTACGGCGGAGGAGACGGCGTAGCCTACGATCAGCAAAAACGCTCTATGCGCGAGGGGGTCGACATCATTATTGCTACACCGGGACGACTGATTTCTCACCTGGCTTCGGGCACGCTCAACCTCAGCAAATGCCGTCACCTGATCCTCGATGAGGCAGACAGGATGCTTGACATGGGCTTTTATGAAGACATTATGCGGATTGTTGGTTTCCTGCCAAAGGAAAGACAAACATTGCTGTTTTCGGCAACCATGCCGCCAAAGATCCGTAAGCTGGCTTCGGGTATCCTGAACAATCCGCAGCAGGTGAACATCGCCATCTCTAAACCGGCAGAAGGCATTCTGCAGCAGGCTTATAAGGTTCAGGACCATCAGAAAGTAAAACTGTTGTCGGGAATTCTGAAAAAAGGGGATTTTAAGAGCATTATTATTTTCGCTTCTACGAAGGAAAAGGTCAAAACGCTGAATAAGTCCTTACGCGCTCAGGGCATGAAAGTACAGGCCTTTCATTCAGACCTCGATCAAAAAGAACGCGAAGCGCTGCTGCTTGATTTCAAGAACAAAAAGCTGTCTATGCTGATCGGCACCGATGTTTTATCGCGTGGGATCGATGTAACAGGCATTGATCTTGTTGTAAACTTTGACGTGCCGCACGATCCTGAAGATTACGTACATCGTATTGGCCGGACCGCCCGCGCCGCAACAACGGGAACAGCCATTACGCTCGTTAACACCAGAGATAAGCGGAAATTCAGCAACATTGAAAAACTGATCGAGCGTGAAATAGAAATCGTGCCCCTGCCTGAAGATATTGCCAGTTTAGGGGCCGAAGAGGAACCTGCACCCGTCCGGCGCGGCCGCAATGATCGTGGCGCCAGGGATCGTGGCCGCAAGCCCGGAAACAACCGTAAACCAGCCGACCGACCGGCAAAAGCTGAGCAAACATCTGATCAGGCTACGCCGCCGCCGATAGCCGCAACAGGTGATTCCGGAAATACAGATACGCCTTCGGCAGCACCTGCTGCAGAGGAGAAAGCAAAAGCAAAAAAGAAAAAATTCTGGCGTCGTAAAAAAGGACCGGCAAGCGGCGATGGCGCCGCAGCCACACCCGCTCCGGCAGAAGGATAACCACAGCGCATGGACCACGGTTAGTGGTTCATGCGCTATGATCTATATCTAGTAAACCACTTTCCCAGTTGCCGTAACGATCGATGCAATGCGTACCGCATCAAATACACGTTCTTCGGTTGCGCCAAGGTGCAGGAGCGATTTCTCGTGCGCATTTACACACATTTCGCAGCCATTAACCGCAGATACGGCCAGGCTCATCAGCTCAAAAAATTCTTTGCCGGTAACCGGGCTGCTCATAAGCTGCATACGGATGCGGGCAGGAATTTGTGTGTACTTCTCCTTGCCGGTGAAGTGACGGAAGCGGTAAAAAACATTATTCAATGCCAGCAGCGAAGCGCAGCCAACTGCTTCAGCAATTTCTTCTGCAGTGGCTTCTTTCTCTGTAGCCAGGTTAGTATAAAAGTCTGTCAGGATCTTGTTGCCATTGTTTACGGCGATACTCAAACCAACAAGTGCACATTCTTTTTCAGAAAGGTGATTTGAAGTGAGTGTGCTGTTGAAGTTCAGTTTCAGATCGCGGACATAACGCGCATTGCCTTTTTCAAGCAGTGTGAGGCTGTCGTTACGATACGTATTGTCCAGTCCGAATATCGACAATACTTCTTCTATAGATTCGGTTATTTCACTCATGATATATAAAGTTTTGGGTATAAAAAAGCCGGTTAACTTATTTGTAGCCTGTGCGTTTCGAAAAATGCTTCGCTGCACCTGCCCGTATAACTCAACCGGCTGTTAAAATGTTTATGCTGTCAGCGTTTCCTGACCTTTTTCCCAGTTACAAGGACAAAGTTCATCAGTTTGCAAAGCGTCGAGAACACGCAATACTTCTTTTACGTTACGGCCCACGTTCAGGTCGTTCACGCTTGCCCAGCGTACAATACCCTGAGGGTCAATGATGAAAGTTGCGCGGTAAGCGATTTTCTCGTTTGGCTCCAGGATGTCAAGCGCCTCTGCCAAAGATTTTGAGGTATCGGCCAGCATCGGGAATTTAAGTCCGCGCAGGTCGTCATGATCATTTCTCCAGGCAAGGTGAACAAATTCAGAGTCGGTAGAAGCACCGATCAGTGTTGTGTTTCTGTCGCGAAACTCGCCATAATTTTTGTTGAACTCAGCAATTTCAGTCGGGCAAACAAAGGTGAAATCCTTTGGCCACCAGAAGATCGTTGTCCATTGGTTATCCTCGTTTACGAGCGAATCTGAAGAGATGGTTTCAAATTCTTTACCTTTTTCCAGGCTCACAACAGCTGTTTTTGAGAACTCAGGAAATTTCTGACCTACATTTATCATAATCGTATATTTTTATTTTAATTTCTACACTGCAAAGGTAAGGCTATCTGTAGTCAGAAGCAAGGCATATACACTTCTCTCCCATCGTCTTTTTCAATGAGCATATAGACGGAATCTATAGCGCACGAATATTTAAATTGTAGTTGTCTATTTATTTTTTTAATGTAGTTTCGAACAGCTTATAAATTCTTTTGTATTCGTCTGTCCAGCTTGACGGTTCTGTAAAGCCGTGGTCTTCTACGGGGTAAACTGCCAGCTCCCAGTTATTTTTGCCAAGTTCAATAAACCGTTGAGAAAGTCTCACGATATCCTGAAAATGCACGTTAACATCAACCATACCATGGCACATCAGCAGATTCCCCTTTAATTTATCTGCAAAATAAATAGGAGAACTTCGTTTGTACGCGATCGGATCAGTGGCCGGTTCGTTTAAGATATTTGACGTGTAGCCATGATTGTAATGCGCCCAGTCTGTTACTGAACGCAATGCTGCTCCACTTGTAAATGTTTCCGATGCATTAAAAAGGGCCATCAGGGTCATAAATCCGCCATATGAGCCGCCATAAATGCCGACATTTTTTGGGTTTACCTGATATTTCTCTACCAGCATTTTTACGCCGTCCACATGGTCACTCAGGTCTTTCCCGCCCATATGACGGTAGATACCGGTCCGGTGATCACGGCCATAGCCCGAACTGCCGGTATAATCAACATCAAGTACTGTGTAACCCTGGTCGGCCAGGAAATTATGGAACATATATTCACGAAAATACTGGCTCCACCAGAAATGCACATTCTGCAGGTACCCGGCGCCATGAACAAATACAACCGCCGGCTTATTTGGATGGGGATTCTTGGCAGGGTAAACCCGGGCATAAACCGTTGCGCCATGACGGTTCCTGAAACTTACCATGTCAGGCTCTCGCCATGGGTAAGCGTCAAACGCTGCAGTTGTCGATTTCGTAACCTGAACGGCTTTAGCCCCGGCCTTATTAGGCTGCACATACAGCTCCCAGGGCTTGTTCATATATGAATAGTTGATGGCAAGCCATTTTTCATCAGGAGAAAGGGTCACTTCATTCGCCCCCTTCATCGAAGTAATTTTCACCGGCTTTCCGCCCGCTGCAGGCATGCTGTAAAAATGAGTAATGCCCGGATGTTCCATGTTAGCCTTGAAATAAAATGTCTGCTTGTCTTTAGAAAGCAGAACAGACTGCACCTCCCAGTTTCCATTGGTAAGCTGGCTGGTTTTTCCGCTTGACAGGTTTGCAACATACAAATGTGAAAATCCGGTCTTCTCGCTTTGGAACCAGAAGCGGTCTGAATCAATCCACCCTGTATTGACGCCGAATGCACCAATGCCGGGCCCACCGATCCACGCCTCATCCCGCTGACGGTCAACTAAACTCAGGTTCCCGGTAGCAGCATCCAGTTTCAGGATCCACCGGTCTTTATTATCTGCAGAGTAAGCAATCACAACAGCACGGCTACCGTCAGCATTCCAGTACGGACCGGTGCAAAACACCTCACGGTCTTTGTTTTCCTTCTTTTTGTTGGCGGCCTCTTTCGGATAGTCCTTCAGGTAATCGGGCAGGTCTTTAATGCCCGGAATGGTGCTGGTTTTGATCTGATAAACCGTATTACGATCTGTGTCGTACACAAAATTTTCATACCCTGCCTGGCGTTCTCCAACCTTCGTTCGCCCCGGAATGGGCTCTGTAAATCCGCTCGCAGTGACATAATTCGGTACAATGGTCGGTTTGTTCCCTGCAGCTGGCTGCATCAGCCGGTAGGCTATATACTTGCCTGAAGGACTGATGGACAATCCGCTGATGGCGCGGTCTCCGGTATAAATATCTTTAAGCGGCTTGCTTGCTGACTGAGTGCCGCGGCGCGAACGTGTTTGCTGTTCTTTTTTATCTTTAAGCACCTCAAAGAGCGCCTTCTGATCCTGCCTGAGCCACTCTTCCTGTTCGTTAACTGCTTTTGCAGAACTTTTTCCCGGACCGTGTCCGGCAATGAAGTTACTTAGCTGCCTCAACTCTCCTCCCTGCAGGCTCATACTGTAGTAGTTTGCGCCACGCTGAAAGGCAATCCGGCCGTCAGTAAGAAATGAGGCATTTTCCTCGCGTTCATTGGTACGGGTTAGCTGCGATTCTTTTCCTGACTTGAAATCAAAGAGATAAAGGTCGCCGCCTTTTTCGGTAATGCCAAGTGACCTGGTCGTGTTGTAAACGTATGACGAACCGATCGATTTCTCGTCTTCCTTCTCTGCGGCACGAACGGCTTTTAAGCCTGAAACTGTTGTTTTGAATAATTCGGCTTTTGGCTTCTGCTCAGGGTTCCAGTCGAAAAACAGGGTTTTGCTATCCTGAGACCAACGGTATCCGGCCGGGGCCACGCCCATCCATTTCGGATCCTGCATGATCTTCTCGACAGTAAGTGCCGGCTGTTGCTGTGCGTGCAGCGTCATGCTGCCGGCAACAAGGAGTAAGCTAAAAATATGCTTCATAACGTTCATTTGCCTGCTAAAATAGGCAAACGAAAACGTAATGACATGTCCGCTCAGATTCTGATCAAAATGTTACGCTTATCGCAGAACGTTCCCGTTTTTATCTACCCGCACGTCGAAGGGTTTTGGTGTAAGGAAGTCATAAAGCAGTACGGCAAATTCACGGCGGGTGGCTATCTTTTCTGCATCAAATTTACCGGGAAAACGGTAAACACTGCTCCACCTTTTTTCGGCCTCCGCCCTTGCGGTTTGGGGCGATTTATTTCCCACATACGAAGCCATGTTAATTACCTTTTCAATGGTCATAGGCCCTTCGGGGAAGTCATCGAACCAAATCTGCGCTTTGTAATAAAAGTCCTTCATGGGTTGCCTGATCTCCTGATACGTAATTTCCCGATCGGGCTGAAACTCCAGGGCCGGACCATTTTTAATGCCTTTAACAATGCCGGGTAAACCAATCTGCTGAATGGCACGCCAGTTGGGATCTGATGCCGCAATATCTGCGAATGGAACCAACGCCAGCTTGAAGGCCATCAATTCACCCTGAATTTTTTTGAGATCAGACTGACTTGTTTTGAGATCGAAAAATGCCGCGTAGGCAGCCACCGCTCCCGCAGCCTGCCCCAACACGAAACCAGCACCCGGTGCATTGGCAAACACCAGATTTTCCTGACTCTCCTGATACAGATTGTAAAGCGGATAGAATGTATTCCCGGCCGCTCCGGCTCCAGCAGACGTTCGATATCTGTTGTCTTCATAACCAAATGCAAGCGCCTGCGGCGTCATATTGCTGAAGCCTTTTACCTGGCTCATGTCTGCAGCGCCGGCGAGAACGAGAACCCGGGCCTTAAGCGTTTTTCCGTCGCTTGTTTTTACAGACCAGCCTCTGCCTGCACGCTCTATTTTTAATGCCTTTACATCTCTGAGCACGGTGAGATCTTTGATGCTGTCTGCCCATTTCTTTAATACGGCTCCCGCGACCGCCGGCTCTGTGTATACATTCTTCAAGTCGGCGCCCGGTCTGGCCTTGCTCAGAAGCGCGGTCAGTTCAGCCAGAATTCCGCTTTGCAGACTTTCGCTCACCGGAGATAGCTGGAAGTCTTCCTGCTGAAGCAGGATGGTGCTTAGGACACCCGATTTTGCCGCCTGAAGACCTGCCGCCCATGCGGCATTTCCGTTACCGATAACAAGAACACCGGGCGGCCTTTTCGGCTCCGGCAACTTTTTTGCTGCTTTCTTATTTTTTGTATCTGCTGCTTTCTCCTGCGCCGAAACTGTATCCGCTATGCCTGTGAAACATAGCGCAGCTATAAAAAACAATAGTCTCTTCATGTTGTATGATTAACGTTGCCGAACACCCATAAGCGACAAATATCCGTATATACGGATATAACCCATGCAAGATGGCAAATGATTTAACGAAATTTAACGAACCAGCTCAGCACCAGCATGTCTGAACAGATCAAACAGGTTTTTGAAAAGCAGCAACTGCACAGGAAAACCATGAAAGCCCGTACCGTTTCCGACCGGCTTGATATGTTGAAAAAGCTTCGTGGAGCGATACATATCAGGGAAGAACTTCTTTTCGAAGCGCTGCAGGCGGATTTGCGTAAAAGCCGCTTTGAAGCGGCGCTAACTGAAATCTATTTTGTTTACGCAGAGATAGACCACGCGCTGAAGAACCTGGAGACCTGGGCAGAGCCGCAAAAGACCGCAGGCACGGCGGCAAACGTGCTTGCAAAAAGTTATATCAGGTATGAAGCAAAAGGCACTGTCCTGTTGCTCTCTCCATGGAACTACCCTTTTCAGCTTGCTGCCGGCCCGCTGGTATCGGCAATCGCCGCGGGCAACACGGTCATCATGAAACCCTCAGAACTGAGCAGTTTTACGAGCGGCGTGCTTCGCGAACTGATTAATACCACATTCAGCCAGGACGAGGTATGGTGCGTAGAGGGTGACGCAGAGGTAGCGAAAGCCTTGCTGGAATTGCCCTTTGACCATATCTTTTTTACCGGCAGTACAGACGTTGGAAGGAAGGTCATGGCGGCAGCCTCAAAACACCTGGCAACGGTAACGCTTGAGCTGGGCGGAAAATCACCATGTATTGTGTCCCGCTCTGCGGAGGTAAAACGGGCGGCGAAAAAAATAGCATGGGGAAAACTGATCAACAGCGGTCAGACCTGCATTGCACCCGATCACGTCTATGTGCATGAATCACTCGTCAACTCATTCATTGAGCATTATAAAAAAGCGGCGAAAGCAATGTTTTTTCTTGATGAAACCCGCATAAACGCCGGCAGTTACCCAAAAATGATCAGCCGGAAACATTTCGACCGCCAACAGGAACTCTTAGATGATGCCCTCGAGAAGGGCGCTACCCTGGCATGGGGCGGCGAAAGCCATGCAGGGTCAATGACGTTCTTTCCGGCCTTGCTGCAGAATGTATCTGGCGGCAGCCGCATGATGCAGGAAGAAATCTTCGGACCGCTGTTACCCGTTATTTCTTTCACTGACCTGGATGAAGTGGTCCGGGACATCAACGGCCGCCCGACCCCGCTGGCCCTCTATATCTTTAGCCGCGAAAGGAGCGATACCGAATACCTCCTTGCCGGCTGCAGTTCGGGCGGAGCCTGCATCAATGATGTGCTAGTTCATATTTCGAACCCGGCGCTGCCTTTCGGAGGGGCTGGTTTCAGTGGTATGGGAAGCAGCCACGGGATTTTTGGTTTCAGGGCTTTTTCTCATGAGCGCGCTGTTATGTACCAGGCTGCTGTTGATTTTAATCATCTTGCTTATCCCCCTTATACCCGCAAATCGGGACTGTTGAAATGGCTCAGGAAAATCATGTAACCTGAGCCACTGTTGTCCGGGGAAAGTTTTGGGAAAGCCTATAGTGCTTTGGTTTCCAAAAGATGTGAGGCTGTGGTATCGGACCGCTCACCGCCGCGGGGCTCCTTCCGAAACCGCAAGCCAAATTGTTTCTGCTGCGAATTGTGCGGTGAGGAATCTCACCTTTGCTTGTTATAAAGTATTTTCATCAAGGTGACGGCAATGCCCAGCACCAGGGAGATTCCTCCGCATTACACTGCGTTTGGCATGAAGTCAGGGCTGTATATCTCTTCTTGCATAAAAGTATCAAAAGTCCGACGGCGGCTATCGAACCGCTCACCGCCACGGGGGCTCCTTCTTTTTGGCGAAAAAGAAGCAAAACGCTCCGGCTGTGTATCTCTTCTTGCATAAAAGCATCAAAAGTCCAACGGCGGCGGGAAAAGGCCCGGATTACCCCTGCACCATTATGTTCCGGGCTGGTTCCCCTCCTTGGTTCTTCCCAACCTCCTTAAGACAGTGCAAGACTTTTAATACTTTTCTGCGGCGAGAAGATACAAGGCCGGTTCGCACCTATCAGTGGCAGTAATCAGGCTAAACCCTCATCAAAACCACTGCCTGTACGTAAAACCCACAGACATAGAATACAGGGGGGCTTGATTTAGCAAACTCAGGCAAATGATGCTTTGATAATGTTCAAAAGGATCCAGTTTTGTTCTGCGCGTTTCCCGGATAACAATGATTCCTGAGTTGTGGTTCGATCATTTTTCTCTTTAATCCCATTGAGGGGTTTTGCGCCGTGGTCTTTCATCCTGGTTCTTTTTTCTTTGGTCTCGTGAGGGGGTTAGCCGCCCAGACTTACAACTTAATACCTATAACTTAAAACCCACTGATTCATGGTTCCTGGTTCGGCTAGCAGACAGAGCGAAGCGGGCGATCCTGTCCCGAAGCAGTCGGGAAAGGATCTGACTCGGGATCACAAATCAGATTCTTCGCTACGCTCTGAATGACACCCGATGGGGATGACGGCGTGGGGGGACGTTGGTGGGGCTTGGCAAATTGAGGGGTTAGGCGCCCAGGTCCTGACTCATGATTCATGGTTCGTGGCTCAACTAGCGGCCATTGAGGGGCATGGTCTTGGTTCATGATTCGTTGCTCCTTATTCCCAATGAGTTCCCCTCCTTGGTCCTTCCCAACCTCTTTAAAACAGTGCAAGACTTTTGATACCTTTCTGCGGCGAGAAGATACATGGCCGGTCCGCACCTATCAATGGCAGTAATCAGGCAAAACCGTCATCAAAAACCACCGCCTGTGCGTAAAACCCACATACATAGAATACAGGGTGGCTTGATTCAGAAAACTCAGGCAAATACTGCTCTGAGACTCTTCAGAAGGTCTTATTTCATTCAGCCTATTTTCCCCGCAAAACAATGTAACTTGAGCCATGACAAATCCCGACCCCCTCAAATACCCGATTGGCCTTCATGTGTTTGATCAAAATGCAGGCGATCAGGAGATTAAACATTGGATAGCGGAGATCGAAGTGCTGCCCCGACAGTTGTTTGCTGCCGCATCTGCCTTAAGTGAAGACGAACTCGAAACGTCATACCGGCCTGGCGGATGGACTGTCAGACAAGTCATTCATCATTTGCCCGATAGCCATCTCAATGCGTATACCCGGTTCAAACTTGCTGTTACAGAAAATTGCCCAACGATAAGACCATATAATGAAGCACGATGGGCTGAAACCCTGGAGGCACGGCATGGCGATATCTCCATATCGCTTACCCTGCTGCAGGCTCTTCACGCCCGTTGGGTGGCTTTTCTGAATACATTGCATCTGGAGACATTTGAGCGTGAGCTGTTTCACCCCGAAAGTCAGCGCAAATTCACTTTGAAAGAAATGCTTAGCAATTATGCCTGGCATGGAAGACACCACCTTGCACACATCGCACTGGCAATAGATAAGAAGCAGGGCTAATGCCGATCTTTTTCTGCGCCGATCCGCACTGACGTCATGGTGAGCGATCCGCCGACCGCCTGATCGTTAAAGAAAGACACCGGCTCTTCAGCAGTCTTCAGGCCCAGGGTGTAGATTAGCGGAAGGTAATGCTCTGGAGTTGGTATGGCGAGTTTTGCCGCTTCACCGAGCTGTTTGTAATTGATCAGGGCATTATGGTCTCCGTCTGAGATTAAGCGCTTGAAGGTTTCATTGATCTCAACCGCCCAGTCATACCCACCGCCATTTATCATTTCCCAGCTTAACATGCGCAGATTGTGAACCATGTTGCCGCTGCCCAAAACAAGGACACCCTTTCTACGCAGCGCTGCTATTTCGGCTGCCAGCTCATAATGCCACACAGCTGGTTTTGTATAGTCAATACTAAGTTGCAGCACCGGGATGTTAGCATCGGGATACAGATGCCTGACAACAGTCCAGGCGCCATGGTCAAGGCCCCAGTCATGATCCATGCCCACCTCGGTTTTTGTAATCAGCGCGCGCGTTTCTGTCGCCAGCTGCGGATTTCCGGGAGCCGGGTACCGCACGTCGAACAGCGCCTGCGGAAAACCGCCAAAGTCATGAATGGTCGGCGGCATGTCCATGGTGGTAATATGCGTTCCGCGGGTATACCAATGCGCAGAAATAACCAACACAGCAGTCGGAACAGGCAGCTCAGCCGCCTGTTGGCTCCATGACCGGCTGAATACATTAGGTTCAATACCGTTCATCGGCGAACCATGCCCGATAAAAAGCACCGGCATTTTACCGGTTTCCGGTTGTCCCGATACGAATTGCCTGAATTGCCTAAGCCCTGTCACGGTTATGCGGTGCATGGATAATGGTTCCGGTACAGGATGCGCCGAGGCATCCTGCCCGCCGGCCCCACTGAAAATTATTTTGCCGGAGCAAATTCCAGGTTCAACCGGATGGTTACATCTTTAGAAACGCCCATACCTGTCGGATCATATTTAATATTGTAATCAAGCCTGTTAATCGTTGTGACTGCGCTGAAACCGGCTTTTTCACCCCCACGCTGATCTTTGGCCTTTCCGCCGAATACCACATCAAACTTCACATCTTTAGTTACGTCTTTAATGGTCAGCTTACCTGCGAGCTCATAGTTGTTGCCGCTGCGTTTTTTAAATGAAGTACTTTGAAACGTCATTGCAGGATATTTCTCTGCTGAAAAGAAGTCGTCGCTTTTCAGGTGTTTGTCGCGGGGTTCGACACTCGTGTTGATGCTGTTCACATCTACTGTAAAAGAAACTTTTGCATCTGTGAAATCGGCATTTGCCGCAGTGATACTGCCGTCAAACTTCCTGAAAGAGCCATCTACAAACGAGATACCCATGTGTTTAACCGAAAAGTTTACAAAAGAGTGCATCGGATCTACCGTCCACTTTGTTTGTGCAAATGCACCGAAACTGATAATCAGCGCAAGTAAAATTAAGCCAATTTTTTTCATTTGAATTGATATTAAAAAGCCGGTCCGACATGGGACCGGCTCTGCTGCAAATGTACAGCGACCTGTTTGCGGCTGTCTTGATCTATGATAAGAAATGGACGCAAAGGCCCGCAGGCTATTGCCCGGCGGCTAAAATTTCGGTGATTGAGCCACAGGCAAACATTTCGCTGCCATAGTACGGGTTTTCAACAGCCGGCTTTTCATTGAGCCAGCTATTTTTCGCCATCGGGCAGTGCTGCAGATAAATATCCCGGCTATTTCCGCCTGCTTTAGCAACATCAATCATCGCTTTGCTCAATTCGCCAAACAACTGGCGCTGTTTTTTCAGATCTTTTGTATTGGCAATGGCTTTTGCGCCGCTATTTATAACCTTTGCATGTTTATTCCACCTGGCGCGCTGCTGTTCGCTGAAGGCCCGCATGTCTGGCGCTTCGGTTATTTTCGCCAACCCCGCAGCTTTTGCTGCGGCAGATTGCGCATTGTCATGCGCCAGCGCATTCTTCACTTCAAAATAAGCTGCCAAAACCTGATCCTGCAGGCCAGGAGCGTTAGCTTTGGAGAAAAATGGCAGAAACACCAGCAGGACGATATATACTTTTATTGTTTTCATATTATACTTTTTGCCATTCAGGCGATTGATCATTTGATGATATTAAAAATGTTATACTCTACGCGGGCAAGAAACATGTTCCTGAGGTAGCGGTTGTCTATATTACCCGCTGCCTGGAACCGGTAACCTACGTCAATGCGAAGCTGACTGTTGAGAATAAGCTGCACCGCAGGGGCTATATCAACATAACTGTTGCCGGTTCCGGGGTTAGTTTTGCCCAGAATCTCCGCATACACATTCAGGTTCGGCTGTTTGTAATTCCGGTAGGTTACCGGAAAAAGCAGGTAACCTGCAGACAAGCTGTAGTTTAACATGCCCTCAGGCAGCGGCATAGCCGGCCGTATCTTCTGCTCGCTTTCAAATACCCGGGAATATCCGACATTGGCAGACAGGGCGAGCTTGTGCAGCAGCTGGGTGCCAACCAGCCCGAACTGATAACCGCTGTTGTCGCCCTCCAGGTTGATATCTTCACTATGGTATGGCCGTTTGCTCGAGCTGACCCGCCCGAAAGCCGCCATACGGAAATGTTTCCGCAAACCATCAATACTGAGAAAACGGTATTTCAGGTAAAGGCTGGTTCCTTCAAAACCAAACGGACCTTCCATGTCTGAAAGGAATGCCTGCGCATGAACCATGAAGTTACGGTTTATGCCAAGCATAATCTCGGGAACAAGCCGGTTGCCATACCCCTTGTTGTCCATACTTTCATAGGTAAGCCTGAACCCGGCAGATTTGGCCGCCATGTTGCTTGCCGGCTCAGTATAGACATACAACTCCTGCCCCCGTGCCAGCACGGAACAGGCAAGCAGCGCCACAAGGGCGCATGCCTGATTAAGCCACCTCACAGCTAAATGCTCAGGTGATAGACGCGAACCTTTTTCCCGTTTACGGTTGCTGTGCCCGATGCATAAGATCCACCGTCAATCTTTTTGAGGTTTTGCTTAAACGTAGGCTCAGAGACAAAGCCCCTGTCAATAACTGCAGCCCGGACTTTACCATTCAGCGTGGTATTGCGCGCCTTACTAAAACGAAAAGCGGTGCCCTTAGATGATGCGAAACCGCTTTCATCTACCTGGAGATTATTAAAAGCAAAATCGGCTTCGAGTTTACCAACCGAAAAGCCTGCGTCTTTTACCTTTTTTCTGATCTGATCAAGGTTTACAGGTTTGTCTTTTTTGAAAGTGAGCACAAATACATTGTTATTCAGATCAGGAGACACCGTTACGATAAAGTCGAGCGTACGCAAAGACTTTTCGGTTGCCTGAGAACACATCGAGCATGTTAAACCTGTAACCTGCAGGCTCGCAGCGGTAATTTGTTGGGCGTTGGCAGTAAGGGATGCCAATAGAAAGAGGAGCGTCGAAAGAATATGAATTTTTAAGAATTTCATTTTTTCAGTATTTTAAAATAGGAAATAGCCATTGCGAAGGCAACGACGTTCATTAACCGGGTAATAGAACCGGGATCCTAATTCCTGAAAATCTGAAAAAGCACGTTAAGCGATAGCCTGGACGTCAAAGGCGGAGCCTTATTCTCTGACCATGAGCGAATCTCGCTGTCTGCATGGGTTGCAAAATCGGCAAATGCCGGAATATAGAAAAGGTCAAGTCCGAAAAGCTGCGGCATTTTTACCGAAAAACCGGCCTCATGCGAATCCTTCACCTTGGCCTCAACCTTTGCCGTCTTGCAGCAATTGTCCGTTTTCTTTTCGGCTTTTTTACACATTTTGCAGCCCTCGGCGGAGGCAAAGAGTTTCACCTCTGAGAGTTTGCCGCTACAAAAATGAAGGCCCGCAGCAAAGCCCAGTACACTGACTACATACAATGCAACAAGGAAGAGGGCTTTTCTCTGATTGGACTTCATTGTTTCAAAGTTACGAATATTTCACGGCAAAGAAAAGTGACCGAACTGTTTTCGCTTTTTTAAGCTAATTTAGCAGGATAGAAATACTACATGCGCCGATTATTTTTTCTGCTGCTGGTGCTTTGCCAGCTTACCGCTTTCGCCGCCAGGCCAAAACATCAGTACATCAGAATCGAAACGTCAAAAGGGAGCTGCATCGTCATGCTCTATAACCAGACCCCCCTGCACCGCGACAACATGGTCAAACTGGCCAAATCCGGCTTTTACAACGGGACATTGTTTCACCGGGTAATTAAAGATTTTATGATACAGGGCGGTGATCCTGATTCTAAGCTCGCAAAACCAGACTCTTTGCTCGGTGAAGGCGACATCGGCTATCGCATCCCGGCAGAGTTCAGGGACAGTCTTTTTCATAAAAAGGGGGTTCTTGCCGCTGCGCGTGATAACAATCCGGCAAAGGAATCGAGCGGATGCCAGTTCTACATTGTTCAGGGCAAACGGTTTACTGATGAGCAGCTGGATAAACTGGAACAAACCCGGTTGAAATTTCAGATTCCCGCGTATCAGCGCGAAGTATACAAAACACTGGGCGGTACGCCCCACCTGGACCGGAATTATACCGCCTTTGGAGAAGTAGTGGAAGGGCTAGGCATGGTCGACAGCATCGCGGCAAGCGAAACGAACAAAAGTGACAGACCCAAAGCGGACATCGCCATGAAGGTCAGCCTGCTGAAAAAACGCGAAGCGCGCCGGCTTGAGAAAAAACTGCTGGCTTCAGGACTAACTCTTATCTGATCACCTGAATGAAAATTATCTCTTATAACGTTAACGGTATTCGCTCGGCCACTTCTAAAAACTTTCTTGGCTGGCTTCAGGCTACAAATGCCGATATGGTATGCCTGCAGGAAGTGAAGGCCCTGCCCGAACAACTTGCCGAAATCCTTGAGCTGATCAGCCAGATGGGCTATCACCATTACTGGCATCCGGCAGAGAAAAAGGGTTATAGCGGTGTTGCCATTCTTACAAAAATAAAACCCAACCATGTGGAGGTTGGCTGCGGGGAAGAATGGATAGACCGCGAGGGAAGAATTTTGCGCGCGGACTTCGACGATTTTTCGCTGATGAGCCTCTATATGCCTTCGGGCAGCAGCGGTGATGAGCGGCAAACCAAGAAATATGAATTTATGCGTTTCTTTGAAGGTTACGTTGCCGGCCTGCGTGAACAAATTCCCAACCTGATCATCTCTGGCGACTACAACATCTGCCATACGGCGATGGATATCCACAACCCGAAATCGAACGCCAACTCGTCAGGTTTTTTGCCCGAAGAACGGGCCTGGATGCAGCTTTTTCTTGACAACGGTTTCATAGATACCTTCAGGCATTTCAACAAAGATCCGCATCATTATACCTGGTGGAGTTTCAGGGCCAATTCGCGCGCGAAAAACCTGGGCTGGCGTATCGATTATCATCTTGCCACTGCGCCTTTGTTAAACCGGCTGAAAAGTGTCAGAATTCTGCCCGACGCAGTACATTCAGACCATTGCCCGGTATTGCTTGAACTGGTGTAGTAAAATAAACCCGGGCCGCCGGTTTCAGCCTGCGGCAACAGTGCGGGAAAGTGAAATCAGAAAGTGATAAGACCCTGCGGCGTCAGGCAGGCATCAAGGCAGACATCAAGCTCGTGAACATCACTTATTGCCTCTACCGGGGCAAACAGGCTGATGCCAACCTTACGGCAATTGCGGCCCGTTAAAAAGCGGTCATAGAAGCCTTTGCCATACCCGACACGGTAACCTCGGCGGTCTACAGCAAGCAGCGGAACAAAGACCAGGTCAATCTCCCCGTCATGCAGCGCCCCCTGGTCGGGCTCAAGAATATCGTACAGGTTTTTTTTCAGATCGCCCGTTCCCAGGTATTCGTGATGGGTCATCAGCGCGGTTGTAAAGTCTGCTTTCGGAACAAGTATGCGTATCTCACTATGCTCGTGCTGCAGCCATTCAATAAGCCGGAATGTATCTGGCTCGCGCTTTGATTCAATCGGCAGAAAAATATGAACGGTCCGTACGCCGGTAAAATCGTATGTGGTAAATTCAGCAAGCAGTGCGCCGTTCAGCTGCTTAAACTCAGCTTTGCTAAGCTCCTTTCGCCTGGTCATTGCCGATTGCCTGAGCGCTTTTTTTGTTAACTCCATACCGAAAATAAAGCAAAAGTTGTTACAAAAAGAAATGGCTCCGGGAACCACTCCGAAGCCATAATCAACCTAAACCTAAACTAAACTATGAAAATTTTTATTTGACGCGCTCAATGTAGTCTCCCGTGCGGGTGTCTACCCTGACCTTGTCGCCCTGGTTAATGAACATCGGTACTTTGATCTCCACACCAGTCTCTACAGTTGCGTATTTCAGCGCGTTCGTAGAAGTATCGCCTTTTACAGCAGGCTCTGTATATGTTATCTCCAACTCAACGTGAGAAGGGGTTTGCGCCATAATCGGCTCTTCACTTTCAAATGCAATGATCACGTTCATTCCTTCTTTCAGGAATCTGACCGGATCTCCAAACAGTTTTTTAGGGATATTGAACTGCTCGTAAGTATTGTTATCCATTACAACCAAAAACTCGCCATCTTCGTAGAGATATTGATAATCATTGGTTTCTACCCGGCAGATCTCGACCTCTTCATCCGTACGAAAACGGTACTCAACAAGTTTACTTGTTTTTACGTTCCGCATTCTGGCCTGGTAAAAAGCACGTAGATTTCCGGGCGTACGGTGAATAAATTCTTCCACCTGTACAAGTTCTCCGTTAAAGCGAAGAATGTTACCGTTTTTGATGTCTGATGCTTTTGCCATTTTTGGTTAGAATTTGAACCTTATGTTCGGCTCATTTTCGTGCCGCAAAGGTATAAACATTTTTAAATTTACAAAAATATTTTTTAATATTTAAAATATTCCCCTTTTCGTACCTTTAAAACGGGTTTTTCAAAGGTATAACTGAATTATTTATAATCGGTAATCTGAATGTAATGCTTACAAAATGCATACTCATGATCCTGGTTTGAGCATACAATCACCGTTTTCTGCATAGAATACATGTCGATTAATTTTTCGTACCACGCTATTCCCTGAAGGTCAAGGTTTGATGTAGGCTCGTCAAGCAACAGGACAGGCGTGTTTGCACAACAGGCCAGGGCCAACCGGGTTCGCTGTTTCATGCCTGACGAAAAATACTTGATGGCTTTGTTGCGTGATTTCTCCATGTCCAGCAGCGCAATAATTTGCTGACGATCCATTCCCGGCGCTAACGGCTTAAAGCGAAAATGAAAATCAATCATTTCCGTCAGACTGAATTCCTCAACAAGATCAAGATAAGGCGCGGCAAAACTCAGCTGTTTATAGACAGATTCGACGGGTATCGAAACCTGATCATCCCTGTACGATACGGTTCCTTCAGACGGGCTAAGATGACCGGAAATCATGCTAAGGAGCGTAGACTTGCCAGAACCGTTGGGTCCGAGCACAGCATAACGTTCGCCGGGAAGAAGATCTGCGGTTATGCCCCGGAAGATCCATTCCCGGTTAAACCTTCTCCCTGCATTATCCAGGCTTATTGTCATAGGAAATGTTTGATGCCTTAGCTGCCCATTCCGAAGCCCTTCATGACCCCGCGGTTTGAGTTGCGGATAAAATCTACAATCTCATCACGGATCTCGGTGGGTTTGAATTCGGCCTCGATCATATCGAGTGCCTTGGTTACGTTATTGTTCTTTACAAAGAGCACGCGGTATATTTCCTGGATCTCGTTGATCTTTTCTGGCGAAAAGCCCCTGCGCCTTAAGCCTACTGAGTTGATACCGGCATAAGAAAGCGGCTCGCGTGCTGCCTTTACATAGGGCGGAACGTCTTTACGCACCAGGGAACCACCGGTTACAAACGCATGTGAGCCTACTTTTACAAACTGATGTATCGCTACAAGCCCCGCCAGCACCACATAATCGCCGATGGTGATATGACCGGCAAGCGTTGTGCTGTTTGAAAATATACAGTAATTACCTACTTCACAATCGTGTGCAATGTGAGAATAGGCCTGGATCAGGCAATTGCTGCCGATAGTGGTCTTCCATTTGTCTTTTGTACCGCGGTTAACGGTTACGCATTCGCGGATAGTTGTATTGTCGCCAATTTCTGCGGTGGTAACTTCACCGTTGAACTTCAGATCCTGCGGAACCCCGGAAATAACAGCGCCCGGAAAAATGCGGCAGTTCTTACCGATACGGGCACCATCCATGATGGTTACGTTTGAACCGATCCAGGTACCCTCGCCGATCTCTACATCTTTGTGAATGGTTACAAAGGGCTCGATTACGACATTGTCTGCAATTTTTGCCTGCGGATGAATATATGCTAGGGGCTGTATCATGAATTTGCTGTTTCGCTGTTTTTAACCTTACTGATCTGGGCCATCATTTCGGCCTCGACCACCACTTTATCGCCAACCATGCCCACACCCTTCATCTGGGCAATACCCCTCCTGATTGGCTCCATAAGGTCGCAACGGAAGACGATAGAATCGCCCGGAAGTACCTGGGCACGGAAGCGCACATTATCAATCTTCAAAAAGTAGGTCAGGTAATTTTGAGGATCGTCTACCGTGCTTAATACGAGAATTCCACCAACCTGCGCCATGGCTTCGATCTGTACAACGCCCGGCAGGACCGGCGCACCCGGAAAATGACCGCGGAAAAAATCTTCGTTCATCGTCACATTCTTTACGCCTACCACATACGTTTTGGTAAGCTCAAGAATCTTATCTACAAAAAGGAAGGGCTGCCGGTGCGGCAGAATGTTCATGATCTGAACGGTATCAAGCAAAGGCTTAGCCGTGGGATCGTACACCCGCTGAACCTTTTTATTTTTCTCTTTTTTTATCGCTGCTTTAATTTTTTTGGCAAATGCAACGTTAGCGGCATGCCCCGGGCGGGCAGCCATAATATGTCCTTTCAGATGCATACCTACAAGGGCAAGGTCGCCGATCATATCCAGCAGCTTGTGCCTGGCAGGTTCATTCTGGTACCGCAGATCCATATTATTTAATATGCCCTGCGGGGCCACAGCAATATCCTCCCGGTTAAACAGGCGTGCCAGGTGATTTAATTCCTCCGTGGTTACCTCTTTATCAACGATAACAATGGCATTATTCAGGTCACCGCCTTTGATCAGATTGTTTTGCAGCTGATACTCCAGCTCGTGCAGGAAACAGAATGTACGGCAGGAAGCGATCTCCTTTTTAAACTCCGCAATGCTGCTGATACCTGCGTGCTGGCTGCCCAGAACCGGAGAATTGTAGTCGATCATGCAGGTAAACCTGTAATCATCAAGGGGCATAGCCACAATCTCAACCTTACGGTCTGCCTCAGTATATGTAATGTTATGCGGAATCTGAAAATATTCGCGGTCGGCGTCCTGAACCTGGCTTTCGGCAGACTCAAGCGCTTCAATAAAGAGGATCGCACTACCATCCATGATCGGCGCTTCCGGACCGTCGAGCTTCATAAGCACGTTGTCAAGGTCCATACCGATCAATGAAGCCATTACATGCTCCACAGTGCTGATGCTTGCGCCATTCTGACTGATGGTTGTACCCCTGGAGGTATCGGTCACATTATCTGCATCGGCATCAACAACAGGCTGCCCTTCCAGGTCAATGCGTTGAAATTTAAAGCCATGATTTTCGGGGGCAGGGCAAAATGTCAGGGTAACATTGGCACCCGTATGAAGACCCACGCCGGATACGGATACTTCCCGCTTGATGGTTTTTTGTTTAACGTTCATTCTTGTGTTGTTATTTGTCAGCGCCAGGCAAAAGGCTGCTGATCCTGGCTTCAAGCACGCCAAGCTGCTTTTCAATATCCGGCAGACGCCTGAAAATGACCGATGCTTTCATCCAGTCTCTAAGCGGCTGCGCCGGCGAACCGTGCCATTGTTTATTTTCTTCGGTAATGTTTGAATTGACTCCCGCCTTCGCGCCTATCTGCGTCCCCCTGGCAAGATTCAGGTGACCGGCTATACCGACCTGACCGCCGATTACGCTGTTCGCACCGATCTTTGTACTGCCTGAAATGCCAGACTGAGCGGCGACAACGGTATTGGCGCCTATCTCGGCATTGTGCGCAATTTGAATCAGGTTGTCCAGTTTAACTCCCGACCGGATAATCGTAGACCCCATCGTAGCCCGGTCTATGGTTGTGTTTGCACCAATCTCGACATCGTCTTCTATGACCACATTGCCAATCTGTGCGATCTTATGATAAGTCCCGTCGGGCTGCGGAGCAAACCCAAACCCATCGCTGCCGATCACAGCATTGGCATGCACCACAACCTGGCGGCCGATTTTACATTGGTGGTATATCTTTACACCCGGATAGATAAGGCAATCTTCCCCGATTTCGGTTCCGGCGCCTATATAGACCTGTGTGTGGATCCTTGAGTTATCTGCAATCGTTACGTTTTCACCGATGTATGAAAAGGCACCGATAAAGACATTGTTCCCGATTTTTGCTGATGGATGAATAAAACAGGGCTCTTCAATACCAGCCTTTAATTCCTGTTTTATAGCCTCGTTGTATTTCTCAAGCAACAACGAAAAAGCACTGTAGGGATTATCTACGCGGATAAGCGTTGGTTTGACTGGCTGATCGGCTGAAAAATCGCGCGAAACGATAACAACAGAGGCGTTGGTACTGTATAGAAAATTTTCGTATTTCGGATTAGATAAAAAGCAGAGCGAACCTGGCTTCCCTTCTTCTATTTTCGATAATTCAGCCACTTCAACATCCGGATCACCCTCTATGGTTCCGTTAAGAAACCCACTTATCTGTTTGGCCGTAAATTGCATTTTACAAAGTTAAATGTTAAATTGATATGAACAAATAAACACGCCGCTTGCCGCTGCAATAAGCGATTTTTAAGGTAATCCGCCGCATTTCGTTCGTTTCCCAGACACATACATCCCCTGCGGGCCAGCACATCCGGAAACGCCTTTAACCGCACAAACGATACTTCATTTGCTGATTCCCGGATATGTCGTATATCCCGCTTTTGCACCTGCGCCGTGAAAGTACAATGATAAGAGACTAAACGGGATAAAAAATCTAATATTTTGTTAAAAAACCTTAAATACCACGAGGATAACAGAGAATATGTTTGGTTACGGTGCGATCAAGCGATTCCAGATTAGAAAGGTCAGAGGCTTTAGCAATATCAATCACTTCGTTATTCTTCATCAGTATGTTTACATTCTCTATAGTGGCGTTATAGGCCCGGTTTTCGACGGTATTGGTATAAACGAAATAGCCGGCGTCAGCCTCACTTGTCCTGAAAACCGATGCCGTGCGTTGCTGCAGGTCTTCTACCCTGCCGGGTGATGGCGCACTGCCTGTAATTTCTACCTTAAAGAGCTCACGCCTGGTAAGCATTCTGCATAGCGCGCTCAAAACCGGGTCGGCATGCGATGCCCAGACCTTGATCGCGGCATGAATATCCTGATCATCAAGCTGAACGAACTGGTCCAGGTGCTCTGGCGACTCAAAAAATGCAGTCTTACCGATCTGCTGATCAAGAAAATGGGCCAGGGCAGGTGAGGCAAAAAGACTGGTTCCGCCGGAGGCGAGCTCCTTAGCTCTTCTTAACGTATTGATAAGCATCTGCTCTCCCGCGATGACCGTTTTGTGCAGGTAAACCTGCCAGTACATCAGCCTGCGGGCGATAAGAAACTTCTCGATCGAGTAGATGCCTTTTTCTTCGATAACAAGACCATCGTCAACAACATTGAACATTTTTATGATGCGGTCAAAGCTGATCACCCCTTCACTTACACCTGTAAAAAAGCTGTCTCGGTTCAGGTAGTCCATCCGGTCGAGATCGAGCTGCCCGGAAATGAGCTGATGGAGAAACCTCTTATCGTATCGCCCGGTAAAGATCTCGATCGCCATGTCAAGCTGGCCGCCGAATGTTTCATTAAGCTGTTTCATCAGACACATTGATACCTGCTCGTGGTGAACACCCTGAACCAGCGTATGCTCAAGTGCATGCGAAAACGGACCATGACCAATATCATGGAGCAAAATTGCGATACATGCCGCTTCTTCCTCGGCCGGGCTTATGGAGTGCCCCTTTCCGCGCAGCACCTCAACAGCCAGACCCATCAGGTGCATGGCACCCAGGGCATGGTGAAAACGCGTATGCAAGGCACCCGGGTAAACCAGGTGGGTCATGCCCAGTTGCTTGATATACCGCAGCCGCTGAAAGTATGGATGCGAAATCAGGTCGTAAACCAGCACTGATGGAATGCTGATAAATCCGTAAACCGGGTCGTTGATGATCTTCTTTTTATTCAAGGTATGCTGTCAGATTATACGGTACAAAAATTGCTATTTTTACCCAAACAGCGAACCAGACTTCCACCGCAGGACGTCAAGTTTACACTTTACAGATATAACATGCAGGAAACTAAAATATTATGGGCTGATGATGAAATCAACCTGTTAAAACCACATATTCTTCTTCTGAACGATAAAGGCTACCAGGTCACTACTTTTACAAACGGTAATGATGCACTGGATGGGTTCGGCAAAGAGCACTTCGACCTTGTTTTCCTGGATGAAAATATGCCCGGCATGAGCGGACTGGAAACATTGTCTGCAATTAAAAATATCTCGCCGGATGTCCCGGTGGTCCTGATTACAAAAAGCGAAGAAGAAAACCTGATGGAAGATGCCATCGGCTCAAAAATAGATGACTACCTGATTAAACCTGTAAACCCTAAACAGGTACTCCTGACCATTAAAAAACTTATAGATAACAAACGTCTTGTCAGCGAGAAAACCTCGATGGCCTACCAGCAGGATTTCAGGCGGCTTGGCATGACGCTAAACGACCGCCTTAATTATGAGGAATGGGTTGAAGTATACAAAAAAATCATATTCTGGGAACTTGAGCTTGAAAAGCTCGACGATCCGCAGATGCATGAGATCCTGACACTTCAGAAGTCAGAGGCCAACATGCAGTTCTCAAAATTTATTGAAGACAACTACATGGATTGGGTGAACGGCAACGGCGGTGCACCCATGCTTTCGCACGAGTTGCTAAAGAAAAAGGTCTTCCCGCTCATAAACAGCACAACGCCGGTTTTCTTCATCCTGATCGACAACCTCAGGTACGACCAGTGGCGTATCATCAATCCGCTTATTACCGAATACTTCAGGATTGATGAAGAAGACATGTACACCAGCATTCTGCCAACCGCAACGCAGTATGCACGGAACGCTATCTTTTCAGGCCTGTTACCGCTTGAGATGGAGAAACGTCATCCCAACCTCTGGCTGAACGATGATGATGAAGGCGGAAAAAACATGCACGAAGAAGCATTTCTGGCCGAACAAATCAAAAGAAGCCTGCGCAAAGACTGCAAATTCAGCTACCACAAAATCCTGACCTACGATGACGGAAAGGCGCTGGTTGAGCAAAGCGCAAACCTGATGCAGAATGAATTTAATGCCATTGTGTTTAACTTTGTAGATATGCTGTCGCATGCCCGGACCGACATGCAGATGATACGGGAACTGGCCAATGATGATGCGGCTTACCGCTCGTTGACGCTGTCCTGGTTTGAGCACTCGCCATTGCTTGAGCTGCTTAAAAAATTAGCGCAGAAAAATGTAAAGGTGGTGCTTACGACAGATCATGGCACAATCAGGGTAAAAAAACCAAGCAAGGTAATCGGCGACCGCAGCACCAATACCAACCTGCGTTATAAACAGGGCCGGAACCTGAGTTATAATGATAAAGAGGTTTTTGCCATCAAAAGCCCCAATGATGCACACCTGCCAAAGATTAACATCAGCTCGAGTTACATTTTTGCAAAAGAAGACAGTTACTTTGTGTATCCGAACAACTACAACCAGTTTGTAAATTATTACAACGAAACTTTCCAGCATGGAGGCATTTCACTCGAAGAGATGATCATTCCGATTGTTACCTACTCGCCAAGATAGGTCAAAGCGTTATCTTTGTGCAGCTAAGAAAAACGCAATGACTATCGAAATCGAAGCACCTGAGGCGCTTGACCAGGCCGCCGCGGCCCTGTACAATTTTGCGGGCAATGAAAAGATATTTGTTTTTAATGGTGAAATGGGCGCCGGAAAGACAACTTTTATCAAGTCATTTTGTCGCCTTTTGGGTGTAACCGGTGTTGTGTCAAGCCCTACCTTTTCAATCGTCAATGTTTATAACGGATCTGCAGGTTCGGTCTATCATTTCGATTTCTATCGCCTGAAGCGTATCGAAGAAGCTTATGACCTCGGCTATGAAGAATATTTCTACAGCGGCGATGTCTGTCTGATTGAGTGGCCGGAGAAAATAGCCGGACTGGTACCTGAAAATCATGTTCAGATCGATATCGAGCTAACAGGTAACACCTCGCGGCGGTTCAATTTTCAAAAATTTAACGCATAACCGGCGTATCGGTTTATTTTTCGTAACTTCAAAGACCTAAAAACGACCAGGATAAATGGCTTCAGGATTAAGAGAAGGAATGGCCGCTATAGCTCAGCAGGGTTTGCGACAGCCAAAAGAGGCGATGCAGGAGACAAAAAGCCGGAAAAACAATCTGTACATTGGCATCCCGAGAGAAATTTCCTTCCAGGAAAACCGCATTGCGCTCACCCCGCTGTCTGTAGCACTACTTGTTAACAATGGCCATCAGGTCATTATCGAGAGCGGGGCGGGAAAAGGCGCAAATTTTTCAGATCAGAACTATGCCGAACAGGGTGCCCGTATTTCGCACGATAAAAAAGAGGTTTTCCAGGCAGATATAATTGTAAAGATCGCTCCGCCAACAATGGATGAGATCGAACTTATGCACAAAGGCCAGACGCTGGTATCTTCTTTGCCTACAGGCACCTTAAAAGGGTCTTATCTTAAAGCGCTGCTTCAGAAAAAGATCAACGCATTATGTTTTGAGCACCTGCGCGATGAAGGAAATGTCTTGTGTGTGGTACGCGCCATGAGTGAAATTGTTGGTTCTACATCCATCCTGATCGCCGCAGAATACCTGAGCAGCGTAACCGGAGGTAAGGGCCTGATGCTTGGCGGCTTCACGGGCGTTCCTCCGACAGAAATCGTAATCCTGGGCGCCGGGACCGTGGGCGAATACGCTGCAAGAACAGCCCTTTCGCTTGGTGCGGAAGTAAAGGTGTTTGACAGCTCGATCTATCGCCTTCGCCGGCTGCAGACTAATCTGGGAAACAGCAGGGTGTTTACCTCTGTGATGCAACCCATTGTGCTTAATAAAGCGATTACAACCTGCGATGTGGTTATCGGCGCGATCCGTGCAACGCACGGCCGCAGTCCATGCGTTGTTATGGAAGAAACCGTTAGCCGGATGAAACCGGATTCGGTTGTAATCGACGTGAGCATTGATCAGGGCGGCTGTTTCGAAACATCTGAGGTAACCAACCACAAAGATCCCGTATTCAGAAAGTATGATGTAATTCACTACTGTGTACCAAACATCGCATCGCGCGTGCCGCGTACGGCGTCTTACGCGCTGACAAACATATTTGCCCCGATCCTGCTTGATATCGGCGACATGGGCGGACTGATGAACATGGCCTGGCAGCGGCCCGGCATCCGGGACGCCCTGTACATTTACCAGGGCCACCTGACCAATAAAGACCTTGCAGATATGTTCAATTTCCCCTTCAAAGACCTTGAACTCATTATGGTGTCAAACCAATAGACGTCTATGAAAAGACTGCTCTTTCTGCTATTCCTGCCCCTGGCCTTTCAGGCCTGTGCGCAGAAAAACGCACAAAACCCCTACGGACTTAAAATCATAAACAATTACATCTCTTACCAGGCATCGGTTAAAGAAAATCCGGATAACCGGCTTGTCGAGATTAAGAAGGCTGTTCCGTCAATCAGGCTTGATATCAGGTATGCGACCAAAAATAATTTCATGAACCGCGTCATGTATTCGCAGCCGAGGGCTTTCGCCAGAAAACCCGTTGTGGAACAGCTGAAAAATGTCCAGGCTGCATTACGCAAACAAGGCCTGGGCTTAAAGATTTATGATGCCTACCGGCCCTATGCCGTAACCCTTGATTTTTTCAGGCAGGCTGCAGATAAGGATTTTGTAGCAAACCCCAACAAAGGCTCCAAACACAACCGTGGCTGTGCAGTCGATCTGACGCTTGTCTCATTGAAGACCGGCAAAGAACTGCCGATGCCGACACCATTCGACAGTTTCAAACCTGAAGCTGCTGCACGGTACGCCAACCTTACTCCGGCTGTAAAAAAGAACCGTGACCTTTTGATCAGCGTGATGCAACGCCACGGTTTCCGGGTTATCTATAATGAATGGTGGCACTTTGATTTCAACGGATGGCAGAATTACAGCCTTATGGATATCCCCTTCGAAAAACTCTAGGGCCTGGCGTGGTGTTCAGCACCGTAATGTTTCGTAGTCAGGGTAACCCTGTTATCCTTTCTGACGATTTTAAAAATGTAGTCATAGTCTTCGTCTGAGAGGTCTTTCGGCTTAAATTCCGCACCCAGCGCCCGCAGAATATCCGGAACCGTGTTGGAATGCCCGGCAATAAGGATCTTTTCTTCAGCGTTGTGTGTTGACACTGTAGCCGCGAGTTCTGATACATTTTGGTAAGATCGTATCTCGACATCGCTGCCGGTCGCAACACCCGCCACTGTTGCTCGTGTTCGTTTAAAAGGGGTACTATAGACCTGGGTTATCTTTTCGGTTTCAAGGAGTCTGGTTAGTGCTTCGGCACGCAGTTTACCGGTTTCACTAAGTTCAGGATCAGTGGTCAGCACGGCGGTGCTTTTTTCTGCATGTCTTACAACCCAGATGGTTTGCGCATGGAGGCTGCCTGCAAGCAGCACGAAACAAATTAGTACGAATATATTTTTAATCATAGCTGGTTTATCGTTTCTATAAGTTCATCGAGCTGGTCTTTCGTATGCCCGCTGTTTAATACCACCCGGTTCAGCGCTGGCCCGTCGCTATCGGGATATGGAAAAGAGGAGATAAGAATTTCATGAGGCGCCAGTTTTTGCTGCAGCCCGGGATCGGTACTGCAGAAAACCGGCAATTCGCTGATAAACTTCCAATCGCTGCGGCCTTCAAGCGCTGAGGCCAGATACCGGTGGTTTTCCTGCAGCTTTTGCCATTGGTTTTTGTACAGGTCGGCGCTCTTCATAAATGCAAATAATGCCGCAGCAGCGGGGGGAGATGCGCCGTTAAACATGACATGTTTTTTCAGGCTGGCTATCCGGCCGGTAGTGCCCAGAACGACACCTGCATCAATACCAAGGGCTTTCGCCATAGACGCTACAACCAGCGTTTCGCGGCGCGTGCTGTTTTTGAGCCGGGAATAAGCGCCAAGCCCGTTATCCAACAGGCCGATTCCATGAGAATCATCGGCTAGTAACAGCTGGCTTCCATCGCCCGGCAGTGCAGAAAAGTCATACCGTTCGGGCTGCAGGTTATTCAAGGTATTGCTAAGCACCATGCCCTTGGCATTCTGCCCCCGCAGATTCTGTAACCATAGCGTAAAACCCTGGCCTGAGGGAACAGGATCATTAAGCCAAAGCGCCGGATGTGCGCCGGGCGCATAAATAAAGTGATGGTCTGCAAGTGCGCGAACACAAAGCTGGGCCGCCAGATAACCGCTTGAAACGATCAGCGCTGCTTCAGCGCCAAACCGATCTGCTGCAACGGCTTCTGCCTCTTCATACAAGGCAAGCTGAATATTGTTGCTCCGGCTGGTCCCGTTGTTAACGCCATAACGCTGCATACCCGCCTTGTACAGGTCAATGAATTCCGCATTTGTGGCCAGCCCCAGATAAGACGTGCCGCCGAAATACAAATAGGAACGGCCGTCTGCTTCGATGCTGTTGCTAATTGCCTGCTGAAGTTTTATTGCCATCAATTATAGTTTCTGCCCAGTTGATCGTTTGCAGCCTTTATAATGGACCCTGCAGAATTGGTGTCCTGGTAGATCTCCCAGAACATGATTCCGTTGCAGCGCTGGCTCGCAAGGGCTGTTTTTTGTTTTATAGTAATTGAACCGTTAAAATAATAATCTGTGTTGTTATACCGTGCATAGTCGCCTGTTATATCAATACCTGCAGCTTCAAATTCGCGAACAGTCGCGGCAGTACCGCCGGCGGTTTTCCCGTAAGCAGGCATGCCAAGCACCGCCTTTTTCCTTGGCATGCCCCGGGTGTTAAGCCAGTAATTCAAAGAAGCGACCGTCATGTTGTACGAAGCGTGGTTCAATTCTCCCTGCCAGCCGGCCCCGTCGTAGATCATGATGTTGAAGAAATCCGCATAAGAAAAAACTTCTGTCCTGATGCCGTCGCGAACGGTTCCCGCGTACACACCCGGTGTAATGGCTGCGCTCAGAAACTTATTGTGCTTGTGTAGCGAATCTGATAATTCTTTCATCAGCAATGCGTATGTCTCGTCAGACACATTCTGCCGCGGATACTCCCAGTCCATATCCAGTCCGTCGAGTTCGTTGCTGCGAACAAAGGCAAGAGCATTTTTAACAAAAGCAGTCCGTGTAGTCGCAGAAGCAGCCATAGACACAAAGATAGCTGCATCTCCCGAGACGGAGATACCGGTTTTAACGCCCCTTGCCTTTGCCTGCTGAATGACGGTATTAAACCTCCCCGGTTGAGACAGCGGTGCCAACGACCCGTCTGCACGGGGATTCAGGAAGGCATAAAACAAGTGCGTTACCATCTTATACTTCGACGGGTCGACCCCGGCAGGATCACGGTAGCTGGGAAAATACCCTACGATTTTAAACGAGGAGTCGGATACATACGCAGCCGGCGGATTCACTTCAGGCTCGGCAATGAACGTATCTTTACTGCAGGCAGCGAAGATAAATGGAAATACAAATGCCAGCAACAGGTAGCGGTTCTTCATAGATCAGATTTAAATGGTTGATAACCAAATCTAACCAATTGCAAATCAAAACCGCACAATCCTGCACGAAAAATATCCCTAAATCTGGTTCAGCTAATAATTATCATGAATTCCAGTCATGATTCGCACCATTTCTTTGCGTACTTCTGCGGTTGGCTGCAGGAAATTATTGTTCATAAACGCAAAGAACAGCGTTTTGCCTTTGCGCGTCCGGATGTAGCCGCTTTGGTTATGGATGTTTGAAAGCGTTCCCGTTTTACCAAATACAAACGGCTGATCAGTTTTGGCATAGGCATTTCTCAGCGTTCCGCTTTTTCCGCCGGCAGGCAACAGGTCATACAGCTTTTGTTTGTCAGGAAACTCCTGCCAGATCAGGTCTAGCAGGTAGATCATATCCCTCGGCGTGAAAAGATTCATTCTGGACAACCCAGAGCCATCCGCCCATTGTGGTTTATCGGGCAAGCCAGCCAGATAGGTCTTTGTGATATGTGCAATGGCTTTCCCGGTGTTCAGCTCCAGCCCGGCCTGGTCAGCGTATACCAAAAGCAACTGCTCGGCGATAAAATTGTCGCTCGGCAGCATCATCTGTTTCAGAACAGAATCGCGGTGCGCACCGAAAATGGTTCGGGCGTATGACGGCATGCTGCGGGGAAGTATGTGTACAGGCCTATTTAATGTATCTGAAAGCAGGTTCAGCGTAAGTGTTTCTGACACCTTATATGGAATCTGTTGCTCAAATTTATCAGGGACCAATGTATCAGGATATTCGAAGCGATTTTCAAGATAGGCGCGTTGGATGCTAAAATCACCTTTTTTTTCCGGATTCTTCTCAAAACAGCTGGTAAATAAGCGGGGGCTTACGAGCAGGCCGCCCGTTGGGCTCTTCCTGACGGCAACAAGGTTATCCATAACAGGGAGCTCGTTTAGCTCGGCCTGGTAATAGTCGTTATAATCGTCCCAGGCCCAGCCCGTAGCATAAAATGAACCCGTGTAGCGGCCAGGGGCGTAAAATAGCTTTTTAGGGCTCCCGGCGAGAAAGTCCAGTGCTTTGCGGTTTTTCAGCTGCGAGTGAAGAAACGACGGGTCCCCGGTGCCCCAGAAAATAAGTGAGTCGCCCTGTTCAATGTACCGCAGTGAAGGCACCGAATCTTTCAGTATCTTTAAACCAGCATAAAATGTATAGAGCTTGGTATTTGATGCCGGCGTGTAATAGCGATCGGCATCCTGCTGATACAGCATCTTTTTGCTTTCAGGATCATAAAGGGCGAAACCAACCCTGTATTGCCTGATCAGCGCTGAATTTTTAAAGGTTTTTTTCACGTCGCGGCTGATGTGTTGCTCTGCGGAGCAGGATGCAAAAAGAATGGCAGCAGCAAGGGCGGTACAAAAGCGATGTGATTTCATTTGAAACGGGGTCTGCGGGTGAAAAAATGTCGTTACTAAAATATTAATTTAGATTAATGATCATGAGCCGGGTCGTCGTAAAAACACTTGTTTTTTTATGCCTGCTATTGCCGTTTCTGCCAGTCGTGGAAAGACAGGCTGCTCATGCACAAAATTTTCAGTTTAGGGCAAAGCGTGACAAACAGACCCTAAATTTTAAGTTTGTAAAAAACCTGATGATCATTCCGATCTTTGTAAACGGAAAAGGTCCCTTCGATTTTATTCTGGATACCGGGGTTGGCCCGATGGTGATTACCAACCCCTCCATTCTTGATTCTGCCCTCGCAAAAAACTACACGCCTTTTAAGATTTTTGGCCTGGGTAAAGGCCTTGCCCTCGATGCCCGTTTTACAAATAAGATTCAGGTTGAGATTGGACGAAGCTTATCTGAGATCACCCCAACCGCTGTGCTTGCCGAAGATGTTTTTAACCTCTCGGGATATGTTGGTCAGCCAATTTATGGCCTGATCGGATATTCCTTTTTCAAAAGTTTCATTGTGCATATCCGGTACGACTCCAGGCGGCTTACCTTCTATAGCCCCAACAAGCGGGTCCGCTTCAAAGGTCAAAAAATTCCTATTGAGCTTACGCTGAACAAACCATACGTTCAGGCAAAGGTCCTTACAAGCCGCGGCGATACCGTTCAGACCAGACTGATCATTGATACGGGCGGAAGCCACGCGCTATCGCTTGAAGCTTATCAGAACAGGCCCTTTCCCTTGCCCGATTCAACGATTGAGGCAAACCTGGGGATGGGTTTGAGTGGGGTAATAGACGGGAAAATGGGACGGGTTAAATCGGTCTCCATAGGCACCTTCAAGCTTAGCGATGTATTGACCGGCTTTCCGAACTTTGAAGATGTAGCAAGCAAGACTGAAGGGACCGGACGTAACGGAAATCTCGGCGCCAATTTAATGAAAAAGTTCAACGTTTTTTTTGACTACAACGAGGGCTTTATTCACCTAAAGCGAAATCATTTTTTTAAAGAGCGGTCAGAGCATGACATGTCGGGCATGTCGGTATATATCGATTTTGATCATGACGGCCGGTATTTTGCAGGCCGGATCGAACCCGCCTCGCCTGCGCATATGGCCGGTTTTCTCCCCGGCGATGAGCTCCTTAAAATAAATTTCAAGCCCGTAAGCGAACATACTTTATCTGAAATCGATGAATTGTTCAAATCGCGTGACGGGCGGCCGCTGCTTATCGAAATAAACCGGAACGGCAGCCGGGAACTGATGCTGCTCAAATTAAGAAAACGAATCTGAGACGCCGGAAATGTAAAAATACGAGGAGGTCTGGCTTCATGCGCAGGCTTTGAGTATACTTGCATATGCGTTTCAAACAACTTCTGTTGCCCCTCTTCCTGCTGATAGTTACCCAGGCAGAAGCACAATATTCCGATTCTGTTGCCGTTCGAAAAGCCAGATGGCAAAAAGTCCGCATTGCTAAAGACGTCAGGCTTTACCGCTATCATTTTAATGCCAAAGAGCTTTTTTCAGCGAATGAGTTTATTTCTTATCTCGAAGTTAAGAGGCCGGGTAAGCGGGCCATGCTGGAAATTGGTTACGAAAAGCAGGAATTAAAAACTGTTCCGGCATTTGGTGAACAGGCGGGTGCACTGGCTGCTGTAAACGGAACATTCTTCGACGTGAAAAACGGCGGGTCTGTAGATTTTATCAAATCTGCGGGGCAGGTCATCACTCAGAACCGGTTGGATAAGGATGGAAAAAGAAGCCGGCACCAGATGGCTGCTGTAGTGATACACAACGGCAAGCCCGAAATTGTTAAATGGGATGGCAGTGCTGACTGGGAAAACAAATTGCCGCACGATGATGTCATGCTGAGCGGTCCGTTGCTGCGGTTGAACGGACTCGACGAGTCGCTCGATAGCGCAGCGTTTAATAAACTCCGCCACCCCCGAACCTGTGTCGGCCTGCGGCCGGACGGTAAAATCATCCTGCTCACGGTTGACGGACGCCAGGAGCAGTCGGCCGGAATGAGCCTTTTTGAATTAACCAAACTGATGCGCTGGCTGGGCTGTATCGCTGCAATCAACCTGGATGGTGGCGGTTCAACAACACTCTGGGTAAACGCTGAGCCTGATGGTGGCGTAGTTAATTACCCGAGCGATAACAAGAAATGGGACCATGCCGGCACCCGGAAGGTGGCAAATGTGATTTTTGTGAAAGCGAAGAAACGATAATGACGAAATACCGGATTGTATACACGGTGGTGCTGGCTGCAATTTTAGCGGCCTGTTCACATGGCGACAAAAGAAAAGATGCTTCCCTCCGCGATTTTACCTTTGCCCCTGTAAAGGGCATTCGTTATGAAGAGGTTAAACGCCGGTTTAGTACGGGGCTTTCTGTAAATGAGATGGGCTTTCACCAGGAACCCTCGTGGATCATAGAATTTGTTTCAGACGATTCTGTGCTGGCTTACTACCCAAAGAAAAAGGTGATGCAGGGATTTCATCTTCACTATGATCATGCTGATGTCTATAACTTTGCGAAAGAATGGTTTCGTGTCAAAAAGATCACCAAAGACAGTCTCGTATTTCAACGACTGCAGGTCAACCAGCGCGAAATAGCAAGCGATATCAGTTCTGATGTCAATATGACCTTTTACGCACAAAGTTATATTCGAAACAAATTGAGGACAACCGCGCGATTGCTGCAGCGCCCTACACAGGCTGACACAGCCTATATCAGAAAACTTTCAGACCGGTCTAACAGAAATCCTGGCAACCGTGACAGTGCCTTTGCCGCGCGGCAGCCGGTACAGTTTATAAGCCGCAGTCCGCTGCTGACCGTCGAAACCATCAGTAACCAGGACCCGCTTACTGGAAAAACGGCCTCATACGACTACATGTTCCCTGAATACAAGATTACGATCAGAAAAGCCTATAAAGATTTCGCATTTCGCTTTGGATGCGTCATTGATGCCAGGGGTGGAATCCATATCGGCAAAATCACCGGTGTGATTCCTGAGTACTATGCGCAGCGAAAAAAAGTGATCGAAGGCGTGATCAGCGTTTACCTGAGTAATCTTGCAACCCTACGGCCGGGAACGAGTTTCGGCATTCCGCACAGCTCAGAAATAACGCTGAACATCACGGGAAAGGCTGATAATTAGGCGTTTATAAATGGGCAACCGTCTCAAAATAAAATTTAAGCGGTGTGGTTTTATTAAAATAAAAACCTAACTTGCAGGCTTACACTAATAATTAATACAATGCAAGAAGGAACAGTAAAATTCTTTAATGTGACCAAAGGCTTCGGCTTCATCGTCCCAGCAAACGGAGACGGAGATATCTTTGTTCACTCAACTGGTCTTATTGACCAAATCCGTGAAAACGACAAAGTTCAGTACGAAGTTGAAAACGGAAAAAAAGGCTTAAATGCCGTTAATGTGAAAGTAATTTAATTTATTATCATATTTGCAAAAAAGGCGGCTTTCTCAGGAAAGACCGCCTTTTTTAATTGTGTTTATCACACCTTGCCAGCGGTAACGTTTTCCTCTCCGGTATTTTCAAGGAAAAGCTTGTAAACCTGCGTTAGTTTCCAATCGCCCGTGCCATCATTTTCAATAATCAGATAGTTTTGCTGCGCCCCCTCGCAAAGCTCATATTTTATATCTACGCGCGCTACGACAATTGCTGAAGTTTTTGAAACGATTTCATACCCTACAGAACAGTCGCGTTGTATCATGCCTGCATTTTTTCTCATAAAGTCGATTACGCTCGTTCCCTGCTGTACCACCACCCGGGTATCCCGGTTAGATTTGAATGTTACATCGTGCCCAAGCACCTGGCTCAATTTTTTGTAATCGCCGTGCTTCAGGTAACTTTCAACAAATGCAGTTATAACCATTTTTACGTCGTTTTTGGGTTTGGCCGCGAACGTGCTGAACATGCTACCCAGTAGCAGGAATATTAGAACTTGAAGTCTCATAACCATTGTGTTTTTATATAAAAGTAGCACAGGAAAAAGCCGCGCTGTGTGCTGAAAACACTTATAAAAAATATTTAACACATTGATATACAATAAAAAACAGCAAACGCCAATCCTGGACATTTGCTGTTATCATTTTTTAATCATTAATAACCTGGCATGAAAAAACATCTACAAGGTTTTATGCCATATTACGGGTCTAAGATACCGGAAAGCAATTTGGTTGCATATGCAGAAATCCCCTTTTATGCTGGCATTGGCGTACCTGCGGCACGATACTTCAGCGGAGTCATCGTAAAGTTATTCCTGAACAGGCGGATAAAAGAACTCGGACATTCAAAACCAACCATCCCCACAATCTCGTGAAGCGCATACGGCGTGTTTCTGAGCAGGTAACGCGCCCGTTTCAGCCGCAGGCGGATCAGGTATTGATGAGGAGAGAATCCGTAGGCCTCTTTAAATGTTCGCATAAAATGGTTGACCGACAGGCAGGCAATGTCTGCCGCGTCCTGCAGGCTGATATTTTTGTTATAGTTGCTGCTTATGTATTCCCGTGCATCATTAAGCCTTTTCATGACCTCTTCCCGTGTTGTAGCTTTACTGAAACGCAGTTTTTCCATTCGGAGCACGACCTCCCGGCTAAACACCGTAAAATAGTTTTGCAGACAATGGTAGAGATATTCATTGATCAGTTCCTCGTTATCGGTACCGCGTTCCAGGTGTCTGCGCAGGTGCCCGATCGTAATGCGCATATCATCCGAGATCGGATACAGTGATTCTCCGAAGCCGCCTTTGGTCATTTGCTCAGCGGCTATCCCTGTTTGCTTAAGAAAGCTATTGATAAAAGATGTAGAAAAGCTGATCGTCAGGATTTCCACATCGAAATCAGCACTGATCGTTACTTCACTTTTTATGCCGGGGCTTAACATGAGGCAGGAGTCAGGATACAGTTGTGCCTTACGTTTCCCAAACCGGTAGAGCGCTGTACCATTCAGCACAACATTTAATGTATACGCAACATGATCCTGCTGCTGAACGGCTTCATGGGCTGTTTCTATCCTGATCAGGTTTTGGTTTCGGAGTGTCTTCTGAAATTTCATGAGCGCGGTTATTAGCTTTATACAAACCCGTTTAGTTCTTTCTCTTCGCTGTAATCACGCTCCTCGATCAACAGGCAGGTGTTTCCCGTCGGATCGACAAAAACAGCAGACAACCCGGCTTGCATATAACTGGGCGATTGTGAAAATGAGATCCCCTTATTTCTTAATTCAAAACAGGTTTCCAGGCAATCTGTGGTCAGCAGGACCACATCTGCATCAACATCACAGATTAAATCGTCGGGACGCGGAAGGACCTGATTAAACGTTTCTGTATCAATTCCCAGGGTATGTTCAAAAAAATCGCGTGCTGAGGGCTGCAGCGCGGCATCTGGTCTGGTGTATTTGAGGGATAAAGACATGGCTCGTTGTTACATTTACTTCTGTGTAAAATTACCGGAGAATAAAATCCTGCGCTTCACCCAAAACGGGTGATTTTGCGAAACTAACTGTTAAAAAATGTTAGAAATAGCATAAACGCGACATCGAGAACCTAAATGAATCGTTTGTCGCGGGCTGTGCGGATTGCTTCTGATTTCGAGTTGACGTCCAGTTTTACGTAGATATTTTTAACATGACTTCGAACAGTTTCGGTATCGATGAACAGGGTTTGGGCTACCTGGCTTTTTGTCTGCCCGCCTGCAATAAGTTCAAGGATTTCTGTTTCCCGCCTGGTTAAGGGAGAGTTGAGATTTTTCTGAAAGGACCGCATCACAATTCGCGCCACATTGGTGCTCATAGCACCGCCGCCAGACCGCACTTCGCGTACGGCTTCGATAATTCTTGCCCCGGGCGAGTTCTTAGTCAGGTAACCGCTGGCACCTTTGCCCAGCGCTTCAAAAACCATCTCTTCAGAGTCAAATACGGTAAGGATTACGATAGAGACGTCTGGCAGCATCTTTTTTATGACCGGAAGCGCGTCGAGGCCATTTGTGCCGGGCATTTCAATATCGAGAAGAATCACATCGGGCGATTCAGCCTGAAGATACCGCCGGGCATCATCGAAAGAAGGATAAGCATTGAGCACCTGATAACCGGGCACATCGCTCAGCAAGCTCCGGTAAGCCATGCGCAAAATCTCGTCGTCTTCAATGATCAGTATGCGTATTTTTTGGTCCATTCGCTGAGCAGGTTTAGATTTTAGACGCCGCCAAAACTAAATTGTGACACGGATAGATGTAAAAATCGTAATTTTTGTTCCTTTTCCCTGCGCTGAGGAGACTGCCAGACTGGAGCCTATGCGCTCGGAACGGACGCGGATGTTCTTCAGGCCGTTGCCATTAGACGCTGTTTCCGGATCAAAACCCTTCCCGTCGTCTTCCGTTTCGATATCAATTGTATTTTGCGCATTGCGTGTAATGCGAATCACTACCCTTGCCGCCCCCGCATGCTTCAGGATATTATTCAGGATTTCCTTAAAGATCAGACTGAGGTTTCGGTTGAACTCCATAGACAAGTGGATTTTCTTGTACTGTTCATCAAGACCTTCCACGTGGAACGCCACCCCTGTATGTGCAAAAAGCTCCTGGCCAACATCAGCAACATGGTTCATGATTTCAAGGAGATTGTCGCTCTTCGGATCCAGCGCCCACAGGATATCTTTTGTGCCTGTATAGAGAAGTCCGGCGTTCTCCCTGATCAGGCGGATAAGTTCTTTTTCTTCGATTTGCTGCGCATCAATCTTCTTATCGAGTATTTCGGAAAGAACCGTGATCCGTGTAAGTTTATTTCCTATATCATCATGAAAATCTTCAGCGGTCTGGGTACGAATGCGTTCTTTCTCTGCGCGCCTGATGGCCTCAACCTGTTTTTCCTTACGTTGTTTTTGTTTGAACCAGTACCGCAAACCCGTGTAAATGATGGCGAACACAAGAACTGTAGAAAGGAGTTTAAACCACCAGGTCTCATAAAATGCCGGCACAACATAAAAAGCAAATTCCTTCAGCGGCGACGACTTACCCTGTGCCAGGGAACGGACCTGGAAGACGTAGTGTCCGGGCTCGAGATTGGAATATTCGACTTCTTCGTTAGTTACCGGACTGTTGAAATCAAGATCAGACCCGACCAGCCTGTACTGATAGCTGATGCTGTTGGGGTTTGTAAGGAATACGCCTTCAAAGCGGATAGACAGGTGATCGCGGTGAGAGGCCAGTTCAACATTTTTTCCGGCCTGCGGAATGTAGATCAGCGAATCGCGGGCGCCGGGTTCATTGCTATGCAGCACCAGCCGGTTTATATGTACCGACGGTCTGCTGCCGGGTTTCTCGCCCGGACCAGTCTTACAGGCAACAATTCCGCCCGTGGTTCCCACCAGCATATAACTTTTATAGTTCAGTATTGCGTTTTGATTACATTCGATAATAAGCGGATTCGCCTGATCTGACACGACATTGAAGCGGCCGGATGCCCGGTCAAAACTCAGTTTTTCGATCCCGCGGCCTGTTCCCATCCACAAGCGTTTTTGCGCGTCAAATTCAAGACTGTAAATATCGTTTGAATGCAGGCCGTTCGACGTGGTGTAACGAAACGTTGCGCCCGTTTTCAGGTTGTAACTGATCAGGCCATCACCAAGTGTGGCCACAAGCAACTGATCGCCCAGGCGGCGCAAGGACAGAACGTTCATTTTTCCGAGCGGAAGGTGTTTATGAACTTTCCGGTCGCGAATCATGTACACGCCGTTGGTCGTTGCAAGCACAAATTCGCGCGGGTTCAGTTCGAAAAGACTCGATACAAAACCTTTAAAACCGCCAACCGTTTGCAGTCGCCCGTCTTGCATATAAAGCAGCTGGATCCCCCTGCCAAGCCAGATACCGCCATCGGCAGTATGCAGAATGCTGTTAAACTCGCTTTTAGTGATATCTTCCTCTGCCGGCTTAATTAACTGCTTGAGACCCTTCTCATCCTGTATCCACAGGCCATGTCCATGCACAGACATCCAGATTCTCCCCTTCTTATCTGCCGACACAAAGTACACACTGCTTGCCGAAAAAGCACTGGGATTGACAGGAACGGGCGTTTTTCCATCATAGCGGAAGACTCCCTTATTAAATGTTGCGATCCAGAGGTTACCCTTCAGGTCTTTGGCCATGCCACTGATGGGGAATTCAAAATCTTTTCCCTGAACCTTGTTCATCCTGATGTATCTGTCGCCCTCATACTTATAAATGCCCTGACTAAAGCACGACAACCAGATATTGTTCTCTACATCACGGAAGATCTCATAAACCATATTGTCTGTAAAGCCATTGGCACCGCCAAACCGAAGTACCTCACCAGACGATCTGACAAGATAAGCACCCGTCTGCGTCCCCGCCCATAGCTGGCCTTTATGGTCCTGCTCAATGCTCATGAAATCACTGCCGGTGCCCGATAGCGGCGCGTAAGGCGAGATTCCGCGGCCTGAGCCATAATAGATCGCCTTCCGGCTGAGCAGAAAAAAATGTCCGGGGTTGTTCCTGTCAAAGATGATTCTTCGTAATATCAGGTTTCGTTCCTTCGCCGAAAAAAGGTACACGGGCTTCCAGGCGTTACCTTCAAGGCGCATGATTCCGCGCTCCTGGCAGATCGCATACAGGTTGCCCCGGGCATCGGTATTAATGGCTGTTACGCTGTTTCCCGGCAGGTGAGCAAAAACCGGTTTATCATTTACAAGCCGGAAAAGGCGCCTGCCGGCAACGCCCCAGATGGCACCTGTGTTGCTTTTCTTCAGAAAAGATACTTCTTCATTCAGATCCAGGTTATGGATCTGGTTATTTCTGATAAAACTCAGCCCCGCATCGCTTCCTGCTATGATCTGGTGCGTTGTATCTTCAACAATGCAGTTGACCATATTTGACAGGAGGCCGGAAGCCTTACTATACGAGGTGAATTTTTTTCCGTTAAAACTGCTTAAGCCCCCAAAGGTTCCGAGCCAGAGCATGCGGCGGCTATCCTGATAAAACACGCCAACCTGCGATTGCGGCAAGCCTTCCTTCAGGTTGTAATTCGTAAAACTATAGGTCTGAGAAAAGCCGGGCTGCGTGAAAACAAGCAGCATGTGAAGACAAATAAAAAGGAACCTCCCCGGCGAACGCGTTAGCATGACAGGCCAATGTAGAAACAAATCAGCCGCCAGACATCACCCAAAAAGGGGGATATTTGACGGCTGATCAACGTATTATTGCCTGAGCCGGTCAAACCGCGCGGCAAACACAAAAATAACTAAGTAACAGATAATAGGAAGATAATAGGCGCTCGCGATGTTCTTGTCTGCAACCATGCCCATTAACATAGGAAAGAAGGCCGCGCCAACAACACCCATAGACAGGAATGAAGCGGCCTGTTTTGTTTTCGAGCCGAGGTTCTTCATACCCAGACTGAAGATAGTCGGGAACATGATGCTGAAGAAAAAGTTGATCATCAGTAAGGCAGCGAATGATACCCAGCCTATACCCTGTGCTACGATGATACACATCAGCACATTGCATAATGCAAAGATGGCAAGCAATTTATTCGGAGCGATATAACGCATGAGGAAGGTGCCCACAAAACGGCCAAGGAGCATCATGCCCATAAAAGCTACCATAAACTGTCCGGCCGTAAAACTGCTGAAGCCCATGATTTCATGTCCGTAGTTGATAAAAAAGGCCCATGTTCCCCCTTGTGCCGCAGCGTTAAAAAGCTGTGCCAGAACAGCCCATACGAAATGCTTATGCGCAAAAAGGGACTTCTCGGGGTGCAGGTCTACATTCGCCCCGGCGGCACCCTGCTGTGGTTCTGAATGGAAATCTATAGTCTCTGGAACTTTTACGAAAGAAAAGCTCAGCGCTATGGCCGCAATCGCAATTCCGATGCCCATATAAAGCCCTTTTACTGACCCCAGGTCTGCAGAGCCGGCACGTTCAGGACCAAAGAGAATAAAAGCACCAAGTGCCGGTCCGATCATCGTACCAACTGCATTAAATGCCTGGGCAAAGTTTATACGCTGGTCGCTTGTTCGCTGATCGCCCAGCGAGGCAACGAATGGGTGCGCTACGGTTTCAAGCGTAGACAACCCGCAGCCAAGCACAAATAATGCGATGCGAAAAAAGGTGAAAGAACCAGCGTTTGCCGCCGGAATAAATAAAAAAGCTCCGAGCGAAAACAGGGATAATCCTAACAACACGCCGTTTTTGAAACCAAAACGTTTCATAAACAAGCCTGCGGGGATGCCCATAATAAAGTATGCCCCGAAAATGGAGAACTGCACAAGGCCTGACTGGGCTTTGCTGAGATGCATGGCTTCCTGGAAATGCTTATTAAGTACATCGCCCATGGTGATGGCGATGCCCCAAAGCATAAAAAGGGTGGTTACGTAAATCAGCGTTATTTTGAACTTCTGTTCGGTAAAAGGTACTTTTTCCATATGCTCGTTTTGTCTTGGTTCTATGTGTTTTGAATTTCGCTGCGGCTATATTTCTCTGCAAAAACCGCCGTTGCCCCAACCAGGGCTGCATCTTCCCAGAGCTCTGTTAAACGGAGGCTGGTGCCCGGAAACCTGCTTCTGAGCCGGTTCTGAAGTTCAGGCAGGAACCAGCTGTCGGCACGTGCAATGTTTCCGCCAATTACAACAACTTCCGCGCGGGTGTCTGAAATGAAATCGCTCAGGAAGTTCTCCAGGTGCACGGTAAACTCTGAAAACACCTCACGGACTTCCTTCTGATGATTATCAAGTGTGATGATGGCCTTCAGATCTTTGCACGCCAGGCCGGTCAGTTCTTCAAACCGCCCTGTAAGCCCCCGGGTTGATATATAAGCTTCGGCGAAACTATCAAGATAAGGCACAACGGCCCTGTTCTCATCTTTAACAACACCATCTAAAGCGCTCGCTGATCCAAGTCCGGTGCCAAGTGTAATGCCGATAACTCTGTCAAAACCAGCGCCTGACCCGGCATAAACTTCGCCAAGAAGAAACGCCTCCGCATCATTAATGAAGATAAGATTTTCGGCGGGCAATTGTAAACGACCTGCAAGCTCATTTTTTACGTTAATGCCATAAAGCGACTCATATTTATTGAGACCGCGTATACGGCTGATGCCTGCTGCGTACTCAAAGGGACCGGGCATGGCTATGCCGATCTTTGGCAGGCGGAGGCCGGCCACTGCGCTCACCTCAGTGAGGCATTTTGCCCAAAGGTCAAAAATTTCTGCGGCCGGTGCATGCGGATTTACTTTAATACGGCTTCTGCCTTGCGGGAGAATAATACCATTGTCTACAACCGCGGCGGTCAGGTGCGAGCCGCCAATGTCTACGCCGATTACCGGCTGCTGATCAGTATTGCTCATTTTTCGGATTGCTTCGCAACCGGCTGCTTTGGTTACAACATCCGGCGGCGGGATATGACACAAGATGTGTCTAGGTTTAAATCGTTTTAGCAAATTTAATGATTAAAATCACTTATGCAACTGCTGCAGGAGCTATTACGGCTGAAGCGCTAAAATAAATCGGTTTGTGGTTCACGTCAGTACAGCTATCTCTCCCGCCGATACAAGCCTTCAGCCATAGATCATACTGTAATCAGGATGACCTCCTTCGTCGGTGATCCTTTTGGGGGGAGCAGTTAAACAGGATACAAGCCTTTAGCCATAGATAATACTGTAATCAGAATAACCTGCTTCGTTGGTGCTCCTTTGGGGGGAGCGGTTAAACAGGATACAAGCCTTTAGCCATAGATCATACTGTAATCAGGATGACCTCCTTCGTCGGTGATCCTTTGGAGGGGAGCGGTTAAACATGATACAAGCCTTCAGCCATAGATCATACTGTAATCAGGATGACCTCCTTCGTCGGTGATCCTTTGGAGGGGAGCGGTTAAACATGATACAAGCCTTCAGCCATAGATCATACTGTAATCAGGATGACCTCCTTCGTCGGTGATCCTTTGGAGGGGAGCGGTTAAACATGATACAAGCCTTCAGCCAGAGATCATACTGTAATCAGGATGACCTCCTTCGTCGGTGATCCTTTGGGGGGTGGAGCGATTTAACATGATACAAGCCTTCAGCCACTTCGTGGCCTGGCTTTGTTTATTTCAGGCCTCACTTAAGCCTGCGGCTTGGCTCGGCCTGAAATAAACAAAGCCCTTGCTATCGCAAAGGCTTGTATCCTGTTTGTAGGGATGACAGGATTCGAACCTGCGACCTCCAGCACCCCATGCTGACGCGATACCGGGCTACGCTACATCCCTATTGGATGGCAAATATATCAAATCAGCGTTTATACCGCCAAAAAATTTTATCGCCAGCGGTATCATGTCCCGGTAACAGCTTCGGTTTTTTGACATTGACCCCAGAAGTGGCAACAAAAACAACGCTCTGTATGTTGTATTTTTGAATTTACCAAATCCAGCACAGATGGCAACTGCAACACAAATTCAGAAAGCATATATCGATTATGTTCTCAGCAACGGAGAGTCGCCGAAATCGGTTTATGTGTTTACCAAACGCCTCAAAATTGCCGAAGAAGAATTTTACCTGCATTTCGGCTCGTTTACTTCTATCGAAAAAAGCTTCTGGGCTGATGCCGTATCTACCGTTGTTTCCAGCATCAGGCAGCAGGAAGTCTGGCCGTCTTTCAGCGCCCGCGAGAAAGTGCTCTCATTCTTTTACGGCTTTACAGAATATCTGCTCAGACACCGCAGCTTCGCTGTGCACACCTTACGCCAGCACATGCGCGGACTTTCTGCCCCGCCCGTACTTGATGATGCAAAACCGGTGTTTGAAGCCTTTGCAGAATCAGTTATTGCCGAAGGCCTGGAAAGTGGAGAACTTGCCGAACGGCGTTTCTTCTCAAAGCGGTATAAAGATGCGCTTTGGGTTCAGTTTCTCTTCATTATGCGCTTCTGGGCAAATGATACGTCAGCAGCATTCAGCAAAACTGATGAGGCAATTGAAAAAGGCATTACTGTAACATTCGATCTCTTTCAACATAGTCCGCTTGATAATCTCCTCGACTATGGAAAGTTTCTAAGCCGGAACGGGCGTTTCGTTTAATACATGAAAGAACAAAAAAGCATTCCAACCAGCAAAACACAACGCTCTGCAAAATTCGTAAAAACAGGTCTCCAGGTCGGCGGCAATTACATTAAGTATTACTCAAAGAAACTATTTAACCCCGACCTTACCAGGGATGGCCTGAATGAAGACAATGCTGCAGATATCTATGCGTCGCTAAGCGAACTGAAGGGCAGTGCCCTGAAAGTTGCGCAAATGCTAAGTATGGACAAAAATATTTTGCCGCGAGCCTACGTAAATAAATTCACTCAAAGCCAGTACAATGCCCCTCCCCTTTCCGGCCCGCTGGTGGTTCGTACCTTTACGCGGCATTTTGGGAAAAGCCCGGAGCAGATCTATGACCGGTTCGACATCCGGTCCACGCACGCCGCTTCAATCGGCCAGGTGCATCGCGCCGAGCTGAACGGGAAAACGCTCGCTGTCAAAATTCAGTATCCGGGTGTTGGAGACAGCATTTCCTCAGATTTGAAACTTGTCAAACCATTCGCATTTCGTCTGCTTGGCATGAGTGAGAAAGAGCTTAATGTGTACATGCAGGAGGTTGAAGAGCGGCTGCTTGAAGAAACCGACTATGAGCTTGAGGTACGGCGTTCGCAGCAATTCTCTCAGGCCTGCAAACACCTCGATCATGTGGTTTTTCCGACCTACTACCCTGAATTATCAGGCCCACGGGTTATAACAATGGACTGGCTTGAGGGTGTACACCTGAAAGAGTTTCTTCAGACGAACCCCTCACAGGAACTGCGTGATCGCATCGGCCAGGCACTCTGGGATTTTTATAACTTTCAGCAGCATGAGCTTAGGGCCGTCCATGCGGATCCGCACCCGGGAAATTTTCTGATCACGCCTGACGGAAAGCTTGGCATCATCGATTTTGGCTGTATCAAGGAAATGCCCGGCGAATTTTACCGGCCGTTCTTCTCCCTCATCCTTACCGATGTGCTGCAAAATAAACAGCTTACTTTGCAGGCATTCCGTGAACTTGAAATGATTCTGCCTGATGATACGGCCGCCGAGGTTGATTTTTATTACGAGGCATACCGGGAAATGATCGGGCTGTTTGCAAAACCATATGCGACCGCTGAATTTGATTTCAGCGATCAACAGTTCTTTGAAAAATTATACAGCTATGGCGAGCGGATCTCAAAAATGCCGGAATTTAAACAGGCGCGGGGCGTAAAACACTTTATCTATGTAAACCGGACAAATTTTGGCCTGTACACTATTTTGCATGACCTGCGTGCGCGTGTGAAGACCAGCCGTTACCGTCCCGTTCTAACAATTACTGACCAGAAGTAAAACCGGTTTCTTTTCATTTACGGGCTCAAAACGTACATTAGTATATGATTCAAATCCAAAACGACCGGCTTTCAGCAAGTTTTGCTGAAAAAGGTGCAGAGCTTCAGCGCCTGACAGGCAAGACAAATGCATATGAATATCTGTGGAGTGGCAACCCGGCTTTCTGGGGCAAACACAGCCCCGTTCTGTTCCCTGTTGTCGGCGCGCTGAAAAACGACACCTATTCTTTTGAAGGCCGTTCTTATCAGCTCAGCCGCCACGGATTTGCCCGGGATATGGACTTCGATACCAAGGTTATCAATGATACTGAAGTTTGTTTCACTCTCTCAGACACGGAAGCAACGCATGAAAAATATCCGTTTCGTTTCAGCCTGAGCATCCGTTACCGGTTGGATGGACCGACGTTACACTGCAGCTACGAAGTGGAAAACCCCGACCCGCAGCGCGATCTGTTGTTTTCTGCCGGTGCGCATCCCGCATTTGCCGTCCCTGTTTCAGAAAACCTGGCTTACACCGATTATTACCTGACTTTTGACAACGATAGCAATCTTCAATACCATAAAATAAAAGATAACCTGATCAGCGATGAAGTGAAGCAGCTGACGCTTGACTCCGGACGACTTCCCCTCTCCCACGAATTGTTTTATGAAGACGCACTTGTATTCAAAACTTTGAAAAGCAAGGAAATCACGCTTGAAAACACGGGCAACGCTACAGGAATCCGCTTTGGCTTTGACAGCTTCCCTTATTTCGGAATCTGGTCTGCGCCAGATGCAGACTTTGTGTGTCTTGAGCCCTGGTGCGGCGTAGCAGATGGTGTAAACCACAACGGCCGCCTTGAAGACAAGGAAGGTATCGTCAGGCTGGGTCCGCTAGAAGGCTGGAACCGAACCTGGTCCGTCACCTGTTTCTAAAAAAGGGCAGACGCCATTTCAGACGCCTGCCCATACATAAAAAATTATCGAGGCTATTTTTTGGTCACCTTAAATTCGGTGCGGCGGTTCTTCTGTCTTCCGTCCGGGTTGTCTTTACCGTTTGGTAATGTATTTGGCGCTACCGGCTTCGTTTTGCCATAACCGCGCGATGTAACACGACTCGGATTGATCTGTTTGGTAAGAAGGTAGTTTACACAGGATTTTGCCCGCCGGTCTGAAAGATCAAAGTTATAGGCATCACCCCCAATATTATCGGTATGGGCACTAAGTTCGATCTCGATGTCGGGGTTATCAAGCATAATCCTGGCCAGAGAATCAAGCATCACTTTTGACCCCTCTGTCAGCTCGGCACTGTTAAACTCATAATAAATATTGTTCAGTACAATCGGCTTGTCTATTTTAAACGCAGTAAGACAAAGGTCAGTTCTTACCAGCGTATCAACCTTCGCCAGGTCTGCCGCATTATAACTTACGTTTTTGCTAAAGTAGTTGTCTTTCTTCATGGCAAGACGAATTGGCTTGCGGGAGTCGATAGCAAACGTATAACTTCCATCGGCTCCGGTTTCGCTTACCTGGGTCCTATCGCCATCATTCAGGCTTACCTGGGCATTTGAAATGGGCTGATTGGTCACACAATCAATCAGCTGTCCGGTAACTTTGATAAACTCACGTTTTACGGCGAACAACTCCAGGCAGCATTCTGACTGCCGGTCTGAACTGATATAACCTTCCGTACCCCTGCTGTTTGTTGCGGTGAAATATACATCGTCTTTCGAAGAATTAAACGGATAGCCCATATTTCTGGCCGCGCTCCATCCTGTAAAATCGCCTTCAGATTCATAGAAGTCATAACCGCCCAGACCTTTCGGATTATTGCTGCTGAACATCAGCTTGCGCGTTAACGCATTATAATAGGGATTTCTTTCGCTATCTGCGGTGTTTATCTGCGGCCCCATGTTTACCGCCTGTCCGAGACTTCCGTCGGCCCGCAGCGGACAGTACCAAAGATCAAAGTTGCCGAAGCCGCCGCTGCGGTCTGACGAAAAGATCAGAAACTTGCCGTCTGGGGTTACAAAGGGCTGTACCGCATTCCAGTCTTTGCTGTTTACCTGAAGACCAAGGGCCTTTGGTTCAGACCAGCCGGAACCGGTTTTCTGCGACCAGAAGATGGCTTGCTTTGGGTTTTCACGGCGCTCATTCCAGGCGGTAAAATACATCCGGTCGCCCGAAGGGTTAAACGACGCGGCTGCCAGCTGCTCAGTTTTTGGTATCCCTGCTACCTTTACCTTTGACACCTGCGCAGAGCCAGCATCAATACTTCCTGAAACCTCATACAGGGCATTCAGATACGGAGTTTGTTTTTTAAGCACCTTTGTCTGGGCGTTACCCGGAACAACCAGCACTTTCTCATTCGGAACCTCCTGCGGACGCGATGAGCTGATGTATAACTTTCCGTTCATAAAAACGGGTGCGTAATTCGATCCCGCTGAATTTAATGCGCCGGGCAGTTTTTTAACCTGTACGAGTTTTGGGTAACGCATCTCATTTACGGCTGCCCGGATAGCCTGTATCCGTCCGGCTGCCTTGTCAGTGTACTCGTTTTTTGGATTGCTGGCAATATATTTTTCGTACGCATCGATCGCTTCGTCGTACTTCTGATTGGCCATCAGACTTTCGCCATACCAGTATGAAGCCATGCTGTACCGTTTGTCAGCAAAGCCATTTGCCAGCGCATAGTATTTTTCGGCCTCTGCAAAGTTTTTGTAGAGCCTGTTCGCTTCTGCAAGTTTGAAGATCATTGACTGATATTCCGCGCCGGCCACACGCTCTGCCACGGCTTTGCTTTCGCCCGAGTATGGCAGCACCAGGCCTGAGCTGTCAGCCTTGATATTGAGTGCCTTTTTGTAAAACTCAGCAGCCGCATAATATTCCTTACCGGCAAAATATGCGTCTGCGGCTTTTTTGTAGTTAACAACATATTGTGCACTGGCCGTTATAGCCAGGAAAGACAACAGGGATGTGAGAACTGTGAACTTTTTCATGACGCTATATTACAATCGTGGACAAAAGAAATTCGGACCGATCAGGCCATTGCGGCCAACCAGGGAGATAGACACTTCCAGCCCCCCGTTGCGATTTGTCGCTGTGCGCAAACTGGATGTATTGATGTCGTAGCTGATGCCTAAGACAAGGTTCTTATACTGGATGCCTGCCGTAACGATTCCGGCATCATCAAAACGGTAATTGCCCCCAAAGAGCAGGCTCGCCTGCTGGTTAAGCGCCAGCTGGCCGTAAGCACCTGCAGCTATTTCTTCAGCGTTTCCCTGAAACATGGCAAGCGCGTTGGGAACTATGTCAAAGCTCTGAGACACCCTGAACCTGGCACCCCCATGGGCGGTTAGCCGCATCGGCAGACGCTGGCTGCTGCCCAGGAAACGTTCTGTCGGGCGGGTGAGGTGCGCAGCACTTACACCAAGAAAGACATTGGCCACCTGGTCGGGATTTCCGTCAAAGTAAAGCACACCCGCGTTTACGTCAGGAATCGTAGCCGATTCAGACATGATTGCCTCTGATGATCCTGAACCCATTCCTGTAACGGGATTGAAATCGCTGCCGAACTGGGCGCTTGAGGCGTCAAAACTTCTGTTGATGATCCCGCCCTGCAAACCAAAACTCACAATATTGAGCCCCGAATGTCCGAATCTGATCCGGTAAGATGCAGAGACAAGTGCAGTCAGGTAGTTAAAGCTTAATTCGCCCGCACGCTGGTTCAGGACGGTAGCGCCGAAAGCCAGCTTATCATTCGCTGCCATGTCAAAAGAAGCGCCGCCGGTAAAGAATGATTTAGACAGGCCTCCCCACTGGTTTTTAATATTTACACCTGCCCGGTAATCCCCGTCAGATACCCCCGTCATAGCCGGATTAAGCCAGAGCGGATACGCGTAATACTGTGAAAAATGCGGGTCAACCTGGGCCCGGCTCCCGGCTGATGCACCAAGCAGCAGACAGAAGATAAAGGCCGATTTTATTATGAATGATCTTGATTTCATGTTTTTCTGTTTTTTAGATGTATCCTGGCTTATTACCTCAATAAAGTGACAGTACCTTTCTTCATTCCATCTGTACCGTCTTTGAATTTCAGTTCCACGGCATAGACGTATACCCCGGTAGGCTGCATCTTACCTTCAAATGTTCCGTCCCAACCCTGTTGCAGGTTTTGACTTCTGAAGATCAGCTGACCCCATTGATTGTATACGCGCATGTCGATGCTTGTGATGGTATTCCCGAAGGCCAGGAACACATCATTTTTGCCGTCGCCATTAGGCGTAAAGGCATTTGGAACAAATACTTCGTTGCCCATAGGGTTAGAACTGGTTCCCGAAATTTGCGGCGAAGCGGTACTGGTCTGGCATGATGCCGCTCCTGTTGCCCTGACACGAATCGTTACCATTTGGTCTGGTTTGAGACCCGCAATGACGTGGCTTGTAGCAGCAGCACCTGCGCTCGGCACGGTCCAGGTTCCACCATTATCAATTGAAACCTCATAACCTGAAGCACCCGGAATTGCCTGCCAGCCAAACGTAACACTGGTTGGTGTTGTACTTAGCACTGTCGGTGCAGGTGTAGCCAGCTGAGTAAGCACATTAATTGTAATTGATGTGCGTGTCGGACTGGTGCACTGTCCTGCAATGCGCGTTGCTTCTACCCAGTACGTGACAGAGCTGTTCAGGTTGCCTGTGGCAAACGACGGTCCCTCGAATACAGGTGTTCCGCCCAGCTGTGTGGTGTACCAGCGATAGATAACCTGCGAGTCGGGGTTCACAACGGCAAGCGTTACACCTGTTCCCGGACAGATCGAATTGCCGGTTGTTGTAATTTGCGCTGGTGCAGACGGTGCGACACACTCGATCGTAACATCTACCGGATCTGTATTTTTCGTTACGCCTCCGGCCGAAACAGTCGCCGAGTTGCGTATTGAGGTTACGCCCGCCAGATCATTGTTTACGCGAACCACCAACTGAACGGTTTGGCTCTGTCCGACACCAAGCGTCGGTATAGTGTACTGAACGTTGGTTCCGTTCAACGTTCCACCGTTGCTGGCCGATACAAACGTTGTTTTATTTGGCAGCGCATCAGTAATTGCTGCATTGGTCAGCACCTGATTTCCTGTATTGGTAACCGTAATAGTATACGTAAGTTCATCGCCTGCGCGTCCTATACCCGAAGGTCTTGGCGTAACAACTGTCATTGAAGTTGTAAAGTTGCCAATGGTTTCAACCGGGATATCGGTGCCCGGCGTACCAGGATTGCCCGGTTCTGTCGGGTCTGTCGGGTTAGGAGGCAAGGTTGGCTGCTCGGGATTTACACTATCGTTTACGACAGCCACATTGCGGATTGTAGTTACCCCAGTCAGGTCTGCATCTACCCGCACCACGAAGCTGAGGCTGATGGTCTGGCCCACCGGAACGCTCAAATTAGACCAGGTCAGCGTATTGCCTGTAATGGTTCCGTTATCTGCCACACTTACAAACGTGGTTTTCGCCGGGATGTCATCACGAACGGTAACGTTTGTCAATGCCTGGTTTCCGGTATTGCGGACACGAATGGTGTAGGTAATCTGCTCACCACCCCTTACGCTGGTAGCGCCACCCGGAATGCTGAAGGCCTTCCAGGAAACCGTGCTGGTAGCCTGGTCAACAGGAATATCAGTTCCTGGAGTAGCCGGATTACCTGGTTCGTCTGGATTACCCGGACTTGGCGGAATAGTCGGCTGGTCGGGATTAATTCCGTCATTCACGACAGCTATATTTCTGATCACGTTAATGCCTGTCAGATCTGTATTGACATTCACAACAAAGTTCAGGCTGGCGGTGCCGCCAACAGGAATGTTCAGTCCTGTCCAGGTAAGCTGGTTGCCATTTCGGGTACCGCCATTTGCTACGCTTACAAATGTTGTATTCGCCGGAATATCGTCCCTGACGGTTACATTGTCAAGGATCTGATTTCCTGTATTACGTACTTTAATCGTATAGGTAACCTGTTCACCGCCCTTTACAGAAGTTGCGCCGCCGGCAATGCTGAAGGCCTTCCAGCCAACAGTGCTGTTAACGGTCTGCACCGGAATGTCGGTTCCCGGCGTTGCAGGGTTCCCGGGCTGCGCCGGATTTGACGGATCAGGTGGTGCCGTTGGCTGCTCAGGTCCGGTGCCATCATTCACATAGGCAACATTCCTTATCAGTCCGACGCCGGTCAGATCTGTATTGACCCGCACAACGAAGCTCACGCTTACCGTGCCACCAACCGGGATAGAAATCCCTGACCAGGTTACCTGGCCGCTGTTGAGGCTGCCGTTATCGCCGGCGCTGACAAATGTTGTGTTGGCGGGAATTTCATCGCGTACGGCAACATTGCTCAACGCCTGGTTGCCCGTATTTCGCATCCGGATTGTATATGTCACTTCCTCGCCTCCTCTAACGGTGGTTGCCCCGCCAGGTATGCTGAAGCTTTTCCAGGATACGGTTTGTGTTACCTGACGCACCGGAATATCGGTACCGGTTTTCGTCGGATCGCCCGGCTCATCAGGATTAGCCGAATCTGGTGGAATACTTTGCTGGTCAGGATTAATCCCGTCATTTGTTACCGCTACGTTGCGGATGGTGGAAACGCCGGTTAGATTGGTGTTTACGCGCACCACAAAACTCAGGTCGACGGTTTGTCCCACCGGTACATTTACACCGGTCCAGTTGATGGTATTGCCAGACTGAACGCCGCCATTTGCCACACTGACTACTGTGGTGTTTTCCGGGACGGCATCGCTTACGCGAACCTGGCCAAGGGTCTGGTTGCCCGTATTGCGTACTTTGATGGTATAGGTTATGTCTTCACCCCCCGCTACCGTAGTTGCGCCGCCGGGAATGCTGAATTTTTTCCATGTAACCGTTTGGTTCACCTGTTGAACGGGAATATTCGTACCCGGGGTAGTAGGATCTCCCGGTTCGTCAGGGTTGGCAGGATCGGGTGGTAATGTAGGTTGCTCCGGATTGACACCATCATTTACAACTGCGACATTATTTATACTGGTTACCCCGGTCAGGTCGGCATTTACCCCAACTACAAAGCTAAGGCTTACCGTCTGCCCTACGGGAACAGACACACCGCTCCAGACAACCTGGTTTCCATTCTGAATACCGTTATCGGCTACTCTTACAAACGTGGTATTGGCCGGAATGTCATCGCGAACAATTACATTGCTCAGCGCCTGGTTTCCGGTATTTCTGATTTTTACGGTATAGGTTACTTCTTCACCGCCACGAACGGTGGTGGCACCGCCAGGAATTGCGAAGCTCTTCCAGGACACTGTCGTATTTACAGCCTGCACAGGTACACTGGATCCCTGTTTAGTCGGATCGCCGGGTTGATTCGGATCAGTCGGACTTGCAGGAATACTTGGCCTTTCCGGGTTTACGCCATCGCTGACATATCCGACATTCGTTATAGCAGGAACCCCTGTAAGGTCAGCATTCACCAGAACGGTAAACGAACGGGTTACTGTTTCACCGGGGTTAACCGTAACCGGAGCCCAGGTTATCCGTCCGGCAGACTCTGTTCCGCCATCAGTTATGCTTCTTAATGTTGTATTGGCCGGAACCATATCAGACAGCACATAATTGCTGATAGGCTGGCTGCCGTTGTTGCGCAGGTGCAGCGTCCAGGTCACTTCCTCGCCGCCTCTTACTGTCGTGCCACCGCCCGCTACAACATAACTTTCCCAGAATGCCGCATCAGCGATCTGGATGGTCACAGTAGCATCAGCTGCAGAGGTACAACCACCGGCACCTACAGCTACAACACGGTATACACCGGCATCAGCTGCGGTAACATTTGTAAGCGTCAGCGTGGCTGATGTCTCTGCAAGCTGCGTGGTGCCTTTAAACCATTGGTAACTCACCGCTCCGGCTGGCTGCGGATCTACAGTCAGCTGTACGGAGCTACCAGCTGTTATGACCTGCACACCGCTCAGGTTCAATGTTGGATTGCCCGGAAGCAGATTCGGTGTGAATGTGATTGAAGTTCTGTCTGCAGCAGCGGTCTCACAAAGGCCTGTGCCACTTATGCCGACAGAGTAAGTCAATGCTACGCCCGGAGTAAAAGGAGTCACCTCAAATACGCCGGTCTGGTTACTTCCGCGCAGCGTAGACCCCTCGTAGAAATAATAGGTCGGATTTGTAATCCCGGTTGAGGTAGCTGTGAGGACAATGCGCCCGTCGGCGGTGGCGCAGACATTGCCGCCGGTGCTGTTGTTTACGTTCAATGACGCAATGGCTCCTGCAGGTGCAAGCGGAGATACATTGACCCTGATTTCTGACCGTGCTACGCCGGCACAACCTCCGGCACCTGTCACTTCTACAAAATACGTTGCAGAAGCAGTGACATTGGCAAATGAGATGGTATTTCCGGTAATGGTAAAGCCGGTCGTAACAGGATTACCGCCGGTCAGCGCATCATAGATGGTATAAGTAAAGCCTCCGGCATTATTTGAAATTTCGAAGCTGGCCGTTTGTCCGGGTCCGCATACGTCAACTGTCGAGGCAACAAAGGCAGGTGCAGGCAAGGCTGCAGAAACTTTTACGTTTATTTGTTTACCGGCGGCACTTTCGCAGGCATTGTCGCCCCTTACCGTAACATAATAGTTTACATCGGCATTTGCCGCCAGGCCGTTAACTGTCAGTGTTCCGTTTGCCGCAATGGCATACGTCACCGCGCCATCGCTTGTTCCATCGAGTATAGGCTGGGTTTTGGCTGCATCGCGATACCAGGTAAATACCGGGTTGGTGATTGCAGGAATGGCTGTCGGAGCCAGTACAACCGGAGTTCCTGTACATTGAACGATGTTGCTGCTTAGCGTGATCGCCTCAGGCGGCGGAATAAAATTAACAGTTACAGGCACGCTCTGAAGCGTGGCACTTTCGCAGCCTGCCCCATTGTTAGCCGCAACGCTTACGTAATAAGTGGCATTTGCTGTAAGGCCTGTAACCGTGAGCGTACCATTTGCAGCAATTGCATAGGTTACGCCGTTTTCTGTGAGCCCATCAGTAATCAGGCCGGTCCGGTCTGCATTGCGGTACCACCTGAACAAAGGTGCAGGGATAGCAACAGAAGGACTGGCAACGACTGAAGGCGTCAGCACCACGGGGCTTCCCGCACAAAAAGGTGCTGAATTGCCGGCAATCTGAATATCGGCCGCAGCTGGCGCCGGATTTACGGTTATCGTAACCCTTGTCCGGGCCGAAGCTTCGTTCCCGCAACCATTTCTGATAAGCGAAACGTAAAATACATTGTTACCCAGGGCAAGGCCTGTAGGGCTGAATACTGTACCATTGGCAGATACACCGGTTGTAACCGGACTTCCGCCGGTAGGCGTTGTGTACCATTGATAGCTGGACCCTGCTTCAGGATTCGTGATGCGAAGTTCTACGGGTGTTCCCTGACAGACAATTAACGTATTGGTTGCAGGATCAAGTCCGGGCACTTCCACAATTGGATTTGCCGCTACCCTTCTTACATCGTAAAGCCTGACCGACTGCAGGGCAACAACGGCACCGCCATAAAGAACCCTGATTCGGTTAAACGGCTGGGTCGTTCTGAACGAAACCGTGGCCCGGTCTGTTGTACCGGATAAAAGTTCAAGCGAAAGCAGCGTGCTGCCGGTAAAGGTCTGCACTACCGATTCCACGCCATCGTCGCCCTTATTGAGTGTCTGAAAACTGATTGAACTCAGAAGCTGTGCCTCGAGCAAGGTTCCGGGAAAGCTGATTACGGCCTTGACCGAATCGCCCGCCCGGCTGTAAGTCGGAAAAACCGACGTATGGTAAACACCCTGGTCAGGCGTTGGAAGAACGCTTGCGCCAGAGTTTAACGTAGCAAAAGTATTTGGATCGTTATCTATAGCATTGTATGGGTCTGTTACACTGCCCAATGCAGAAACACTGGCGTTTGCACCGAACAGTGCGTCAAACGGGGCATCGCAGTTGGCAAGGGAAGGCACATCTGCAAGATAGTACGCATCGTAGACGTCTACAGACTGGAAAGCATTCAGGGAAGCAAGCAGGCCCTCTGAATTAAGAAGCACCCGCACACCATCATAGGGTACGCCGGGTGTAAACGTGAGTTCGACAACAGACCGGTTTCCCAGCAGGCCCAGAATGTTATTTGTCTTTGTTACAACAGGGCCCACAGGAACACCATTCAGGGTTGCCTGGATATTTAGTCCGTCAAGCAGCGTTTGCGCCACCCCTCCGCCAAAACCGAGTTTGAGTGTTACAGGCGCATTTCCGGCCACCACCGAAGGAAATTTGAGGTTTTGACTCACCCTTGCTCCTACCCTGACCCGCGCAACGGGCACAATGACGTTCAGGTTTACATCAAGGTAAGTGGCACTAAGCCGGCTAAAGGTTCTGGGAGCCGTAGCGGGCGCCACGTCAATCGCGTTATCCGGATTGGTAACCGTTCCCAGGTCTGCAAGATCTATACCCAGCTGCTGCAGCGCCTGGGCCAGCGAGAGATTGACCGCGCCAAGCAGCTGGACATTTCCGGCCGCCTCTACACTGTTTGTCTGGGTGTTAGCGTATACCCTTTGTTTGTACTGAGCATACGAAATACTGGAAATGAGCGTTAACAGTAATAGCAGGATGTACCTGACCGGCCGTAACACCGGTTTCCGAATGTGCGGGGTAGAGGTTTTAAACATGGTAGCGCAATTACGTGAATAATGGTTTTCTTAGGCACAGCCTGTCCCTTCCAGGCTGTGGATCAAAACTACATGCTCAACCTGCTCCTTTCCCGTTCATTCCATCCATTGAAAATTCCTCTCAACTGTTCATTTTATTCATTGTAAATCTTGTGCTGCATTTATCTTTTTGGTTTAGCATACTTGAGTGATCGAAAAAAATTCGAAGTTGCGCAGTATCCCTACACTATAAATCTTCTTTAAGTCGTTGATTTTCGACGTGTTATCCGGGCACCCGCGCAGGTTGTCAGGAAATCACTACGTGTAGGTATTTGTTTTGCTTTGAGCTGTCTTTGATTTGTAGTATACTGTATAAAACACAAAACCGTCGTATTTGATGCCGCACCGGGACTACTTGAGTGAACTGAAGAATAGTGTAGAAATAAAATCTGGACTGCCTACCATCGACCCTGGAAGCTGCAAGGCTATATCAGATCATATCTTCGAGCTTACCAAAAAGTACATCAGCGAAACTACCTTGAAACGCTTTTTTGGCTTTGCCAAGATCACTCACAACTTTTCTGCATTTACACTTAATACGCTCGCCCAATATGCCGGGTTCAGAAACTGGAATGCCTTCTGCAAAAGCGTTGGGCAAAGCGACCATTTGTCGGTAACTAATTATTCCAGATGGAACGAGCTTAGGCAGGAGGCTCAGCTGATTACCGATGTCACCCTGATTCATATAAAAAACGTTTCCGGGATAAATTTTAACCATACCGAGCTAAGAAGTTTCCTTCACCTCGATTTCGAGCATTTTCTGAAATCCCGTCAGGTTTTTTTTTGCCTCTCAGCACAGCCCCTGCAGGGACGCTCAACCTTGCTGGCCCAGCTGACCATGCAATATTTCAGGCAAAGCCAGCATACAGAACACAGCGATCACGTCGTGCTGTTTTTCAACTGGTACACTATAAATAAGTGGGCCTTACCTGGCAAAGATCTGAGTCACTGGTTGTCGGACCGTTTCGGTCCGGAGAACCCACAGGGTTACCGCAGTTACTTTGACCGTTATCCCCATGAACGGAAGGGTAAGCTGATTCTGGTATTTGATGACATCGAGGATAATATTTTCAGAAACAGCTATCTGCAGAACCTGATCGACTTTCTGTATGTGACCGAAAACTGCGACTGGATCAAGGTTGTGCTCAGCATGCCGGTGGCGGTATGGCTGTCCATGAAACAGGAGATCTATAGATCGGAATTTCTAAGCCGCAACTGGTATCGCGGAAGTTTCTTTGACCGCGAAACGCTGTCTAATGTTCCTGAATTTACCCCTGCAGAGATTTTGAGTGTATTAAGCAGACAGGAGGAAAAGGAGCTGGACGCCGCATCTGTTCACCCGCTTAACTTGTCGCTGTTCAGCACACCTTTATGGTTTCAGTATTACCGGCTCTTAAAAATGAGACCTGAAGTACCTAAACTGAACAGCCCCGTCCTCTACTTTGAGCTTATCAATAGTTATGTGGAAACAAAACTTTTTCTGGCACAGCAAAGCACGGAAAAGAACTTTCTGATCCACAAACTAAGCAGTTTTATGGAGCCGGGCAAAAAAGGATACAGCGTATCAAAAGAACAGGTTCTCAATTACATCAGTACGTTCAGCACAGATTACGGTGAACTTCTTTCTGAGGGTATCCTGGTAGAAGAAAAATATTTTGGTAACGCTGTCCCGTTAGAAATGATCCGGTTTATCCATCCGGCCATATACAGCTACTTTCTTTTTAACCGGATCATGGCTTCATTTAATTTTGAAGCCGGACCAGAAGTCTATGCGTTTATCCTGAATAACTACCAGGACAAGCCGCTGCGTACAGTATTAATTGAGTGGCTGGTGCGCTTCAGCATCAAAAATGGCCGTTTTGATGCGCTGAAGACCACGCTTGATCTGCCTTTCAGCGGAACGGAAAAGCAGCGCGTTTTTCAGTTCATGTGTGCACAGTTTAATTATCTTTTTCATCAGCAGCACGCCATTATTCAATCAGAAGATCAGCAACGCGAATTCAGCACTTTGCTGCACCGCGGAGAAATCTATAGCAAACCTTATAAAAAAGCGATCAGCACGCTAACAGAAAACCTGGCTGAGGGCGATACGCACTTATTGATGCAGGTCATGTGGTGCAGTATTCTGGTGAGTGAAATGAAGCAGTCTGAACTGAAAAGAGCGTTAGACCGCCTGAAAAAAAGCAGGACCAGACTGAGACAGCTGTTCCCCATTGACCCCGTTGAGCTGCTCACTTACTTCTACCAGGTGCTTTCCGGTCAGGTCCCTGCAAATCGTGCGCACGAAGCTATTGCTGAATTCGTTGCATCAGAACTGAATCCTGAAAACGCCTCACCTACCGCCTATCACCTGAGTGTATACCGGATGGCCTGTGTGGTTCTTCTCACATCTGGTCATTTCAGGGAAGGGAATTTGTTTATCCAGTCGCTGAACGAGCGGCATCCCGACCTCTTTAAGCGCAGAAACGACCTTTCCGTGTCTTTGCTCCTGGTTTTTAACGGCTTTTTCTGTCTTTATAACCTGCGGTTGAATACGGCAAAAAAGATCGTGGCACACTTCGAAAGATCTGCTGCCGAAGCTACAGGCGGCCCTTATCTTACAAATTTTACCCGGATCATGCTCGACATTTTCCGCTCAGAATTCTACAGGCTTACGGGTGAAGAGACCCTTGCATTCAGTACACTTGAAAGCGCTTTGGAAAGGGCTGAGAAATACTCGTACAATTTTTTCCATATCGCAATCAACTACCTAAAAATCAGGCTGGAAAAAGATATCCCCGAAGGCGAAACGATTGCTCACGCTTTTGCTGAGTTCATCTCGTTGATTGAAACGGATGCCTTTACACCTGACGATGTATTTAACATTGACCCTAAAGACTCCTGAACCGCCCTACTTCTGGAAAACCCGAACGTAGTCAACTTTCAGCTGCGCCGGATAAACGTTCGGATCAAGGCCCTTTGCTCCGCCCCAGTTACCCCCGACAGCAACGTTTAATAACAGGTGGAATTTCTGATCGAATGGCCAGCTCGTCGAATCGTTCCCCTTCTTCGGAAACGAAAGGTATTTTTCACCGTCTACAAAAAAGTCGATCCGGTCTTCAAACCATTCTGCTGCATAGATATGATAACTTTTATATGGATCGGCTACTTTGATGCCTTTTGTTACCTGGGTATGAATTACATGGTTGAACTTTTCGGTATGTACGCTGCCATAAACGGTGTCGGGCTCGTAGCCTACATGTTCCATAATATCAATCTCGCCGCTTTTTGGCCAGCCGCCATATTTCCACTCGGTAGGCAACATCCAGATTGCCGGCCAGAGTCCTTTGCCCCCGGGTAACATGGCGCGTACTTCCACACGACCATATTTCCAGTCAAATTTGCCTTTACTCAGCAGGCGCGCCGATGTGTAATCACGGTTTTCTCTGCGCTCCCGGCGTGCCGTGATGGTAAGAATCCCTTTATTAACCATGGTGTTCGCAGAATCAGCTTTGGTGTAAAACTGGAGCTCGTTGTTGCCCCAGCCATTCCCTCCTTCATCGTAAGTCCAACGGTCGTCGGCAGGAAGACCCCTGTAATTAAATTCGTCAGACCAGACCAGTTTCCAGCCCTGAAGTGCAGGTGATTTCTTTCTCTCTTCGATAAGCAATTCAGGCTCGTTTGTGGTAATGTAGTCAATATGATGAGCAAGAAGCCACTGCATATCTTCGGCGGCGTTAACCGTCCAGGCATTTGTGCTCAGATTAAGCTTACGCATTTCTTCCAGCCAGCCATCGTTTTTTTGGTATACGCTGTAATGATAATCGGCCCCCGAAAGGCCATCTGCCTTTAACTTCGACGGGGCAACGTCGCCGTTGAGGTAAGTAACAACCGCACCCGGTTGCAACTCCAGAATTTTTTTGCACACATCGTAACTGAATGCGATATAATCCACCCATTTCGTTGCCTTGTATTTTTTCACTGCGGCTACCGCGCGCGTTGTGAGATCGAGCGACCGCTCCAAATTCACCTTTGAGCTTTTGATCTCGAGGATCAGGCGGGTTCCCTTTTGTTTAATCCCTGCCTTAAGATAGGCCTCAAGCGTCGGGATTTTTTCCCCATTGGGATGTGTCTTCTCAAGCAGCTGTTTGTACGTAGATTTCTCAATGCTCATACCATAGAAATCGGGATCGTGATTCACAACGATCACATTGTCTGCCGTCATCCATACATCGAACTCAGCGCCATAACAGCCGAGTTTTACAGCCTCCTTCAAAGAAGCAATCGAGTTTTCAGGAAGATTTTGTTTTTTCCAGGCCCCGCGATGGGCAATGATGCCATTCATGTTCCAGGTCTTCTGCGAAAAGGAGGAAATAGCGATCATCATGAGCAGACCCGTTGCGACCGCACGGCCTAGTAAGTGTTTCATTTTATTACATTTAATGCTTCAAAAATAGTGTTTTATCTTATTCTGCAAAGTTATCTTTCTGTTACCCGTAGTATGCATGCCGGTTTCATATTTAATCGAAATAAAATGAAAGCATCAGGCAGCGTCAGCCCAGAAGATAGCAGGATGTGAATTCGCCTTTGATTTAATATATTTACATGATGGAAAAAGGCCAGTATGACGTTCTGATCCATAAAATAGATGGGTTTATCAGGCGGTTCTATCTGAATAAGGTGGTTCGCGGAAGCATTTATGCCGTGGGCTGTATGCTTGGTATGTATCTGGTTATCTTTTCCTGGATCTATTTCAGCCATCCGGGTGCCGTAATAAAAACAATTGTCTTTTTTCTTTTTGTCGCTGTATCTATCGCTTTAATTTACCTGTGGATGCTCCGCCCCCTCCTGTCGCTGGTGCGGCTTGGCAAACATTTGAGCACTGAAGAGGCCGCACAGCTTATCGGTCAACATTTTTCGGGCGTAAAAGATAAACTGCTCAATACGCTCCAGCTTAAACGCCTGGCTGATCTCGAACCTGCGAACAATCGTCTTGTGGTAGCAGGTATTACGCAACGCATTAATGAACTGCGGCCTGTACCGTTTTCGACCGCGGTACGTATGCGCGATAACCGGAAGTACCTAAAGTATTTGCTTTTTCCCGCATTAGCAATAGTTTTGATTGCAATCGTTGCTCCTGCCATGCTACGCGAGGGGACGACCGGCTTTTTAAATTATGACCGCTATATTCCGCCGAAGGCTCCTTTTAATTTCATTCTGGGAGGGAAAAATTTAACCGTTATGCAGGGCGATGACCTCAGGCTTCAGCTCACGCTCGAAGGCCAGGTTCTGCCCAATGAGGCCTACCTTCAGGATGGAATAAATACATATAAGTTGGAAAAGCAAGACAAGATGCGTTTCACGTATGTGCTTCAAAACCTGCAAAGAACCAAAACGCTTTCTTTTACTGCCGGTGGCTTTTCGTCTGAAAGTTTTACGGTAACGGTTGTCCCCAAACCTGCGCTGCTGAATATGCAGGCACTGATCACGTACCCCGCTTACCTGGGTAAAAAACCTGCTTTAATGCAACAGGGTGGTGACTTGCAGATTCCTGAAGGCTCAACCGTTCGGTGGAAAATCAATGCTGAACATGCCACCACAGTCAATTTCAGATTGGGCTCGAGCACCCACGCTCTGCCGGTGCAGAACGGACAGGCTATATTTGCTGCTGTTATAAGGCAGGATATGGTCTACGCATTGCGTCCGTTAAATACCGTCCTGAAAGCTGGCGACTCACTTGCCTATGGCATTATCGTGATCAAGGATCAGTTACCTGAAATCCGTAGCTCCACTACAGGCGACTCATTAAGCAGGAACGCTTATTACTTCACCGGGGAAATAACAGATGATTATGGATTTAGTAACCTTGTGTTTACATACACCATAAGACATGGAAAAACGGTCCGCAAAGTTACCCGCAAACTCCCTGTCGGCCCGGGAAACAGCCAGCGATTTTTTCATTCCTGGAAACTTGACCGTAGCCAGGTCAAACCGGGGGATGCTGTGGAATATTACTTTGAGGTCGCCGACAATGATGCTGTTAACGGGCCGAAAAAAGTGCGCTCGGCATCGCAGATCATTCAGGTTGAAACAGAAGAACAACAGCGTGAAACCCTAAAAGCCGGAAGTGAATCGCTCAAGCAAAAAATAAAGTCTGCGGTTGGGTTGGCTGCGCAGGTAGAGAAGGAAACCAAAAAAATTGGGGAATCACTTCTTGACAAAAAACAGCTGAGCAGTGAGGACCGAAAACAAATTGCGCAACTTCTTCAAAAACAACAGCAGCTTGACCAGGTAGTGAGAGATATCCGCGAATTAAACGAGCGGAATAATCTGAACAGGAATGAATTTGCTGAGCCAGACGCTGATCTTCAGGAAAAACAAAAGCAACTTGAGGACCTGTTCAATAATGCGCTGGATGAAAAGACCCAGGAGCTTCTCGAAAAGCTACAGGCGCTTATAGACCAGAATAGCAAAGAACAAACCAGCAGGGAAATGAGTAAGATGCAGCTGGATAACAAGACTTTAAAGAAAGAGCTGGACCGTATTCTCGAACTTTATAAACAACTTGAGTTTGAGCAGGAGTTAAAATCTAGTATTGATGCGCTGAAATCGCTTGCCAGAGAACAGCGTGAGCTCTGGGAACGTACATCGAAACCGGCAGCAGACTTACAGCAGCTTAGCAAAGAACAAAACAACCTCTCCGATAAGCTGCAGGATCTTAAAAAAGAAATGAACAGGCTGCAGCAAAAGGACCAGACGCTTGAACGCCCAAATAACTTCGAACGTCCGGAGAAAGAGTTGAGTGATATCAGCAGGTCAATGCAGGAAAGTTCTGATGCACTCGGAAAAAGTGACAAAAACAGATCTGCGGGAAAGCAAAAACAGGCAGCGGCTGAAATGGAAAAGCTGGCTGCAGAAATGCAGAAAATGCAGCAGGAGTCTGAAGAAAAAGAAGATGAAGTAAACGTTGGCCAGCTAAGAAAGCTTTTGGAAAACCTGTTAAAGGGATCATTTGAACAGGAAAAGGTGATGCTAGCCTTAAAAAAGATGAACACCACAGACCCTGCTTATGCGGCAACAGTACAGAAACAGCGGGCTGTCAAAGACAATATGAAAACTATTGCTGACAGCTTGTATGCATTGAGCAGACGCGTGCCACAGATAGAGACGCCTGTTAATGAAGAGGTGGGCAAGATTGATTTTAATATTGATAAGGCGTTGGAAAGCCTCGGCGAAAGACGGACTGCAGAGGCAGGCCGCTTTCAGCAATTTGCCATGACGTCTTTGAACAACCTGGCTGTCATGCTGAATGAGGCGCTTGATCAGCTGCAGCGTGCCCGTAAGAATGCGGGTGGTAAGGGTAAGGGTAAACAAAGCCAGAGCATGCAACAGCTTGCAAAGATGCAGGAGCAGCTAAATCAGAACATGCAACAGGCACGCGAGCAGATACAACGTTCGGGCAACCAGGGCAAAGTGCCAAAGGGACAAATGAGCGAACAGTTTGCCCGAATGGCCCAGCAGCAACAACTGATCCGCGAGTCGCTTCAAAAGCTTAATATAGAGAAAAATAAGAACGGCAAGGGTGGTTTGGGAAATCTGAACCAGGCCGTTGATGAGATGAAGAAAACAGAAAGTGATCTGGTCAACAAACGGCTTCAGCAGGAAACGATACTTCGACAGAAAAATCTTCTGACAAAACTACTTGATGCCGAAAAGGCAGAGCGAGATCAGGATAAGGACGAAAAACGCCAGAGCCAGGCGGGTAAAGACTTCCCGCCGAATCATCAGAAAATGCTCGAGAAGTTTAAAACTGAAGGCGGCTCTACAGAAGAATTATTGAATAAGACGCCGCCAGGCCTGAATAGCTATTACAAAAATACCTTAAACGAGTATTACAAATTGTTAGATTTGCGCAAAAGATAGCAGATCATGGCCGCAATAAATTTTTTTTCGGAAGATACCGCTTTCGTGCCTCAAAAAAAGCTGTTCCTGAAGCGGTGGATCAAAGGTTGTATTGAAGATGCGGGTTTTAAACCTAAGGAACTTAACTTCATTTTCTGTTCCGATCCCTATCTCCTTGTCATCAACAAGCAATACCTGCAGCATGATACGCTGACCGATATCATAACCTTCGACAATTCCCTGAAACCGAATGTGTTGTCGGGCGACATTTTCATCAGCATTGACCGTGTTCGTGAAAATGCCGAAACATTTGGTGTCTCAGTTTTTGACGAAATGTGTCGCATCATCATTCACGGAACACTGCACCTGCTGGGTTATAAAGACAAAACGAAAAAAGACAAGGCAGAAATGACCGCCATGGAAGACCGATGCCTTCAGAAGCGTACCGAAATATAATCTATGCCATCCATGAGCTTCTGATGCTCAGCTGCTATGACCTTTAGGCACCTTCGTTTCATAACTAAATGACCTGAAGCTGAGGCACCAGGAATGCATAACTCAGTTATATTGTCTATTTTTGTACGTTTTTAAAATAGACAGAATACATTGAGTACGTTAATTGCTGCAGAGAACTTAGGTCACGCCTATCACGACGAATGGTTGTTTAAAAATCTGACCCTTGGTATTCAGCCGGGACAGCGGGTTGCCCTTGTCGGAATAAATGGAGCGGGTAAAAGCACACTTTTAAAGTTGCTAGCCGAACGTTTTGAGCCATTGGAGGGGAAGATCGTCAAAAACAAATCGGTGCGGATTGGTTTTCTCGATCAGGATCCGCAGTTTAACGAAGCGTTTTCTATCAGCGATTTTATATTTTCCACCGAAAACCGGCAGCAGCAACTCATCAGAGAATATGAAGAATTGCTTGAGGATCCTGATCCTGATCAGGATAAACTTAATAAGCTTTACGAAGATTTGAGCGAGCACAATGCCTGGGAATTCGAACACCAGATCAAGACCATTTTAAGCAGAATGGGTATTCAACACCTTCAGCAAAAAGTAGGCACCTTGTCCGGTGGTCAGCGAAAGCGGCTTGCGCTTGCAAAACTGCTTATTGATGACCCCGATTTTCTTGTGTTAGATGAGCCAACAAACCATTTGGACATAGATACCATTGAATGGCTGGAAAAACTTCTTACCTCCGGGAACAAGACACTCCTGCTTGTTACACATGACCGTTACTTTCTGGACAATGTCTGCAATAGTATCGTTGAACTCGACCAGGGAAAGATGTATCGGTATGAAGGAAATTACGCTTATTTCCTGGAGCGAAAAGCTGAACGGGCGGCCTCTGAGGCAAGTTCACTTCAGAAGAATCAAAACCTGTTGAAGAAAGAACTGGAATGGATGAGACGGCAGCCACAGGCACGTGGAACAAAATCTCAGGCGCGGATCGATGCTTTCTACGATCTTGAAGAAAAAACCAAGCAAAAGTCTGCTAATCAACCTATTACGCTCAACATGAAGATGGCGAGGCAGGGTGGTAAGATCCTCGAACTGGACCATATATCAAAGTCATTCGATGAGCGTAACATCATTGACGATTTCTCTTACGTATTCAAGAAGGGGGATCGCATCGGTCTTGCTGGCAAGAATGGCACAGGTAAGTCTACCCTACTCAATTTGCTGACCGGGTCGTTGGATCCTGATCAGGGAAAAGTACATATTGGTGAAACAACTGTATTCGGTTATTACAGGCAAGGCGGCCTTATCTTCAATGAAAAAGATCGTGTTATTGATGTAGTTAAATCAACCGCTGAATATATTAAAATGGCAGATGGTTCGACCATCTCAGCATCTGCCCTTCTCACCCTGTTTTTGTTTCCGCCTAAGAAACAGTACGGTATGGTTGAGAAGCTAAGCGGCGGCGAACGGAAGCGCCTGCAACTGATGCGGGTACTTATGCAAAACCCTAATTTTCTGATTCTGGATGAGCCTACGAACGACCTGGATATCGACACATTGAATGTGCTGGAAGAGTTTCTCGAAAACTTCCCGGGTATCCTTATGCTGGTCTCCCACGACCGCTACCTTCTTGATAAAATGAGCGAACAATTGTTCATCATGGAAGGCGAAGGATCTGTGCGCATCTATAATGGGAACTATTCAGAATACAGGCTTAATCTGGAAGCGGCGAAGACGACCAAAGAAAAACCGAAACCGCCTGTCGCTTCAGCAGCAGTTACAACAGGTTCGCAAAAACTAAGCTTTAAGGAGCAGCAGGCTTTAGCTGAAGCTGAGAGGCGAATCGATGAGATCGAGATAGATCTGGCAAAGTTAAATACTGAATTGGAGCAGACCAATGGTTCAGACTTCCAGGCCATAGGGGATTTATCATTAAAAATAGATGAATTAAAAAGGGAGCTCGACGTTCAAACTGAACGCTGGATCGAGCTTTCTGAGAAATAAAGGTTCCACGTGGAACACAGTTATTTGTTTCACGTGGAACATTAATGCAATATGATGTTTCAGGAATATGATGTAATTGTAGTTGGTGCAGGTCATGCTGGCTGTGAAGCAGCTTCTGCGGCGGCGAATCTAGGTTCAAAGGTACTTCTCATAACAATGAATATGGGTACCATTGCTCAGATGAGCTGTAATCCAGCGATGGGTGGTGTAGCAAAGGGGCAGATAGTCCGCGAGATTGACGCTCTTGGCGGCATCTCTGGTATCATATCAGATAAGACAACAATACAGTTCCGCATGTTAAACAGGTCTAAAGGCCCGGCAATGTGGAGCCCACGTGCACAGATAGATCGAATGCGATTTGCCGAAGAATGGCGCTTAGCCCTTGAGGCAAATGCCAATATCGATATATGGCAGGATAATGTTGTGGGCATCCTTCTTGACGGCCAGCAGGTCTCTGGTGTCAAAACATCCCTTGGTATTGAGGTGCAAAGTAAGGCTGTCGTCTTAACAAACGGTACGTTTCTAAATGGTGTGATACACATCGGTGATAAGAAATTCGGTGGCGGGCGCACCGCTGAACGGGCATCTACAGGAATAACCGAGCAGCTGATCGAGCTGGGACTTGAAGCAGGCCGAATGAAGACCGGTACACCGCCGCGGGTAGATGGACGAAGTCTTGACTATTCCAAAATGGAAGAACAGTGGGGCGATGAAGAACGCTGTAAATTCAGCTTTACAGACACGCCACTTAGTAAGGACCAACGCTGCTGTTGGATTACATATACGAACGATCGGGTGCATGAAACATTGAAGGAAGGATTTGAAAAATCTCCAATGTTCACAGGCCGTATAAAGGGTCTTGGCCCCCGGTATTGCCCATCGATTGAGGATAAAATAAATAGATTTGCAGAACGCGATCGCCATCAAATTTTCGTTGAGCCGGAAGGCTGGAATACCTGCGAGATTTATGTGAATGGGTTTTCTACATCTCTGCCAGAAGATGTGCAGTTTAGAGCGCTTCGTAATATCCCCGGATTTGAGCAGGCAAAAATGTTCAGACCAGGCTACGCCATTGAATACGACTTCTTCCCTCCTACTCAATTACAGCTCACCCTTGAGACCAAGCAGATCAAAAACCTTTATCTTGCCGGTCAGATAAATGGCACGACGGGGTATGAAGAAGCCGCATGCCAGGGCTTCATTGCGGGTATAAATGCCCATCGCAGAATCGTCGACGCAGACGAAGTCATCCTTAAACGCTCTGAGAGTTACATCGGCGTGCTAATTGACGATCTTGTAACTAAGGGTACAGAGGAGCCCTATCGCATGTTTACGTCCAGGGCCGAACACCGGCTGCTGCTAAGGCAGGATAATGCAGATATAAGGCTAAGCGAAATAGGCCATCACCTCGGCTTGATAGATGATGACCGTCTTGCTAAAGTGAACAAGAAAATCCAGGCAGCTGATCACATTGTAGCTTATACCAGGAAAGAGAGTGTTACCCCTTCAGAAGCGAATGAGCTCTTGTCTGAACGGGAAACTTCACCGCTCACACAGAGCGTAAAACTTTGGAATGTCGTCAGCCGACCACAGGTCTCTCTTTCAGATATGGGTTCGGTTCACTCAGGTCTTCGCGAACTATTGAACGGGTACGATCAGGAGACGGTCGAACAAGCTGAAATAAAAATAAAGTATGATAGTTATTTTGAAAAAGAACTCGAGATAGTTACCAAGATGCAGCGCATGGAAGATAAAGAAATCAATCCAGATTTTGACTATAACACCATCGTATCCATATCAAAAGAAGCACGTGAAAAATTATTTAAGATAAAGCCCAGAACATTAGGTCAGGCGTCAAGAATTTCCGGAGTTTCGCCCTCAGATATATCAGTTCTTATGGTACATATTAATAAGTAACTGATAATCAGATAATTAGATGAATTTATTGCGACTTTATTTTATGCGATTTAAGGCCTTAAAAAATTTTAGAGATGATATTAATCCGAAATTATGTTCACGCGCTTAAAACGGCTTAAAATGCGAAAAAGCTATTTAAAATATTTTCCATTACTTTTAAGCGTTGTTTTTATGCTTCTGTTAGGTTGTGCAAGCATGCAAGCACCCCAGGGAGGCCCTCGTGATGAAAAGGCACCCAAGGTCGTGCGAATGGAACCAAAAGATCTGACAACGAATTTTAATGCTGAACGGGTCGTTATTGAATTTGATGAATATTTTAAATTGCAAAACCAGTTCAAGGAATTCTCCGTATCGCCCGAACTTGAGAAACCTCCTATCTTAAGAATTCGAGGAAGACGTCTGGAAATTCTATTTCAGGATAGCCTCGAAAAAAACACAACTTACACACTCAATTTCGGTAAAGCGATTGGCGACGTCAATGAAGGAAATACCGTTAATAATCTGACCTATGTATTTTCAACAGGATCGAAGCTGGACTCGCTAAGTATCTCGGGAAAGGTTACTGAAGCACTTACCGGCGAACCACCAAAAGAAGCATTGGTTTTTATACTGCCATTAAACAGGGATACAGTATTCGGAAAGGGCAAACCATCAATATTTACAACAACAGATAGTTCGGGAAACTTTAAATTAAGGAACCTGCGTGCCGATACCTATAAGATATACGCCATAAAGGAACAGGAAAATGGTGGTGATAAGGTTTATCAGCAGCTTAATGACCAGGTTGCATTTATAAAAGATCCCGTTAAACTTGATAAAAACATTGATAGTATCAGGCTTCAATTGTTTAAAGAAAATGCAGATGTTCTTCGTGTGCTTGAGCGTAAGATAAACAGCGATGGTTCTATACTTATCACCGTAAACCGACAGCTTAAAAAGCCAGCATTGACCATTACCGACCCTGCTGCACTTGATGCCAGAAAACTGACCCGCTTTAACCGCACGAACGACAGCGCGCGTGTCTGGTTAACAAATATGGATTTTGATTCGGTGGCAATCGCGCTTGTAGATACAGGTAAAGTTCTTCAAAATATCAGACTGACGAAGTCCAGAAACGCGAAATACGAACGCAACCTGCAGGCCTCAGATAATCTTAGCGGCGGTAAACTAAACTTTTACCGTCAATTGGAACTAACCTTCAACTTTCCTATTACCTCTGCAGATGCTTCCAAAATAACGCTTCAGGAAGATTCTACCAGACGTGCCAATTTCCAGTTGCAGAGAGATAGTGCTGATTTTCTGAAGTACAGAATTTCGTATCCATGGCGCACAAAACGTAAATACACCATCCGGTTTGCAGAAGGGGCATTCACGGCGATCTTCAATACACAAAATAAAGCATTCAGTAAAACATTCGAACTCGAACCAAAAGATAGTTATGGTACCCTTAGCCTATCTGTTCAGATTCCTGATACGAGCCGGAACTATATTGTACAGCTTGTTGACGAGAAAAAAGAAAATGTGCTCAGGGAAGATGTACTGAACCGCAATAAAACCATCCTCTACGCAAATTACGAAGCAAGAAATTACTTTGTACGCATTGTTTATGATCGAAACCGGAACGGAGTCTGGGATACCGGGAACGTAAAGTTGGGTATTCAGCCTGAACGTATTTTTCAGGTTGAAAAAGAAATGTCTATCAGAGCTAACTGGGACAGGAATGAAACGCTTGTCGTGCCTCCTGAATCGCCCTAGCGGAACCAGTCGGCATACATGACATAATTATCAGGGAGGCGCTCCAGCAAAGCCCGCTGCTCATCGGTAATGGGTTTTACCTTCCGGGCAGGCGTACCCGCATATAAAAAACCGCTTTCACACCGTGAATTTTCCAGGACCACAGAACCTGCCGCAATGATGACGAATGGCTCCACCACTGCGTGGTCCATCACAATTGCGCCCATTCCAATCAAAACATGGTCATTGATGATACAGCCATGAACAATAGCATTGTGGCCAACAGATACGCGATTGCCTATGGTGGTTGCAGCTTTTAAATATGTGGCATGGATAACCGCGCCATCCTGAATGTTTGTCTCTCTACCTATTATTATACTGTTAACATCTCCCCTGATCACGGCGTTGAACCAGACGGAGCAGTTATCTCCAATAATGACATGGCCTACAATTGTGGCATTCTCTGCAATAAATACATTCTCGCCCACTTTAGGGGACTTTTCTTTTACAGGCAAAATCAGTGGCATAACAATCAGATAACAGTGTCTTCGAGGACATCTGCGTGTTTTGGATAATCAGTTGTAAAATGAAGCCCACGGCTTTCCTTGCGCATCATAGCCGACTTGATGATCAGATAAGCAACCTGGATTACATTTCTTAATTCACATAACTTTACAGAGACCTTATTCTTTTTATAAAATTCTTCCGTTTCAGTATACAATAAATACAGCCGTCGGTGTGCACGATCAAGCCTGAAGTCAGACCTGACGATCCCGACATAATCACTCATGATTTTTTGCGTTTCACGAAGATTATGGGTAACCAGAATCTCTTCTTCTGATTGTGTAACGCCCTTTTCGTCCCATTCAGGTATGTTAGCCGGAACTGCTGTGCTGTCAAGTTTACGCACCGCGTCTTCAAAGATACGGTGTGCAAACACTGTTGCTTCAAGCAATGAATTCGACGCGAGCCTGTTAGCTCCATGTAGCCCGGTTGATGAGCATTCGCCACAGGCATAGAGGTTATTGATAGACGACCTGCCATATGCATCAACGAGGATCCCGCCGCACATGTAATGGGCAGCCGGCGTAACCGGAATATAATTCCTGGTCATATCAATCCCGATACTAAGGCATTTCTGGTAAATGTTCGGAAAATGTTGAAGAATATCTTCCTTAGACCGATGTGTGATATCAAGATAGACAAAATCTTCACCGGATTTCTTCATCTCCGCATCAATGGCCCGCGCAACGATATCCCTGGGTGCCAAAGATTTACGGGAATCGTACTCATGCATAAACTCTTCGCCATTTTTCCTCCTCAACACACCGCCAAAACCGCGAACAGCTTCAGAAATCAGGAATGATGGATACTCACCGGGATTATACAAAGCCGTGGGATGAAACTGGATAAATTCCATATTTCTGATTTTCCCCTTGGCCCGGTAAACCATCGCCATCCCATCGCCGGTGGCGATAACCGGGTTAGTTGTTGCCGAATACACATGTCCACATCCGCCGGAGGCTAAAATTGTTAATTTCGCACATATCTTTTCCACATGGTTATTCTCTGTGTTAAAGGCATATATGCCATAGCAGTTGATATCTGCTGTACGTTTATCCACAAATTCACCAAGGTGATGTTGTGTGATCAGCTCCAGGGCAAAGTAATGTGTTAATATCTCTATGTTCGGATGTGCATGAATCTGCCGCAATAAAACATTTTCAATTTCATACCCGGTAATGTCTTTATAATGCAGTACGCGATGCTCAGAATGGCCGCCTTCTTTTGCGAGATCATACGTGCCGGAATGGTTCCGGTCGAAGTTAATCCCGTAATCTATAATCTCTTGTATGCGCTGCGGACCTTCCTTCACAACGATTTCCACGATGCCTTCGTCGCACAATCCATCGCCGGCAACAAGCGTATCGGCAATGTGTTTTTCAAAGGAATCATCCTTATCAACCACCACAGCTACCCCACCCTGTGCATATTTAGTATTAGACTCGTCTTCATTTGATTTGGTAACGATGAGCACTTTTCCATGCTGCGCGGCTTTAAGTGCAAAATTTAATCCGGCTATGCCTGAACCAATTACCAGAAAATCGACTTCTCTCATTTAATAAAAATATAGGGTTTTTACACACCTGTTGAAAATATCTCCAAAAGTGTTGATTGTATGTCTAAATAAATAGAATAAAAACTTTTGAATGTTTAAAGCTAACCTAAATAGCTAATTTTGCACAAAATTACTGGTTATTTTTAAGCAGGATTAACACGGTAATTAACTTTTTCAGACCAACAAAATAATAAACATTCCGTTATTGATAAGTAAAACGCCCGAAGCAGATATACCTACAAATCAGCACAATGATTTGTCAGAAAAACGCCTGGGCTGTGGAAAACGTCTTGAAAACTTCATTAAACAAATTATTTCAGCATAATTTGTTAACACAACTAACACACTAATAAACCTTAAAAGGATTACTTAATTAAAATATTACTTATTTATTGAGACGTTGAAAATGGATACTTTAGCAGAAGTAAATCAGAAGGGATTTGTAGACGAATACATCGACCCGACACTTGATCTTTTTGCAGAGATCGAGCGGTTGAAAAAGGAAAAAAACGCAATCATTCTGGCTCACTATTATCAGGAGCCTGATATACAGGATATTGCAGACTATATAGGGGATAGTTTGGGTTTATCACAAGAGGCAGCAAAAACAGATGCCAGCATGATTGTGTTTGCAGGTGTACATTTCATGGCCGAGACGGCCAAGATCTTGTCGCCGGAAAAAAAGGTACTTTTGCCGGATGTAAAAGCTGGTTGCTCACTGGCAGACAGTTGTCCGCCGCACCTGTTCAGAAAGTTCAGGGAAAAGTATCCGGATCACCTGGTCATCACTTATGTGAATTGTACGGCTGAGCTGAAAGCGTTAAGTGACATTGTTTGCACTAGTACGAACGCGGTGCAGATTGTTGAAAGTCTGCCAAAAGATCAGAAGATCATTTTTGGTCCGGATAGAAACCTCGGTGCCTATGTTGCTAAAAAGACAGGCCGCGATCTGGTGCTTTGGAATGGTGCGTGTATGGTGCACGAAATCTTTTCGCAGGAGAAGATTACGCGGTTAAGGGAACGTCATCCGGCGGCAAAGTTCATTGCGCATCCGGAATGTGAAGAAGTGGTCCTGCAGATGGCCGACTATGTAGGTTCCACTACCGGCCTTCTGAAATACACCATTAACAGTGAAGCTACAGAATTTATCGTGGCCACTGAGAGCGGAATTATACACCAGATGGAGAAGGCAAACCCCGGAAAAACATTTATTCCGGCGCCGCCCAATAACAGCTGCGCCTGTAACGACTGTCCCTACATGAAAAGAAATACGCTGGAAAAGCTGTATTTGTGTATAAAGAATGAATATCCCGAGGTAACTGTACCGGAGGAAATAATTGAACGCGCCAGGCTGCCGATTGAACGAATGCTCGATATATCAGCGCAGCTGGGACTTTAGAATAAAGCTATGTTTGAAAATAGTGAAAGAACGGAAATAAATAAATTAGGCGAATTTGGTCTCATCAAACACCTTACGAAGCATTTCGGGATTGAAAGCGACCATTCTGTGAAGGGTGTCGGCGATGATGCGGCTGTGCTTGACTCAAAAGGTCTCAGAACGCTTGTGTCTACCGATCTTCTTATGGAAGGCATCCACTTCGACCTTACCTATGTTCCGCTTGTTCACCTCGGTTATAAGGCCGTACAGGTCAACCTGAGTGATATCTATGCCATGAACGGGCACGCCACGCAGATAACCGTTTCAATAGCCCTGTCGAGCCGGTTTCCCCTTGAGGCTGTTGAAGAAATATACAAGGGCATCGGCCTTGCGTGTAAAAAATTCGGCATTGACCTGGTGGGCGGCGACACATCCTCAAGCAAACAGGGACTCGTCATAAGCATCACAAGTATCGGTTATGCAGAAGAGGAAAATATCACCTACCGCAGCGGTGCAAAGGAACATGATCTGATCTGTGTTTCCGGTGATTTAGGCGCTGCATACCTCGGCTTGCAGATACTGGAACGCGAAAAGCAGATTTACCTGGAAAACCCGCAGATTCAGCCGGATCTTGAAGGCAAAGATTATCTCATCGAGCGTCAGCTCAAGCCCGAAGCACGTCGCGACATTGTAGCACTGCTGGCTGATCTGAAGATAAAACCAACGTCGATGATTGATGTATCTGACGGACTTGCCTCAGAACTTCTTCACCTGGCAGATCAAAGTAATGTAGGCGTGACCATTTACGAGGAGAAGATACCGCTTGACCCGATGACCTATGAAACTGCGCGTGAACTTGGACTCGATCCAACCGTATGTGCGCTGAGCGGCGGCGAAGATTACGAGCTTTTATTCACGATAAGTCAGGAAGATTATGCAAAACTGAAGCATGATGTGGATGTGACTGTCATTGGACACATCACAGACAAAAATTCGGGTGCTAAGATGATTTCCAAATCAGAAAAAGTACACGAATTAAAAGCGCAGGGCTGGAATGCCTTTAAACCAAAAACTACGCAGGAGTAATCTTACTCCTGCTCAAAACCAAGATATTTGGCGTCGAGCTGTTTGCTGGTTTTAGCGCCAAGTTTTTTGATCTTTTCGGCCGTCGATGACATATTTCCGTTTCCGGTCGATAGTTTGCTCATCGCCTTCTCGTGTGCATCCTGACTTTGTTTTAGATATTTACTTACAGACTCCATATCCGTTACAAAACCCGTAAACTTATCATACAGGGCGCCTCCGAGCCTGGCGATCTCCAGTACATTCCGTGTCTGCCTTTCCTGCCGCCAAATACTGGCAATGGTGCGCAATGTGGCAAGCAGGGTTGAGGGACTTACAATCACAACACGCCGTTCCCAGGCAAAGTTGAACAGGCCGGCATCCTGTGCAACGGCTAAACCAAATGAAGATTCGATCGGGATAAACAGAAGAACAAAATCGGGTGTATCAATCTGGTACAGATCCTGGTAATTTTTTGAGGCCAGTTGTTGTATATGAGTCCGAACAGAAAGCACATGCTGCCGGGTAAAAGCCTCCCGCAGGTCCTCGGTTTCTGAAGATACAGCCTGTTCATAGGCAATAAGTGAAACTTTCGAATCGATTACCAGGTGTTTTTCTCCGGGAAGATCTACAATAACGTCCGGCTGCAGTCGGCCGCCGTTTTCCTGGCTGAAGCTCGCTTGTATACGGTATTCCCGGTCTCGCACAAGTCCGGAGCTTTCCAGCACCCGTTCCAGTATAACCTCCCCCCAGTTGCCCTGTTTCTTGTTATCGCCCTTCAGCGCTTTGGTGAGATTTGTTGCATCTTCCTGAATCTGCCGGCTTTGTTCCATGAGCTGACCAATTACGCCCTTAAGTACATTACGCTCGTCTGATTCGGCCTTGTATACTCTGTCTACCTTTTCCTCGAATGCCCGTATGTTTTCTTTTAGCGGGTTCAGAACCCGTTCAAGATTATCTTTACTTTGAAGGGCAAACCTCGCGGATTTGTCTTCGAGAAGCTTGTTTGCGATTACTTCAAACTCATTTTTCATTTGTAATCTGAGGTCGCTCGTATTCTTCTCCTGGACTGCAAATTTTTCGCGTTCAGCAGCCAATGCCGCTTCTGCACTGATGGCCCGGCTGCGTTCCCTGAGCAGTTCAGCCTGCGTTGAGGTTAGGCTGGTTTTTAGCTGTTCTTTTTCCTGGTGCACCAATGCCAAAGTTTCGCGGTGCGACTGTGTATGCTGGTCAAGGATGGCCGTGATGTTGATCTTATCTTCTGCGGGCTTCTTAAGCAAAAGTATTACCAATAAAATGAGAAAAATAACAAGTATGGCAATGATGTAGCTTTCCATTTGCTAAATTTTTTATCAAATTTAGCGAAATATATGCAGAGTAGACTTAACAAAAAGCGCTGCGCTAAATTGTCAGGCTGTGCGGTATCTGATACAGCCAGATATGAAAAGCTGTCTTTGCGTTTTAGAAAGCGAAAAATTGTTTTGCAACATTTTGGTTAGACTAGCCAAACGCTAAACCTGGCCCGGTGCGGGCATATAGGAATATATCTATACAAATCACGGGAAGCAACAGGCGTGTTCAGCGGCCTGATTGCACCTAAGGTAGAGGTTGCAAAGTCTGAAGCATATCCGTAAATGTGCCCGGATGCCTGCCCGGATACAACGATTTATCTCCCGGAAATTGTCTTAGTGCCCGGCATATTACACTATTTAAAATTACAATCAGCCTACCGGCTATTGGCCCAATGGTTTGTGATTTACAAATCGCTGAAAGTCAGGAACGCTTTTTGATATCGTTTGAAATGAAAAGAGATAGATAGAATGGGAACATATTTGATTTTAATTATTCCGGTACTTCTGATCAGCATGTTTGTACAATGGCGTTTCAGAAGCAGGTTTTCTAAATATGCAGAAATGCAGCTGAACAGTGGGATGTCAGGTAAAGAAGTAGCTGAGAAGATGCTTGCAGACAATGGCATTTACGATGTAAAAGTGATGAGTACCGAAGGGCAGTTGACAGATCATTATAATCCGGCCAACAAAACTGTTAATTTAAGTACTGATGTTTATCACGGGCGCAGTGTGGCTGCCGCAGCTGTTGCAGCACATGAATGCGGTCATGCCGTTCAGCACGCGCGTGCATATGGCTGGCTGCAATTCAGATCCAGTATGGTTCCGGTGGTGAGCATATCATCAAACCTGTTGCAATGGGTATTGCTGCTCGGTGTATTGCTGCTTGCTTTCGCAAATACCCCTGTAGTTCTTGCAATTGGTGTTTTGGGACTGGCGCTTGTAACCATATTCAGTTTCATTACCCTGCCTGTTGAATTTGATGCCAGCAACAGGGCACTCGCCTGGTTACGAAATAACAACAGCGTGATGCAAACATCAGAAGAAAATAAACAAGCGAAAGATGCCCTTTGGTGGGCCGCTATGACTTATGTTGTAGCAGCTTTGGGTGCGCTGGCCAACTTGCTTTATTATGCTTCGATGCTTTTTGCCGGACGAAGCCGCGACTAAATGTTGTTAAAACAAACAAGAAGGGAGCAGTTGCTCCCTTTTTTAGTGGATTTTTGCCTGCTTCAGCGGGCTGGCCGCTGTTGTATTTCTCATGAAAAAGACCGCATCAAACAATTCGTTCAATTTAACCTGGTCAACTGTGGTCTTTCCGCTTTTTGGCGTGTAGCCGAAAAACGAAACGGACGCTTTTCATTTCGGGGGGAGCTTATCATGATAGGTATGTTATTAACCAAATAACAATAAGCGCAGAAGTACATGCTACTTTCTAATCAAAGGTTGATAAGTCTTATAACCAGGAATTGCTTAAACGAATGCGAAACAGTTGCGGTTAGTTTAGCCGGTACGGTGCAATCAGATTAAATTTCGGAATTTCCACGTGGAACGCATATTCATCAACAGGGCGCACCATTTCATATTCACCTTCCATAAAACCGATGTCGGTTTTAAGATTTGACCCGGATACATAGGCATGCACCTGGCCAGGCTGAATAACGGGCTGGATACCAACTACACCCTCACCCTCAACGGTTCGTTTTTCACGATTAGAATCAAAGATATACCATTTACGCCGAAGCAACTGGATAGCATGCTCCGTACAGTTTTCAATCTCAATCCTGTAGGCAAACATGAAATGTTCGTTCGCCGGATTGGAGTATTCTGGTTGGTAAACGGTTTCTACAGAAACTCTTACGCCTGCGGTAGTGAGTGTGACCATGCGGAAGCTAATTTATAGAATAACAAAATAAATATCAAACAGGTTGTAGAAGCGTGCAATTATTTGCGTAGGTGCCTGAAATATCAGCTAATAACTGATAAATGGTGGCCAGGTCCAGCTCGCTTACCAGTTTCATCCGGTATGGTTTGAAATCGGGAAGGCCTTTAAAATAGTTCGCATAGTGCCTGCGCATTTCAAGTATGCCTGTACGCTCGCCCTTCCATTGCACAGATTTTTCAAGATGCGTGCGGCATGCATCAATTCTTTCCTGCAGGGTGGGGCCGGCAAGCCGTTCGCCTGTTTCGAAGAAATGTTTGACTTCGCGAAAGATCCACGGATAACCGATAGCAGCACGCCCGATCATGATACCATCAACTTCATATTCGAGGCGCCAGTTAGCAGCTTTCTCGGGGCTGTCTATATCACCGTTGCCAAAAATCGGAATTTTTATACGGGGATTTCGTTTAACCTCCCTGATCAATGACCAGTCTGCCTGCCCTTTATACAACTGGGCCCGGGTTCGACCATGAATAGCCAGCGCCTGGATACCTACATCCTGAAGGCGTTCCGCTACCTCGTACACATTTTTCGTATTGTCGTCCCAGCCAAGGCGCGTTTTTACCGTGACCGGAAGGTTCGTCGCTTTTACTACCTCTGCAGTCATCCTGACCATTTTTGGAATGTCCTGCAGCAGACTCGAGCCCGCACCTTTACAAACAACGGCCTTTACCGGACAACCATAATTGATGTCGATCAGATCGGGTCCCGCCTGCGCAGCTATTTCGGTAGCTTCGCGCATATGGTCAATATCACCGCCAAATATCTGAATGCCAACGGGGCGCTCGTATTCAAATACATCCAGTTTTTGTTTACTTTTTGCGGCATCACGGATCAATCCCTCTGAGGAAATAAACTCGGTATACATCAGGTCGGCACCATTCTGCTTGCATACATAACGAAAAGGCGGATCACTTACATCCTCCATTGGCGCAAGCAACAAAGGGAAAGCTCCCAAATCTATATTTCCGATCTTAACCGACATTGGCTATCTTACTGCGATTTTTAAAAAACGATACAAAGGTACGAATTATGAATTTTCTGCGGCCAATCAGGCCAGAGTCCCATCCCCTTTTGCAGCTACTTTTACTTTTAGGTTACGCGATCGGCGGTGGAGTTACTTTTACCCTGCTAACCTTTTTGCTTATTCTACCTCTGTATGGAATGGGTGTCCTGGAAAGCCTGATGGCAAATGATCTGAAAGGCAGTACTACAGACGCCCTAAAAATTTTGCAGGCTGCCAGCACCATTGGCGTATTTGTGTTTCCCGCAATGCTGCTTGCAAAAACTGAGCGCAGAAAAGTCAGCGACTTTTACCATTTCCAAAAGTTGCAGCCGAAAATACTCTTTCTGATTTTGCTCATTATGGTTGCCGCCCTTCCGCTGATGGAATATGTTACGCTTTGGAACCAAAAGATGGTGCTGCCTGATAGCCTGGAGTGGCTCGAAAGCTGGATGCGGCGAAAGGAAGATGAGGCCATGGAAGTTACGCTGGCTCTGATCAGTGCCAAGACTATCGCAGGCTTACTTGTTAACATCCTGGTCATCGCGGTCCTGCCGGGTATCGGCGAAGAACTCATGTTTAGAGGAGCTGTTCAGCGCTCCTTCGGGCGGGCTTTCAGAAACACGCACCTGGTTATCTGGATTACAGCATTTATTTTCAGCGCCATTCATATGCAGTTTTATGGATTTCTGCCACGGCTGCTCCTCGGCGCGGGCTTCGGTTACATTTACGTGTGGACAGGAAACCTCTGGTACGCCATGTTCGCACACTTTCTGAACAATGCTTATTCTGTTACTGTTGCCTATATTATGCAAAAACAGGGGCATTCGCTGCGCGAAATTGATCAATCTGCATATTTTGCCTGGTGGGCTTATGTGATAAGTTTAATATTAACCATAGCTTTGTTCTGGAATTTAAAAGTTCAGGGAAATAAGCGTGGAACAGAATTGGATCAAAGTTTACACAACGACGAACATTTACGCAGCAGAGATATTGAAGCAGGGTCTTAACGAGGCAAATATACCCGCCGTGCTTATCAATAAACAGCTTGCAGCTTATCACTTTGGTGAAGTGAATGTATTGGTACATCCCGATCATTTTAACCAGGCAATTGAGTACATTTTAGAAAACGAAATCCAATAAGCGAGCATGAAAACCAGGGCGGTGACCGCATTTTTTTTCACCCTTGTGATGCTTGCATCAATTTTTTCTGGAGGTTATGCATTCAGTGCATTTTACCTTGTTTTGAGCATCCTTACTTTATTTGAATTCTATAAGCTCGTAAAAACATCAGGTATACGTCCGCACCGGAATATCGGTCTTATGGCCGGTGTACTTATTTTCCTGATGGCCGCCGGGCTCCACTACCTGGAATATGATACCAAATATCTGTTTTTATGTATCCCGCTGGTCTTTTCTGTATTTATCCTTGAACTATATAAAAAAAACAAAATTCCCTTTGCCAACATTTCTTACACTTTTGTGGGTTTCATTTATGTAACGGTACCTTTTTGTTTTTTCCACGCTTTAGGATTTTTGGAGGATTGGCAAACCTATAACTTCCACCTGCCCCTGGCCTTTCTGCTGATGTTGTGGGGGAATGATACCGGCGCATACCTGTTTGGCGTTAAGTACGGCAAAAGAAAACTGTTTGAACGGCATTCACCTAAAAAATCCTGGGAAGGTTTCTTTGGCGGGTTGTTTACCAGCGCGCTTGTTGCCTTTATCTTGTCCAGGTTCTTCCCTGAACACGGTACGGCTGTATGGATCGGTATGGCAGTCCTGATCGGTTGTTTCGGCACAATCGGCGATCTGGTAGAGTCGATGCTGAAAAGAAGTCTTGATGCAAAAGACTCCGGCGGTCTTCTTCCCGGTCACGGCGGCCTTCTAGACCGTTTTGACGGTCTGCTTCTCGCTGCACCGGTCGTTTATGCTTATTTATATCTGATCAAATATTGAAACCGGGCCTGGGCGCCCTGATCCCCTTTAGCCAGTGAATCCGTACGTTGTTATAAAACACCGGTATCCCATCGCTACGCTTTAACTGATGATACGCACGGGCTGTTTGTGCTCATCAATGGCCACAAATGTAAAGTCGCCCTGAACAGCCAGCATACGGTCTTCAGAATACATTTGCTCCACATAGATAGCTACATGCACTTTAAGGCTGGTGTTGCCGACATGTCTCACCTCTCCAATAAGTTCGACAATCGTTCCGGCCGGAATAGGTTTCTTAAAATCTATACGGTCGCTGCTTACGGTTACCATGATCTGTCTGCTGAAACGTGTAGCAGTGATAAAGGCAACTTCGTCCATCATATGCATGGCCGTCCCACCGAACAGGGTATCGTAATGGTTGGTCGTATTTGGAAATACAGCTTTAAAAATGCTGGTCCGGGATGCGGCTATTCTTTCTTCTAAGGTCATGGTGCAAAGGTAAAGTTATGTTCCTGCTCTGAGGCAGCTGTTTTAATAAAGATCCGGCCGCCTGTTAAGCGGCCGGAAGTTATCAAATCTGCCGAAGTTCGCGGGCTGCCGCTACCATCTCTGTCAGGGCATTTTGTGTTTCTTCCCAGCCCCGTGTCTTCAGTCCGCAGTCAGGGTTTACCCAAAGCTGGGCCGCCGGAATGACGGCCTGCGCTTTCCTGAGAAGCGAAACCATTTCCCGGCGTGCAGGAATTCTTGGTGAATGAATATCGTATACCCCGGGCCCGATCTCGTTCGGATAGTTGAAGTTTGCAAAAGCATCAAGCAGCTCCATCTGCGAGCGTGAGGTTTCGATCGTAATCACATCAGCATCCATTTCGGCTATGCTATGAATAATGTCATTGAACTCAGCATAACACATATGTGTATGAATCTGCGTGTGGTCTGCAACTGCAGAAGCCGCTATGCGGAACGATCTCACAGCCCAGTCCAGATACAGTTTCGATTGGGCCTTTTGCAGGGGTAGCCCTTCCCTGAGTGCAGGTTCGTCTATCTGGATAACGGCGATCCCGGCTTTTTCCAGGTCAGCCACTTCATCACGGATAGCCAGTGCGATCTGCATACATGTTTCTGATCGCGGCTGGTCATTACGAACAAAAGACCACTGCAGCATGGTAACCGGGCCGGTCAACATGCCTTTTACAAACCGGGAAGTCAGTGACTGGGCAAAAGCTGTCCAGGCTACCGTCATTGGTTCTTTCCGTGATACGTCCCCGTAGATGACCGGTGGTTTGACACAGCGGGAGCCATAACTTTGAACCCAGCCGTTATTTGTAAAGGCAAAACCTTCCAACTGCTCACCGAAATACTCAACCATATCGTTCCGCTCAAATTCGCCGTGTACGAGCACATCAATTCCTGTTTCTTCCTGCCAGCGAATCGATTTTTCAATTTCCGCTTTAATGAGCTGCTCGTATTCTCCGCTGGATAGTTTTTCTGATTTAAGGAGGGCACGCCAGCGCCGTACTTCAGGCGTTTGCGGGAATGAGCCGATTGTCGTGGTTGGGAATGGCGGCAGTTTCAGCCGTTCTTGTTGTTTAAGGCGGCGCTGAGCAAAGGGACTTTTGCGGCTATCAGCATTCACCGTGATATTGGCAACGCGCGCTTTCACATCTGTTTTGTGAATAAACGAAGAGTTAAGACGCGTCTGAGCTGCCTGCCTGTTTGTTTCCAGCCTTGTCAGAGTCGTTTTATCGGCTTCGCCGGATAACATGGCAAGGTCTGCTACCTCTGAAAGTTTCTGTTTTGCAAAGGCCATCCAGGGCTTTAAATCTGAAGGGAGATTGCCATTTTCAGGTTCATGATCCAGATCGCATGGCGTATGCAGCAGGGAACATGATGGCGCAATCCATACTTTTTCGCTGCCGCGCGCCTTAACTGCTTTATCTATCAGTTGGAGCGACTTGTCATATTCATTCTTCCAAATGTTTCTCCCGTCAACAAGGCCCATAGACAGGATTTTCTCTGCCGGAAGATTCTCAATCACTTCTTCCAGCTGCTCCGGTGCGCGAACCAGATCAATGTGAAGCACCTCAACAGGCAGCCGACAGGCCAGGCTGGTATTTGTTCCCAGCGATTCGAAATATGTAGCCAGGATGATGCTGGCTTTAGGCGCCGCCCGCCGAAGCCGTTCATATGCATATTCAAACGCCTCGCATGTTTCGGCATCCAGGTCAGTGCATAAAAATGGCTCATCAAATTGTATCCATTCTGCTCCAAGGGCTATCAATCTGAAAAGCACTTGCTCGTAAACCGGGAGCAGGTTTTTCAGAAGCTCCAGCCTGGAAAAGCCGGGTTCCTTCTCCTTACCAAGCAGCAGGTAAGAAACCGGACCGATCAGTACCGGTTTGGTGATGATCCCCAATTCCCGGGCTTCATAAAACTCATCGATCACCTTGGTAGAAAACAGGCTGAACTGCTGGTCTCTGGTAAATTCAGGAACGATGTAATGGTAGTTTGTATCGAACCATTTTGTCATTTCCATAGCACCAAGGTCAAGGCCGTCTTTCTGATAACCCCTGGCCATGGCAAAATAAAGATCAATTTCGGCCTTGTCATTGTTCAGCAAAACGGTATTGTAACGTTGTGGAATGGCGCCAAGCATAAAGGAATGGTCCAAAACCTGGTCATAGCATGAAAAATCATTTGAAGGGATCAGCGCTATGCCGGCTTCTTTCTGAAGCATCCAGTTTTCCTGGCGAATGTCTCTTCCAACCTGAAGAACATCCTTGTGTCCGGCCTTTCCTGACCAGTACTGTTCGCAAACTTTTTTAAGTTCCCGATGGCTACCTATTCGCGGATAGCCGAGGTTGTGTGTTCGCATTGTCTTTTAACATTTAAATAAAACATGGTTAAAAGTTCTCAGCGTATTCATTGCTTAAGCGAAAAAAGGCACAGGAAGTCCTTACCCCTCATAGAACCGGGGCTACTTTTCAAAAGAAAAGGAAGAGGATCAGACCTGACAGCTTGCTTCAAATCGCGAAAGCACAGTCAATTCGGTATAGGCAGGTCTCCTGACTTGTAATATTTTTACCGCCCTTCCCATCCGCCGGAGGCGAACAGTGGGCAACATGGGTAAAAACTTGTTGTATTACTTACAGTTGCGCGACAGCTCGTGATTTGCACACGATTCCCTATTAATCTACAGCTAAGTAAAACCTCTACCGGTTTGATGCGAATAAGAAAAGAACTACATCGCAGCAAATGTAGGTAATTCCGGTATCAATCAAGAACGCTCAACGTTCGGCGAGCCGGCTGGCCGCGGCGTATCCGGAACAGGAAATAATAAAAGATGAATGATCCGGCAACCGGAAGCATACAGATCAGATAGGCCATACTTGTCTTATCCCGCTTGTTAAGCAGCGGTGTGCGGTAAACGTCGTACAAGGATCTGAAAAACAAAAATATTCCAGATAAGAAAGAAAAGATTACAATGAAGTCCAGCATACTGCAATTTAATAAAATCTTTCGAGATAACATATCAGGGTTGTAACAAATTTCAGACAGCGCCTGCTGCATGCCCAAACCATATATATTTGGCAGTACCTAAACTGTTATTTATGAAATTGCGGAAATTACTTCCCTTTGTATTTGCGATCACCTGTTTTGCCAATTCTGTCCACGCGCAGGTACCAAGCCCAAAAGCGCATTTCGGCTTTGACATTGGTGATGATTATCAGCTGGCCAATTACACGCAAACCGAAGCGTACTTTAAAAAACTTGCTGCGACATCAAACCGTGTAAAATTGGTTTCGATAGGAAAAACAGAGGAAGGGCGTGAACAATACATGCTCATTATTACTTCGCCCCAAAATCTGGAAAACCTGGACCGCTATAAAAAGACATCCCAGGAACTGGCCCGTGCCAGGATAAACGAAGAAGAGGCAAAGAGGCTGACTGCGGCAGGCAAGGCGATTGTATGGATTGACGGTGGCCTCCATGCAAATGAGACGGTAGGCATCCATCAGCTCATACAGACGGCCTGGCAATTGAGCAGCCGCGAAGATGCCGAAACGAAGGCCATTCTGGATAATGTAGTTGTGCTCATGACCCATGCCAATCCCGATGGGCAAGAACTTATCAGCAACTGGTATATGCGGCAGGCAGATCCTGAAAAACGCAGTCTTTCCGGTGTACCCCGCTTGTACCAGAAATATGTTGGCCACGACAATAACCGCGACTTCTTTATGTTAAACATGAAGGAAACCAGGAATATTGGCCGTCAGTTGTTTATAGAATGGCTGCCACAGATCATGTATAACCATCACCAGGCCGGTCCGGCGGGAACGGTTGTTGCCGGCCCGCCTTACCGGGACCCGTTTAACTATGTATTTGATCCTGTTCTGCTGACCAGCCTGGATGCGGTAGGCGCAGCCATGCACAACCGCATGAATGCCGAGGCTAAGCCAGGCTACACCCAACGTAACGGATCCGTCTTTTCTACCTGGTACAATGGCGGTCTGAGAACGACAACCTACTTTCACAATATGATCGGACTGCTAACAGAAATAGTCGGCAGCCCCACGCCTTCAAACATTCCGCTTGTGCCGTCGAGGCTGCTCCCAAACAGCGACTCGCCAAATCCGGTCAGCCCGCGCAAATGGTTTTTTCGCAATTCAATTGATTACTCCGTGTCTCTGAATTATGCCGTATTAGGGTATGCACAGCGGTATCGCGATGAGCTACTTATGAATATGTATCGAATGGGTAAGAATTCGATTGAACGGGGAAGCCGCGATAACTGGTCGTTTTCTCCAAAGAAAATCGAGGCTATCCAGACTGCAATTAAAGCAGGCGCCGGCGGATCAGCCCTCCTGACCCGCAGCCCGGATAAGAAGTTCTACGACACAGTTATGACCGCGCCATCCAACCGCGACGCGCGTGGGTATGTGCTGAGTGCAGATCAGCCCGATTTTAATACCGCCATCAAATTCCTGAATGCGCTGATCCGCACCGGGATCGAAGTACAAAAAGCTTCTGCCCCGTTCGTTGTGGCCGGAAAAAAATATCCCGCAGGCAGTTTTATTGTCAAGACAGACCAGGCTTTCAGACCGCATGTGCTCGACATGTTTGAACCGCAGGATCATCCAAATGATTTCAAATATCCTGGAGGCCCGCCCGTTGCGCCCTACGATGCCGCCGGATGGACGCTTGCCTACCTCATGAACGTGAAGTTTGACCGCTATCCGGAAGGCTTCAATGGCCCGTTTGTCAAATTGCCTGCCGGTGAACTGATTACGCCGGTAAACAAGCCTGCGCAAGCCAAAACCATAATGCTCAGCGCAAAGCAAAATGACTCCTATCGCGCCGTTAACGATCTGCTTCAGGCAGGATCAGCGGTGATGCGTGACGATGCAGGAAACTTTTATGTGAACGTAACCGCGGCGGGCAAGGGGGTACTGCGGGAGGCTAATGTGGCAACGGCGCCTGCAAGGATTCCCGCACGTTCCAAACAGATAAAAGCTGCCCGGATCGGGCTTTGGGACACATACGGAGGTTCTATGGCTTCGGGTTGGGTACGCTGGCTGATGGAACAGTTCCATTACAAGGCAACAGTTATCTATCCGCAGGATATTGACGCGGGTAACCTGAATAGCAAATTTGATGTGATCGTTTTTGTAGGCGGAGCAATTCCCTCGCTGCAGCAACCGGCAAACCGGGCAACCGGTCCGGAACCAGCAGATGTTCCGGAAGAATTCAGGCATACCATCGGCCGAATCTCTGCAGAGAAGTCGATTCCTCAGCTGAAAACTTTTGCGGAGGCTGGCGGTAAGATAGTGACCATTGGAAGCAGCACAAACCTTGCTTACCATCTGGGCCTGCCAGTTAAAAGTGCCGTAACTGAGCTGGTGGACGGCCGTGAACGTAAACTTCCCGGCGAAAAATACTATGTTCCCGGAAGCGTGCTGCAGGCAGTTGTTGATTTGTCAGGAAATGCAACATACGGTATGGACAGGCAGACCGATGTTTATTTTGATGACAGCCCGGTTTTTAAAAGAGATACGGCGGCTAAGACTGCCTATACCATTAAACCCCTGATGTGGTTTGGATCTGCTACACCACTGCGCAGCGGATGGGCCTGGGGACAATCCTATCTGAATGGAAGCATCGCGGCGTTCGAAAGTAACTACGGCCGCGGAAAATTTCTTGCTTTCGGCCCAGAGATCACGTTCAGGGCGCAAACGCATGGTACCTTCAAACTGCTTTTTAATCAGCTGTATCAGTAAGAGGGGGCAGGCGTTCCAATCCTGACTATATAGGCAAAAAAAAAAGCGGCGGCCATTCATGAATGGCCGCCGCTTCGTATTTTTTTCAGTCGTTAATACTTATGATAAGGGAAATTCCTTGTTACCTTTCGCATCATGCGTTCGATCAGATCGTCTGTAGATGCCATAATGTTATCATCCATTGTTTTAAAAAAGCGCCACAACAGGTCACCGGATTTTCCGTCGTTCAGCGTCAGGGTCAATGTGCCTGAACCGGTTTTTCCACCAAGACCGCCAAATAAGACCGCAGATGCAATAGCTCCGGCTTCAGTTTTGGTTTGCTCGGTATCAAAGGTTCCGCCAATAACCGCATCCACACCAAGTATTTTTGCAAGTTCGTCTTTTGTCGTTTCATCGAGTTTGTCGAGCACTCCGGCTTTCTTGAGCAGAATATTCGTTTTTTCAATGTCCTGAAATTCTACGGTGTAATCTGATGCCCGGCGAAGAAAAAAGGTATACATGCCTGACTGTATTGCTTTTGACATGGTACGCTCCTGCTCTTTGTTTGCAGCCGCGTCAAAATTCTTAGGCATTTTCCGGTAAGTGATTTTCGCTACGAAGGGCACAATAGCCACTACCTTATGACCGGCTTTTTCTTCTGCAAGCTTCGGACTTGTAAAGATCTGTTTTGAACCCTCAAATTGTGCGTAGGCCGTTGCCGTCATCATCAGCGAGAGCATAATTAAGATAAGTTTCTTCATAATGTTGGTTTGATAATTTTTCCAAATATAACTTAAAAGAATAATTTCTTAACCGGTGAAGCCGGCAAAAGCTGACAGGGAGATTACCCGCATCAGGGATCAAGCCGGTAACTTTGGTAAAAAAAGTGATGAAAGTAGAAATATGGTCGGACGTAATGTGTCCGTTTTGTTATATCGGAAAGCGCCATTTCGAAGCTGCGCTCCAAGCGCTTCCGTTCGCTGCAGAGCTTGAAGTGGAATGGAAAAGCTTTCAGCTAAATCCAGATTACCATAATCCTGATAAACAGGACGTCTATGCTTACCTTGCCGAGAATAAAGGTATCTCGCGCGCCCAAGCTAAGCAAATGACGGCTCAGGTAAGGGAAATGGGAAGCGCAGCAGGTTTAGATCTCGATTTTGATACGAATATTCCTGCCAATACATTTGATGCGCACCGACTGATTCACCTGGCCGCCAGGCAGGGACTTCAGGACGCTGCAGAAGAGACCTTGTTTGCGGCACATTTTAACGGACAGCAGGATGTAGCCGATCACGAGACACTGGTACATATTGCAGAAAAGATCGGCCTTGATGCTGCCACGACACGGAATATGCTTGACAGCGACCAGTTTTCAGCCGATGTGCAGCGCGACGTTTATGAAGCACAAAGCCTGGGCATCCGGGGAGTGCCTTATTTCGTGATGGATCGCAAGTATGGGCTCTCAGGCGCGCAGCCGGTCGCCGCCTTTACTGTGGCCATCCGGCAAAGTTTTGCTGACTGGAAATCACGGCAGCCCAAATCAGCCTTACAAAGTCTTGGTAGTAAAGATGGCCTATCCTGCGATGAAAATGGGTGTACAATTTAACGAGATGACCCTTTTAATGGCGTAAGAAGGTATTCCAGGCCATTCAGTTTTATCTCATACATCGTTTGCAGCAGCATGCCTAACCTTCCCGGAGGGAAACCTTTGCTGCTGAACCAGACGAGGTATGACTCGGGCAGGTTGCACAAGAGGGTATCTTTATATTTGCCAAATGGCATTCGCATCCTGACGAGGTCAGTCAGAAGAGTCGTGTCGAACATGTTACTGGATAAATTCTAGGTAGTTGTCTTTATTGATAACAAGAAACGGAACTTGTGGGTAATTTTTTGCAAAAAACACAGGTTTCTTTTTCTGCTTATCGCCCCATTTGAAGTCTGCAGCGAGCAGAACAGCGTTCTGTTTTTCGATCAGGTCGATCTCCTGCTGATCATAAGTGCGCCAGAAAAATATTTCAGCTTTTTTAAGCTCGTAGCTGTTTTTCTTGATTCGCTCTGCAAAACAATAATTTTCCCAGAGCGCACCCATATCGTTCCTGACAGCAGGTAGTCTGAAATCGTTTATAATCGCATTCCGGATTCCATTATCATAAAAGTACCACTTGGATGATTTTGTTACTTCTTTTCGCAGGTTATTACTAAAGCCGCCCACCCGGTAAATAATAAAGACCTTTGCCAGCAGATCAAGGTAACGCTCAACGGTGTTTTTGCTTAAGCCGAGCTGTCGCGACAACTCATCAGCAGAAACCTCAGCACCAAGCTGAAAAGCGAGCAACCTGAGCAGGTCAAATAACTTCGAGCTGTTTTTTACCTGTTCATAAATCAAGATATCCTTCAGCAGATAAGATCTGACAAGTTCAATCAGATAATTTTCTTTTTCGGCCAGAGTGCTGAGGTTAAATAATTCGGGATATGAGCCGTAGATCAGGCGTTCATCCAGGCTTTGCACTGTACGCAGCAAGCTCTCGCCGGCTAATTCAAGTTGCGCAATCGGATAAAGATGAAAAGTCATGTTCCTGCCCGTAAGCGGCTCTCCCGCTTTGTTCATCAGATCAAAGGCTGAGGAACCTGTAGCAATAATGGTAAGGTCTTTAAACGAATCGATAAATAACTTGAGGACCTGGCCTATCTCTGGGACGGCCTGAGCCTCATCGACGATAAGCAGCCTGATTTGTCCAAGAATCCGGGAATAATTTGCTGCCGAACGATTTGTTAGCAAAACCTGAGCCTCTTGATCTTCGCCGTTCAACAAGAGATAGGGAACTTTAGCCAGCGCCGCGATTTGTTCAATGAGAATGGTTTTACCAACTCTGCGTGTACCGAAAAGCAACAGGACTTTGTTTTTGCCTATTTGTTTCAAAATAACCTCCTGCAACCTGCGAACAATCATGCACAAAGATACAAAAAACATTAATTGAGTCAGTCAACTGACTGAATTTAGCTAAATTCAGTCAGTTGACTGACGGTATTTTGATTTTAGTGCGGATCAATCAATCATAGACAATGTGTCAATGGCATCTTCAACAGTGTTTATATTTTCAAATGCAATGCGAAGTGTATTCTTTACTTCTTTCAAATTGCAGATGCGCGGGTGATTCTGGGCAAAAGAAAGAATCTTGCTGAAAGTGGCCGAGTCGAAATACTTTGATTGTTTATCATTCAAAAAGTAGCCGCGTAAGACGTTCTTTTTGAAGCTTATTTTTTCAAAGCCAAGTTTTTTACCCAGCCACTGCAGCCTGACAACGCTTAGCATAGTTTTAACCTGCGGTGGCACCGGACCAAACCGGTCGGCAAGCTCTTTTTCAAAACGCATCAGCTCGTTCTCGTCTTCGAGTCTGGACAGCTCTGTATACAGGTTATAACGTTCGGTTATATTAGTAATATAAGCGTCGGGTATATACAACTCGAGATCGGTATCAATCTGCGTAAATGAAACAAAAGGGCGCTCGGGTTCATCTTTGAAAAGATCTTTGAATTCGGCATCTTTCAGTTCCTGGATTGCTTCGTCAAGAATTTTGTGATACATCTCAAACCCAATTTCGGCGATAAAACCGCTTTGCTCGGCGCCGAGCAGGTTCCCGCTGCCGCGGATATCAAGATCGCGCATGGCCACATTGAAGCCGCTGCCCAGTTCTGAAAATTCTTCAATGGCGCTCAGGCGTTTGCGTGCCTCAGAAGTGAGTGTTGAAAGCGGCGGCGAAAGCAGGTAACAAAATGCTTTTTTATTGCTTCGGCCTACCCTTCCGCGCATCTGGTGCAGGTCGCTGAGCCCGAAGTGATGTGCCTGGTTAATGATGATCGTATTTGCGTTAGGGATATCAAGACCTGCTTCTATAATGGTTGTAGCTACCAGGACGTCCTTATCGCCGCGCACAAAATCGAGCATCACATCTTCAAGTGCATCGCCGTCCAGCTGGCCATGGGCAATCCCGATCCGGGCCCTGGGAACAAGTTTCTGAATCAAACCACCGAGCTGAGCCAGATCATTGACCCGGTTATGTATGAAAAAGACCTGTCCATCCCGATCCAGTTCAAATTGTACGGCTTCCTGGATCAGCTTTTCATTAAAAACATGCAGTTCTGTATTCACGGCCTGTCTGTTTGGCGGCGGGGTATTGATGATAGAAAGATCGCGGGCACCCATCAGCGAAAAATGTAGCGTGCGCGGAATCGGTGTTGCTGTCAGGGTCAGTGTATCTACATTAACGCGAAGCGTTTTTAATTTTTCTTTTGCAGATACACCAAACTTCTGCTCTTCATCGATGATCATGATGCCGAGATCTTTAAATTTGACATCCTTGCTTAACAGTCGGTGAGTACCAATTACCACATCAACCTTACCCTCGGCCACGGCAGCAAGCGTTTCTTTAATCTGTCTGCTGCTTTTAAAACGGTTTATGTAATCAACCTTTACCGGAAAGTCTTTCAGGCGCTCTGAAAATGTTTTGTAGTGTTGCAAGGCCAGGATGGTTGTAGGTACAAGCACCGCGGCCTGTTTGCCATCAACAATTGCTTTAAATGCGGCTCGTATGGCCACTTCGGTCTTACCGAACCCTACATCGCCGCACACCAGCCGGTCCATAGGATGCGGGGCTTCCATATCTTTTTTTATGTCCTGCGTTGCACGTAACTGGTCGGGTGTATCCTCATAAATGAAAGAAGCTTCCAGCTCGGTTTGAAGATAGGTATCAGGAGAAAAAGCGGTCCCTGCCTTTGCTTTGCGCACTGCATAAAGTTTGATCAGGTCGCGCGCAATGTCTTTAACTTTTTTTTTAGTGGTTTTTTTGAGCTTATCCCAGGCATCGGTGCCCAGCTTGTTCATTTTAGGCGCTGTTCCCTCTTTTCCACTATATTTTGCAATGCGGTTCAGCGAATTAATGTTTACATAAAGCAAATCATTGTCGGCATAAACCAGCCGAATCATTTCCTGTGTTTTACCGTTTACCTCAACTTTTTCCAGGCCTGCATATTTGCCAATACCATGGTCTATGTGCGTTACGAAATCGCCGGGCTTCAAATCCCGCAGTTCTTTGAGGGTAATGGCCTGGCTTCTCTGGTATCCCCGTTTCTGTTTGTACTTGTAGTACCGGTCAAAGATCTGGTGGTCGGTATAAAAGGCTACATTCATGGCCGGGTCAACGAAACCCTCTCGCAGCGAACTGTTTATAGGGGTAAACTTTGCTGTTTTGTCTATATCTTCCAGGATCGCATACAGGCGTTCCTGTTGTTTTCCGGAATCGGTAAAGATGAAATTTACAATTTCTGCTTTTTCGTTTTCCTTAAGATTATGGATGAGCAGGTTGAAATCTTTGTTAAACGACGGCTGTGGCTTGATCTCGAAGTTGATCACATCTGCCGTGCGGTAGAAAAACTGTTTGCCAAACTCAACAAGATTAAAATCCTGGAAATGGTCGGCAAGCATCTTGTCATCTGTAAAGGCAAATTTCGGATCGATCCACTCCGGATTTTGCTCCTTGTCTTTTGCCGGCAGCGCTTTCCAGAGCTCAACCGCTTTTTTATAGCCGCCGCGAACAATGTCAAGCACAAACTCCACATCCTTAAACCAAAGTTGTGTAGCAGGATCAATGTAATCCAGGATGCTGATGTTATTCTCTGTCAGAAATTTTGACTGTACATTAGGTACAATGGTCAGCGATTTTACCGTATCTACAGACAGCTGGCTTTCAATCTCAAAGGTGCGGATGCTTTCCACTTCATCGCCGAAAAACTCGACGCGGTAAGGCAGCTCGTGAGAGAAAGAAAAAATATCTACAATGCCACCACGAATCGAAAACTGGCCCGGGCTGTATACAAAATCACTTCGCTGAAAATCGTACTCCATCAAAAATTCATTGATAAAATCGATACCCAGACGGGTGCCGGTTGCAATTTCGAGGGTGTTGCTGGACAGCGATTCCCGGTCAATAACCTTTTCAGCGAGTGCCTCGGGGTAAGAAACGATCAGCCGGCCGTGAGAAGCTTCGTGATTCAGTTCATTCAGTACCTCGGCCCTGGCCAGGACATTGGCGGTATCGACCTGCGTAAAATCAAAAGACTTGCGGTAAGATGAAGGGAAAAATAAAGCCGGCTTATCAAGAATATTTTCCAGGTCAGAATGAAAATACGCAGCCTCTTCCCGGTCAGGAAGCACAAACAGAATAGGCTGATGCAGCAAAAAATAAGATGACAGAGCTACAACTGCGTCAGACGAGCCCACCAGACCCTTCAGTTGAACTTTTGCATTTTTACCGGAATTAAGCTTTTGGGCAAGCGAGGTTACGCGGCTATCGGCTTTGTATCGGTTTAGTAAGTCACGGATGTTCACTGCTGCAAATTTAACGTTTATATTTATAATTGTACCCTGTAACAAAGCCTGCTATAGAATACTCTAAAAATTGTAAATGAAAGCGATCAGAACCGGAACCGCAGAACTCATTTTCTGGCTTACAGGCCTAACAATCCTGTTCTTCTCAGATCCGCACCAGCATCATTATTCAGTGTGTGTGCTGGCAAATATGGGTTTTGAATCCTGGTGCCCGGGATGCGGGATCGGCCGTTCAATTGCCCTGCTCATGCATGGGGAATTTGCTGAAAGTTTCAGCATGCACTGGTTCGGAATGCCGGCACTGCTTATCCTGCTGCATCGCATTTTTACACTGATAAGAAAGAGAAATTCAAGGGAATTGTTTAACGCAAAATTATAAAGTAATGGAAATGTATCAATCACCTCTGATGTCATTACCGGGCATCACACCGGAGGAATATTCATATCTTCAGCAGGCTACGACGGGCCTGAATGAACAGCAGATGCGCGCATTTTTGATGATCTATTCAGGAAAAAGAAAAAATCCGTCAGACATGCTGCTGTTTTGCTTACTCGGTCTGTTCATTGTACCAGGCCTGCAGCGCTTCATAATCAACCAGATCGGAATGGGTATTCTGTACCTGTTTACCATCGGTCTGTGTTTTATTGGCTCGATCGTTGACCTGGTCAACCATAAGCAGCTCGCTATGGAATACAACCAGAAAATGGCATTTGAGAGTCTCCAGATGATCCGCTTTAGCGAAATGAGATAAAAATAAACGCGTGAAAGTAACAGAGCTTACCAGTTTTTTAGAACAGATCGCTCCGCGCGATTACCAGGAAAGTTATGATAATGCAGGTCTGATTACCGGCGATCCGGCATTGGAGATAACCGGTGTACTGGTGTCGCTTGACTGTACAGAAGCCATTTTGGATGAGGCCATCAGCTCGGGCTGCAATGTAATCGTTTCTCATCACCCGATCATTTTTAAGGGTTTGAAGAGTCTGACAGGTAAAACCTATGTAGAGCGTGTAATCATCAAAGCGATACGCCATAACCTGGCTGTCTACGCGATACACACGAATCTCGACAGTGTACATACCGGTGTAAACAAGCGGATATCAGACAGGCTGGGTCTCTCAGGTACAATGGTCCTGCAACCGAAAGCAGGGCTGCTGCGAAAACTGGTAACCTACTGTCCGCAGGCTCATGCCACCCAGCTGCGCGAGGCGCTTTTCAAAGCTGGAGCCGGAAACATCGGAAACTATAGCTCCTGCAGTTTCAATCAGGACGGCGTCGGTACCTTTTTAGGCAACGCGGACACAAAACCCTTTGCAGGTGAACCTGGCAGGTTGCAACATGAACCGGAAACACGTATTGAAACTGTGTTTAGTGCTCATGATGAGCGAAAAGTGATCCTGGCGCTACTCGAACACCATCCCTATGAGGAAGTTGCTTACGACATCTTCAGGATTGAAAATACGCATCCGCAGGTCGGCTCCGGTATGGTGGGCTGGTTAGCTGAACCCCTGCAACCCGCAGATTTCCTAAGTATATTAAAGCGGAACATGCAAACCGGGATGGTAAGACATACTGCATTCATGCAGCGGCCAATCAGAAAAGTTGCGGTATGCGGCGGATCGGGCAGTTTCCTGCTTCAGGCAGCCATTGCAGCGGGCGCAGATGCTTTCGTTACTGCAGATTTCAAATACCATGAATTTTTTGACGCCGACGGGAAAATACTCATTGCCGACATCGGTCACTTTGAGAGCGAACAGTTTACATCAGACCTGCTGGTCGGGATGCTAAGCGAACGGTTCAACACATTAAGGGTTGAAAAAACGCAGCAAAGCACCAATCCGGTCTTCTATTTTTAGCATCATGTTCGCGCGGTTGAATCAGATTCTTTGACGTTGTCTTCCGGGAGGTATCCCTGTCATGCGATGCTTTGACACTGAATAGATTAGCATCATCCTTTTCAGGGATAAATTCAGAAATTTTTGCTAACTTTGCAATCCGTTTACCGGAGGAGATACACACCATAATTAGTATATTAATGGAACAAACCGTAGAACAGAAGCTTAAAGCTTTATACGAACTGCAAAACATTCACACAAAAATTGACAAGATACGCCAGGTTCGCGGCGAGCTTCCTATGGAAGTTTCCGATCTGGAGGACGATGTTGCCGGCCTGGAAACCCGTATCCAAAAAATAAAATCTGAGCTTGATGAGTTGGAAGATTCGATCGTGAATCGTAAAAACACCATCAAAGAAGCGCAGAACCTAATCAAAAAGTACGATACCCAGCTTAAGGAAGTAAAGAACAACCGCGAATACGATGCCTTGACAAAAGAAATCGAAATTCAGGGTCTGGACATCCAGGTATCTGAGAAAAAGATCAAAGAACATGGCTTTGAGATTAATTCAAAGACCGAGATCTATGAAGCTGCGCTGGCAGAACTGGAAGGTCGCAGAAAAGATCTGGAAGTAAAAAAATCAGAACTTGACGTGATTACTGGTGAAACGGAGATCGAAGAGCAGGAATTGATTAAAAAAGGCGAGCAGGCAGAAACGCAGATCGAAGAACGGTTGCTTACAGCTTATACCCGTCTGCGCAGAAACGCAAACAACGGGCTTGCAGTTGTAACCATTGACCGTGATTCATGTTCAGGTTGTTTTAACCAGATTCCACCTCAGCGTCAGCTGGACATCCGCCAGCGTAAGAAAATCATCGTTTGCGAGCATTGCGGTCGCATTCTTGTAGATGAGGCGCTTACTCATGAAGTAGCAGAAGCGTAGGCTTCAGCATCAGCATACAACTGGCCCGGCAAATTTGCCGGGCCTTTTTTTTGCGCTGCAAAACATCGTACCTGTTTTTGCGTTTGATTACATTTAGATAATAATCCAAGCCACGTACATGCTAAAACTCATATGCCGCAGCATTCTTCTGCCGGCACTTGTTTGCCTCTCCACCCTTCCCGTTCGGGCCGCATTCGATTTTAATGCCAATTGCCTTAAGGCCTACCGGAGCGTATTTGATCTGAAACTTGCCAACGCGCGCGCCTATCTGAATACGGAGCGTAAGCTCAGGCCGGGGAATGACATGATTCCGCTGCTGGAGAATTATATCGATTATTTTGACCTGCTGAGCTCAGATAGTAAAAAAGATTTTGATGTTTTGAAGGGCAATAAATCACGGCGCCTGGACCGCCTTGAAGACGCAGACAGCAGCTCTCCGTATTACCTTTTTGCCCAGGCTGAAATCAATCTGCAATGGGCGCTCATCAGGGGCCGCTTTGGGGAGTATTTTAACGCCGCTATGGAAATCAGGAAGGCAAATGCGCTGCTTCGGGAGAACAAAAAGAAGTTCCCCGATTTTCCGCTTAACAACAAAGGCCTCGGCCTGATTGATGCCGTGCTTGGCAGCATGCCCGATGGCACTTTAAAAAGTGCGCTTTCCGTGGTCGGCATAAAAGGAAATACCCGTCGGGGGATAGACATGATGGAAAGGCTAGCCTCAACCGTTTCTAAAACTCCTTATGAGGCCTTTTATGAGGAAACTGCTTTTTATTATACGTATGTCCTTGCAGATGTTGTCCGGGATCCGGCGGCGTATGCCAAAACCATAAAATATACTGCCCAGATAGCTGACAGCAGTTTGTTGCGCGCGTACCTCCAGGCATACGTAGCCATAAAAACCGGCCATAGCGATAAGGCTATTACATTTTTGAAAGAGCGGCCCCGCGGCGGCGCCTACGAACCCTTTCCCTATCTTGATTATCTCGAAGGCGTTGCTTTATTAAATAAGTTGGATTTAAGTGCAGAGAACGCGTTCGAGCGGTTTCTGACGACCAATAAAGGAGTCAATTACATCAAGGATGCGAACCTGAGACTGGGATGGATTGCGCTGATCAGAAATCAGCCGAAGGTTTACTCCGGCTTTGCCGGAAAGGCGAAAAGTCAGGGCTTTACTTATATTGACAAAGACAAACAAGCACAAAATGAAGCAGGCGGTCCAACTCCTGACCGCGTGCTGTTACAGGCCAGGCTGCTGTCTGATGGTGGTTTTACCAATCGAGCCGCGCAGCTCCTGCAACAAAAATCCGCTGCTGATTTCGGAACTTCCAAAGACCGCACAGAATTTGCCTACCGGCTTGGCCGGATTGCAGAAGATACGGGAAAGGATCAGGCCGCTATCGAGCATTACCGTACTGCACTGCAGACAGGCAGGAATCTGCCGGCCTATTTCGCTGCGAACGCCGCTTTAAGGCTCGGAAAGATCTTCGAAAACGCCGGCGACAAACAGAAGGCAAAAGAAGCCTATGAGAGTTGCATCGCGCTAAAAAACCATGAGTACGAAAGCAGCATAGAAGGCGAAGCCAAAAGCGGCCTGAAGCGCCTGGTGCGTTGAGATGAACCTAAAAACGGTGTACAAATGCGTTGATATGCATACCGGCACCTACAGACGCAAAGACAACAACATCGCCCTCAGAGATCTGATAATTATCGACACGACCGTGCCTGACAAGATCTAACAAAGTGGGGATCGTTGCTACCGAGCTGTTGCCCAGCCAGGAAATGGTCATCGGGGTCAGGTTTTCGGGCATGCTGTCCAGGCCGTAAAGCCTGAAAAGCCTTTTCATGATCGCATGATCCATTTTTCCATTAGCCTGATGGATCAAAACCATCTTGATATCGGTTATGTGTAAGCCGGCTTTATCCAAAGCCTGTTTTACCACCCCGGGAACAGTTGTTACCGCAAATTCATATAATTTGCGGCCATTCATTTTCATATAATAATTATCATTCGGATCAATAGGGCAGCAGCTCTTACCCATTGTTAAAAGCGAGGCATAATCAACGGCGTAGGTCTGTGCCCGGTGTGCGAGTATGCCGGCCTTGCTGTCTTCGACCGCCTGAAAGATGACCGCGCCGGCCCCGTCAGAAAAAATCATGCTGTCGCGATCATGCGGATCAACAACGCGCGAAAGGGTTTCCGAACCGATTACCAGCACGCGGTCGGCATCACCAGATTCAATATAATACCTGGCCTGAATAGCACCCTGTACCCAGCCCGGACAGCCGAAAAGAATATCATAGCCTATACAATCAGGATTCTTTATACCAAGTGCGTCTTTCACTTTTGCTGCAAGGGCGGGCAGCTGGTCGATGCGGTTACCGCCCGGTTTCATGTCGCCAAAGTTGTGCGCAAAAATGATATAATCAAGGCTTTCAGGATCGATTCCTGCGTCATCGATGGCGGCCTGCGCTGCGGTTACCGCAATATCGCTGTTAAGCTGGTTATCCTGCACATACCGGCGCTCAACAATATCTGTGATATCAGAAAACTTTTGAATGATTTCGGCGTTCTCCTTTTCAATCCTGCTGCCGTTTTCAAAAAAGGAGGCATTCATAAAATGCTGACCTGAAATAACCTGTTCAGGAATGTAGCTCCCCGTTCCACTAATAACCGCTCTGCGTGATTTTTCCATGCTTATACCCTATACCAAAATGGTATTAAGTATAAATATACTTTTTAATTCAGGAGAATCAAAGAATAAAATTTTAGTACAGATCGTCTACCAGAAATACGAATAGTTCTTTGGGGCCATGGGCACCCAAAACCAGCGTCTTTTCAATGTCGGCTGTACGGCTCGGACCCGTCACTGTACTGATCATGGAAGGGAGTTCAGCGCCGTATTTTTCCTTAAGTAGTTTGAAGCCATCTTTCAGATCAAGGACAACCTGGCTGCTGTGGGCAACTACAATATGGTTATGGGGAAATATGCTTAACCTGCGTCCGGCGGCATTGGCATTACTAAGTAACACACTACCGTTTCGTGCAATCAGTGCTTCACATAACGTGATACCTACTTCCGCCTGTTCAAAGTCTTTATCTGTCTGGTAAAACGGAAATTCGTAATGCCTGAGTGCTTCCTGCAGGGCAGGCTCCCAGCAATAAATTTTCCGCCATCTGAACCGGTCGGCCAGGCTCAGAATATTCTCAATAAAGTCTATCCCGTTTTCGCAGAATATAAAGTTTCCTGAAACGGCAGTAAGCTGCTCGGCAAAGAGAATCTCCAGCGGATCCTCATTCGGCAGGTACAGGTTACCTTCTTCCAGGTTTGGATAGGGATTATCGCGCCGCTCAAGCAGTGCTTTCCTTATCTTCTTTAACATGAATTCTTTGGTGGTGATATTCTCCATCTGTATTAAAAAAAGTCATCCAAAATAACGCGTTATTTTGGATGACTGGTATCTGGATTTCAGGATTGTTTATTCGCCTTTCAGCGGGTCTTCCTGTGGTTCTGTCGGGTTGTTTAAATTCTGGCCACCTACAGACTCATGAATAAGACCCTCGGCTGCAGGTTTCTGGTCGCCTGTTCCGTTCACAAATTCATCATATGTAGTGCGCGTCTCGAAAGGTCTCTTACCGAGTATCTCTTCCAGGTCAGCCTGGAACAAGATCTCTTTTTCCAGAAGTTTCTGCGCCAGTTTTTCCAATCCTTCACGTTTCTCTGTCAGCAGTTCTTTGGTTTTTCTGTAAACGTTACCAATCAGTGTACGTACCTCTTCATCAATCATTTCAGCAGTTTTCTCAGAATAAGGCTTGTTAAAGTTATATTCGTTCTGAGGGTCGTGGAATGATACGTTACCTACGTTCGAGTTCATACCATAGATAGTTACCATGGCATAAGACAGTTTTGTAATACGCTCGAGGTCGTTTTGTGCACCGGTAGAGATTTTACCAAAGGTAATGTCTTCTGCCACGCGGCCGCCCATTGTCATACACATGCCGTCTATAAGCTGCTCGGTAGTATATAAGAACTGCTCTTTCGGCAGATATTGGGCATAACCCAGGGCGGCTACGCCTCTTGGTACGATAGACACTTTAACGAGCGGGTCTGCATGTTCGAGGAACCAGCCTGCAATTGCGTGACCTGCTTCGTGGTAAGCCACGATTTTTTTCTCTTCAGGAGAAATGATTTTGTTTTTCTTTTCAAGACCGCCGATAACACGGTCAATGGCATCCTGAAAATCCTGCATATCGACTTCTGCCTTATTGCGTCTGGCGGCAATCAGCGCGGCCTCGTTACATACGTTGGCAATTTCAGCGCCGGCAAATCCCGGGGTTTGGGCTGAAAGTTTTTTAGCATCCACACCGGCTGCGATCTTGATCGGCTTCAGGTGCACTTTGAAAATCTGCTCGCGGCCAACCAGGTCTGGTTTGTCAATAGAGATCTGGCGGTCAAAGCGGCCCGGACGCAGAAGTGCTGAATCTAGCACGTCAGGTCTGTTTGTTGCAGCCAGAATGATAATTCCTGAGTCGGTACCAAAACCGTCCATTTCTACCAATAACTGGTTCAGCGTATTTTCTCGTTCGTCATTACCGCCCATCACACTGTTTTTGCCTCTGGCGCGACCAATCGCATCAACCTCATCAATAAAGATGATACATGGCGCCTTGTCTTTTGCTTGTTTGAAAAGGTCGCGAACACGTGATGCACCTACACCAACAAACATTTCAACAAAGTCTGAACCCGAGAGGGAGAAGAATGGAACCTGTGCTTCTCCGGCTACAGCTTTCGCAAGCAGGGTTTTACCTGTACCGGGTGAGCCGACCAATAACGCTCCTTTTGGAATTTTACCACCAAGGTTCGTGTACTTTTTTGGGTTTTTCAGGAAATCAACGATTTCCATCACTTCCTGCTTGGCTTCTTCAAGACCGGCAACATCGTTGAAGGTAACCGAAACCTGACTTTCCTTATCAAAAAGGGTTGCTTTCGATTTTCCTATATTAAAAATCTGGCCACCGCCACCGCCTGCACCTCCGCCCATGCGACGCATAATGAAGATCCAGAAACCGATGAAGAGCAGGATAGGGAAAACAATCTGGAAGAACCAGCTTCCAAACATGCTCTGGCGTGTGTCTTTTTCAGCAAGGATGCGCTGGTTCTCAGGCAAATCTTTCTGAGATTCGGCGAGCTGTTTGTCAAGCCCGTCCATTGTTCCCGCGTTGAAGTGAACAATAGGACCATTGTTATTACTTAAAGTCCCGGAGCTTTTGTAAGGCGCGTATGTCTGTTTTTTAAGGCTGTCTTTTTTGATAAAAACATCAACACGGACAAGGTCTTCAGACTTATATGCGATCAGTTTTTCCACGTCGCCGGTTAAGAGCATTTTGCTTTCAAAAACCGGATAGGTGATCCTTTTGCTATTCTCACTACCAAACACCCACTGCAGAAGAATCAACCCGACAATAATGGCGGCATACACCCAAAAAATATTGAATTTTGAGCCTTTCTGCGGTTTTTTAGGAAAGTTAGGGGTGCGTTTTACAGGACGTGGTTTCTTATTTGTGTTTTCTTTGTCTTCCATCTGAATGTCTGTTTCGGGTTAAGCACTTTGGAAAGAAGTGCTCTCTGCATCTCCCCATAACTCTTCAATCCCATAAAATTGTCTTTTTTCCGTTTTAAAAATGTGTACAACGATGTCGATGTAATCGAGAATGATCCAGTCGGCATTTTCAAAGCCTTCTTTGCGCCATGGATCGGTTTGTACCTGTTTGTATATTTCGTGCTCTACACTGTCTGCAATAGCTTTAACCTGCGTTGAGGAATCTGCGCTGGCAATGACAAAATAATCTGAAACGGAGCTGAAAATATTTCTTAAATCGAGCCGCACTATATCGTTTCCTTTTTTCTCCTGGATACCATGAACTGCGAGTTCAGAGAGGTAGGCAGAGAGGTTTCCAATCTTCTTTTTTACCATTAAAATATTCTAGTTTTGAAAATAAAAATCAACACTTGCAAATTAACATTTTTCCCACATTATTTGTTGGTCAAAATCGCGTCAACCTCAAAGAGGTTGATTCTACAAGCAACTTTCTGAAAGCTAGATTGTCAAATTCCGAGCCATTGCCCGAAGGCACTGTAATTATGGCAGAACGGCAGTTTGCCGGGCGCGGACAACAGGAGGCTGTCTGGCACGCGGAGCCGGGAAAGAACCTGACTTTTAGTCTGTATCTTAAGCCCTCCTTCCTACATCCTGCGCAGCAGTTTTACCTCAATATGGCCATCAGCCTGGCCGTATCAGACACGCTTGAAAGCTGGATTCCCGGGCAAGTTAAGATCAAGTGGCCAAACGATATTTATGCCGGTGAGCAGAAGCTGGGAGGCATGTTAATCGAGAATACACTCTCAGGAATGGCGATCAGGGCATCTGTGATCGGAATAGGCTTAAATATTAATCAGGAAATTTTCCCTGAATCGCTGAGCAACAGACCTGTTTCATTAAAAAACATTTTACACAAGGATGTTGATTTGCTGCATCTTTTGGGCCACCTTTGTTCGTTTATTGAAAAGAGATATCTGCAGCTTCGCTCAGCCGATTACGAGGGCCTGCATGTAGCTTATGAAAGCAGGCTGCTTGGTCTTGGCAGCGAGCGGCAGTACCGACAAAATGGCGAGGACTTTGCAGGCATCATCTTAGGTGTAAATGAGGAAGGCAGACTGAAAGTGCTGACCTCGGGTAAAGAAGTCGTTTTTGGATTTAAAGAAATAATATTTTTAACAACACATTCATGAAAAAACTAAGTTTAATTTTTGCGTTCGTTTTGTTTGCAACTGCTTCTGTTTTTGCGCAGATCGAGCGCCCGGTGACCTGGAGTTATGCGGCAAAAAAAATCAACAGTAAAGAAGCCATCATTTTTTTAAAAGCCAGTGTTGACGAAGGCTGGCATATTTACTCGCTGAACGTTAAACCAGGCGGTCCCATCAAAACGTCTGTTAAACTGAGTCCTTCAAAAGACTATACTGCCCTTGGCGCTGCAACAGAACCAAAACCGATTGTTAAGTATGAGGAGACGTTTAAAATGAACGTGCCCTATTTTGAGAAGCAGGTGATCTTCCAGCAAAAGGTGAAACTGAATAAGGGGACCACAACCGTTAAAGGAACCGTTGAATTTATGGCCTGCAACGACGAAAAATGTCTGCCGCCAGACCAGGTAAGCTTCAGTGTACCGGTAAAGTAAGTTTTCTAAAGCAGCCAGAAGGCTGCTTTTTTTTTAAGGGATGTATTGGTTGATGCGAAGTCACAAAACGACTGGCCGGGATTGCTTTTAACGAAAATTAAAAAATAACTCTTAATTTCGTCTCCACATTTTAAATTCATGAAAAAACTTTTGGTTTTAAGCCTGATGGCTTCGTTTTTACTTGTTTTTTCGGCTTTAGAAAGTAAAGCTGTCCTGCAGACTGATACAACCGTATCTGCCGATGACATAAACTTTACAGAAATTGGATCTGCAGAAGACAGTGCGGCCAATAACCTAACAAAGGATACCGTAGCCAAAGATACCGTTGTCAAAACTGCGGCTCCGGCCACGGCTGTAACAGCTGTCAATGCCAGCTCTGATCAGAAAACACTTTGGCAGACTTTCATTGCCGGACTAATCGGTGGTTTCGCGGCATTTCTTATGCCCTGCATTTTTCCCATGGTGCCGTTAACAGTGAGTTACTTTACAAAACGTGCCGGCAGCCGGGGAAAAGGAATAGGCCAGGCCATGATCTACGGTCTTTCTATCATTGTGATCTACGTCGCCCTCGGGCTATTAATTACGGTTATTTTTGGCTCTGCCAAACTTAACGCGCTGAGCAGCAGCGGTACCTTCAACTTTCTCTTCTTCCTGTTACTTGTCGTTTTTGCTATTTCTTTCTTTGGTGCATTTGAAATTACGCTGCCGAGCAGGTTTGTTAACCGCGTAGACGCAAAAGCAGATACCAGCAAGGGGCTTGGGGGCATTTTTTTCATGGCGGCTTCGCTTGCGCTGGTTTCATTTTCGTGTACCGGCCCGATCATCGGCACCCTGCTTGTTGAGGCGAGTTCAAAGGGCGCATTACTTGGGCCTGCAGTTGGCATGTTCGGCTTCGCCCTTGCCCTGGCTTTGCCTTTTACCCTTTCGGCGATCTTTCCCGGTTTCCTGAGTTCAATGCCAAAATCGGGTGGCTGGCTGAACAGCGTTAAGGTTTGTCTCGGTTTTCTGGAGCTGGCCCTGGCGCTTAAATTTTTATCGGCTGCTGATCTTGTATGGCACTGGAACTGGTTTGATCGCGAGATTTTTCTGGTGTTGTGGATTGTAATTTTCACGTTAATGGGCTTTTACATCCTGGGTAAGATCAAATTTTCTCATGATAGTGATGTGCCGTTCGTTTCCGTACCGCGGCTGTTTTTTGCCATGGCATCACTGGCGTTTGCCTTGTACATGGTGCCCGGGCTATGGGGTGCACCGTTAAAGGTACTAAGCGGTCTGGCCCCCCCGTTCAACACACAGGATTTTATTTTAAGCAATGCCACGGCTGCTGCTTCCGCTGATAAGAGTTTTCCTGCGAAGGTTAAGTACAGCGATAGTGACCTTCATCCGCCCCTTAATTTCAATGCTTTTTTTGACCTGGATGAAGGTGTAGCTTATGCAAAGCTTGTCAATAAACCGATTCTGATCGATTTTACAGGCTGGGCCTGTGTAAATTGTCGCAGAATGGAAGACAATATCTGGGTAGACAACAAAGTAGGCGACATCATCAGGAAGGAATATGTTCTGATTCAGCTCTATGTAGACGAACGTAAGGTAAAGATGCCGGCAGATAAAATTCATTATTCAGAGGTGCTGCGCCGGAAGACTGACGATCTTGGTTACTGGAACAGTGACTTCCAAGCCACACGATACAACTCTAACTCACAGCCATTTTATGTTCTTGCAGATCACAACCTGAATGCCATGGTCCAGCCCCAGGGTGCGATATTCGATGTTGCCGAATATGCGGCTTACCTGCAGTCGGGTGTGGATAAATTTAAGGCCGGGCAGTAGGTGCTTAGCGGATTCTTGTTAAATTCGCGTCTTGCTGAAAAAATGAGACGTTATGGAATCTATCAAAGCTGTTAAGATAAAAAATATTGGCATCCTGACTTCGGGCGGTGATTCGCCTGGTATGAATGCCGCCATCCGTGCGGTTGTAAGGGCCAGTTATTACTATAATTTATATACCACAGGGGTTATCAGGGGGTATGACGGACTTATCAACAGTGAGTTCATGCACCTGGACCGAAAGTCTGTTGCCAACATTATTCAGCGTGGCGGAACAATTCTGAAAACCGCGCGCAGCGAGGGCTTTATGACAAAAGAGGGCCGTGAACTGGCCTACAAAAACCTTAAAGCAAAACGCATTGACGCGCTGGTGGTGATTGGCGGAGATGGGACCTTTACCGGAGCCAATGTATTTTCGCAGGAGTTTGACATTCCTGTAGTAGGCCTCCCGGGAACTATTGATAACGACCTTGCCGGCACAGACTTCACTATCGGGTATGATTCTGCGCTGAATACCGTTGTTGATGCGGTAGACCGCATCCGGGATACAGCGGAATCGCACAACAGGCTTTTTATTGTTGAAGTGATGGGGCGTGACTCGGGATTGATCGCCCTGCGGAGCGGTATTGGCGTGGGTGCGGAGTCTATCATGATCCCTGAAGCAAAAATGACGGTTAATGACCTGATTGACCGCCTGGAGCGCGGGCGAAAAGACAAATCGTCAAAGATCATTGTCGTTGCCGAGGGTGACCGATCCGGCGGATCATTCCAGATCGGGGAAACCTTAAAACAGAAGTTTCCCAATTATGACATCCGCGTTTCCGTTCTCGGACACATTCAGCGCGGCGGAAAACCGAGTTGCATGGACCGCGTATTGGCCAGTCGCCTTGGTGTGGCTGCGGTAGAGGGTTTATTAAGCAGCAAAAGCGGTGTAATGGTGGGCCTGGTAAACCAGAACATCACCTATACACCGTTTTCGCAAGCCATCAAACATATTGATGCAGAGACCGTAACACCAAACTGGATGAAACTGGTCGATATTCTTTCGCTTTAGCCCGGGAGCTGCTCAATAACAACGGCTGTACCGCTGGCAGTTACCATAAGCATACTGCCGCCGTTACCAACAGTTTCATAATCCAGATCGACACCGATTACAGCGTTGGCGCCAAGTGCCAGCGCATATTGCTGCAGCTCGTTCAGGGCGGTGTCTTTTGCCTCGCGCAAAACCTGTTCATAAGATCCTGAACGGCCACCTACGATGTCGCGGATGTTTGCGAAAAGGTCCCGGAACAGGTTGGCACCGATAATGGTCTCGCCGGTAACCAATCCGATATATCTTACAACTTTGTGTCCTTCAATGGTGGGTGTGGTTGTTACTAACATAGTTAAGTTGTTTTTAAATTTTGATGCCGGTACCGGCTAAATGTTACAGAAGCAGATCGCCTACCTCCTGCCAGGTGCCCACACGTTCATAGCCTGTAAGCAGCATGTTATGGGGCGAGCTGAACAGCAGTGTCCGGCCGGGAAATTCGCTGAAATTTTTAATCCGGTCATCAATCATGATGTCTGCATTCACGATCTTATTGCCACAAAAAATGATGTTCTGCCAGCTAATGAAAGGAAAATGTTCTGCCAGCCAGTCATACTTGTCGACGAGCGAATTTCTGAATTCCATGGCGGCAGAAACAATATAGACTTCATATTTCTCCTGTAAGGCTCTGATGACTTCCTGACTACCGGGAATGACGGCCAGGTCGCGGAAAAATCCCGGCTCATTGATGTAATCAAACCATTTTTCGTTTACTTCTTCCGGAACATGGTGAAATATTTCGTTTCCGGGATCAATGATCAGATCAAGCGGAACGCCATAATCACGGTTATAAAGATGAACAAACTTGCCGATTGCGTCTGCAATGACCTCGTCCATGTCAATTACTATTCTTTTCATAAAAGGTTATGTATATCAGGTAGGGAAATAAAGTCTGAATACCCAAATATCCAGAAATCAAATTAATAACAGATGTTTTTAATTTTCAGTAATTTACTTATCTTTGCGGCCCGCAGCACGAAGCTCCGGGAACTATGTTGAATACATAAATCACAGTAAAGAATGGCAACTAAAATCAGATTGCAACGGTTCGGTAAAAAAGGAAAGCCTTTTTACCATGTAGTAGTAGCGGACGCACGTGCTCCCCGCGATGGTAAATTTATCGAACGCCTGGGTTCTTACAACCCGAACACCAACCCTGCAACTATCGATATCGATTTCGAAAAAGCACTGGAGTGGGCCAACAAAGGTGCACAACCTACAGATACCGTAAGAGCGATCCTTTCTTACAAAGGTATCCTTTACAAAAAACACCTTGAAGGCGGTGTTAAAAAAGGAGCGCTGACTGCAGAGCAGGCAGAAGAGAAATTCCAGACATGGCTTGACGCAAAAGCAAGCAAGATCAGCGGTAAAGCTGACGAACTTGGAAATGCTAAAGCTGAAGCGCGCAAAGCGGCTCTTGCTGCTGAAGCCAAGAAAAAAGAAGCTAAAGCTGCTGCCGTTGCTGCTAAAAACGCACCGGTTGAAGAACCTGCAGCTGAAGAAGAGGCACCTGTTGAAGGCGAAGCTCCTGCAGCTGAAGATACAACTGAAGAGAACGCAGGATAATTACCCATGTATCTCAGAAAATAGCGAAGCAGCTTTTGGCGCTTCGCTATTTTTGTTTGCACCCGATCAGTTCTGAACGCATTACATGAAACACGAAGAAGCATTTTACGTAGGTTATATAACCAAAACCCGGGGTCTGAAAGGTGAACTTCAGGTCTTTTTTGAAACAGACCGGTACGAACAACTGGATCCGGATGTTTTTTTTGTTGATATGGCCGGAAAGCTTGTTCCCTACTTTGTAGGAAGCCTGAAGATCCAGTCAAACAGTACGGGCTACCTCATGCTTGATGATGTAGATCATATAGATAAAGCACAGCCGCTCGTAAAAAAGAAACTGTATCTTCCATTAGATCAGAAACCGGTTGCCGGCCAGGATGATTTTAGCTTTACAGATCTGAAGGGTTTTGTCGTTACCGACAAACAGCTTGGACCTTTGGGTCAGATTTCGGAAGTTCATGTTTATCCGCAGCAGTTTGTTGCTGCCCTGATCTTCAAGGAGAAGGAAGTGCTTTTTCCATTGAACGAGGACTTTATTGTAAACATAGATCAGGAAGCCGAAACGGTTGAGACCGACCTGCCGGAGGGTTTGCTCGATGTTTATCTTGAAGCCTGATTACGAACCGTTAAACAAGCTATTATGCGTGTTGATATTATAACTGTGCTGCCGGCTTTGCTGGAAAGTCCGTTTGCTCATTCCATTCTCCAGCGTGCCCAGAAAAAGGGGCTGGCAGAAATCGTTGTGCATAACCTGCGCGACTATTCACAGCAGAAGCAGAAAAGCGTTGATGATTATCCATATGGAGGAGGCAGCGGAATGGTAATGACAATAGAACCGTTTGCAAGGTGCATTGAAGCCCTGAAAGCAGAGCGTTCATACGATGAGGTGATCTTCATGACTCCCGACGGCGTAACGCTGAATCAGGGCATAGCCAACGAGCTGTCTATCAAAAAAAACCTGATCATTCTTTGCGGTCATTACAAAGGCATTGACCAGCGTATCAGGGACCTGTTTGTGACACGCGAATTGTCTGTGGGCGATTATGTTTTATCCGGAGGAGAATTGCCTGCTGCAATTGTTGTAGACGCTGTTGTCCGGTTGATTCCCGGCGTATTGTCTGATGAGACATCAGCCCTGAGCGACAGCTTTCAGGATGACTTGCTTGATGCCCCTGTTTATACGCGTCCGGCCGACTGGAACGGGCACAAAGTGCCTGATATTCTGCTGAGCGGGCACCAGGCAAAAATAGACGAGTGGAGGCACGAACAGGCAATAGAGCGTACCCGGCAAAGACGACCTGATCTGTTAAAGTAATCAGCGCTTTAACTGCCCGAATGTTGATTTCGTGCAGAATGTTGAAAAAAATAAAAACTGTTTTTAATTATCGAAAATTATCCCTAATATTGCAGTCCGAATTTCAGGAAAAAGAAATTCAGTTTAATAGCTTAAAATCATGGATTTAGTAAAATTTGTTGAAGAGCAGGCCATCGCCCAGAAAGAGTTTCCTGCGTTCAAGTCAGGAGATACAGTGAGTGTTCACTATAAGATTCGCGAGGGTAACAAGGAACGTGTTCAGATTTACCAGGGTGTTGTGATTCAACGCAACAGCGCCGGTGCCAACGAAACTTTTACTGTTCGTAAAATGAGCAATGGTGTAGGTGTTGAGCGTATCTTCCCTTTCAACTCGCCTAACATCGAGAAAGTTGAAGTAAACAGCTACGGTAAAGTTCGCAGAGCTAAATTGTTCTACCTGCGTGCATTGACCGGTAAAGCTGCCCGTATCAAATCGAAAAGAGTTTAGTCTCGTTTATAAAGACAACAGAGCCTCCACGATGTATTTCGTGGAGGCTTTTTGTTTTATCTTTGCGCCACTAACCAGAAATTCATGAAAGAACTTTTAGAAAAATTCGAGACCCGGCGTCCTGAAATTGTCTTCGAATGGAAAGATACCGAGACTGAGGCCGAAGGCTGGGTTGTAATTAATTCGCTGCGCGGTGGTGCAGCAGGCGGCGGAACGCGCATGCGTAAAGGACTTGACAAACGAGAGGTGGAGTCGCTCGCAAAGACCATGGAAGTGAAATTCACGGTATCAGGCCCCCCTATTGGCGGCGCTAAGTCAGGCATCAATTTCGATCCTTCAGATCCCCGTAAAAAGGAGGTGCTCGAGCGCTGGTACAAAGCTGTCATGCCCCTGCTAAAAAACTATTATGGTACCGGGGGCGACCTGAATATTGATGAGATTCATGAGGTCATTCCGATTACGGAGAATTATGGGCTGTGGCATCCGCAGGAAGGCGTGATCACTGGGCACTACCAGGCGCGTGAAAACGAACGCATTCATCAGATCGGTCAATTGCGTTACGGCGTCTCAAAGGTACTTGAAGATCTGAATTACACTCCCGATATCAAACGTAAGTACAAGGTAGCAGACATGATTACCGGCTACGGTGTTGCAGAGTCGATCAGGCATTTTTACGCGCTCTGGGGTGGCGAACTGAATGGAAAACGTGCAATTATTCAGGGCTGGGGAAATGTTGCTGCTGCCGCAGGATATTACCTGGCACAGCACGGCGTTCAGATTGTAGGCATTATTGACCGGGCCGGCGGATTGATCAGCGAGAACGGATTCAGCTTCAGAGAAATCGAGCAGCTTTTTAACGAACGTCAGGGCAATATGCTGGTGTCCGAAGACCTGATTTCATTTGAGGAAGCAAACCGGCGCATTTGGTCGCTTGATGCAGAAATATTTGTTCCTGCTGCGGCCTCCAGGCTTGTACAACAGGCCGAACTTGACAGCATGATCAGCCATGGACTTGAAGTCATTGCCTGCGGGGCAAATGTGCCCTTTGCAGATAAAGAGATCTTTTTCGGGCAGATTATGGAATATGCTGACAACCATGTGGCCGTAATCCCCGATTTTGTGGCAAACTGCGGCATGGCCAGGGTGTTTGCCTATCTGATGCAGCGCAATGTAGAGATGAGCGATGATGCTATTTTCAGCGATGTGTCTGACGTGATAGGCTCTGCGCTTCAGCGTATTTTTGAACAGTCGCCTTTAAAAACAAGACTTTCAGCCACTGCTTTTGAGATCGCATTGAAACAACTCATATAACTATGGACCACAAATTTTTTGAACAGGTATTCTGGGGAAACACAGTAAAAGACTACTGCTTTTTTCTTGGCATCATTTTACTCGGCCTAGTCTTCAAGCGCCTTGTCTCGAAGCTGTTTAGCGTGCTGTTGTATCGCCTGTTCAAAAGATTTGCGGAAAATACCAGCGGCGATACATTTATTGCGCTGCTGCTAAAGCCAATCGAAGCCTTCCTGAGTTTTGCGACTGCTTACCTCGCCGTGAATCAGCTCAGATATCCTCTGGACGAAACGTTATACCGCTATACCAAGGTAGTAGGCAAGGCAAAAGAAAAAATTCCGGTCAGTATAGGCGAATTCATAGACAAGATTTTTTTGTTTATGATCATCGTGTCAGTATTCTGGATCGTGCTTCGCATTATTGATTTTATGTCTCATGTGCTTCTTTACAAAGCTGAGCAGACACAGAACCGGGGTAACGGTCAGCTGGTGCCCTTTCTGAAGGAGCTGATCAAAACGATTATCTGTTTTATCGGCTTTTTTGTGCTGCTTGGATTTGTATTCGAGATTAATGTGTTAACACTCATCACTGGTCTTGGCATAGGCGGTATTGCCATTGCGCTGGCTGCAAAAGAAAGCCTGGAGAATCTGCTCGGCTCATTTACTATTTTTCTTGATAAACCCTTTACCGTCGGCGATCTTGTCAAGGTAGATGGTGTCGAGGGAACTGTAGAGAAGGTCGGTTTTCGCAGTACCCTGATCCGGTCTTCAGACAAGACCATGGTCACCATTCCAAACAAGGCTATGATCGATGGTGTGCTGGAAAATATTACGCTACGCAATTTACGGAAAGTGAAATTTCAGGTTGGCGTAGTCTATGAAACAACAGATGTGCAACTAAAACAGATTATCAGAGATATTAAAGATGCGCTGGAGGCTGAGCCTGAGATTATGAAAGACTATACCGTTCACCTGGATAGTTTTGGCGATTCTGCAATCAATATCGATGTAACCTATTTTGTCAGCAGCCCCGCTCATGCGGACTACCTGAAGATCAAGGAGCGCATCAACTTCAGCGTCATGGAAATCGTAAAGAACAACAGATCTGATTTTGCCTATCCTACACAGAGACAGGTCTGATTTTTTCCGAAGCTAACTTTTTTTTGCCGGCACCTGTGGTTTGGCTGTAGCTTTAGCTACCCCGAACCTTGCAGGTTTTTTCATACAGCAGGATTTTTGCGATTTCAGGTCTGTACTACAGGCAGACTTAGCCTGTTTTTTTTGAGACTTAGCTTTCGTTTGTCCCTGGCTGTAAGAAATGCATAAAACCAGAGCGAGGCCAGTGATGATCTTTTTCATATTCTTAAGTTAATTCAGCAAGGGTCGTTATACCACCCTTAACAACATCACCCAGGTTGACATTGATTTTTGTTCCCAGCGGAAGGAAAATATCCACACGGGAACCGAATTTGATGAAGCCGAACTCTTCCGCCTGGGTTACCTTGTCTCCCTCTTTTACATACCAGACAATCCGACGCGCAAGCGCTCCGGCAATCTGCCTGAAAAGTACAGGCGTGCCTCCTGCATTCTCTACCACAACTGTGGTGCGCTCATTTTCTGTCGAGGATTTTGGATTCCATGCAGCCAGGTATTTTCCGGGATGGTATTTAAAGAACTTTACCGTTCCGGTGATGGGATTCCGGTTAATATGCACATTGATCGGAGACATAAAGACAGACACCTGCAATCGCTTGTCTTTAAAATATTCGCCTTCTTCGGTTTCTTCGATCACAACCACTTTGCCGTCTGCAGGGCAAATGACAAGGTTATCGCCGGCGCTAAAGGTACGCCGCGGATTGCGAAAAAACTGCAGCACTATCAGAAACAGCGCAATTGAAAAAATATACACCAGCCAGCGCAGCCAGGCCACATCGCCAAAACGGTAATCAATTACTGCATTGAGGATAAAGATAAAAAGAACAGTAACTGCGATACTTGTGTAGCCTTCTTTATGAATGGTCATTGTGATGAATATTTTTCGCCTACAAAGGTCGTAAAAATATGTGAGATTAAGGTAAAGGCGGAGGTACGGTGACCGCCCGGTAAATGTCGCGAAGGTTGCGTCCCAGGCCATTATAATCAAGTCCGTAGCCAACAACAAACTCATTTGCAATTTCAAAGCCAACGTATTCGAGCTCATCTATCGGCGACTTTAAAGCGGTAGGCTTTAGCAACAGACTGCATACTTTAACAGAAGCGGGCCCTTTCGCCCAGACTTTCCTGAGAATATGCGTCAGGGTAAGCCCTGTATCAACGATATCTTCGACAAGAATGACATCACGCCCGGCAAGATCATCAGGGAGGCCAAAAATCTCGCGCACTTCGCCGCTGCTTTCTGTACCATGGTAGGATGCAACACGGATAAACCCGGTTTCACAGGGTACATCGACCTCTTTCAGCAAATCTGCCATAAACAGGAAACTGCCATTCAGTACGCCGATAAACACAGGACATTTATTCTCATAATCAACATTCAGCTGGATGGCGATGAGGCGGATCCGCTTGTTGATGTTGTCGTTTTCCAGCAGGATCTCGAACTTTTTGTCTTCTATCTGTACAGTATTCATCATCAGCTTATTGAACTATGCCTTCTTCCTGCTCACGTTCCTTCCGGCGCTGTTCACGCCGCTCCTGCCTGAGCTCGCGCTTCGATTTTGGCGTTGTGTCCTGTACAGCCGGTTGCCGGCGGGCGGTATCGCGTGGTGCCGGTTTGCCGAACAGGCGGTCAAAAAGCGATTTATTTTCGTCCTGCATAATCACAGGCATGGTGATACCGTCTTCATCAAACGCAGTTGTATCGACAGCAGCTGTATCAGGCGCGAGATACTGGCGCAGGCCTTCCCGCAGACGGACGTTGTAAAATCCATACCCATTGGTATCAACGGGTGTCAGGCCCCGCCTGGCCATGATGTTGCCTATAAATTTAAAGTATGGCAGAAGGTAATCTTTGAGCCCGCCGTCGCCCCTGAACTTAAACAGGGCTATCTTTGGCCGAGGTACAATGTTTGTCAGGAAAAGGCCTTCCCCGACGGTCAGATCTGCCGGGTGTTTCCCGAAATAATGGCGGGAAGCTTCACCTATGCCGTATACGTCGCGGCCCAGCTCAATGATGTTAAAATAAACCTCAAGCATCCGCTCTTTGCTTACAAGGCGGTTATTTTCAATAAGCCAGACAATCAGAATTTCTTCAACTTTTCGTGCCAGCGTTTTCTGCCTGCTTAGGTAAACGTTTTTAACAAGCTGCATGGAGATGGTACTCCCGCCCCTGACAAACCGTTTCTCTTTGAAGTTGACCGCAATAGATTTGCGGATTGATTCCTGTACAAAACCTTTATGCGAGAAAAAAGAGGGGTCTTCTGCAGTTAAAACACCGTTTTTAAAATTTGGCGAGATCTCATTCAGCGGTGTAAAATTCGGATTAGAAGGGCCGATCACGATGTCGCGCATTTTCCTTCCGTACTCATAAGGCGTATAAATGAATGGCGCATTGATCTTCTGCAGGTTTGTGCGGCCCCACCTGAGGATCTTAAAATTAACAGGTGTGAGCGTGGAATTAAATTTTACGCTGTCAGGCTCAGAGGTGTCAAGCAAAAACTCCATATCATAACGTAGTTTTCCGCTTACTTTCAGTCCGCCGAGTGATTCAAACATCCCGACAGGTAAGGCATTAAATATAGCCTGCGCGTCCTGTTCTTCTGCACGTACCTTCATTTCATAAACCTTATGAGGGCTTAATGTATATTGAAGGTAGGGGTGTATGCTGGCTTTGCCAACGTAAATGGTAGAGGCACTGTCGAGGCCCAGGTAGTTCTCGCCTACAAACACATCTGCGTCAAGGCGAGCATCGGGCACAATAATATCATTACTGGCTATGCGCTGCTGGTTAATCAGGAGGTTTTTCACCGCCCAGGATCCCGAGATCTTGAACTCACTGCCAGAGTAGCCTGCATCTTTGAGCTCCGTTTGCACGGTGTCAAAGCTGATCCTGGCGTGGAACTTATTGTTGAGGTAAGGCAGTTCAACTTTTTTTCCTTCTGCAAACAGCATGACGTTCAATTTTTTCCTGCCGGGGTGCAGCTCTCCGTTTGCATGCCAGATCGCCTCATTGCCATTAACCAGCACCGTCGATTCGAGGTCGCCATCGTCAATTACGGCTTTGCTGACCATGAAGCTAAGTTTTGCTGTATCGTTGTCATTCAGGCTGAAGCGAAAGTTCTGGAGGTCCATGTCGTCAGGGATCTTGTAAAGAACCTGGTTCAGCAAGTTGCTGGCAAGTGCTGAAAGATCCATCTTTCCTTTTTTCTCGGTGCTGTCTTTCTTACGTTTCAGAAAAAAATCGAGGTTATTTGTCGAATCTTTCATCACAACGCTTAATGTGCCTTTGTCGAGGTTAACTTTTGAAAGTTTGACGTTTCCAAACAGCAGAGGGAAAAGCTTTACGCTTACCGTAAGATCGTTGATGGTGGAAAGCGTGTCCCGGTCTTTGGGAACAACCGTAATTCCGGCAAGATGAACGGTGCTCAACCCTTTAAATCCGTATTCATTGATTTTTATGGCAAGGCCATAGTCGCGCTCAGCCTTGGTAATGGCCTTAGAGACCATCTTTTTCAGCAATGCTTCACGTTTAGAATAGGCAACGGCGCCTGTTGCCAGAAGAACAACCGCGAGAACGCCGAACGTCCAGGCTGCAATTTTTATGTACTTTTTTGGAACGTTGATCTTCGGTATGCGCATAGAGTAATCGGGTATGAACCTTTAACGTAAGAATCAAATGTTTATTTGGTGTTAAAATTACACTTAAAAACGGCTATTTCAATCAATTGCGACGGGGTTTGCTTAATTTTGTGTCCAATCTAGAAACATGAGTATAACTGTTGAACAGGTCCTGAGCGCGCTGAAGAATGTTGAGGACCCGGACCTGAAGAAAGACCTGGTCACGCTGAACATGATCAAGGACGTAGCGATTGAGGACCGTTTTGTGCGTTTCACACTCGAGCTAACCACTCCTGCCTGCCCGCTAAAGGATATGCTGAAGAATGCCTGTATCAACGCAATTAAACATTTCGTTGATAAAGACGCAGAAATTTCAATCAACATCACTTCGCGGGTCACAACTCCCGTTAATTCAAATTCTCTGGATAACATCAAAAACATCATTTTGGTTTCATCCGGCAAAGGCGGCGTTGGTAAATCTACCGTGGCAAGTAATCTTGCCGTGGCACTGGCTGCAGATGGCGCAAAGATCGGTCTGATAGATGCCGATATTTATGGCCCCTCGGTACCGACCATGTTTGGCTTGCGCGATGCGAAACCTTCGGCCAGGGAAACACCTGATGGCAAAACAAAGATAATTCCTGTTGAGAAGTTTGGCGTCAAGCTGCTGTCTCTGGGCTTCTTTGCTGATCCGGATCAGCCGGTGCCATGGCGCGGACCTATGGCAAGCAACGCGGTCAAACAGCTTTTTAATGATGCAGACTGGGGCGATCTTGACTACCTGATTGTAGACCTGCCACCCGGTACGGGCGATATTCATATCACCATTACGCAGGGCTATCCTGTTGCAGGCGCTGTTATTGTTACAACCCCTCAGCAGGTTGCACTTGCAGATACCCGGAAAGGTCTGGCTATGTTCAGAATGCCCGGAATAGACATACCTGTGCTGGGGGTAATTGAGAATATGGCTTATTTTACGCCACCCGAGCTGCCTGAGATGAAATACCACCTGTTTGGAAAAGATGGCGGAAAGACGCTTGCGCAACAGTTTGATGTGCCTTTTCTGGGCGAGCTGCCGATTGTGCAGCAGGTTAGTGAAGCCGGTGATGCAGGCCAGCCTGCAGTACTTGACCGGCAATCTATGGTTGCGCAGGCGTTTGGCCTGATTGCCGGCCGCATTGCGCAGCAGGTAGCTATAGCAAACGCATCGGCGCCGGTAAGCGCAGTTTAAGGTCATATTCATCACGTAGCGGCTTTACGGCGGCTTGTAATGCGCCGGGTATGGAAAAAAATTATTATTTTTACTACTTATCCTAGATAAAATGAATTTAACAGAACAGGTAGAACAAGCACTGGATACGATTAGGCCCTATCTTAAGGCCGACGGGGGGGACGTTTCTGTGGAAGAAATTACAGCAGATCATGTTGTAAAACTTAAATTGCTGGGTAATTGCGGTTCTTGCCCAATGAGCTTCATGACCATGAAAGCCGGCATTGAGCAGGCTATAAAAAAATCAGTTCCTGAAATCACATCAGTTGTTGCCGTGAACATGGCAGAACAGGATTAGTTAACACAATTTAACAGTTTTGAACGTTAAATAGCTGTATCATTGCATAATGAGGTTTTTTTACGCTGTCATATTGCTCCTCGCTTTTCTGCCGGTTCGTGCGCAGCAGAAGGCACAATCAGATAAACTGATCCAGTTTTCAGGTATCATTACCGATGTTGACAGCAACACGGTAATTCCCTATGTTACCATCAGTAACATCAGCCAGAAAAGCCAGCGTTTTTCTGCAGATTACCGGGGATACTTTTCGTTTATCGTGCGGCCTGGCGATACCCTCCTGTTCACCGCCATCGGTTATGGTAAGTTTCGCACTGTAGTGCCAAAAGAAAACCCTGAAAGTAAATACACCCTGATGGTAAAGATGAAGGCGGAGTCAATAAACCTGCCGACCGTCAAAGTTTTTCCCTGGGCTACAGTTGAAGAGTTTACACGCGACTTCCTGGCTATGAAAATAGCTGATGATGAGCTTGCGCTTGCGAAGAAAAATCTATCCCGCGAGTCGATCAGGGGCCTGATCCGGACACTCCCGGCCGATGCGGGTGAAATCTCGGGAACAAATTTCCGATATAATTTTGATAGGATGGCCAACCAGAATATGGTGCAGACTAATCCACTCATGAACCCTTTTGCCTGGGGTAAACTCATGCAGCAGATCTTTGAAGGCGACCGGAGCCGAAAGGAAAATTAGCGCTTAACGTTTTTTCTGATTCGGGAACTTCATCCTGTAATCTACCTTGATGTTTCCTTTTGAGATGGCATCCAACTTGCCTTTTAACATCGTTTTGCGAAGCGCACCCAGCGTATCTGTAAAGAGCTTGCCTTCAATATGGTCATACTCATGCTGGATAACTCTTGCCGGCATACCCGTAAACTCTTCTTCGTGCTCATTCCAATCGGCATCAAAAAACCGGATACGCACGTTTGGTTTGCGGCTTACGCTTTCGCGGATGTCAGGAATACTCAGGCAGCCTTCTGTAAAGGCCCAGGGCTCCCCGGTTTCTTCAATAATCTGGGGGTTTATGAAGACCTGCTTGAAACCTTCTTTTTTCTCTTCCTTATCGCCGGTGTCAACGATAAACAGGCGTATAGGCAAACCAATCTGTGGTGCGGCCAGGCCTACACCCCAGGCATTGTACATCGTATCCCACATATTTTCGATCAGCCGGTTTAAATCTGGATAACTTTGATCGATCTCAGCACATTTTTTCTTTAATACGGGGTCGCCATAAGCAACGATGGGTAATTTCATGGAAAAAGCTTCTTAAACGTCGGTACAAAAATACGAATTATTCTGCGGCAGGAGAAAATGTAAGGCTTGTCAACTGTTGCTCATTGAGGGTTTCATTGATGATCTCCTGAATTTCGGACTGGCTTACAGCTTCAATCTTACTGAAAATGACTTCCAGGCTATCTATATAACCATGGTCCGAAAGGCTCTTTGCCATTGAAATGATCAGGCCGATCCGGTTTTCCTCACCGAGCGCAATCTGGCCAATCAGTTTTTGTTTTGCTTTATGAAGCTGAACAGCAGAAAGGCCGTTCTCACGCAGTTTCTTGAATTCCCTGTAAATCAGCTGTAATGTGCGGGATACTTTTTCCTTATCGGTGCCAAAATAAATACTGAAAACGCCTGTGTCGCTCATCGGGATATAGGCAGATTCAATGGTATAAGCAATACCGTGGCGCTCCCGGATCTGCAGATTAAGAATGGAGCTCATACCGTTTCCACCAAGCAGGTTGTTCAGAAGAAGCAGGCCTGTTTTGTACGGATGATGCGCTGAATACGCTGTCTTGCCTAGTAGTACGTGGCTTTGGAAGATGGGCTTCTCCTCAATAATCTGGCGCACTGGCTGGCTTGCCGGTGCCGACCGCTCGCGCCCGCTGCTGTTCTCGGCAATAACTCCGAAATATTTCTCAGCGAGCTGAAAGACCCGTGCCGCTTTGTAGCTCCCGAGAACGGCAACGACCATTTGATCTGTCCGGTATTTTTCTGTAAGGAAGTGAGTGATGTCTGCTCGTGAAAGCTCAGGAACGCTCTCCGTAGTACCCAGAATATTTCTGCCCAGCGGATGCCCGGCAAAGAGGATATCTTCGAAGTCATCATTTATAGCTTCTTCGGGCTGGTCGCGGTACGAAGCAATTTCGTCCAGGATAACGCTCTTTTCCTTGTCCATTTCTTCCTGCGGGAAGATGGAGTGAAACAAGATATCCTGAAACAGTTCGAGGCTGCGGTCCAGATAGGGATGCAGGAACGAAGCATGTACGCAGGTATATTCCTTGGTCGTATAGGCGTTCAGGTCTGCACCAACGCTTTCCAGGCGATTCAATATCTGCGGTGTGCTGCGTTTTTTTGTGCGTTTGAAAAGCAGGTGTTCAATAAAATGCGCAAGTCCGTCTTTACCTTCGGGCTCGTCGCGCGACCCTGCATTTACAATAACACAGGCATGGCTGATCTGGGAAGCCGCGGGTACGAACAAAATCCTGATGCCGTTTGGTAACGTGTGAACTAAGTACTCCATTTCTGGGCGCAAAGATACGGTTTCAGTAGCCTAAACCCGTTACTGTCTACAGCAGGTCTGTGTCAGGATGCTGCAATTTCAAAAGATTGGTAATTCGGTTTCGTGTAGGTCTTACGCTGAACATGGTAAGCAGCGCCACTGCAGCAAAAGCGAGGAACAGGTAATTACCGGTTTTCAGAAACAGAACTGTGTTGGCGAGTCCTGCAGCTTCAAACAAGGCCATCTGTACGAAAAACGCACCAATGTAGCGGGTGAGCCGTTGCTGACCGTCTTTTATGAGATCAACATCTTTCAGCATAAACGTAAACAGGCGCATGCCTGCAAACAGGGTGAGCAAAACGAGGACCGGAAAGATCAAAAAGATCTGCCCGCCTTCGGCCATCCTGGTACTGAAATACGTTTGTTTCTGCGCAGAAAGGGCTATGATTGCGAACAGCAACACTGCTCCGCAAAACGACGAATGGATAAGCTGAAGGACCTTTAGTTTGCCCTTTGCGGCCGGACTCTGTTTTTTCACGCGTTAAAGATACAAACATGCACGGGTTCTTACAATGTGCGTATAGACGCTGCTTTCAGCCCGCCCACCCTTCCCTGTCCAGGCTGCGGTAATGAATAGCTTCGGCAAGGTGCTGCGTTCCGATGTGTTCATTGTTGTCAAGATCTGCAATGGTTCGTGCGACCTTCAGAATCCGGTCGTAGGCTCGGGCCGACAGTCCAAGCTTTTCCATTGCATTTTTCAGCAGCTTTTCGCCGGTCTGATCAATGCCGCATACTTTGCGTACCATCCTGGGAGACATCTGGGCGTTGGCATAGGTCTGCCGGCTTGTGCGGAAACGCACGTCCTGAATGCGGCGCGCCGCGATAACCCGTTCTCGGATCTGTTCACTTTTTTCTGTCTGTTCTTTTGAAGCCAGCTCATCAAAATTGACGGGCGTTACTTCAACATGCAGGTCAATACGGTCGAGGAGCGGACCGGATATTTTACTCAGGTAACGCTGTACAACACCCGGACCGCAGACGCAGGTCTTTTCGGGATGATTATAAAAGCCACACGGGCAGGGATTCATGGATGCGATGAGCATAAAACCAGCCGGGTACTCCACAGAGAACCGGGCCCGGGATATGGCCACTTTGCGTTCTTCCAGCGGCTGACGCATCACCTCAAGTACCGCGCGTTTAAACTCGGGAAGTTCGTCGAGGAACAGGACGCCATTGTGCGCGAGCGAAATTTCGCCCGGTTGGGGGTGCATACCGCCGCCCACCAGGGCGACATCAGATATGGTATGGTGGGGCGAGCGAAATGGTCTTGTGGTCAGCAATGAGCCGGACGCGGGAAGCTTGCCGGCCACCGAATGGATTTTTGTTGTTTCGAGTGCTTCCTCAATGCTGAGTGGTGGCAGAATGCCCGGGAGTCTTCTGGCAAGCATGGTTTTACCTGCTCCGGGAGGGCCGATCAGCATTACATTATGGCCGCCGGCGGCAGCGATCTCCAGCGCACGTTTTATATTCTGCTGCCCTTTTACCTCAGAAAAGTCGAAATCTGCATGGCCGGAATCATTGAAAAAGATCTCGTCGAGGTTCACGTTCACCGGCGATGGCTGGTGTCCCGCGTTTCTGAATATCGATACGACCTCGTTGAGTGTGCTGACGCCGTAAACGTCCAGTTCTTTTACAATAGCAGCCTCGCGGGAATTCTGGTGTGGAAGAATAAACCCTTTGAAGCCTTCATTGCGGGCCTGCAGGGCGATCGACAGCGCGCCTTTCAGCGGCTGCACGCCGCCGTCAAGCGACAGCTCTCCCATGATGAAATAATCGGCAAGTTTTTCAGTATCGATCTGGCCGGACGCAGCCAGGATGCTTATGGCTATCGGAAGATCGTAGGCCGAACCTTCCTTGCGGATATCGGCCGGAGCCAGGTTCACCACAATTTTCTGCCGGGGCATATGAAGGCCCGAAAATTTAATGGCACTTTCTATCCGGAAAAGACTTTCCTTGACGGCATTGTCGGGAAGACCGACAATTGTATAGTTCATGCCGCCGGTTACGCTGACTTCGACGGTGATTGTCAGCGCATCTACGCCTGACAATGCACCGCCATATACTTTTACTAACATTTGAGATGATTTTAACTCAAATGTAAATAATGTATTTTAATAATTAACTGGCAGATCTATTTTCCGAAAGGCATTTTCGGCATTCCCTTCATCATGCGTGCCGCTGCAGCAGGATTGGAGAATTGTTTCATGACCTTACGCATGTCTTCAAACTGCTTCAGGAGTTTGTTTACCTCTTCCAGTTTGCTGCCTGAGCCTTTTGCAATGCGGTTACGGCGGCTCTGCTGAATGCTGTCGGGATTTTCACGCTCAAAAGGCGTCATTGATTGTATAATTGCTTCGATCGATTTAAATGCATTGTCATCGATGTCGACATTTTTCATCATTTTCCCTACACCCGGAATCATGCCCATGAGGTCTTTCATGTTCCCCATTTTCTTGATCTGCTGGATCTGGTTGTAGAAGTCGTTGAAGTCAAATTTATTCTTACGGATCTTTTTCTGAAGTTCAGCCGCCTCTTTCTCGTCAAACTGCTGCTGGGCACGCTCTACGAGTGATACGACGTCGCCCATGCCCAGAATCCGTGAAGCCATGCGGTCAGGATAAAAGACATCAAGCGCTTCCATCTTTTCGCCGGTACCGATAAACTTGATCGGTTTGTTGACAACAGACTTGATCGAAAGGGCTGCACCGCCGCGGGTATCACCATCAAGTTTGGTGAGCACAACGCCGGTAAAGTCAAGGCGGTCGTTGAACGCCTTTGCCGTATTTACAGCATCCTGTCCGGTCATTGAATCGACAACAAACAGGATTTCATGTGGCTGGGTTTTGGCCTTAACCTCAGAAATTTCGGTCATCAGACTTTCGTCTATAGCAAGGCGGCCAGCCGTATCGATAATGATGACGTTATTATTGTTGCGTTTTCCTTCTGCAATTCCTTCAAGCGCAATACCTACGGGATCATTTGATTCCCGGTTTGCATACACGGGAACGCTGATCTGTCCGCCCAACACTTCAAGCTGGTCTATCGCCGCGGGGCGGTAAACGTCGCCGGCAACCAGCAGTGGTTTCTTGCCTTTGCTTTTCAGGAAATTAGCAAGCTTACCGGAGAAGGTGGTCTTACCGGCACCGTTCAGGCCGGCAATGAGGATGATCGTTGGATTCGCTTTCGTTTCAAGCTCTGTAACTGAACCGCCCATCAGTTCGGTCAGCTCGTCGTTCATAACCTTTGTAAGTAACTGACCAGGCGAAACGGCGGTAAGAACGTTCATACCAAGTGCCTTCTGGCGCACTTCATCTGTAAAGGTTTTGGCAGTTTTATAGTTGACGTCGGCATCAAGCAACGCTTTCCTGATTTCTTTCATGGTTTCTGCCACGTTGATTTCGGTAATGCTGCCTTGTCCTTTCAGGACCTTAAACGCGCGATCGAGCTTGTCTTGTAAATTATCAAACATCTATTTAAATGTTATGGAATCAATGGTATAGGATACAAATGTATCAATTTTAGCAGAAAGCGGCGGATTGGCGGCTTACAGAAATAAAAATAGCGACTGAAAAATACCACTGACTTTGCTAAAAAGATGTGACATTCAAACAAATCTTCGTGAGAGATGTCTGCTAAATTGCGCCTGTTGATATCTAAATGTGTTTGTATGAATGCCCGGGAAGAGCGCCTGAGAAATGCGCGAAGACACGCAGAAATGAAACTTACAAGCGACCGGCACCTGCAGGATGTGGTCAGGATGGCCGCTTCCGTTTGTCATGTTCCTTACGCCTGGCTGTGTCTGACAGATGAGGGTGGTCCGCAGGTTGTTGCAAGTGAAGGAATCTCCCCTAAGCAGCTTCACCCGCTGGCCTCTTTTTTAACCGGGCTGCCAGATCAGCCAGAGGTCTTTTTTGCGAATTTTGCAGAACGCAATCCCCAGTTTCATGCACATCCCGTCGTAACCGGTTCGCCCGCGGTCAGATTTATTGCCGGTGTGCCGGTTCGTCTCGGAAAAATGGTTCGCGGCGGCTGTCTGTTTATTATGGACCGGAACGCGAGAATACTCGATTCGGTCGAACAGCAGTCCCTTTTGACGCTTTCTGCACAGATATCGCTGCTAATGGATCTTCATTCTGCTGTTAAAATACTGGAAGACGAGAATGATGCGATAGAGCAGACCCGGATGGCCCTCCATTCGATTTATGAAAGCGACCAGCGTTTCCACGTGCTGCTTGATCATGACCGGAGAATTCTGAATAACAATGCGCTTTTTGAAGAATTTATAAAAAACAGGTATGGCGAAAAGATGCGTCGCGGCCAGCTTTTTTCCAGTTACATAGATTCAGATTGTCTTTCAGATTTCCTTGAGGGGTTTATCGGTGCCATTAACGGGGAACTTGTTCATCAAAAATCGGGTGCATTTTTCAGGGCCGACAAACTTAACACCTGGCGTGAGATTACCTATGCCCCTGTAAAAAACTGGAAAGGCCGGGTCATTGGCGTTTCTTTTACTGCGATAGACATCAGGGAAAAGATCAGGCGCGATGAGCAGATCATTCATCAAAAACAGATGCTGAATACTATAGCTGAAATGCAGTCTCACCAGATCCGTAAGCCGGTGGCATCTATTATTGGCTTGCTTGAACTGATGAAGACGGATGACAAGGGCGCAGACGCGGTTTACCTTGACCTGATGGAAAAATCAATTATGGAACTGGACGGCAAAATCAGGGCGATAGTAGACCACTCTTCAGGAAAACCGGAGCCCCCTACCGCGGAAACGTAAAGGTGAACCCGAGCGAAAGCGCCTGACTGGCCTGTACCTTATCGTCCTGGTCTTTATCGAACAGTACGATACCGGTTAGCCCCGTGTTCATAAACCTGTTTATTTTGGCGTTAATACCAATATCAAGGCGGTGGTCGATTTTTGAAATGGTCAACCCTTCATATGGAATAAACATCTGATACCGCCATTTCAGAATGGTGTTTTTTATAACCTCTTTCTCAAAATTACTTACAACCTGGAAGGCGAGCTCATTACGCACTTTCTTAGGTTTTTCGATACCATAATAGAGGCCATTGGGCGCAAAAATTGATGTATCAAGCACGAACGTCTGCCTGGCTGTACCGGTACCAATACGCGTAGAAAAATACTTACTTGGCTTATATTCAAAACCGATAGATTCTGTCAGATAACCGGGAGCCATAAATGTAGAGATACGCCGGTCTATCACTTCTTCGCCTTCGGCGTTCTTTTTATACGAAAAACCATCATCAAACTGCGATTCGAACGTGAGTGAACCAAAGAAATACCAGTTTTTTGACAACTGTAAAGCGGCTTTGTTATCCCAGAAAATACGGTCGTTCGTCTTTTTTTCAAGCTGCCCGCGGTTTTTGATCTTGCCGTACTGAAGCAGCACTTCACTTACATAACTGTAACTTTCCTTATTGTATTCAGCCCTGTAATTGATGAGCCCGCCAAGGGCTACAGAATTTACACCACCACCTTTCCAGTTTCCGGTAAAGGATGCCTGGTTTACGTTAATGCCAATGTTGGTAACGGTTTTCCAGTAGTTCACCTTTGAGTTGATTACTACAGGCTTGATTTGAACGGGTGTGAAGTTTATGGTGCCGGTGCGTGAAGGCAGCGGGTTTTTTTTCAGCTTGATATTGAGGTCCTGCGTATTGATAGGAACCGTATCAGCCTCCTGGGCAGCTACACGAAAAACGCTGAGAACGACGATTACAAACGGAAGTAGACGCTTCATTCCTACAAAGAAAACGAAAAATGTTGCGGAATAAAAAGCAAATCGGCATTTAATTCAAAATCAAGCGAACGTGGTGGTACTGAAAGACTGGGGCAGCCGGATGCACGATGATGATTAATTACGGGGGCCTTGCCTTCAGCCGCCGGCAGCAGCGGATGCTCAAACCTTTCTTTTAATCTTGTTTGTTCTTCGCCGCAAGGGGCTTTCTGATCTTCCCGGCTTTTAGATCCGGACAAGAGCTGCGTCGTTACAAAAACCGTATCCAGGCAAAAAAACCGCGATTGGAAAGATAGTCTAAATTTTTGTCCATGGTAAACGCCTCGCGTTCAAAAACAATGTTGCGGTATGCCTGCTGATGCGGCTGTCCGCGAAGCCTGTTGACCAGATAATGGATCAGGTAAAGGACGTAAAAAGGCAAAACCAGCAGCTCAAGCTGTTGCCGCAAATGGATGCGTTCATGGTTAATGAGGTCGGGACATTGTTTTAATTTCAGCTGTTTTAGAAGGATGAATGGAAAAATGGCCATCCCGGTTGCCGGCAGCCAGGGGCAGATTAAAACTGGCGCTTTCAATTTGAAGGCATCTCCTCGACCTTTGGCAGCGGCGGCAGCCTGTAAGCAGCAGGATTCCGCTTGTAGCGTGCGTATGAGTTTTTGACATACTCTACAAACGTGTAATCCGTTGCCTGGAGCACGAACGTATAAGACGGGCGGTATTGCTGCATAAAATCACGCAGCTCAAAGTCCTTAATTTTAAGCAGGTTTGAAACATATCCCGCGTTAAAGCGGTAATCTACAATTGCATCATGATAGTCGCGTTCCAGAATTTCCTGAAGACGTTTTGAATTCCTTCCCTGCCGGCTCAAGAGGTTGTATAAGGCGTCAATGCCCAGCCCCGCACCACGCTGCCCGACATTCAGGATATTTTTCCGGCTGCCGCGCTGCAGTCCCTGGTTATATTCCCGAAGGTTATCCTCATAGCGTTGTTTGGCAGTTTTCATCGTGTCACGTATCACGACATCTTTGAGCGTAATACCGAGCGGCTGAAGCTGAAAGTACAGGGAACTTTGATTACGAAAAACCAGGGTGTCTACGGCATACCCACGGAGTGCCGCCACAAGCGTATCACCGGGTTTAACGCGTGTTGCAAATTCCCCCTTTACATTGTTGAAAATTCCCGTGTCGAGCCTGATGTTATAGATATATACTTTCGCCAGGCGTTGCCGGCTGTTTTTATCGAGCACCAAACCCCGCACCGTTTCCTGCGCCTGCGTACGCAACAGAAAACCTCCCAGCAGTATCAGACAGGCAACTAAAAACTTCATTCCTGCAAACATACAGAATAGCCGGCAATAGGCAGATCGCTTAACACTATTTAACTTTCAGCTCCTGGCCGATCCTGATGTTGTTATCAGGCAGGTTATTAAGAAGTTTGAGGGTGTCTATGCTGATGTTGAACTTCCGGGAAATGCTGTACAGCGTGTCTCCCTTCTGAACCGTGTATTTTTCTGCCTGAACGGTGGTGCCGTCTGCCGGCGAACTGGCCGGCTGAGCAGGGATTCGTAACGTGTCTGGCGCTTTGACCACCGGCCCCGCGGCCGGCGGATCGGCAACCGGGGTAAATTTTTTCTTTTCCTGCGGAATATTCTGGTTTATCTCTGCAAAAACCTTGTCTTCACGCCTGATTTTTTCCTTTTCAGATTCAGGGCTGTCGTATTGAGAGAGGCTGTATTTTTCGATTATATTAATGAGCAGGTCCGGGTAGCGCGGATTTGTTGCATAACCGGCTTGCTTTAGTCCTTTTGCCCAATTGCGGTAATCGTTTTTGTCCAGCTGGAACAGAAAGCTGTACCGTTTTCGCTTCAGAAAATCTGAGTGGTCGCGGAAAGACTCTCTGGCATCTTTATAAACGCGAAAGCAATCGTTCTTCTGATCATCATCGCGGTAATAGGTTTTCCCTTTCCATTCGATGGTACACTTAATCCCGAAATGATTGTTTGCATATTTAGCAAGATCACTGTTGCCACTCCCTGATTCGATGATCCCCTGAGCCAGCGTAATGGAGGCCGGAATACCCGAGCTGTTCATCTCTTCGATCGCAACCGCTTTAAACTTATCAATGTAACTGAGCGTAGTATACGATTGGTAATTTGGATTGCTGCGCGTTGCATCTTTCTCTATCTTCCTGTTGTTGCGGGCATACTGCCGCGTTTTACAGGCGCCCAGAGACAGCGTCAGGATCAGAATAGCGAAAAGCGAATAACGGGTTTTCATAACGGGCAATGGCTGCGGTTACAGACGTAGTTTCTGGCCAGGCTGCAAGGTAGATTTTTTGAGTCCGTTTTTCTGCATGAGCGCACGGGCGGTAGTGCCGCGTTTTTCCGCAAGTGCATTCAGGTTATCGCCTCTTTTTACCGTATACCAGCCGCTTTTTACAGTTTTCTTTTTTGAGCTGAAGCTTTTTTTCTTCTTCGAATGATAAGCTTTTTTGTAGACAGGCTCTTTATAACCTTCAGGCCGTTCATCATATTTGAAAAGCTCATACCTGTTTATAATGTTGATGACCTGACTGGCCCAGGTGCGGCTTGCGGCGTAACCGCCGCGTTGTATGCCGCGGGCCCAGGCGCGGTAATCATACTTGCTGTATTTGTCTGCCAGGCGGCTAAATGCCGGACGGTTCAGCATGATCTCGACGAAATGTGAATAAGAAGCCGCATCATCATCATAATCCCGGTAAGACGAGTTGATCATCGTGTTGTCATTCGGGCCCTTAACGCCAAAATGGTTATTCAGATAACGGGCAATTTTACTTTTACCCGCTGCCGACTCATGGATAGCTACGCCAAGAATGATGCTTGCAGGAATGTTGCTTTCGTGCATCAACGCCTGTGCAATTTCAGTGTGGCTGTCAATGTAATCCTGTACGCTTTGTGCCTTGCCGCCAAATGCAACAAGAAGTAGCAGGCATAGAGAGAATAGTTTTTGTTTCATTGATATCAGTTTTATGCACTGCGGTTAGGCCGGTCCGGCTTTCCCCCCGCGCTTTAAAGTTTTCTGACAATAAACAGCCCGTCGCGTACAGGAAGAATCAGCTTCTCTACGCGGCTGTCAGCGGCTATCTTGTCATTAAAATGGATGATTTGTTTTGTGTCTTTATCTGTTTCCTGCTTCAGAACTTTTCCGCTCCAAAGCACATTATCAGTGATGATGAGACCTCCCGGGCGAACGCGGTCAAATATCAGATCGTAATAGGTACCATTGTTTTTTTTGTCCGCATCAATGAAGACCATATCAAAAGTCTCATCTAAACCGGCAATTGTTTTCTGCGCATCGCCGAGCAGGTAGCGGATTTGGCTGTTATAAGGCGACTTTGCAAAGCTGCTCCTGACCATGTCTTCGAGCTCTTCATTGATATCGAGGGTATAAATCAGTCCGTCGCTGCTCAACCCTTCAGCGAGGCAGAGTGTTGCATAACCGGTAAACGTGCCGATTTCCAAAATTCGCCGGGGCGCCAGAATTTTGCTGAGCATGCTCAATATGCGCCCCTGGTAATGGCCGGACAGCATACGCGGCAATAAAACCTTGAGATTGGTTTCCCTGTCAATCTGCCGCAGCAGCTCCGGTTCCGGATCACAATAGGTAAGCAACAATTGCTGTAAGTCTTCGCTATTCAGGCTCATTAGTTGTCGCTATTAACGTATGGTTTGCATGAAATATTGCAGAATGATTGTAGCAGCAATGGCATCTACAGTTTCTTTATTGCGCCTGTCGCTCTTTTTCAGCCCCCCCTGAAGCATTGCATCGTGTGCAAGTTTAGAGGTAAAACGCTCATCAATCCAGTGCTGCGGAATGAGCGGAAAAGCCTTTTTAAGAAGCGTAGAGAAGCCTCTTACGTGCTGTGCAGAATCAGACGGGTTTCCATCCATCTGGATCGGGTCGCCGAGTACAAACGCTTCGACAGGTTCTTTTTCCATATAGCGGCGCACATAGTCAATAATGTCTTTAGGGTGCACCGTATCGAGTGCCGTTGCAATAATTTGCAAGGGGTCTGTAACGGCAATGCCGACACGTTTGGTTCCGTAATCAAAAGCCATTATTCTGGGCATGCTTTCTTTTTCCTCGGCGACAAAGATAGGACTTTTGTAGTTAACCTGTAAATCAGATAGTTAGCAGGCCTCAAACAACTACATACAAACATCCGTTATGTAGATAATCAAAACCTATAACTATGAAAACTACGTTTACTAAGCTGCTGCTGCTGCTCTGCGCGGCTTGTTTATTGCCATCGGCAGGTGTTATGGCGCAAACCGAAGGCAAAAATCTCGTACGGTTCAATGCCGGTTCACTTTTATTTAAAACCATCTCATTCGAGTTTGAACATGCTGTTGCACCGCGAACAACTGTCGGACTTGGCCTGCGTGTGGCGCCGGCAGGCAAATTACCGTTTTCGGGCTCGGTTGCCGATATTCTGGAGAATGAGCAGCTCAGCGAACTCAGAACGGGCAATTTTGCGATCACGCCGCAGGCAAAATTCTATTTTGGATCAGGTGTATTCAAAGGCTTTTATGTTGCTCCGTTTTTACGCGCAGCCTTTTATGATGCAGAAATAGATTACCGGTTCAGCGTGTACGATCAGCCGCAGTCGCTTCCCCTCAGCGGCAATTTTTCTGCATATACCGTTGGCGTTGCCATTGGTGCACAGTGGCACCTTGGACGCAATTTTTACTTTGACTGGACTGCCGTCGGACCACACTATGGCTTTTCTAAAGGCCAGGTAACCGGCTACCGGAATCTTTCAGCCGAAGAGCAGGAAGCCCTTCGTCAGGAACTTCGCGACCTCGACGATTTTCCGTTCGGGAAAATTCGTACCAACGTTGACCAGGCCGGCGCAGTAATCGACTTTGACGGGCCCTGGGCCGGGCTGCGTATGAATGTAGGCATCGGGTACCGTTTCTAGGCGGCCTCTTTTTCTGAACTCGCCCATTTTATTTAATTTGCGGCAATATGCAGTTCAGAGAGATTACCGGGCAGGATCAGATTAAAAAACAGCTTATTCAAACCGTAAGGGAGGGCCGGGTGAGTCATGCCCAGCTTTTCCTTTCGCACGACGGCTCAGGGGCCTTACCTCTTGCTATTGCCTATGCTCAATATGTAAACTGTCAGAACAAAGGCGAGACAGATAGTTGCGGCGATTGCGGCTCGTGCCGGAAATACCAGCGTTACATACACCCGGATCTGCATTTTTCTTACCCATTCTTTGGTTCCGGGAAGGACGATGTTGCAAGGAACTATCTTGAGCAATGGCGCGAAATGCTGCAGCAGGATCTGTATTTCGACATGGATACCTGGCGTTCAAAATTCGATTCAGGTAACAAACAGCCAAACATCAATATTGCCGAATGCCATGATATTATAAAAAAGCTGAGCTTCAAAGCTTTCGAAGCTGAGACAAAAGTATTGATCATGTGGCTGCCCGAATATCTTGATAAAGAGGGTAACACCTTGCTGAAACTGATTGAGGAACCACCGGCCAATACGCTTTTTATTCTCGTGGCAAGTAATGCCGAACGCATTCTGTCTACGATCCTGTCAAGAACCCAGATCGTAAAGGTTCCAAAACTTTCCGACGAAGACGTGTCTGTCTACCTGCAACAGCATGGTCTGGGCGATATCCAGGCTGCGGAATACAGTTTTCTGGCAGATGGTAACCTGGTCGAAGCAAAACGGCTTGCCGCAAATATCGAGAATGATAACGCGGTGGTTTTTGCATCCTGGCTACGCACGGCCTTTAGCAATAAAGGCATTGAATTGATCTCATTTTCAGAGAAGGCGGCGCTCTGGGGGCGGGAAAATCAGAAAAATTTTCTCCGCTATGGCATTCAGTACCTGAGGGAATGCTGTCTGCTGATCAGCGGAGCAGAAGCTTTGGTGAAATTACCACCGCAGGTGCTTGAAACTGCCAGAAAACTAGCTGCCCATGTTCTGAACCTGGCTATGACAGAGGCCCTGATCGGCGTGCTTGAAAAGGCCCACTACCACATCGAAAGGAACGCCAATGCAAAAATTCTTTTTTTAGATGTATCTTTACAGTTGGTGAAAATCATCAATTTTAAAACGCTCCCGCAAGGGACTCAATATATATATCAATAGTATGGGATGTGGAAGTTGTTCATCCGGAGGCGGTTGCGCCCCTGCAGGATGTAAAAGTAATGGCTCGTGCGGAACAGGCGGGTGCCAGACCATGGAAGTACACGACTGGCTGTCGGATCTCGATATGCCATCCAATTATATACCTTTCAAAATTGTCGAAGTAAAATTTAAGGGTTCAAGGAAAGAATTTTTTGTAAATCAGGACGATATCTATCTGGAGATTGGCGAACTCGTAGCAGTCGAAGGACCAACAGGCGGTTACGATGTTGGTCACGTTTCGCTTACCGGCGAGCTTGTTCGGATCCAGATGAAGCGGCGAAAAACCACCGCAGAACAGGTTGTGAAAAAAATCTACCGCAAAGCCACCGAAGCTGACGTGGAAAAGTGGAAGATGGCTAAAGACCTGGAATGGGAAACCATGCATAAGGCACGCAAGCTGGCGCTCGACCTGCGGCTTTCTATGAAAATCAGCGATGTTGATTATCAGGCAGACAAGACCAAGGCAACCTTTTTCTATACCGCCGACGGCCGCGTCGATTTTCGTGAGCTGATCAAAAAGATGGCAGAATCTTTCCGGATCCGGATAGAAATGCGCCAGATCGGCATGCGACAGGAAGCCGGGCGCCTTGGTGGTATCGGCTCCTGCGGCCGTGAACTTTGCTGTTCTACCTGGCTTACCAACTTCAAAACGGTTTCTACCGCTGCGGCCCGCTATCAGAATTTGTCGCTGAATACCTTAAAGCTGGCTGGACAGTGCGGAAAGCTGAAATGTTGCCTCAATTACGAGCTTGATACCTACCTCGATGCGCTGAAAGATATACCTGACAGGGTTGAACCACTGCAGACAGATATTGGTGTGGCACGTCATCAAAAGACCGATATCTTTAAAAAGATTATGTGGTTTAGTTATCCTAATGATGAAAACTGGATTCCGCTCAAAGTAAGCCGGGTCCGGGAGATCATGGAACTGAATAAAAAAGGTCAGAAGCCGGCAAACCTTAAAGAAGAAGCTGTAGAGCTGTCTGCACCTGCCGTGGTCGAGAAAACTTTTGATTATGAGAATGTTGTTGGTCAGGACAGCCTTACCCGGCTGGATGATAAAAACCGCAACAAGAAAAAGAAAGGCAAACCTGTGCAGGGAGGCCGCGAACAGCAGCGTAATAATCGTGGTCAGCAGCCAAACGGACAGAAGCAGCAGGCTCCAAAAAATCAGCCGCAGGCGCAGAAAGCACAGCAGCCGGCAAAAGTGCAGGGAGCGCAGCTACAGCCGCGCAACAACCAGAAGCCTAAGCCGGAAGTGTCAGGTGATCAGCAGCCCAAGGTAGCGCAAACCGTTGACGGGCAGGCTCCAAAGCCATCAAACAATAATCGTAACCGCAACAACAGGCGCCGTGGACAAAACCGAAAGCCCAATACAGGAAACGATCAGGTTCAGGGTGCCTAAGCTACCGCTGCTTGCAGTGCTGGCCGGAATCGTTTTGCTGCTGGCAGGTTGTAAGCCCGTTGTGCGTACAGACACCAATGATGTTTTGCCCGGGCGTAAGTGGAGCTATACAAATAAACTAAAAGCAACCTTTACGATCTCCGATCCGGCGGTAGCCTATAACCTCTCGTTCAGATTCAGGCACACGGCATCTTATGCCTACAGCGATCTATATATTCTGGTACACCATTATTACCCCGGGCAGAAAAAGCTGACAAAACGATATCACATTCCGGTTGCCGGGGCAGATGGGATCTGGCTTGGCAGCGGTTCGGGAAATCTGTATACCTGTGTTTTTCCGATTATCAGGAACGGGCGTTTTCCGCGCGCAGGTAATTATACGATAGAAATAGAGCAGAATATGAAAGACAACCCGCTGCGCGAAATTACAGACGGAGGAATCAGTCTGGAGCCGGCAGAAAGGTGATTACCTGTTTATAAGCCTGTTCCGGATGGCAAATTCATACAACGAGACGGTAGAGTCCTGAAGACCCAGCTTCCGCACAATGTTTTTGCGGTGCGTACGTACGGTCAGTTCTGACAGAAATAGTTTTTCGGCAATTTCCTTTGACCGCATGTTGCTGCAAATCATGGTAATGATCTGGACTTCCCTTTTTGTCAGGTTGTAACGTTTAAGAAATTCATCTGCAAAAAAACCGTTCTCATTTGCTGCACCTAAATGGTCATCTTCAAAAAAGGTTTCTCCCTGTGCAATAGCCGTTAATGCTGCCTTCAGTTTAGAGGGCGGTGAATTTTTGATCAGGTAACCATTTGCGCCCAGTGCCTTAACCTCAGCAATGAGTTCGGGATTCTGATAATTCGAAAAAATCAGGGTTTTGACCGGCGGGTGCGCGTCGCGGATGTTCCTGAGAACGGTAAGCCCGTCCATTTCCGGCATGTTGAGGTCAAGCAGCACCACATCCGGCCGTAGGCGATCCAACAAGCTGAGCAATGCCCTGCCGTTGTTTACAGAGCCAATGATATGCATGGAAGATTCTTTGGCAAAAACGGACAACAGGCCCTCAATGATCATCTGATGATCATCGGCAACGATTAATGTAATGGCAGAATTCATTTTATAAGCGGAATCTCAATATTAACAATAACTCCCCCGGGCGGAGGGGAAAGTATCTCGCATTGCCCGTTGTAAAATGATATCCTGGAAACAATGCTGTGCAAACCTTTGCCGTTCTTGTCTGTGCCCTCAGACAGGCCGATACCGTCGTCTTCGTAAAATAATGTAATTGAATCTTCAAGTTCTACAAGCTGAAGCAGGGCATGCTTTGCCTGCGCATGTTTCAGCGTGTTATTCAGCAATTCCTGCGAGATACGATAAAGCGTTATAAGAATTGGCGATGGTATTGCCGTATCTGCTTCAAAACCCACGATGATGCATTCAACTTCCAGTTTTCGGGTCAGGTTAATTGTGCCGGCCAGGTCTTCAATGGTTTTTGCAAAGCCATACTTGTCTATAGCAACGGGTGTAAGCACATGGCTCAGGTTACGGATGGTATGGGCCACATCTTTCAGCACCTCGGCAGCTTTCCGAAGCCGCTCGCGGTTCATGACATCCAACTCTCTGTTTTCTACGACGGTACCCAGCTGCAGTGTAGCTACCGAAAGCTGGGCACCAACTTCATCGTGCAGCTGATCTGCAATGTGTCTGCGCTCATTTTCCTGCGTTTCAATAATGCTTGCAGAAAGTGTACGCTGTTGTTCATTCATAGAAAGCAGCAAACGTTCGCGTTCTGATCTGTAACGGTTCAGCTGAAACGCCAGGCCAAAAAGCAGGATCAGCGCCTCAAAGACAAAGCCGGTCTGCATGCCAAAGTTTTGCCAGAAATTACTGCTTATCACCGTTACGCCTGCATGCACAAAAAACTCCGTGAGAACAAAGAAGAACAAAACGATAATTGAAAGCAGGAAAAACATGGCCTGCCGGTTTTTCTGTTTGATTTTCTCTGCTATGCTAAGTACGGTAGAGACAAGGATCAGTCCGATAACGAGCTGAAGCGCCACGAGCATGCCGGTGCCTAATTTAAACAGCGAGGGAAAAATCAGCGGTGCGATAAAAAGCAAACCCAGTATAAAAGTGATGATCTTCAACCCACTGTTTAATTTGTACAACCGGCTGTTTTTGTCCTGCCCGATAAAATGCTGCATGAATAGTAACAGTGAAACGCCGCACAGGGAATTGAAGAGCGGCCTGGCCAGGCTGGCAAATGCCGGAAACCCGGGCCAGAAATATTGAAATCCGTACCCTTTGTTTGCCATAACCCATGCATACGAGCTGACGATGTAACAGATATACAGAAGATAAAGGCGGTCCCGGATGGTAATATACAGGAACAGCGCGAACAGGATCATCAGGACGATGGCACCGATATAGATGCCGTTTAACATATTCTCGACAGCATGGTCCTCATGGTAGACTTCTGCGGGTATGAGCGTAGAAAAGATCTGCAGCGACTCGCCATGTTTGTCTATGCGCGCCAGGTACGTTGCCGGATCTGTAGTTTCAAAAACAAACTGGCGATCTGGTGCGGGTCGTTGATTAAACGGGAAATGATCTCCGGTTACCAGGTGATTTTTAAGTATACCCTGCTTAAAATGGTAAAAGTCAATCCTGTTGATATGAGAATTGCCAATAATCCACCTGCGTTCGGCAACAGGTCCGGAAAGTTTTATGGCAAGCCAGAAAACCGAGTTCGTATAACCTGCGTTGTAGTTTTTATTTCGAAGTTCTTTAAAACGGCCCTGGTCGAAAACCGTAAGCGCCTGACGCGCGTCCATGCTGCGGGCCGGATCTTCAAGAATAAAGATCTGTCTTGCCTGACAGACCTTGGTCAGCAATATAAAAGCCAGTAACAGAAAAAATCGGCACGGGGCCGGTGAGAGCAGGTTTTTCATGCAGGCGTTCAGGCAATGATGGGCCAAGACATACTGTCACAGCCACAAGTGGATCGTGCCGGGGCAGGTTTAACGTGCTCAAGTTACAATTTTGGCAGCAGCTGTTCAAGTTTCATCCCCCTCGAGCCTTTTAAAAGAATCAGGCTGCCTGTCACTTCCTCGCTTTCCAGGTAACTCGCGGCCTGTGCAGGGGCATCGAAGTAGATACCATCTACTTCATTCTTAAATGCACCGAACGCCGGGCCTATCAGGACGAGACGGTTAAAACCAGCATCTGCTGCGAGCCGGGCAATTTCCAGATGTTTTTCAGCTGAGCTTTCCCCCAGTTCAAACATGTCGCCCAGGATGGCCGTTTTATGCGGAGCCGACAGCGAGGAAAGATTTGTTATAGCTGCCCGCATACTGCTTGGGTTAGCGTTATAGAAATCACAAATCACTGTGTTTCGTTCGGTTTTTTCGATTTGCGAACGGTTGTTTTTAGGAAGATAACCTTGCAGTCCCTGGTTTATGGCATCGGCCGGCAGGCCAAAATAGTGCCCGATACAAATGGCTGCAAGGATATTTTCAAAATTATAAGCGCCCGTAAGCTGAGTTTGTACTTCGTAGGATGCCGTTCCGTCTGTCCACCGGAGTTTGAGATAAGGATCTGCTGCAATCAGCACTCCCTTGACTGAATTTGTATCGGCCTCCCCATAGAAAACTGTTTGAGTAAGTCCGGACCTGGACGCCATTTCCATGAGATCGGCGTTGTCCCGGTTAATAAAGGCGGTACCGTTAAGGGCTGCCAGGTAATCATACAGTTCGGCCTTACCTTTTTTTACGCCTTCAAACCCGCCAAAACCTTCAAGATGTGCCATTCCGACATTTGTGATCAGGCCAAGGTCGGGGCTGGCAATTTCACATAAACCGGCGATTTCCCGCTGGTGGTTAGCTCCCATTTCTACGATTGCGATCTGCGTGCCGGCCGGAACAGAAAGGATGGTAAGCGGCACGCCGATGTGGTTATTGAGATTGCCTTCAGTAGCAAATACCTGATGTTTTTCTGCCAGCACCGCCCGGATAAGTTCTTTCGTAGTCGTTTTTCCATTGCTGCCCGTAAGACCTATTATAGGGATGTCGAGCTGCCGCCTGTGAAATGCCGCCAGCTCCTGCAATGCTTTCAGGCTGTCTTCAACGAAGATTAATCCGGGGTGTTGAGGCAGACCGGGCCGGTCGACAACTACAAATGAAGCCCCTTGTTCCAGGGCCTGCAGCGCGAAGTCGTTTGCGTCAAAATTATCACCCCGAAGCGCGAAAAAAAGGCTTCCGGTACTGATCTTCCGGGTATCGGTTGATATCTTCGGATATTGCAGGAAACGATTATAAAGCGCTTGAATGTCTGTCATGGTTATCTGTTATGCTGTAAAATTACAACGAAGCTAACGAAACCGAAAGCACAAAAGGCAGCACAGGGATTTTTTGATGGGGAGGCCTGCTCCCGTTATACAAAATCTTGATATCTTGTGACCCTCAACAACCTTCATGAAAAAGCTATTTTTATTGCTTGTGCTTTTGCCGGCCCTTGCCGTTGCCCAGCTGCCGGATCCTGATACTTTTCTCGGTTACGAACTGGGCAGCCGGTTCACGTCGCATGGTAAGGTTACCGCGTATTTCAAGGCTGTCGCCGCTGTTACGCCACGCGTAAAACTGGTTCATTATGGCAAAAGTAATGAGGGCCGGGAACTGATGGTGGCTTTTATATCTTCAGAAGAAAACATAAAAAACCTGGAAACGATCAGGGAAAATAACCTGGCTATGACCGGGTTGACATTAAAAAAAGAGCAATTAGGCACACCGCCGGTCATTCTATGGATGAGCTATAACGTTCATGGAAATGAGGCCAACTCGACAGAGACGGCGATGAAGGTACTTTACGAATTAACTTCTGGCGGCGGTAGCACAAAAGATTGGCTCAGCAACACCATTGTCGTTATCGATCCCTGTTTAAATCCTGATGGCCGCGAGCGGTATGTATCCTGGTTCAACAGCGTGGTTGGAGACAAACCAAATCCCGACCCGGCAGCAAGAGAACACGCAGAGCCATGGCCGGGCGGCAGAACAAATCACTATTATTTTGACCTGAACAGGGACTGGGCCTGGCAGACACAGCAGGAAACGAAGGCCAGGATAGCTTTGTACAACCGCTGGATGCCGCAGGTGCATGTTGATTTTCATGAACAGAGTTACAATGAACCTTATTACTTTGCACCTGCCGCTGAGCCGGTACACCGCGATATTACGCCCTGGCAGCGGAGTTTCCAGGTGGTAGCCGGTAAGAACAATGCAAAGTACTTCGATGCAAACGGCTGGCAGTACTTTACAAAAGAACGTTTTGACCTGCTCTATCCTTCTTATGGTGATACTTATCCGCTCTATAACGGAGCAATTGGGATGACCTATGAACAGGGCGGTATCGGCGCCGGGCTTAGTGTTGTAACGGTTGATGGTGATACATTAACCCTCAAAGACAGAATTTCTCATCATTTTACAACCAGCATCGCAACATTGGAGACGGTTTCATCGCATGCCTCCCGTCTGATCAGCGAGTTCAGGAAGTATTTTGCAGAGGCAACAGACCGCAAGACAGAATACCGGGCATATGTGATCAAAAACGATGATCCCGCAAGAATCGCTGCGTTGGCTGCATTGCTTGACCGTAACCAGATCAGTTATGGCTATGGCGGTTCGGGGACGGTTACGGGTCTGAATTATGAAAGTCTGAAGAATGAGCGTGTACGTATTGAACGAAATGACATGATTATAAGTGCCAGGCAGCCAAAGTCAGTGCTGGTGGGTGTTCTTTTTGAACCGGAAACCTACGTGACTGATTCTAATACATATGACATTACGGCCTGGGCATTACCTTACGCTTTTGGTTTAAAGGCGTACGCCAGCAGGGAAGCTGTAAGTCCGGCGTTTTCGTTGGCAGAAGCGCCTGTAAAACCAGCCAGGGCGTTAGACCCTAAGGCCTATGCCTGGGTTCTCGACTTCAGGGGGCACGAGGACATCCGCCTGGTAAACGATCTGCAGCGTCAAGGCATTAAATTCCGTATTGCGGATGATGATTTTGCGATCGGGGAACAAGCTTTTAGCAGGGGAAGCCTGCTTGTATACAGAAACGAGAACGAACGCAGCGTGCCGAAGCTGGCGGCAGCACTCGAAGCAACTGCTGCGGCCTCCAAGCATAATTTTATAAATGTGGCATCAGGTTTTGCAGCCAAAGGGCGCGACCTCGGCTCTTCGCCTTACCGGATCATGCGCATGCCAAAAATTGGCATCGTTTCTGGCCCGGAAACTTCTGCTCAGGGACTTGGAGAGCTCTGGCACTTTACAGAACAGGAATTGGGATTAATGCCCACGCTCGTTAATAGCACTTCGCTTGCCGGGAACCTCGACCTGCAGAAATTTAATACACTGGTCATACCAGACGGAAGTTACAAAACTCTGCCCGCTGAAGCACTCGCCTCATGGGTTTCGAACGGCGGACGCCTGATCCTGATCGGCGGCGCCAACCAGGCGGTTACAGGCAAAAAGCCATTCGAACTGAAACTCAAAACAGATCCGGAAGAGAAAAAGCCGGGCAATTTGAAAAAGTACAGCGAGAAAGACAATTTTGCGGCGTCTATTCCCGGAGCAATCTACAGTCTGAACCTGGATAAAACGCATCCCCTTTCGTTTGGCATGGTCGATGGACTCTATTATACGATTAAGACAGACGATACCATCTTTGAGTTTATGAAAGAGGGCTACAATGTCGGGGTACTTGCACAGAATAATTTTCGTTCGGGAATGGCCGGATCGAAAGTCCGTTCAAGGCTTAAAGACGGTTCGCTGCTGAGCGTTCAGCCGGTGGGCAAAGGTCAGGTAATTTACCTGGCAGACGATCCGATTTTCAGGTCGTTCTGGCATAATGGTAAACGATTGATGGTGAATGCGCTGTTTTTTTAGCGGGATGACATCAAAGCTGTAGCAACATGATGTGATCCGATCTTCACGAACTATATAAACTCAACCCATTGCTCCATACCGATGTTGGGGATGTATCGTAACTTTTTTGAAATTTACTATAGTGAACTTTGAAACAGATAGGATAATAGCTACTTTTATACCTCAGTTTCCGCTCTCAACCATCAGATTGTCGCTCACAATCTAAGTTCGCTCCAATTTATCATTACTAACCTAGATTATTAGAATGAATGAACATGTGTTGTGTTTACATGGTCTGATTCTGGCTGTTTTAGCTGCCTTTCAGCCTTTGTATTCAGTGAGCGGGAGATTATCGGGAGGGACGGACCATCAAAACGGTCACAAGCGGGCTGCCTGCCTGCAGAACTATTAATCCACCATATTTTTTTCAAACTGTATCCAGATAAAGGCAGTCTATGTTTACGTCTTCTAATCAAATTCTAATAATTTCGATATTGTAGTAAATATTGTGTTTCAAAGTATTGACAATTTCAAAATAGCTGCGATATATTAACTCGTTATAAGTGCTGTTAATATCTGATCAGATTTAAACTTGCCATCTGCATTCTCGCTCATCATTTTTTAATAATTATTAACCTTGGTTTTCTATGAAAAAACTTTTACAAAGTTTGTTCGTGCTTTTGTTTCTGGGCTCAGCGGCGTTGGCACAAGAACGGACAATCACTGGAACGGTAGTTTCCAGTGAAGACAATTTGCCGGTTCCTGGCGTTACTGTACGTCTGAAGGACTCAAAAACGGGAACTTCCACTGGGGCTTCCGGTACTTTTTCCCTGCGTGTCCCGGCTGGTTCGGTCACACTTGAATTTACTTCTATAGGCTTTATAACTCAAACAGTTACTACTGCTGACAATTCTGTTTCTGTTTCCCTCAAACTAGATGCCCAGACATTAAGTGATGTGGTTGTTACCACCGCGCTCGGTATCAAAAGGTCCGCAGCCTCGACAAGTTATTCAAACCAGACCGTTGATAACAAGACACTTACAGAAGGTAAAGTTGTGAACTTGGCCACAGGTCTGCAGTCTAAAGTGGCCGGCTTGCAAATCAACCTCGTTAACAATGGTGTAAATCCATCAACCAGGGTCATATTACGTGGTAACCGGTCAATCACTGGCAACAACCAGGCGTTGATTGTTGTTGACGGCGTTCCGGTGCCTAATAGTGTTCTTTCTTCGCTTAACCCGAATGATGTTGCCGAAGTAAACGTGCTTAAAGGCGCAAATGCGGCATCGCTGTATGGTTCTGAAGGTGTTAACGGTGTATTGATTATTACAACCAAAAAGGGAAGTAAGGGCAGAACCTCAGTCAATTTCAGCAGCACAACATCTCTTGAGAGCGTGGCTTATATGCCAAAAATGCAAGACCAGTTTGGTGCTGGATACGATCTTGATACGTATGTGCCGTATGAAAACACTTCGTGGGGACCGGCTTTCGACGGTTCGCTGAAAGTTGTTGGTCCTACCCTGGAAAACGGTGATGAATGGATATTACCATACTCGGCCATCCCGAATGAAAAAAGAAATTTCTGGGATACAGGTACAACGTTTCAGAATGACCTCTCTTTTTCGGGTGGTGACGATAAATCATCCTTTTACTTCTCACTTCAGGATGTAAAAATCAAAGGAATTACCCCTAAAGATGAGAACCGCAGAACAAGTGTACGCTTCAATGCCGATCGTAAGTTTGGCAAACTTACCACTGCTATCAATATGAATTATACGGTCGCAAATCCTCAAATGACCTCGTCGAGTGTTTATAACAATCTGTTAAACATCCCGCAAAATATTCCGATTACGCAGCTTCAGGATTGGAGGAACAACCAGTTCGCAGCCCCTAATGGCTACTTTTCCGGTTATTTTGTGAACCCATATTGGGAAATTGACAACAATCGTCGGAATACACGGGATGAAACTGTGAACGGAAATGTTGAATTGAGGTATGATTTCGCACCGTGGTTGAACGCAACCTATCGCCTGGGTGCATTTAATAACAATAGTAATTATAAGCAGTATTACGCCAAGGTTTCCTACACAGACGCATACGACCGGCCGTCTGCAAATCCAGGAAGTGTTACCGATCGTTCTGATAATTATCGGAGACTCAATTCTGATCTGATTCTGCAGGGTAACAAAACGTTTGGGGACTTCAAACTTGATCTGTTGGTGGGTAACAATGTTCGTTCAGAGTATACTAAATTCGTCTCGCAAACTGCGAATGCACTGGTTGTTCCTGAGCTCTATAACATATCTAACCGGGTAGGTGAAGCAACCGTCGCGTCAGATTTTATTGAAAAACGACAAGTTGCTTTGTTTGGCGAATTCAATGCGAATTACAAAGACTTCCTATACCTTACATTAACGGGCAGACAAGAGTGGGTTTCTGTGCTCAGTAAACAGAATAGAAGCTATTTCTACCCTGCAGCCGGTTTATCATTTGTTTTTACCAAAGGTATCCCCGCTCTGCAAAACAATAATCTTCTTTCATTCGGTAAGATCTTTGTCTCAGCAAATGAAACAGCGAACGTAAACCTTTCTCCATATGCACTGCAGACACCGTTCAATGTAGGCGGCGGATTTCCTTATGGTAATCTTCCGGGTTACACTGTTGGTGACCGGTTTGCTAATCCGAATCTGCAACCTGAGTTTGTCAGGGCCATTGAGGCGGGCTTGCAGCTGGGCTTTTTTAAAGACCGCTTGAATCTGGAAGCAGTTTATGGTATCTCTGAATCAGAAGGTCAGATCCTGCCTATCTCTACCTCTTACGCAACAGGGTACAGTTCAGCATATGTGAACGCCGGTTTGGTAAGAAACAAGAGTTTGGAGTTAAGTCTAAGAGCAACGCCTGTTCGGTCTTCAGCTGTTGAATGGACTGTTGGTCTGAATTTTACTCATCTTGATAACGAGGTTGTCGACTTGTATCAGGGCCTGACGGAGATTCCTTTAGGTGGATATGCGAACTCGGCATACATCTATGCTGTAAAAGGTCAGCCTTATCCGGTGCTAAAGACCACGGCCTATCAGCGTGATCCGGCCGGACGGATTATTGTTAATGGAACAACCGGATATCCGGTCAGAGCGACTGGGCTGCTCGAGCAAGGGCAAACAAATGCTCCCACCAATCTTGGCTTTAATACCAGTGTAAGCTGGAAGGGCTTCACGCTGGCAGGTCAGCTGGACTACAGAACCGGAAACGTGTTCTATAATATTCTTGGGAATACAAACGATTTTACGGGCTTGTCTTTCACGAGTGCGCAATATGGTCGTCAGCCATTCGTAGTTCCAAACTCGGTGATCGAAACTTCACCAGGCGTTTTTGAACCGAACACCAGCGTGAAAACGCGTGACGGGGGATTTGATTACTGGTATGGGCAGTACAACAATATTCAGGAAAACTATGTTACTGATGCAAGTTTCCTGAAACTGCGTGAGCTTTCCCTAACGTATCAGCTTCCTGCCAAATGGCTTGCAGGGCAAAAGGTAGTAAAACGGGCCAGCCTTGGCGTAGTAGGCAGAAACCTGCTTACATGGTTGCCGAAGGAAAACATCTTTACCGACCCTGAATTTAACTTTACTGATGGAAACGCGGTTGGTATCTCCGACTATATCGCCCCGCCGACACGTATCTACGGCTTCAATTTAAATGTAACGTTCTAATAAACAAGAAAAGAATGAAAAAATTATCCAGATATATGGTAGGGGCACTCATTGGTGCCGTTACACTTACAGGTTGCGAAAAAAACTTCCTGGATGTAAATAACAATCCGAACCAAACGATCTCAGCCACACCGCAGCTTGTGCTCTCGGGCGCGCTGAACAGGACGACCAGCAATCTGACTTTGAATTTCAATCAACTTGGAAATCTTTGGGCAGGCTATTGGGCGCCACCAACAGATTTTCTTTACTATGTGAATGAGAAACAATATAATGTTACTTCGTCATTCAATGTAGGAAGTTGGGAAACCACATACGATATTTTGAATGATTACCAGGAACTCGAGCGGGTCTCTGCAGAAGCGAACCTGCCGGTTTACGTCGGTATAGCTAAGATAATGAAAGCCCATGGTTTTCAGCATCTGGTAGACGCATATAATAATGTTCCGTTTTCAGAAGCGTTACAGGCTACGGCGGTGATTCGTCCGAAGTACGAGGCCGGACAAACTGTTTATGAAGGTAGTCTCGCACTGATTGACGCGGGCATGGAAGCGATTAAATCAGCGGGGGCGTCAGGTGTCAAACCAGGTTCAGATGATATATTTTTCGGCGGAAACACGACAAAATGGTTGAAATTCGCAAATACACTGAAACTGCGTATGCTGATCAGGCAATCCGAGATTCCCGGCAGGCAAGCGTATATTACCGCAGAGATGGCGAAGATCGCTGCAGAAGGTTCCGGATTTATAGGTGCAGGTGAGTCTGTTCTCTCAAACCCCGGTTATATAAATTCCTCGGGTAAGCTAAATCCGTTTTGGGAACGCTATTATGCAAATGCAGCAGGCTCGCTTACTGACTATTACCGGGCAACCAGACCAACCGTCTTTGTAATTAATAAGTATCAAACCAATGCAGACCCGCGCCTGACACGTATGTACAGTCCAGTGGCCGGAGCCTATAAAGGTGTTGAGCTTGGCAGGAATAGCGGCGATGCGGATGCTATTAACTACAAAGCCAACGTGACCTCTCCACTGCTCCCGGGAGGAGGCGTACTTAAGTCCGGGACTCAGCCAACTGTTATCCTGTCATCATCTGAAAGCCTGTTTCTTCAGGCGGAAGCTGTTCAGCGCGGATGGCTTACTGGCGATGCGCAAGCCCTTTATAACTCGGGTGTTGCTGAATCCTTTGTGTTTTTAGGTGTACCGAACGCGAGTGCAGCGGCCGCGACATATGTGGCGCAGCCGAACCAGAACGTAAACTTTGCAGTTTCAGCTAATAAGATCGAGGCGATCGTGTTTCAGAAATGGCTCTCGTTGAACAGCATCAGCGGGTGGGAGGCTTGGAATGATTTCCGCCGTACAGGGTATCCTGCAGATAACCCTTTGTCTGTCGACGCAATTACGCCTCAACACCCTGTCAGATTGTTTTACCCCAATTCAGAGTTAGGTACAAACGGCGAAGAGGTTGCTAAACAAGGAGCCTTGAATCCTTTTGAGTCACGCGTATTTTGGGATGTGAACTAACGTTAATTTAACAGATTGGATAGCGAAGCGCGGTACGACAGCACTGGCTCCGCATTTCTTGAAGCTCTGTGGCGATCGCTACAGAGCTTTTCTTTTAAAGGCTATCTGGCTTGTATGCTTTTTTGAAAAAAAGGCAGTTATATATTAGCCTGACGGGCGGGGACAATGGCGCTGCGGTGCCGGCTCCGCTGATCCGCCATAGAGTGAAAACTCGAACCCATCACTTCTGCATTTTCATAAAAAGATCTTGTGCATTTTTTAGCAAGCGCTCCCTGTCCACCGAAGAACATTCATCCGGGTGTCCATTCTTATAATTTAAAAAAAGGTGATTTTCGCTTATATTTTATGTATGCGATTCGTGAAAAACAGCAACTATATTAAAAAATATTAAGCAAACTTGCTTGTATTTCGATTGTCTTTTAAGTTTAATGCGGAAATATGTGTACAAATCCGTCATTCGCTCATTATTAAAAGCCAGATATGTAATGTTATTAATATTTTTAGTGCCTTGATTGATGTTTTTTGGAAAATTCTGTCTGAAATACAATGTAAAAGGTCTATTATTTTGCGATATGATCGATTATTTAAGGTATGGCTAAGCATTTACATGAAACCTTTCCATACTAAGCTTATTTCATAGGTGTTGTTGAACGATTTGAACGACTAAAACATTAGTTGTCTGGAATTCGACAATGTTTTTTACTAGTGAGGGTAATTTTAGTGTTTCTAATAGGGTAAACGAGCTGTCTTATTTTTCTAATGTATTTCTAATTTGTATCTATTGTCAAGGTTTTTTCGTGTTGGTGTTTATCAATGTTAACCTTTAGCATTGATTTTAGTTTGTTATGTTAAATTATGATAAAAATTATTTAACTATTGTTATTGGTTATTTCATATCATATTTTAGGCCAATCATTAATCATTAACTAACCTAAATTTCTAATTCATGAAAAAACTTCTACAAAGTTTGTTCATCTTGCTGTGTATTGCCGTTTCGGCTGTAGCACAGGAAAGAACCGTCAGCGGTACTGTTACCGCGCAGGAAGACGGCCTGCCGATTCCCGGCGTGACGGTGCGTGTAAAGGAAGCCCAGGGAGTTGGAACACAAACCAACGCCAATGGTAAATTTACGTTACGTGTTCCGGCAGAAGCCCGTACGATTGTTGTATCGTATCTGGGTTACGTATCACAGGAAGTTGCAGTCAGAGCTGGCAACATCAATGTTGTCCTTGTACCGGACAGCCGCTCTCTAAGTGAAGTTGTTGTTACGGCGGGTGGTCTTCAGGCCACGAAGGCCCAGTTGGGTACAGCAACTACTACCGTACGTGCAGAGCAATTGACGCAAGCCAAACAAACAAACGTTGCTTCAGCCCTTTCGGGCAAAGTTGCCGGGTTGCAGCTCAATGCTGTCAGTACCGGTGTCAACCCAAACTATCGCCTGGTTCTTCGCGGTAACCGTTCCCTTCTTGGAAACAATGAGGCCTTGGTTGTAGTTGATAACATCATTTCTCCGCGGTCAATCCTTGGTAACCTTAATCCGGATGACATTGAAGATATTCAGGTACTGAATGGCGGCGGTGCAGCAGCACTTTACGGTTCGGAAGCATCAAACGGCGCGTTGATCATTACAACCAAAAAAGGCAAAAATGGAGTAACGTCTTATAAGATTGGTCAGACAACCAATGCAGAGTGGATCAGCTTTTATCCAGGTCTCCAAACCAGCTTCGGTTCAGGTGCCGATTCAGATCTCCAAATCTACACACCTCATGAAAACCAACAGTACGGACCTGCTTTCGACGGCACTTTGAGACCGATTGGAGACAGGCTTGAAGACGGCAGCATGCAATCTGTAGTATACTCACCGAATAATTCAAAAAAAGAATTTTGGGATACAGGTCTGACAAATACGACCGACTTTTCGATGACAACTGGTGATGAAAAATCAAAATACTATGTTTCCGGCCAGTATGTCGACGTTAGCGGTACAACGCCGAAGGACCGCTGGAACCGCTTCTCGACCCGTATTAACGGAAACAGAGACTTCGGAAAGGGGGTTAGTCTTGATTTTACAGCAAACTACATTCAAAACCGTTTCGATGTAACAACAGCAACTTCAAGCATGTATGATCAGATTCTCCAAACGCCGGCGCAGATTCCATTGACAGCATATGAGGACTGGAGAAACGACAAGTTTGCCAATCCGAACGGCTATTACAATGCCTACTATGCAAACCCTTATTTTACATTAGAAAATAGCCGTCAAAAAGTTCGTAATGACTATTTGGCTGGTAATGTTGATCTGAACTACAAACCGTTGGATTGGTTAAGTTTCGTTTATCGCGTGAATATAACTACGCAAAACTCTTCAAACAAAAACTGGACAGATAGGTTCGTGCTTTCAGCCTATACGAAAAGTCTTGGTCTGTCGGCATTGAAAAACAACGATATACCGGGTAATGTGTCAGACGGACAATCATTCACATCGCAATTGCTGACTGAGTTTCAGGCAAAGGTGAATAAAAATCTGACTGATGATGTGCGTCTTAACTTTACCTTAGGCGGCAGTATCAGAAACAATACCGCTAAAAACATTGGCGTAGCGGCTACTGGTCTGACATTTCAGGGTCTGTTCAACATTGATCACCGTACCGCCGCAAACATTACAGGCTCTGAGAGTAACACAACAGCCCGTCAGCAAGGTCTATACGGCGATTTACGTTTAAGCTACAGAAACTTTCTGTACCTGCATGCAACCGCGCGTAATGACTGGTGGTCAACCCTGCCGATGGCTAACCGCTCTATCTTCTATCCTGCAGTAGATGCATCATTCGTATTAACGAACGCAATCCCTGCGCTGAAAGACAGTAAAACCCTAAACTCCTTAAAAGTTCGCGCAGGCTACAATGAGGTTGGTAACGTTAACTTGTCACCGTATGCCTTGTACACGACATTTAACCAGGCAGCAGGTTATCCTTATAATAACATTCCAGGCTATGCTATTAGCTCAAGGGTTGTTAATCCCAATCTGAAAGCTGAACGCACCCGTGGTGTTGAAGGTGGTTTTGATGCCGAACTTTTCGATAGCCGGATTTCATTAAGCGTTACCGCTTATCATACGAGCACAACAGATCAGATTGTTCCTGTGTCAATTAGTTCTGCGTCAGGCTTTTCAAGTTACCTGACCAATACCGGGGAAGTGACCAACTTTGGTTTGGAGAACACATTGAATGTTACTGCCTATCGCACTAACGACTGGCAGATCGATGTTGGCGGTAACTATGCATACTATGACAACAAGGTAGCATCTATCAGCGATGCAGTTACAAGGCTGAACCTGTCTACAGGCGGCAACGTGCAAACTGTTGCTGAGAGCGGTCAGGCATACCCAATGTTAAGAGGCATCGATTACAACCGTGATCCTCAGGGACGTGTTATTGTTGATCCGAGAACCGGTTATCCCTCTGCAACAGAAACGGGCGTAATTCTGGGCAACTCAAGTCCCAAACACATTCTCGGCGTTAATTTTACCGTTAGATATAAATCTTTAAGACTAGCAGCTGTTGGTGAGTACCGCGGTGGGTATATCGCTTATGCTGACGCAGGAAGCTTTGACTTCTCAGGTTCTGGCCTCCGTACCGTGGCTTACAATCGTGAACGCTTTGTATTCCCGAATTCATCTTATCTCGATCCTGCTACCGGTCAATACGTTGCAAACAACAATATTACTGTACGTGATGGCGGTGCAGGCTTCTGGCCATCGGGTGCGTACAATACAGGTATAGCAAGCAACTACACGTTCAACGGGGCGTACTGGAAAATCCGCGAGGTAAGTTTGTCTTACGACATCCCTAAGCGCTGGCTGGGCAATAACAAGGTTGTAAAGGGCGTTGTTGTTGCTGCTCAAGGGCGTAACCTGTTCCTGTTTACACCAAAGGAAAACATCTTTACAGATCCTGACTATATGCTCGGTAACAATGCTATCGGTATCAGTACGTTGAGCTATACGCCACCAACTCGTTTCGTAGGCGGATCTGTTACTGTAACATTCTAATGAAACATCAAATGAGAAAATTATTTAATATACTTATTATCGGGGCAGTACTCGTGTCAGGATCGTCATGTAAAAAATACCTCGACGTGAACGATAACCCGAATAATCCTACTACCCAGGATTCAGTAGGCGCAGCTCTTGTTCTTCCGCAGGCTATAGCAACCACAGCTTCCAGTCTGAATAATTATGACAACATGGGGGCATGGACTGCTGGTTATAAAGCAAACGCCGGCGGTTACGGCGGTTGGGGAACCGTGTGGACTTATGATCTGACTACAGGCGATTATGCAGCTATATGGACAAGCACTTACGAAAGCATCAATCAACTTGATTATGTGATCCGCACTGCTTCACCAACCGGAACGCAACGCTATCATCATGCAATGGCGAAAATTTTGCGCAGTTATTTGTATCAAAAGCTTGTAGATCAATATGGTGATGTACCATATACTGAAGTTGGAAAAGGTTTGAATAACCTGGCACCGAAGTATGATAAATATTCGACAGTTTATCAGGGTGTATTTTCAGATCTGACTGCTGCAATTGCTATCATGAACACTCAGGTAGATGCCTCGACTGTAGCTGTTACCAGTGGTCAGGATCCGCTGTTCGGCGGCGGTGCCGGAAATGCAACAGCGGCTACGCACGCCACCAATACGACAAGATGGAAACAGTTTGCCAATACGCTGCGTTTGAAGCTGCTTATCCGGGCAAGACTTGTACCAGATCTGGCCGCATGGGTAAACACTTCTAAAGCCGCGCTCCCTACCGCGGCTACTGATTATCTGACAGACGATGCAATTGTACAGCCTGGATATTCTTCATCTAATGCGAATCAGTTTAACCCGCGTTGGTCTACCTATGCGTGGAACAATGCCGGAACCTCATTGACAAGTGGATTGTCTAACGTTCCTACTCCATGGATTCTGTCATTTTATAACGGTACAAAACTGAACGACCCTGCACGCGGCGAGATGATTTATGCGTCGTGGGGAGCTAACGTTTCACAAAACATCAACGGAAACACCTTTACTTTCTCAGGCCCGGCAACAAACCAACTCGGCTATGACACCGAGCCGGTAAAAAGGGGCGTAGCAGGTTCATACTGGTACAGTGGAAAGCCGCGGTCTGCACGCCCTACCGGAACTACTGCAAATGCCGCTACAGATGTTGCCGGTGTGCTGAAGGCCGCAACCATGGGTACACCTCTACTGCTTGCTGCAGAAGCCTATTTTTTAAGGGCAGAGGCGGCACTGGCTTCAGTGAATATCCTCGCCGGAAATTCACAGACATTGTTCGAGTCCGGAATTCAGGCATCGTACAATTACCTTGGGAAAAATGCCGCTGGCAATTATATATGGCCTACGGCGGCTGCAACATTGGCTGCCAATTACCGGACTGCAAATGTTAACAACTACCTTGTAGATTGGGCTAAAACCGGCGCTCCTGAGGCTACAGACAGAAATAAGGACGTAGAATCGAGGAGACTCGAAGCGATCATTACGCAGAAATACATTGCTGTGAACATGATCCACAGCGACGAAGGTTATAATGAATACCGCCGCACGGGCTTCCCTTATATTGTGCAGGGATCAACGGGTGCTACGGAAACATTTGCATCGTTGAAATCAGCTAAAACGACACCAGATAAGTTACCAACTAGGATTCTTTACCCGGCGGTTGAATTCCAGGTGAACACAGAGAATGTTCCAAAAGGAGTTACTACAACTACAAAGATTTTCTATGCTAAACCTACCCCTTAAATCGACAAAAATGAAGATATTTAAATTACTTATTCCTGCAGTATTGGTGACGGTAAGTCTGTCATCCTGCCTCAAGAATAAATTCGATCAAATGAATCCTGATGGTAGTCCGAGCGTTATTGAGTTCGCAAATCCGTCAGCGCCATCATCTGAAACACCCGGCGGTTCGGCATTTACAGTGTTTCCTGTTTCTTATCTTTCAGCTACTTCAACAGAAGCCAGTTACAAGATCCAGCTGAGCGGCCCTGAACCGGCTGCCCAGGATATTATTGTAAATGTAGGTGTGCGCAGTGATGCAGTAACGAAGCTTAATGATGAAAAGAAAATCATTTCTTCTTACGTTCCTTATGTTGAACTTCCGAGTTCATTGTACACCATCACCACGCCAACCGTTACAATACCGGCGGGTCAGCGAAGCGCAAGTGTAAAAGTCGCTTTCAAAACTTCAAGCTTCGATTTTAGTAAAAAGTATGCACTGCCTATTGCCATCACCTCTACGAGCTTCGGTTCACCAAGCGGCAATTTTGGGACAATCCTTTTAAATGTAACTGCAAAAAATGAGTGGGATGGGATTTATTCGGTATCCTCAGGAGTAGTTACCCGGTACACCGCTCCTGGTGTTCCTGCCGGCGATGCATTAAGCGGAAATCTTGCGGGAAACCCGGATATCACAGCTACATCTATCAATGGCACCACAGTTGAGCTGACAAACCTTCGTTGGGCAGGCGGCAGTTCTGCAGTATCAGGAATTGAAAATCTCCGTGCAACGATTAATCCGGCTACGAACCAGGTTACGATGACATCGGGCGTTAACCCGACGCTCCGTAACATTCCTGGAAAGGACAATAAATATGATCCGGCAACAAAGACGTTCACGCTGAATTTCGATTGGAACCAGACCAGTACGCCCAGGGAGATGACACTCGTAATTAAATACAAGGGTTCAAGATAAACGAACGCTAATCCGGAGGGGCTTAGAGATAATCCCCTCCATTTTTCTGACATTTTTAAGTCGATACAGCATGCAACGATTCTGTCTATTCTTATGCCTGTTCTTAGTTACACTGTCCTCAAGCGGGCAGATCATGAAGGAACACAAGATGAATTTGCCAGACGGGTCAGTGATCAATTATCTGACAGTAAAAGATCAGCTCAGCGGATTATATACCATTCGAAAAGATGGTGCCGAACTGGCACGGGGTAATTATCTTAACGGAAAACGGGTAGGTAACTGGTATTTCTTCAGCTATAACAAGGAGCTTGCACTGCGTTACAACTATGATTCAGGAAAGATTCTGTTTGCTGATGAAAAATTGTTGGCCGCAGCAGCAGTTAAGGTTTATACAGATACAGAGTCGGTTAGAGACAGAGCTAGTGTTCCGGTTCCTGTTTTTTCTATTCAACAGTACTATTATCTCGCCACTGCTGCCGCCACGGCAGAGGTTCCCGAGAAAGATCTCAAATATCTTGATAAGGAGAATGTGGTTATTGTAGCGCATATTTCAAGCACTGCAGAAGTGACATATGAAGTACGGTATATCTTAAAAGGAGGAAAGCAACAAACAAGAACATTCCAACTGGATAAAGGGGCTTTCAAGATTGATTGGATACCGTCTACCGCCGATGGCAAAACCTATGATTCCGACTTTTTTTTCCTAACAAGGCTGTCTGCAACCCAAGGCAATCAGGAAGGCCACAAACGATTTAGCTGGTATTAATTAACGAAATAACCAAACATTAAACAGAAATAAGAAAATCAAAATTGTTGTATTAAAAATGTAATTTTAATGTCATAAATAGTGATGTTCGCATAGTTTTTATGTAATGGCTATGTTACTGAACATTGGGAAAGTTATATTAGCCCTCGATTTATTTGTTAACTAACCCAAATTATTATTTATGAAAAAACTTTTACAAAGTTTGTTTTTGCTGATAATTGTGGCCACAAGCACATTTGCTCAGCAACGAACTATCAGAGGTACCGTCACGTCAGACGATGATGGCCTGCCGATGCCGGGTGTATCTGTTCGGATCAGAGGTGGCGCTGGCGGCACACAAACAAGTTCAGACGGTAAATATTCTCTTCAAATTGGTGCCCGTGTAACCGAGCTCGAATTCTCGTATGTAGGTTATGCTACCAAAGTTGTTCCAGTAACAGGTACAACTCTTGACGTCGTGCTTTCAGCTGATTCAAGGTCGCTGACTGACGTAGTGATTACCGGTTATGGTTCTACCACCAAAGCAAGAGCAACCGGCTCTACCGCTACCGTAGGCGCTAAAGACCTGGAACAAACACCTTTTACGTCTGTTGATAAGGCGCTTCAGGGCCGCGTTGCTGGTCTTCAGTCTGTTGGAGCCTCAGGACAGCCAGGTGCAATGCAGTCAATCAGAATTCGCGGTCTGGGCTCGATCTCAGGATCATCTGATCCCTTATATGTAGTTGATGGTATTCCGATCAATTCAGGAGATCTTTCTGTGAACACCACAACGGCAAACGCCCTCGCAGGTATCAACCCGAACGACATTGAAAACATGACAGTTCTGAAAGATGCTGCTTCAACGGCTATTTACGGCTCACGCGGTGCAAATGGTGTTGTTTTGATCACTACCAAGAGTGGAAAAGCAGGCAAAACGAAAATCCGTGTGGATTTAGAAAACGGTTTCGTAAAACCCGGAACTTTTAATGACCGTACTCGGCCTTTGACTACTGAAGAAAACATCGAACTGATTGGCGAATCTTTACTCAATAACCCGGCTTATGTAAGTCAATATGGATTAACGCCAGCCAACATCCGCGAATTCGTTATTTCTCCAAATGGCTTTGGTTTAAATAAGGATGTAAATACCGACTGGTATAACGAAGTTGTACGTACAGGAAAACAACAAAGTTATAACGTGTCTGCAGACGGAGGTAACGAAAGAACACAATTTCATGTTGGTTTGGGCTATTTTACGCAGGATGCAACTACGCTCCGTTCGAAATTTGACCGTTACTCAGGCAATGTAAACCTGAAGCATAACCTGAATGACAAATTGTCTTTCAGTGCGAACTTATTGCTTTCCACAGCTAAGACCAAAGCGCTTCTGAACGGTGGTGCATTCGGTAATCCTGTATTGGGATCCTTATTCATTATGCCTGACGTTCCTTCAAGAAATCCTGACGGTACTCCATACATTTCAGGTGTTCTTGCTCCAGGTGGATCTTTATTCAATCCGCTAGCAATTCTTGATCTTGATAACGGAACCAATAACACTCAGAAGGCCATCACAACACTTTCTGGCGAATATAAAATCCTGCCTAACTTGAAAATCTCTACTAAATATGGTATTGATTACAATAACTTAGAGGAGGATTACTACAACAACCCCAGCTACGGTGACGGAAGAAACGTTTTTGGACGTTCTTACCGCAATTATAACCGTTACTTCAACTGGGTATGGACAAGTCTTGTTGACTATCATGCTGACCTTGATGCAAACAAGGACTGGACGGCTAACATCAAGGCTGGCTACGAGGCGCAAAAATCACAACAATACTCTTCTGCTGCAACGTCTTATAACCTTCCCTTGAATCCGAACTATCAGGTTCCAAGTGTTGGAGCTACGCCAATTACAGCTGGGGGAAGCAATTCTGCTTATACCTTTGCATCATTGCTTTCATTGGGTGATATCTCATATAAAAATAAATACGTCGTATCGGGAAGTTTCCGTCGTGACGGTTCCTCACGTTTTGGTATCGACAATGTTTATGGCAATTTCTGGTCTGTTGGCGGAACCTGGAATGTTGATCAGGAAGAATTCCTAAGAGGATCGAACTGGATCAGCCAGTTGAAACTTCGCTCTTCTTACGGTACAACAGGTAATGCAGGCACTGCGCTTAATGCCTGGAGAACACTTTATGGCCTAACCCGTACCGGTTCAAACTTCGTATATGCAGGTGCAATCGGAAGTGGACCTACGCAGTATGGCGTACCTTCTCTGACCTGGGAAAAAACTAAATCATTCGATGTTGGAATTGACATTGGTATCCTAAAAAACAGAGTAACCGCAAACGTAGACTGGTATAACCGTCAGTCAACAAGTTTGTTGCTTCCTGTTAACCTTTCATATACAACCGGTTTCGCAAGTTATACTGATAACTTCGGTGGTATGAGAAACCGTGGTATTGAGGTTACTGTTAACGCTACCCCAGTTAAATCAGCCAGCTTTGAGTGGGCGGTGAATTTCAATATCGCGTTGAACAAAAATGAAGTGACATCACTTGTTACGGACAAACAAATATCGAGTCCTTTCATCCGCCAGGTTGGCCAAAACTATCAGGCATATTACCTGCCACAGTATGCTGGCGTAAATCCGGCTAATGGATTGCCAAGGTGGTACACTGATGATACGAGAACAAATACCACCGAAACATACAGCCAGGCGCAACGTGTTCTGCTGGGCAAAGCTGCAGCACCTAAAGGCTTTGGTAGTTTTGGTACGACATTGACCTACAAAGGTATCAGCCTGGATGGTTTGTTCTACTTTAGCTACGGCAGCTATCTTTACAATGGTTTCTATCAGTACCAAAACAGCGGCGGCGCTTACCTCGGATCCTTCAACCAGTCCGCTACCGAGCTTGAACGCTGGCAAAAACCAGGAGACGAAACTTCAGTACCTAAACTGGTATATGCCAACGGTACAAACTCGTTCGCTGCATCTGACCGTCTATTGTACGATGCAAGCTTTATCCGATTGAGAGATGTTACTTTGAGTTATACACTCCCAGCATCTTGGGTTAGCAAAGCAAGTTTGACAAACGTTCGTGTATATGCAAGAGGTTCAAACCTGATCACCTTCCAGAGAGACAAGAAACTACCTTTCGACCCTGAGTCTGGCGGCGTAGGTGGTACCAACAACTTCGAGCTGTTTATTCCTAAGACCGTTACTTTCGGTGTGAATGTTGGATTTTAATTAGAAAAGGAAAATGAAATTTAGATATATTGTATATACTGGCATGTTGATGAGCACATTGGTGGCATCATCCTGTAAAAAAAGTTTTTTTGACGAACCGCCGGTTACATCAATTGATGCTCGCGATGCTTTAAATACTGAAGCCGACGTACTGACTGCCCTGAATGGCTCATACGCCGGACTTAGAAGCAGCACGCTTTATGGCCGCGCAATACCTTTGTTGGGCGATCTTATGGCAGACAATGTGCTTGTATCTACCCGTAACTCGGGCCGTTACACTGCTCAAAATAACTATAACTATGTAATCAACAACGCAGATGTCCTTGGCATCTGGCAAAACGCGTATGCAGTCATTCTTCGTGTAAATAACATTATTGCGTCTACACCTACAGGGAATGCTGTAAATATTAACCAATACAAAGGCGAGGCCTATGCACTCCGCGCTCTTTGTTACTTTGAGTTAGTGAAGTTCTTTGCAAGACCATATACCGATAACCCTGGTGGTCCTGGCGTTCCGTTGGTTCTCAAATTCGATATCAACGCAAAACCTCCAAGAGCAACCGTTCAACAGGTTTACGATCAGATTTTGTCAGACCTTAACCAGGCGTTTACCCTGATGACACTCACACCTGCGGCTTCACGGATTGGTAAATACACCGCTCTGGGGCTGTCGGCAAAGGTTAACCTATACAAAGGTACCGCGGAGAGCAATCAGCTGGCCTTTGACCAGGCGCGTACTGTTATCACAAGTTCAGGAAAAGCGCTGCTCACAGCGGGCAACTTCAGCAACTATTGGACAGCGGTAACTCCGCAGACATATGAGACGCTGTTCGAGGTTCAGTCAGATCAGATTGATAATGCAGGATTTGATGAGCTGCCATATTTCTATAGCCAGTCTGGCTACGGTGATGGTCTGGCAACTAAAGGCTTGTATGATTTATACTCGGCTACAGATCTTCGTAAAGGTCTGATCACGGTTGGCTCAAGAGCCCGTGCTGAAAATCCGGCGTATATCATCAACAAGATTTCAAACACCCAGTCATATGGTGGAAAAAAAGTGTTGCGCATTTCTGAAATGTATTTGATCGCAGCTGAAGCAGCGTACAATCTTTCGAGGCCTGCGGATGCGGTTACTAACCTGACAACTCTTCTTGCTCAACGTGACCCAGCAGCAACGGTTACCGAAACCGGTGCAGCTCTATTCGAACGGATCATTACCGAGCGCAGGAAAGAATTGGCATTTGAAGGCGACAGATACCCAACCCTCAACCGCTTGAAACGCGATATCACAGGCAGAAGCGGAAGCGTTCCGACTGTAGCATATACAAACTACAGAAGGGTATTTCCAATTCCACAAGCAGAACAGGATAGAAACCCAATGACACAAAATCAAGGCTGGTAAAAACCTAAATAACTATAACCCTTCGAAATTACTCGAAGGGTTATTTAATTTATAGACAACATGAAAAAGACTATCATTTTAGGTGTGTTGGCCCTGGGACTGTCAACCGGACTCCGAGCTCAAAACTATATCGAGGACCGGGCTGGCAGGCCGATAAAATCATCGGCTAACGTAGATATTACCGGGGACCCGATGTTGTTTCCAGATTGGGTACAAGGGACCGTCGAACTCGCGGGTAACAAAAGTTACAAGGATGTCTATCTGAATATGAATCTGATTGATCAGGAAATCGTGTTCAAAGGAAAAAGTGGTGAAAAGCTGGCTTTTACCGAGGATGTCACTTCGGTTGTATTCAACGATACTGAGAGCGCAAGAAAACGTCTTATCAAAAAGGGATATCCTGCAGCTAATGGTATAACGCCAAGCGATTTTCTAGAGGTTCTGGCAGACGGGTCCCTAACTTTGCTGAAAAAAAACAGTAAAATTATCTGGCAGGAAAAAGTCTATAATTCTGCTACCACTAAACAGACGGTTATTCCAAAAAATGTATATTATCTTTTTGATAAAACAGCTAATAAGATATCTGTGCTCAAGCCAAGCAAATCAGCAATTGTTGCTCAGCTCTCAAAGCACAAGTCTGAAATTGATGCTTATCTGAAAACAAACAAGATAGATTTCGCGAACGATCAGGATTTGACGAAGCTGTTCATCTATTACAATTCTTTGTCTTAGTATTTATAGGTCAAATACACAGGTTGGTAGAAGATCTGTGCGGCCTACTACTTACAAAAATGCAAAAAGTAAAAGGGGCAATTTGCCCCTTTTACTTTTTATCCACACTATATTTCCCCGGCCCGATAAAGATCAGACCGAAAAAAACAATCGCGCTTTCAATAGCATGAGAAGCTCCCGAAATGCCGTCGCCTTTGCTCAGGTGCATGGCTGCTGCGATGATCATGGTAAAGGTAAGTGCCATTGCTGCCGGACGAAAGAACAAACCGATCAGCAACAGGAAACCGCCAATGCCTTCGGCAATGGCTGCCAGTAAGCCCCAGAATACAGGAGCGAAATCAATACCAACCACTTTCATCGCGCCACCTACCTGTGTCCAGGTTTCGGGACCGCCCATGAGTTTTGGTAATCCGTGCACCATAAACATGATGCCGATTCCAATCCGCAACAACAGCAAGCCGGTGTTGCGGTGTTTTCCTAAAGAATCAAAAACTGCCATATCTTAAATTAATGTTAAGGTGATTTTGTTTTCGCCTACGTTCAAAGATACTTCTTTACCTGTAAATAATGCGCGGTTGTCGGCAATGTGCCCGCATGGAAACTGAAAGCACACCGGGTAGGCGTATTTTGACACGATATCATGAATGATCGTCTCTGCATCCTGACCAAAGGGAATGGCCTCCGGTTCGATCTCGTTAAAGGTGCCAACGATCAGACCTGCCAATTTCTTCAGTTTACCTGCGCGATCCAGCATACGCATCATCCGGTCAATCGAGTATTCGCGCTCGCCGACATCCTCAATAAAAAGGATCTTTCCTGCAAAATCCATCTCAGATTCAGACCCCATCATCATCACAAGAAGAGTCAGGTTTCCGCCAATAAGAATCCCGCTGGCGTTGCCGCTTCTCCCCTTTCTTTCAGGGCTATATGAATACTGCAGTGCATCGCCAAAGAGTGCCTTACGCAGACTTTCAAGAGCCTCAGGTGTAGAGTCTTCGAATGTATAGGGCATCTGTGCATGCAGTCCTGCGACATCATATTTGGCCTCGATATGCGAAAGAAATACAGTGATATCGCTAAAACCTACGAGCCATTTCGGATGCGCAGCAAATCCGGTAAAATCAATTTCATCGATGATCCGGATGCTTCCATAACCCCCCCGGCCGGCAATGATTGCTTTTATTTCAGGGTCGTCCAGGAATTTCTGCATCTCATCCCGGCGTTCGCCATCTGTACCGGCGAACTGATTGAATGAGCTGCTCAACGTCTTGCCTCGAACTACCTCCAGGCCCCATGATTCGAGGACCGATATAGCTGGTTCAATATCTTTCGGCAACTTTTTAGCCGGACAGGTAATTGCAATTTTATCTCCCCTTTTCAGGAAGGGCGGTAGTTGAGGCATGAAACGCGTGCTTGCCTGCCGGCCCGATGCTCGGATTAAGGCTTCACCGCATCAGGATCACAGGTGTAATTGTTATCTTTGACAAAATAAATAATAGTTTTGGATAAGCACAACATTAAACGATATACAGTTACCGCGGCGCTGCCGTATACAAATGGTCCCGTACACATCGGCCATCTGGCCGGGGTTTATCTTCCTGCAGATACCTACGTCCGTTTTCTTCGTTCAAATGGCCGTGATGTTAAATTTATCTGTGGTTCTGATGAGAATGGCGTCCCGATTACCCTGAAAGCAAAAAAGGAGGGTACTACGCCACAGGAAATTGTTGACCGTTATCATAAGATCATAGGTGATTCATTCAAGGAATTCGGCGTTTCGTTTGATATCTATCACCGCACATCTTCACTAACCCATCATCAGACTGCCGAAGGCTTTTTTGAAACCCTGTATGATAAAGGCGTATTTACTGAGGAGATTACCGAACAGTATTTTGACGAAACGGCCGGGCAGTTTCTGGCAGACCGTTATATCACGGGTACTTGTCCGAAATGCGGAAATGAAAACGCCTATGGAGACCAGTGCGAGAGCTGCGGTTCAAGCTTAAACGCGACAGATCTGATTAATCCGAAATCTACTTTATCCGGCAGTGCCCCGGTGCTTCGTGAAACCAAAAACTGGTTCCTTCCGCTGGATAAATACGAGTCCCAGCTGCGTGCCTACATTGAACAGCATAAAGAATGGAAGCCTAATGTTTACGGACAGTGCCTGTCATGGCTTAACGCTGGTTTGCAGCCCCGTGCTATGACGCGCGATCTCGACTGGGGTGTAAAGGTTCCCGTAAAAGATGCCGCCGGAAAAGTTCTGTACGTATGGTTTGATGCGCCGATCGGTTACATCTCGGCTACGAAAGAACTGTTCAATTATGCAAATCTGGATGTCTGGAATCCTAAAGCAGAAGAATATTACATTAACCAGAACGGTATTGCAAAGGGCAGTTGGGAGGATTACTGGAAAGATTCTGAAACCAAACTGGTCCATTTTATCGGGAAAGACAACATCGTTTTTCACTGTATCATCTTCCCTGCCATGCTGATGGCGCATGGTGAATACACCCTCGCCGATAATGTACCTGCGAATGAGTTTTTGAATCTTGAAGGACAGAAAATATCGACATCAAAAAACTGGGCGGTCTGGCTGAACGAGTACCTGACAGATTTTGAAGGCAAACAGGATGTACTGCGTTATGTGCTGACCGCTACCGCACCCGAGACCAAGGATAATGACTTCACATGGAAGGATTTCCAGGCCAGAAATAACAATGAACTGGTGGCTATTCTCGGCAATTTTGTAAATCGGGTCGTGGTCCTCACACATAAATACTTTGATGGAAAAGTGGCAGCATTGGCAGAGCTTACACAGGAAGATCAGGGCGTCATTGACGAGTTGAAAGCCTACCCTGACCGGGTTGCGGCATCGCTTGAAAATTACCGTTTTCGTGAGGCCCTGGCGGAGGTCATGAACCTGGCCCGCCTTGGCAATAAATACCTGGCCGACACCGAGCCATGGAAACTGATCAAAACGGACGAAAACCGGGTGCGTACCATCCTGAATCTGAGCATTCAGATTGTAGCCAATCTGGAGATCCTCATTGAGCCTTTCCTGCCCTTTACTGCAGAGAGGATCATGCGCATGTTAAACTATGGCGGTTACCTTTGGACTGATGCAGGCTCTTATAACCTGCTCGAACCAGGTCATCAGATTCATGCAGCCGAACTGCTATTCGAGAAAATCGAAGATGCCGCAGTAGAGGCGCAGGTACAAAAACTGAACAACAGCCGCACAGCCAATACACCAGCAGTGGTAGAGCCGGCAAAAGAAGACATCACTTTTGATCAGTTTGCGGCGCTCGATATCCGGGTTGCAACCATCATCGAAGCGGAAAAGGTGCAGAAGACTAAAAAACTGCTGAAATTGAAACTCGATACGGGAATAGATCAGCGGACGGTTGTTTCAGGCATTGCAGAGCATTATGATCCGGCCGAGATTGTGGGGAAACAGGTAAGCGTGATCGTTAACCTCGCTCCGCGCGAAATTAAAGGCATCCAGTCGCAGGGCATGATCCTGATGGCTGAAGATGCCCAGGGCAAGCTGACATTTGTGTCTGCTGCCGACCAGATGCCCGCCGGAAGCACCATACGATAGCGATAGCGAGCGATACAGCCTGGCAGTCTTGCCTGCCAGGTCATGACTACCATTGTAGCGGCTGTCAAAACAAACTGCATAACAGTTGATTTTGTCTGTTTAAATTATCATTTTTGCGGTAGGATTGACATTTTGTTATTACACATCGTCATTCTTACAAAACAGGGAGTCTGCATTTTGCAGTCGAACCTGAATTGGCCCTGTAGTTCAACGGATAGAATAGAAGTTTCCTAAACTTTAGATATGAGTTCGATTCTCGTCGGGGCTACCAAAGCGCACAACATCCTGTGCGCTTTTTTATTATACTGTACACCGCGCGGCACAACAGCCTTTTCAATGCCAGTTATGTCCGCAATGCCGGCACTGCCTGGCGGCCGGGGTTCTGGCCAGCTTATGGCATTTCTCGCATACGTTCAGGACCACCCGGTCCGGATGTTCAGTCAAGATCCGTTCTGCCACCTTTAAAATAAAAGCATTGTTTCCAAGCTTTACCAGATCCAGTGCGCCCTCATCAACGGTTATCCAGCCAATCCTCTTATATAAGCGTGTCAGGGGCTGGAGGTTTGACGAGTGATTACCAATTTTTATCTGCGAGGCGAAATGCCTTTTAGCCAGCTGCTCTTCGAGTGTTAATAAATGAGAATAATGCGCTAAAACGTAGCTTGCGGTTTCCTGCTCCATGGGCACGATGTTTATATAGCTGATAACGTTGGTTTAAAGCCGCTTCTTTCTTTTACATCCAAAAATTCTGAATCATGATGTGCCGTCTGCCTGTTTGAAGCTTGAAGGGATCTGGCCACGCAGATCAAAAATACGTAAAAGCATGTCTATAAATACAGCGATCATACACAAATTATGAGGCCCATGGCCATTTTCCGCCGGCGGATGAAGATGTCGTTAATATGCCTTTTAAAGTCGGTTTCAGCCCCTGCACAGGTAATCCTGCCGCATTACCTTTGTCTTGTTGCCGTCAGGCAAAAAGAAAATACACACCTAAGATTTGAACATCATGACTACTAACAACGTAACCCACATTACCATTAGCGCAACGATCAATGCACCTGCAGAGAAAGTCTGGACGGCATGGACAGAACCTGCGCATATTACAAAATGGAACACGGCATCAGACGACTGGCATTCGCCGCGCGCTGAAAACGACCTGCGTCCGGGCGGAACTTTTGTTACCCGCATGGAGGCAAAAGACGGCAGCATGGGCTTCGACTTCGGCGGAAAGTATGATGCTGTTGAAGCGCATCAGCTGATCAGTTATGCAATGGCTGACGGTCGGCGGGTGAAAATCGTTTTTCAGGCCGAAGGCAATCAGACATCGGTTACCGAGACGTTTGATGCTGAACAGGAAAACAGCATAGACATGCAGCAGGCCGGATGGCAGGCTATTCTGGACAACTTCAAGAGATATACCGAGAACCTCTGATTGTCTCGGCCGTCCGACACACTGCATGCGCCATAGATGACGTTTCGCCGTTCATTGTTGGCGCTATTACCCCGCAAAAACGTCTCTTTTGCCCCCTCGCGGAAGGGGACACCTGTGCTAGTTTTGATCCATAGCCTGATCATGACGGATTACACCACTTAGGGCCAGGCATTACCCAATAAAAACCTATGGAAACAAAAGCAACCTGTTCGCGGCTAAACGGCCTGATCGATTTGTATGACATGCAAACGGATTTTTTTACCCGGGCACTGATCAATGTGTCAGATGAAGACGCACATAAGAGACTGGACACCAAAGCAAATCATATTGCATGGCTGGCTGGCAGTCTGGTACAGCAGCGCTATGACCTGGCAGGTATGTTTGGTGTAGCGTCGCAGTCTTCGGCTCACGAACTTTTCAAAAACAACCAGGGAATCAGAGATGGCGCAATCTATCCATCGCTCACTGTTTTCAAAGATGATTGGGCAGGCATCAGCCAGAAACTTAGAGAGGCGCTGCTTGGTGTAGATGAGCAAAAGCTTGAAAGCACGTTCGAAATGATGCCCAATTTTTCGATGACACACTATGACTTGCTGACCTTTAGTATTTACCGTGAAGCAAACTGCATTGGCCAGATTGCCTTATGGCGGCGTTTGCTTGGCTATGAAGCCTTAAAATACGATTGATATGCTGTTAAAGAACAAAACAGCTGTTATTTACGGCGCATGCGGATCGGTTGCAGGTGCCGTGGCAAAAAACTTCGCCCGGGAAGGTGCTGCTTTATTTCTATCGGGTAAACATCAGCACAGACTTGAGCAGCTTGCAGCAGCAATAACCAACGCAGGTGGCCAGGTACAAACCGCCGTAGTCGATGCAGCAGATCCCCTCCAGGTTTCTGATCATCTTGATCATGTTGTCCGCACAGCAGGCAAGGTCGACATTTCTTTCAATCTCATCGGCTGGCATGATGTACAGGATATTCCGCTTACAGACATGCAGCCTGACGATTTTTTAAGACCCATCACTACAGCGATGCAAAGCGGGTTTTTAACCGCCACGGCAGCAGCGCGGCAAATGAAATTGCAAAGATCGGGTGTAATCTTATTTCTTACAGCAACACCCGCAGGTAAAGCCTATGCTGGTGTGGGTGGTTTCGGACCAGCCTGCAGTGCCGTCGAAGCCTTTTCCAGGAATCTTGCAGCCGAACTCGGTCCGGAGGGTGTTCGCGTCATTACCCTTCGCTCAGCCGGCTCGCCCGACTCAGCTGTATTTCAGAACGCTATAGCTCAGGGCGGCCCTGAAATTGACGAGGCCATTGGCCGTATTGTCGGCGATACAATGCTAAAGCGTATGCCCCTTTTAGATGAAATTGCAAATGCCGCAGCTTTTTCGGCCTCAGATCGCGCCTCGGCCATAACGGGTTCCACGCTCAACCTGACCTGCGGAACAACCAGAGATTAAATGTCAGCCCCTCACAAAAAAAGCCCGGGTCTTCCGGGCTTTTGTGTTAAATGAGTACTTACTTGTGCTCTCTTTTTCTTTCATTGTCTCTGTTAGACGTCTGATCGGACCGCTGACCACCGCCATTGGTGATCCCGGTCATCTTCCGGTCTTGTTTCGGATTATGGTACGTTCGGTCTGAAGTACTGTTTCCCTGTTGGTTCCCCGCATGTTTCGGAGCAGCTTGATTTTTCATAACGCTTCAATTTAGTGTTAATGATTGTCTGTATATATAACCCTGCCGGCAGGTTGTTGTTTTCATTTTTGTCAAATGCACCAATCTATTATATGATGCCGGTAATAGCCCGCGGTTATTAGTTTTTGCGAAATCTGGAAAAGCTGCCCCAGCATTCATTCTGGTTTAGTAAATTTGATACAATCGATATAAACTGTTTTTGAATGATAGCCAGACCGGAGAAGCGGCAACGCCTGAGGCTGCTGTATTTATTGCTGCTGCTTTGTTTTCAGATTCCACTTTCAGCCCAGACTCCGGTAAAGGTTATAGATAAACGGCCGCAGCATATCTTTTCATATGGCGAGATCTGGTCTCTCGAAGACCCAGAGGGAAAATTGTCGATAGGCGACGTCTCAGCAGCATCTTTTAGCACGAAATTCAGACCCAGCACGGCCTATACGCCCAAGGCACACAATATCGGTTCATGGTATTGGTATAAATTCAAGATCCGCCACAACGCAAATACCGGCAAAAACTGGATACTCGAATTCTTTGACCAGACTATAGACGACCTTCAGCTCTTCGTGTTGGATGGGAGAACCATTCGCAAATCGCATCATCTTGGCGATTCTTACCGCTTTGATAACCGCAGCTACCGGCATAAAAACTTCACGCTTGATCTCCAGAATGAACGAACCGAAGAGCTGACCTATTATGTCCGGATAAAATCTTCACAGTCTGCGAGCGTGATCATCGTATTGCGCAATGTAAAGTGGTTTGTTCAGTATGCGCTTGATGAATACCTGATCTTCGGGCTTTTTTACGGCATGGTAATCGTCTTCAGCCTGTATAACCTGATGATGTTTATAGCTGTGCGGCAGCGGCAGTATTTGTATTATGTGCTGTATAACCTGAGCATCGGCTTTTATGAAATGACCATAGATGGAATCGCCTTTCAGTATCTGTGGCCCGCCAGCCCGGCTATGAACCAGTATTCATACGGCTTTGCGCTTTACCTGACCAGTGTGTTCGCACTTTTGTTTACCCAGAACTTCCTCTACCTGCGTGCAAAAGCGCCTCGTTTTCATAAGGTGCTGACAGGAATTATCATCTTACGCAGTTGTTATTTTATCGCCAGCCTTTTTTTTCCGGTGCTGTTCAATGCAAAGTTCGTGGAGATTGTTCCTCTTGTGGCCGCATTTTCAGCTGGTGTTTACGTACTGCAGCAGGGTTACAATCCGGCGCGATTTTTTGTTGCCGGCTATAGTTTCCTTCTGGCCGGTTTTATCATTAAGATTCTCATCTTGCTTAATGTGAGCTGGCTGCCCTATGGGCCACTCACGCATTATAGTTTAAGTTTTTGCTTCGTTGCAGAAATGATCCTGGTATCTTTTGCTATAGGCGATAACATCCGCCACCTGCGCAAGAAGAAAGACCGGGCGCAAAAACGGGTTATAGAGCAGTTGCAGCTTAATGAGAAACTAACCAACACGCTAAATAAGGAACTCAGTTCGCTTGTAGAGCAACGAACCGGTGAAATTGTTGCGCAGGCAGAGATCATAAAAAGCCAGAACGCCACGCTGTCTGACATGAACAGCCGACTGGTCGAGCAGGCCGAAGAAATTTCAAGAATGAATGTGCTTCTTGAAAAAGACAACCAGGAGCTTCAGATCAACATTGAAAAGGTGTCACGCGCCAGGGTCATGTCTCAGGATGTAGGGTTTGAAGAGTTTAGCAAGATCTATCCCGACCGCGAAACCTGTTTCAAATACCTGGCAGATCTGAAGTGGGAAAAAGGCTACGAGTGCCGCAGATGTGGCAATACACATTATCTTTCCGGACAGCTTCCGCACAGCCGGAGATGCTCAAAATGCCGGTATGAAGAATCAGTTATCGCCCATACCATTTTCCAGAATAGTCGCATTCCAATTAACAAAGCCTTTTATATGCTGTTTCTGGTTTACACCACCAAAGGAAAAATCTCTTCGCATAAACTTTCAGAAATTTTATCGATAAGGCAAAGCACGTGTTGGTCTTATGGAAGTAAAATGAAAAAACTGATGGAATCAAAAAGGCGCTTATTAAAAAATGCCGGCGACAAGGGCTGGAGCAAGCTTGTTTTTGAAGATATTTCAGAATAGCCTGTGCGAGCTGCCTGCTGCCTGCCAAGGCGTATCAGCATCTGCTGAATAAAGCCGCTTATAAGTTGATTATGAACTAAATAGCCAGGCGGGTAAAGCGTATCAAAGCAGTTGTAAATGTCTGCTAAACAGGCGTTTAATTGAAATTTTTCTGGTATTTCTTTGCGGGCATATGTACATTCGCTCATCCGGTCAGACCAGCAGGTTATCGGTCAGACCTTTCTAAAGAAGATTTATTATGCGACATAAGCTGTTTTTGACCATGCTTTTTACACTACTCGTGATGCAAAGTGAGGCGCAATTCATTTCTTTTTCGGAAGCGGAGATGGCGAGGCTCAAAAAACGGGTCAAGGCAGATGAACATGCATCAAGGCTTTACCAGACCTGGAAGGCGGTTGCAGATAAGGCGCTGGATGCTGAACCAGGGCCCATAGCCAGGATAACATCGCAAGGATTGCTGATGGGAAACCCGGCGAAAACGGCAAGCCTGAATGCGGTTGCAGATGCCCCGAAAATGTACGCACTTGCACTGGCTTACCGGCTGGACCGGAAACCAGAATACCTTTCCAAGGCGGCCCAATTTTTAAACGCCTGGGCACAAACAAACAAAGCCACAGGTAATCCCATAGATGAAACAAAACTGGAAGAAGTTTTCCTGGCTTTTGACCTGTTAAAAGAAAAACTGCCGCGCGACACGCGCGACCGCGTAGTTACCTGGTTTGAAAATATTGCAGCAGCAGAACTGGATTCAGAATCTGCGAAAGCCGGCAGGTCTACCGCAAAAAACAACTGGAACTCGCACCGGATCAAAATAATGGTTCAAACAACTCTTGCAACGGGTACAAGGAAGTTTGTTGCAGCCATTGACAAGGAGATACAAAATCAGATTGCTGTTAATCTTCGTGCTGACGGTTCAACATTTGATTTTCATGAACGGGACGCGCTGCACTATCATATTTATTCGCTCGAACCGCTGCTGAAAGCACTGATTGCCTGGAAGCGTGCAGGAAACAAAAATTATTTTTTGTACGAAACATCAGGCGGAGCCTCTGTTAAAAAGTCGGTCGATTTTCTGCTTCCATTCGCGTCAGGAACACAGAAACATATCGAATTTGCAAACAGCACTGTCGGCTTTGACAAGGCGCGCGCCGGGAATGGCGAAAAAGGGTATCAACCGGCAGCATTTGTTCCGGCGCGTTCGGTTCCGGTACTGGCAGAGGCTGTTTATTTTGATCCTGCTTATTCCCGGGCGATTGCGGCCATTCCGGGCATTGGTTCCCAATTTCTGAACTGGGAGCTATTGAGCGCCGAAATAAAATCTTCAAGGCGATGAAGGTTCAGCAGTTCGTCTTATTTACATTTAGGTTTATGACCCAGAGATCAAGAGTCTGTTGCGCTGCAGCGGGCTTTATCACGCTAGTTCTTTTTGCTGTTCCAGCCGCTAACGCACAGTTAGCAGGCTTTGCCAGCGAAGCAACAAAGCTCCTGAAGAAAAGTATTCTTAAAGACGCCGAGCAAGCTTTAAAACTGGAGCCCATTACTGTAACAGCCAGCCCGGCAGAACGAAGTGGGGGCAGCATACACGATTTTTATTCTGAAGGTGATTATTGGTGGCCGGACACTGAAAACCCAGGCGGACCATATGTTCAGCGGGACGGAATGACCAATCCGGCCAACTTTACCGCCCACAGACGAGCCATGATCAGGTTTAGCCAGATCATAGGCACGCTGGCGTCCGCCTATTGCCTGACTGGCAGGGAGATCTATGCCCGGCATGCCTTGCGGCATCTGAGGGCCTGGTTCACAGATCCGGAAACGTTGATGAACCCATCCCTGCAGTTTGCTCAGGCTATCGAAGGCCGCTTTACCGGCCGGGGTATCGGGATTATTGATACCATCCATTTAATGGAAGTAGCCAGGGGCATTGAAATATTTGCCGGGTCTTCATTATTTACTAATGAACTCAACGCGTTAACGGGCTGGTTCAGGCGTTACCTGCAGTGGTTAACAACACATCCTTACGGCGAGGAAGAAAAGAACGCCAAAAATAACCATGGCACCTGCTGGGTAATGCAAGTGGCCTGTTTTGCCCGCCTTACCAAAAACGAAGCGGTGCTGCAGATGTGCCGTGATCGTTTTACCACCGTTTTGATGCCCGGGCAAATGGCCACTGACGGAAGTTTTCCCCTTGAACTTAAACGTACCAAGCCCTATGGCTACTCACTCTTTAACCTCGACGCCATGGTTATGTGCGGTTTATTACTGTCAGACCAATCGCATGATCTATGGCGTTTTAAACTGCTGGACGGCCGGAACCTGGAGCGGGCAGTTAAATTTATCTACCCATATATTAAGGATAAAAACAGCTGGCCGTACGCAAAAGACGTGATGTATTGGAACGACTGGCCTGTTGCCCAGCCGGCGCTGATCTTTGCCGCCATACGCTTTCAGAATGCCAGGTGGTTCAGTACCTGGAAATCGCTGGAACACCATCCGCAGCATGAAGAAGTGATTCGCAATCTACCCGTTCGCCATCCGATACTTTGGTTTGACCTTATACCACGATCAGATTCCAACTAAAAGCTAAATAGACTATACATGAAGAAAACATTTTCCATCCTGTTGATGACCGTTGCCATAACAGCGCATGCGCAAAAGGCAACGATAAAAAAGCAGTTTAAAAACCTGGAACCACAGGTAAGCCTGTTATTGAAAGAGGCCCCTGCAGCAGCACAAAACGGCAGGAATTTTCCCCGAACGCTCGAAAACGGAAAGCTAAAGAACGTGGTTTCGCGCGACTGGACAAGCGGATTTTTCCCGGGCATACTTTGGCTGATGTACGAGGGCAGTGGTGACAAAAAGTGGCTGGCCCCGGCAAAAGAATACACCGAAATGATGCGGAAAGAGCAATTTAATAAAGGAACACATGATCTCGGTTTCATGATGTTCTGCAGTTTTGGAAATGGCTACCGCCTTACCGGCGATACGGCATACAGAAATGTGCTTGTGCAAGCTGCCCGTTCGCTGGTTAGCAGGTTCAACCAGACAACAGGCGTAATCCGCTCCTGGGATCATCATCAGGATCTTTGGAAATTTCCTGTTATTATAGATAACATGATGAACCTGGAGCTGCTGTTTGAAGCTACTAAGTATACTGGCGATTCATCATTTTACAAGATAGCTGTGCGCCATGCTGATGTGACGCTCAAAAATCACTTCAGGGCAGACAACAGCTCATATCATGTGATAGACTACGATCCGGAAACGGGACAGGTAAGAAAAAAGATGACCCACCAGGGTTATGCAGATGAGTCGGCCTGGGCCCGCGGTCAGGCCTGGGGGTTATACGGGTATACACTCTGTTACCGGTACACAAAAGATAAAAAGTACCTGGAGCAGGCTGAAAAAATAGCTGCTTATATTCTCAACCACCCCAGAAAAACCACCGACCTTGTTCCCTATTGGGATTATGACGCGCCCGGTGATGATCAACCCCGTGATGCCTCAGCCGCTTCGGTAACCAGTTCGGCACTTTTTGAATTGGCGGAATTAAGTGGCAAAAGTGCTTATCGCGCACAGGCAAAGCTGATTCTTGAAAACCTGGGTAAATTCTACAGGTCGGCGGCAGGAAGCAATTCAGGGTTTATTCTTGCACACAGTACCGGGCATTTGCCGGCTAAAAGCGAGATCGATGTACCGCTGATCTATGCAGATTACTATTACCTGGAAGCCCTGCTCCGCAGCCGCAGATAAACAAAAAAGCCCGCTGCCTGGCAGCGGGCCCTTTTCGGCAGCTGTTTAGAATTTTACACCGATACCAACCTGAAATACCTGGTTGCGGAATTCGGGTGTGCGGGAGGTGCCGTCTTCGTTATTTTTTTGAAAATCGAGCGCGTAGCGGCCATGGATATCAAATTGCTGATTGATGTCGTAGCGGAAACCAATTACACCGCCTACCAGACTTTTGCGAAAGCGGTCTGAGTCTTCGTCAATCTGCCGCTCAATACTACCCAGGCTGTTTTCGTACTTATTGTTTGTAGAAAGCAGGAAGGACACCTGCGGACCGGCGATGAGGTTCAGTCCGCCTGCAAGATTGATCCTTGCAAGTAAAGGTGCATCAATAAAGTGTGTTGTCTGGGTGAATGTACCAAATGGTGCGTCGGCTTTATAACCCTTGGTCGAATACAGCAGCTCTGGTGAAAAGGCCAGCCGGTCTACGATCGGGATATCAAGCGTTACACCGCCGTTAAACCCTACCAGGTAATCCGTATTAAAGTTGTTGTTCCCATCATCCTTAATGATGTTTGAAATATTCAGGCCTGCTTTCAGTCCGAGTCTGATCTTGCTGTCGTTTTGCGCGCTGGCTGAAACCGTTATGAACAGTGCTGCAGCCAGAAAAAATAATTTTTTCATGTGGTTTTTAAAGTATGTTACAGCGCTTATGTAATAAACATGCCAAACCGGAAAAGAGTGTTTGCATACTTCATCTGGTTGTCTTGCGAAAAATTCAGATGCCCAAATCCGGTCAGATCGAAGTATTTTCCTTATGCTTGTGTATCAAATTTAATACAAAAAGCAAAGCATCGTTGGATATCAAAGCCTTGGACTACCTTCGTGTCAGTGATTTTTCAACTGTTCCTTTTACCGTTTCTGATCGCTGCGGTGTTATGTACAACAATGGTATACCTGTTGTTACGAAAACGCGGACTGTCCCGCCTTACGTTCTGGCTATCGGTCATTTCGTTGGGGCTGGGTCTGGGGTTTATCCTGTTTGTGGGGTTTTACCTCATTTTCAGCAAACGGTATTTCGGGCAATTTAGCTAACAAAACAAAAATGACTTTTCGGAAATCTGCTTTTCTTCTTGCCTTCGGCGCGCTCGCTTCTTTAAACGCTTCCGCACAACAGCCCGGCTTTGCTGCTTTGCTTGACGCCCCGCCGCGCTGGGTCGATTCTGTTTTTAATAAAATGAACAGGCATGACCGCATTGCGCAGCTTTTCTTCGTCAGGGCGCATACAAACCTGAGCAGAGCATACCAGGATTCGGTAGGCAGAGTCATTAAAGATGAGCATTTGGGTGGGGTGGTTTTTTTTCAGGGCGGACCTGTCAGGCAGGCTGCGCTGACCAATAAATATCAATCTGTCAGCAAATACCCGCTGCTGGTTACTTCAGATGGTGAATGGGGTTTGGGCATGCGGTTAGACAGCACGATGTCTTATCCGTACCAGATGGCACTGGGTGCTATCCAGGATAAAAGTCTATTGCATCAAATGGGTCTTGAAGTGGCCAAAGACTTCAGGCGTATTGGCATGCACATGAACCTTGCGCCGGTTGTCGATGTGAACAACAATGCCAAAAACCCCGTAATCAACTACCGCTCATTTGGCGAAAATAAATATAATGTGGCTCAGAAAGCCGCAGAATATGTTCGCGGAATGCAGGACGGCGGACTGATTACCAGTATTAAACATTTTCCCGGTCACGGCGATACCGATGTGGATTCGCATTATGACCTGCCGCAGCTAAAATTCAGTAAGGAACGCCTGGATACACTTGAAATGTATCCTTTTCGCGAGCTGATTAATCAGGGCGTATCTGGTGTCATGGTTGCCCATATGAATATCCCATCGCTCGATAATACCCCAAACCTGCCTTCTACGTTATCTAAACCGATTATTACCGATATCCTGAAAAAAGGGATGAACTTTAAAGGTATTGTAATCTCTGATGCGATGGATATGAAGGGCGTAGTGAAGTATTTCAAGGATGGTGAAGCGGAAGTGCTCGGTATCATAGCTGGTAACGATATCCTGGAATTATCTGAAAATAGCGAAGTGGCCGTAAAGATGGTTCGCCGTGCAGTAAGAAAAGGCCGTATTTCTATGGACCAGATTGACAGCAGTGTTAAGAAAATTCTTACTGCAAAATACTTTGCAGGGTTACACCAGCCAGACACTGTTAACCTTACAAATATTGCGGCAGACCTGAACCGCAGCGAAAGCATAGCGCTGCGCCAGAAACTTGCCGATGCATCGATGACCATGCTGCGCGGCCAGGAGTTTGTCAAGAGCCTTTCGCCCATGCGCAGAACGGTTCTGATCAGCATTGGCATGCCCGAAGTTTGCGCTTTCCAGAAGGAGCTTGGCGCTTATTACAAAAATTCGGTCCATTATGTACTCAGCAATACCGCCAATGCAAACGCCATAGCCAAAATTCTCAGGGAAACGAATGGTTTTGAACAGATGATTGTCGGCATTCATGACAGCCGCACGCGTCCGGGTAACAATATGCCGCTTAGCGCTGATGTAAAAAACTTTATAAAAGAAATGGCCGGGCGCAAAGCAGCATTTGCATTTTTTGCAAATCCATATAATCTTGCTGCCATCCCCGGTTTAGAAAACAGTGCTGCACTGCTTGTTGCTTACCAGAAAGAAGAATGGATGCAAAAGGCAGCAGCTTCTGTATTTAAAAATGAGCTGATCGCTACGGGAAGGCTTCCAATAACGGTGAACGGATTTTTTAAGTTCGGCGACCGCGATGAACAAACGACCGCCGGACGGGCCGATTAATTATTTCGACGGTTTTGCGGGTGGATTGACAGCTTCGAAGGTCCAACCTTTCAAAAAGTCCATCACCTTTTTCACGCTGTGTCCTTTACCTTCTTCAAGATAGGCGGAGTTCTGAATATGCAGCACCTTGCCCTTTCCATCAACGATGAGGAAGACGGGGTAGCCGAATCGGCCGGGGTGCCCCAATGATGCCAGGAGTGCTTCGTTTTTATTCTCCGGGCTGAAGTTAATCAGGACTTTTTCGTAGTTGCTGGTCAGGTAGCCCTTCAATTCAGGAGTAGCCTCTACCAGGTTGTGAAATGCAATACACCAGCTGCACCAGTTGCCGCCAACCTGCACAAACACATGTTTTTTTGCTTTGGCTGCTCTGGCTACCGCGGCCTGGAGTTCGGCTTTGGCATTGGCCTGCGGATTGTAGATCTTTGGTTTGTCCTGTGCAAAAACTGTTGAGCTTAAAAGGAGCAGGCAAACAAGTGCGATTTTTTTCATGATCATCAATTTATCAGTTTGTAGACCAGGCAAAGGTACGGCAAAATGCGTAACATCCATCGCCCCGGGCCCGGTGCCAGGCGGGCGTAGCTGCGGCTGCGCCGGATAAGTTGTACCTTTAACAGCAATGACTAAATTCCTTGATCTTCATACCCATGAACCTTACCCGGCTCGTAACGCATACAGGATTATCAACCTTGATCTTGGAAAAACACCTGCACACCAGCCAGAGGGCCAGTTTTCGTGCGGAATACACCCATGGTATGCAGATCAGGCTTCGCCGGACCGCTTTAAGCATCTGGAACAACTGGCCGCGTTGCCGCAGGCAAAAATGATTGGCGAATGCGGCCTGGATAAGCTGCGCGGCCCGTCCCTGGCCGTTCAGATTGCCGTACTGGAAAAGCAGGTTCGTCTTGCCGAAGAGCTGCGCAAGCCGCTGCTGTTGCATTGCGTTCGTGCGTTTTCTGAACTGATTGAGATAAAAAATCGACTTAAGATCAGTGTACCGGCTATTATCCATGGCTTTAATAAAAAAACCGAACTGGCGGCACAACTTGAAGCACACGGTTTTCTGCTTTCTGTGGGTGCGGCGGTCTGCCGCAGCGGTTCTGGTGCTGCCCGGTATGCGGCAACGGCGACCGGTCCCTTTTTCCTGGAAACGGATGATGCCGGACAGGAGATCGCGGCAGTATACAAAGCTGTTGCTGATCTGAGAAAAATCAGCGTTGAAGCGCTTAAAGATCTTATTTTTGCACACTGGAAAAAGTATAGTCTAATTGACGTTTAAATAAACATGTCTGATTTAAGCTGGCTGTCGCGATCAGCCTTACTGGTGGGCAACGAAGGTATAACCACCCTGCAACAAAAACACGTATTGGTGGTAGGTCTGGGTGGTGTTGGCTCTTTTGCCGCTGAATTCATTTGTCGCTCTGGCGTAGGCGAGATGACCATTGTAGATGGCGATGTGGTAGACCCCTCTAACCGGAACCGGCAATTGCCCGCCCTGGCAACCAACCATGGCGAGTCAAAAGCTGCCATTATGCGCGAGCGGCTGCTTGCCATCAATCCTGAACTTAAGCTGCACGTTGTAAATGATTTCCTGACGCCCCAGAAATGCCGGGAAATTCTGGCGGTCCGTTTTGATTACGTAATGGATTGTATCGATTCAATTACGCCAAAGGTAACCCTGTTGTCTACCGCGCTGCAGCAGCAAATCCCGATCGTAAGCTCAATGGGTGCCGGCGGCAAGCTGGATCCTACCAAACTGCGTGTTACCTGGCTTACCGAAACCTGGCAGTGCGTGTTTGCGCACTATGTGCGAAAACGGCTAAAAAGACTCGGGGATGCCTCGCGCATTAAAGCGGTTTTTTCTACCGAAGAGGTGATGAAAGACTCGCTGATCATGACAGATGGCAATAACTTTAAACGTTCGGCTTATGGTACGATCTCTTACCTGCCTGCGGCATTCGGCGGGGCCTGCGCCTCGGTCGTAATCAGGGACCTGCTTGGCTATCCGGTTGCGCTTGAGCAACGGCCTGAGCGGATACGGAAAAAGAAAACCCCGGTTAAAAAGAAGGAATGGCAGGATTAAACGGATAACAGATCAGGCAAACTGATCTCAAAAGCAACTGCAATTTTCCGTAAAGTTGAAAGCCTTGGGTCAACACGACCCTTTTCGATATTAATGAGCTGATGATGTTCGATGTCGGCTATGAGTGCAAACTTGCGCAAGCTGAGCTCGCGGTCCTTGCGCAGAACGGTAATGCGCTTGCCCAGAGCCACCTTGAACAATTCTTCATCACCATCTTTCATAAGTGAAAGATGCAACCCCATAAAAAATTTTTTGGTACATTTTGTTGTACCAGTGATAAAAATTTCTTTTCTTTGAAATAGAGTTACGAATGAAATTTATGAAACATACTTTCTGACACGGAAAGTCTGTTTAGAAGTCGAACAGCTGGGCGGGGGTAACACCGAGCACACGGGCATATGTGGCAACATGGCTGATGCTTGTGTTTAGCTGGCCAAGTTCAGTACGCGCAATGTGGCTTTGTGATACGTTACAAAGCAATGAGAGCTTTTCCTGAGAGAGTTTCTTCTCTTCACGAACCGCTTTTAGCTTTTTGCCGAAGGCTTCAATGAACGGCTGATCTTTCAAATACTGCACGCAGCAAATGAAAGGTTATAATGAAAAAATATTAATAGCAAATTTGGTATTAACTAAAATTTTATTTACTTTCGGTTAACTATCGCAAAAGATTAAAATATAGTAATTTGCGCTGTCTTCGAAAATATCGAAGCACGCGCACTTCGATTCTCGTCCTTGGAACCTAGGAAATTTCGATTGGAAACGGGAGGATAAGTGTAAGTGCTCACGTCTGAGGCGTGGGCCTGCTTATTCGTTTCCGGGCACTTCCTAGGGCCTCAAGGACGGTAAGTGGGTTCCACGCCTTTTACATTGGTTCCCGCCAACACAGACGAACGGCACGGTCATGAGACAAAATACAATCACAATCGGTTTATACAGGCCCCATCCCATCCTGCTCAGCTGTCAGCAGCCGGCAGGATGGGGGCAGGCCAACATCCTGCTGCATGTATTGGCTTATGCCGTTTTACATATGATCCTGATCAGCCTGGTTATCTGCGGACCGGAATAGGTCTGGTACTGCTATCCCATCAACCGTCCCGGTGTTAAACAGCATCTGCGGAGCTAAATATAAAGACAGAATAATTATAAAATGGCGCATCTGCGCTGTAGGGAATTGTTATGTCCGCTGCGCGCGTGCAACATATAGGTCTTTTTTACAACCGGGGTTGTAGGGCAGGTCCTGGTAACCGCCGGCCATGCGGCTGGCGGTGCCATTCCTGAATTCGACAGGCTGGCCCCGCAGTATATCAACCGCGCGATCGTAAAATACTAACCAGATAATTATGCTTAAAACAATGAAACCAGTTGTTATGGGATTTCTATGCCCTTTCTTTAGCCTCCGTTACTGTCTTATGTGCCTGGCTATCCTGCTGACCATGCGTGTTGCAGCGCAGGTGCCACCAGCTCAGCCAGCCCGGGCTGAAACCGTCAAAACTTTTAAAAAAGGGGATGTTGTTCCGGATCTTTCCTTTCCGGGAATCGGTCCGGAAGGGCGCGACATCAAACTGTCTGCTTTGAAAGGCAAGCTCGTAATCCTCGATTTCTGGGCCACCTGGTGTGGAGCTTGCCTTGCCAAGATACCGGCGATGGAAAAACTGCAGCAGCAGTACGGTGACAGACTGGCCATTATCATGGTTACCGATCAGAGTAAAGATATGACAGAGAGTTTTCTGAAAAAACTGAGAAATGGCAGGCTACCCGGCCTGCTCCGGGTGGCTAATGATAAAGTTTTGAACAGTGTGTTCAAACACCGCGAACTGCCGCACTATGTCGTCATTGATCCTGCCGGCAGGTACCTCGTAGAGACGGGTTCGGATGACATTAGTCAGGCAGGTATTGAAGCCATGCTTGCCGGCAAAGTGGCAGATGTAAAAGTAAAAAAGGATGTCACTGCTTACTGGAACGGGCAGTTGCGGTTGTTTGATGAAGGAAATGGCGGATCGGTGCCGGCCGGAGGTTCCAGGATGGTGTTTTCGGGGTACATACCAGGGCTGGGCGGACACTACAGCGTAAGCCGCATGAAAGATACTACCGTTTCGCGGCTTACCATGACCAACCTGGCTATACCACGGCTGTTCGGTTTTGCGCATGGCGCCAGGAAAGTAAACTTTGACCGCCGCCGCATCATTTTTTTATGTAAAGATACCTCGCGGCTCAATGCGTCCAATCCGACAGATGAATGGTATCGCGACAATATGTACTGTTATGAGCTGGTTGTTCCGAAGGCGATGGAAGCGCAGAAGTTTGACATTGCCGTGCGCGATCTTGACCGGCTGTTCCCCTGGCTACATGTAAGCCGGGAATTAAGGGACCAAAAATGCCTGGTCCTGGTGCGTACGTCCGGTGTAGACAAAATAAAAAGTAAAGGCGGCAAGTCTGAAGTCAAGGCAGATCTTTTTGCATATGATCTGACCAACGCTCCCATCAAACGTTTTGTAAACGAAATGGACCTGAAATATCTCCAGGGCGGGGCACAGGCCGTTCTTGACGAGACAAACTACAGCGGGCCTGTAGACCTTAGTCTGCGTGCAAAACTTACAGACCTTGAAGCCGTGAACAAAGAGCTTTCGCGCTATGACCTGAAGTTTGAGTTACGCGACAAACAGATCGACATGCTTGTGTTTCGCGACCGTGAACCCAACAAATAAAAACTGCCCTATAGAAGCGGCATTGCAGGCCTTACAATTTTCAACGTGCGGCAGCTAACAAATTTTCACTAACCAAATAAACATGAATAAACTAATGAAAACCATTGTACTGTGGAGTATACTTCCGCTGCGGGGCATTTTATGTTGCTTGCTGCTGTATGCGCTGTTACTGGCCGGCGTTTCCGGTTGGGCACAGACCACAGCCGGGCCCCCTAAAGCAGCTCCACAGACCAAAGCGCATAAGAAATTTTTTAAAGGAGATGCTGTACCAGATCTTGAGTTTCGCGGAATAGGACCAAAAGGCCGAACACTAAGACTGTCCGATCTGAAAGGTAAACTGGTGATCCTCGATTTTTGGGGTACCTGGTGCGGAGCCTGTCTTTCCAGGATTCCGGAAATGGAAAAGCTGCAGCGGCAATACGGCAACAGACTTGCCATTATCATGATAACCGGGCAGGAAAAAAAATTGGCAGAAAGTTTTCTGGCAAAATTGGGAAATGGTAAGCTGCCCGGCCTGCTGCGCGTATCGGGAGATACGGTTTGGGCCAATGTGTTCAAACACCGCACAATTCCGCATTACGTAGTAATCGATCAGGCGGGGAGATATCTTATTGAAACCGGTGTTGAACCTATAACTCCTGCAAGCATAGATGCAATGCTTGCCGGTCATGTTACACAAATAACGCAAAAAAGAGATACGACTACACAATGGGACCGCAAACTTCTGCTTTTTGATCAGGGAAACGGCGGACCGGTGCCTAAGGGTAGTTACGGAATGGTTTTTTCGAAGTATGTTCCAGGCTTAAGCGGTCGCTATATCGTACGGATGTTGCCCGATAGTAGCGTCTCCCGCCTTACCATGACCAATCTTTCCATTCCCCGGCTGTTTGGTTATGCTCATTCTGCTAGAAAGGTCAATTTCGATTACCGCAGAATGCTTTTTCTCTGCAAAGACATAACGCGTTTGCATGTCGATAACCCGTCTGAAGAATGGATCGGGAACAACATGTACTGCTATGAACTCATTGTTCCGAAATCTATGGAAGCTCAGAAATTCGAAATAGCGGTAAATGATCTGAATCGCTTTTTTCCTGAGATAGCAGTTACGCGCGAATTGATGTGGAGAAAATGCCTGGTGCTGGTGCGCACATCAGACAAAGACAAGATCAGAACGAAAGGTGGAACGCCGGATGTGAAGGCAGATCTTTTTGCTTACGACCTTACCAATCATTCAATCATGAGGTTCATTAGCGAGATGGATATCAAGTTCCTCCAGGGCCAGGCCTATTCAATTATTGATGGTACAAATTATACGGCGCCTGTAGACCTTAGCCTGCGTGCTAATCTTTCAGATCTGAACGAAGTGAATAAAGCACTCGCACTTTACGATCTGAAGTTCGAGCAGCGTGAACAGGAGATCGAGATGCTCGTATTCAGAGACCGTGAACCTTCAACCACCAACACTAAAACGCTCAAACCATGAAGACAATTTTACTTTTTTTGATTATGCTGCCTGGCTTCCTGCTGGCGCAGACGAGGAAACTTCGTGTAATGGACAGCCTGACCAATCTGCCCGTTTCAGGCGCGCTTGTCAAATTACAGGGGCAGACACTGCAAACAGATTCGGCCGGCACAGTATTGCTTGGCAATTTGTCTGGAGAGATGGCTATAAGCCATATTACGTATCGCCCGTTTAACGGCAGGGTCTTAAGAAATGAGTCGCCCGTTATTGCCCTTGTCCCCGTGAGTCATACGCTTCAGGATGTACCGGTTTATACCGGTTACCAGGAAACGCAGCGTGGGCGGGTAACGGGATCAGTTGTTTCAATAGATAAGGAACTTCTCAACCGGCGCGTATCACCAGATCTGATCAGTCGCCTCGAAGATGTCACTTCAGGGTTGGCGATCAACCGGAGCAGTTCAAGCAGTCCGTTCAACATACGCGGGCAAAGTACGCTTTTTGGAAACGCACGGCCGCTGATCATTATTGACAATTTTCCTTATGACGGTAACCTGAATAACATCAACCCGAATGATGTGGAGACCGTGACCGTCTTGCGCGATGCCGCTGCAGCTTCTATCTGGGGCGCCCGCGCCGGCAATGGAGTGATTGTAATCACAACCAAAAAGGGCAGGTCTGACGGGCGGGTGAATATCAGCCTTAACACAAATGTGATGACCGGCGATAAGCCTGATCTTTTTTACAGGCCAAAAATGACGGTCTCTGACTATATTGACACGGAGAAACTGCTGTTTTCTCGCGGTTTCTATCGAAGCGCTGAAACGTCTGCTGATAAAGTTGCCATATCGCCGGTTGTAGAGCTTCTCATCGCTGCGCGCGATGGAAAAATGTCAGCCGCTGAGGCCACAAATGCAATTGATGCACTAAAAAGTTTTGATTTACGTGCCGAGCAGGATCGCTGGTTAAACAGGCGCGCTTTCAACACCCAAACATTACTAAGCCTGAGCGGATCACAAGGTAAGCAGCGTTATTATCTATCAGGCGGCTTTGACCGCGGACTATCAAATTCAAGAGGAAATGAGAACGATCGTTATACGTTTACCGGAAATCATAGTTACAGTTTCCTGAAAGACAAAATGCAGTTTGAAACTGGTGTGTTTTATACGAAGACAGAAACCGGTTCAGCCGGTGTAAATCTTACAACCGCCCAGCCCTATAGCCGCCTGGCCGATGACCAGGGGAACCCGCTCGCGGTTACCGCTGCGCTGCGCAGGTCATTTGAAGAAACTGCACGAAGCCGGGGGCTTGCCGACTGGCGGTTTATTCCTCTTGAGGAACTGGAACAGGCTACTTCCGTGCGAAAATCGACTGATTACCGGATCAATCTCGGTCTTAGCTATACCATATTGACCGGTCTGAAAGCAGAGGTTCGTTACAACTATGGTCAGACATTTGATGAACTGCGGGATTTGAAAACAAGCAGCAGTTATTTTGCCAGAAACCTGGTCAATATGTACAGTACCATTAACGCCGATGGCAGCATTACGAGGGGTATCCCTCAAGGGGGTATACAGGATATAACCAGGGGCAGAGTAAGCAATGAAAATGTACGCGGGCAGCTCAATTATAACCGAACTTTCAATCCAGACCACACACTCGGCCTGCTTGCCGGTGCTGAGAAAAAAGCGCTGAACAATGTCAGCAACACAAACCGCCTGTATGGTTATAATGATGAACTGGCTTTGGGAAGTTTTGTTAATTATACAGGAACTTACAGGTCGTTTGCCAATCCCTCCAGGTCACTCAGTATTCCTTATGTTGATAATGAAGTCAGAACGACAGACCGGTATTTGTCTTATTATAGCCTTGGCAATTACAGCTACAAAAATAGATACTTCGTGTCTGCCAGCGCACGATTGGACCAGAGCAACCTGGTTGGCGTCAGAACAAACCAGCGCGGTGTGCCGCTATATAGCATTGGTGCCAGCTGGTTACTAAGCGGTGAGAGATTTTATGCGTTTAAAGCATTACCACACCTGCAGCTTCGGGCAAGTTATGGTTACAATGGCAACATTAGTAAACTTTATTCCGGGCTGATTACCGTGAATCCCAGCAATGGAGCGGATTCGCCGACAAAATTACCATTTGCCAGCATAAGCAATCCCCCAAACCCGGATCTTCGCTGGGAGCGTGTACGGGTAATCAATGCAGGTCTGGAATTTGCCACGGCCGGCAGGCGAATAAGTGGAAATGTTGAGGTGTATTTTAAGAAAAATACTGATTTGCTTGGCCTGGCTACGTTCCCGCCATCCACAGGTATCCAGTTTTTTAAGGGAAACACCGGCACATCTCAAAACTATGGTATTGATGTAAACCTGAGCTCAATCAATCTTAAAGGGGCGGTTCAATGGAATACAACATTGTTGTACAGCCTGAGCAAGGATAAAGTTTTGGATTATATGCCCTCTGCCAACCTGGCTACAGGGAGTAGCTCTCCACAGGCAGGTTATCCGCTATACGCCATTGCCGCCTATGCGTGGGCGGGGCTGGACGGACAAACCGGCGACCCGTTGGGCTACCTAAACGGGCAGGTCAGCCGGAACTACAATCAGATTATTAACAGTACGACTACCGAAATGGCGGTTTATTTTGGATCGGCGATGCCAACCATGTTTGGTGCCCTGCGAAATGATTTTCGATATCGAAATCTTTCATTGTCTGTAAATATCAGCTACCGCCTGGGCTACTATTATTACCGGGAGTCTGTAGCCTATGGCAATAACATGGGTTTGGGAACCCACGGCGATTTCGCTGCCCGCTGGCAGAAACCCGGCGATGAAGCGTTCACCCAAATTCCCTCAGCGCCGCTAGCCAATGTTTCTGGTCGTGACGACTTTTACCGGTACTCAACGGCATTAGTCGAGAAAGGTGACCACATCAGGCTGCAGGATATACAACTCAGTTATCAGCTGCGAAAGGCCACCGCGGCCTGGCTACCCGTCTCCGGACTGCGGATGTACGCCTATCTGAACAACATTGGGGTGCTGTGGGCGGAAAACAGGCAGGGCGTTGACCCTGACTTCCGTACGGGACCGCCGCCAAGAACATTGGCTTTTGGTATACAGGCAGAATTTTAAACAAACAGAACATGAAAACAAAATACATTTTTAAGGCATTTGCGCTCATGTCTGTGCTTTGCCTTAGCACAGCCTGCGACAAGGGCTTCCTGGATGCAAAACCTAAGCAGGAGCACCTTGTGCCCCGGACCATCGCGGACTTTCAGCGAATTATGGATAACTTCCGAATCTTTGTTTTAAACAGCGCATCCGGTTTGATGCAAATATCAACCGACGACTTTGTCATTTCAGACGAAGGGCTGCTCGAGCTGCAAGCTGAGGAAATAGATGCTTACCGCTGGGAGCGGGACATGAGTTCCATAAACTGGGACTGGTCCCGAAGTTACGGGCTTATTTTTCACTGCAATATCGTATTAGAAGGCCTGGAGGCGATGCCGGATGAGGACAAACAAAAACCGGAGTACAGGGCCCTGCGCGGATCAGCACTTTTTGTACGCAGTAATGCCTTTTTCGATCTCTCTCATAGTTATAGCAAACCGTTCGACCAAACTACGGCACAGACAGATCCCGGTATTCCACTTAAGGTCAGTGCCGATATTTCTGAACGAAAGGGGCGGGGAAGTGTGCAGGAGTGTTATGCACGAATTATAAGCGACCTAAAGGAGGCTTTTGAGCTGCTGCCTGTAACAACAGCCTACAAAACCCGCCCAACAAAAGCAGCAGCGCAGGCGCTGCTGGCACGTGTCTATCTCTCTATGGCCGACTTCCCTAATGCGCTACAGGCTGCGCATGCAGCTTTGCAGGACAGAAATGAGTTGCTGGATTACAAGTCAATTGCAGACAATTCAGTACGTTCGTTTCCCGTGCCATTGCCAAATAACAATCCGGAGATTCTTTTTTATTCCGAAATGCCCAACTATTGGTTCTTCTTATCTGGTTTGACCGGCGTAAACCCGGACCTGTATGCATTATACGGACCATCAGACAGGCGAAAAAAAGTGTTTTTTACCAATCAGGGTGGAATTTTAAACTTTAAAGGAAGCTACAGCGGTGCACCGCAGCTCTTCGCCGGCCTGGCAACTGATGAACTATACCTAACCCGTGCGGAGTGCCTTGCAAGAGCAGGCCGGACCATTGAAGCGCTGGCCGACCTTAATACCTTGCTTCGCAAAAGACATGACGCCGGCTTCATTGATTTAAAGATAACGGATCCGGCTGAGCTTCTGAGAACAATATTGCTGGAACGCAGAAAGGAATTGGTGGGTCGCGGAGTTCGTTGGTTTGATCTCAGGCGGCTTAATAAGGAACCAGCGTTGGCACAAACACTTAAACGTACGGTAAACGGTGTAGAGCGTAACCTCACTCCGAATGACGGCCGCTATGTTTTCCTCATACCGCCAATCGAGATCTCCCTGAACCCTATGCCACAAAACGAGCGTTAAAAAAAAAGGCCGGACGAAGTGATTCGTCCGGCCTTTGGCTATTGAAGCTTGCCGACTTCCATATCCTCGGCTTCAGGATTGGCGCTGATCAGGTTGCTGTTGCTTTCAGGTGTTGATTCGAACTCTGCAGAACAAATCCTTTGAGGATCAGTTGCACAGGATTTGCCAACGGGCGCTTCGTCATGCCACTGTGCTCCCGTGCCGTCGTCATAAAAATAATAACGGGTTGCTGTGCCGGTAAATGCGCTTTGTGTAAATATCAGGGCGATTGCAGCGGCAATACCCAGAATGCCGCCAAGCGATTTTTTAAAATTTTTCATTGTCAGGGATGCTTTATTGCGTTTGAAAAAGCAACAAAAAGTTAGGGGTTGTTATTCTAATAAGTTAGCCTCAAAGCCGAACAAATTGCCCTGCGGCCAACGATATTCGTGTTTATGGAAGAAGACTATTGTAACCTTCCCAGTTCAGTTTCCTCAGCATCAGGATTATTGACGATGAGGTTGTTTGTAGTGGTTGGTGCGCTGTCAAACTCCGCCGAACATATGCGTTGGTTATCGGTTACGCAGGTCTTGTTGGTGGGTGCTTGTGTTTGCCACTTTGCTCCGGTTCCATCATCATAGAAATAGTAACGATCTGCAGCGCCGGTAAACGCACTTTGGGTACATACCAGGGCAAATGCAGCAGCAATGCCAAGCAGGCTGCCTTTTATTTTTTTAGCATTTTTCATAATCAGGCTGCTTTTTGCATTTGAAAAAGCAACAAAAAGTTGGTTTAAAAATGGGTTTAATAGTTACTTCCGGCATCGCCTGAAGTTAAAAATGTCTATGCTCAGCCGCTCATACCTTCCTCCTTTCCCGGCCATTTAAAAACAGGCCGCACAAAGACAGGGCTGCGCCTGCCAGGTTTAAAATAAAATGTCCTTCCCAGCTCAGGTTGCGGACAGTGCCAATACAGTTGCAAGGTGCCTGTGGAAAGTAGTCTGCAATAACAAGCGCGGCATACATAGCCGTTAGCGAGAAAAGAACGGTTGAGACAAAAATGCCGGCTCGCTGCCAGGGTGCGTGTAGCAGAAAAATTAACATCAGCAGGTTTAACGCTGGCAGCAGCCAGGTCAAAAGCGAAGTCACGCTGTCAGGAAAAACCTGGCTTTGCAGATGCCTGACATACTCACCGCGGTTTAACAGGCCGTCTGCGAGCGTATACGCCCAGTAACCGCCAAGTGCGAACAGCACAGTCATAAGAAAGATATATTGAAACGATCTCATACTGTAAAGTTCGCACAGGTACTGCCGGATCAAATGGGCAGCGGGCGGTTACGCAGGCACCCTTAGAAGGGAAAAATACCGGCAGCAGACGGTTCAGGCCTATGCCTGACGTTTAGAGCGCAGCAAGCTTGTTTCTGACATGCGCAGATATGCACAGATCAGGCGGTTCGGAAGGCGATACCAAATGTCAGGAAATTCGGCCTGGAAAGCTTCGAAACGATACGGCGGCCTCATGAGTAACATTCTGTTGTGCGCTTGTCGCCGTTCTTCCTTCCGGTGGAAAAAATAACGCAACACTTTCTCTGCTTCAGGCTGTTCCTGCCAGATTCGTTTTGCGTCATTCATAGATAGGCAGATGAGTTCGGTTGGCTCAATGGCCTTCAGGAAGGAATACACCCTGGTTTTAAAGCCAAAAAGACCCGAAACCGAAAAAACGAGATCGCCGGGAACAACAAAATCAGCAAGAATGTCGTCGCCATAACCGGCTTCCTGCCAGCAGGCAAACAGTCCTGATTCTACAAATGAGACTTGTTTTCGGAAAACTGAAGCACCTGCGTAATCCTTCTGTTCACCGTACCGTCTGCGGTAGAGATATGGCTCCACTGCATGGTAGAAACCAGCAGACACACCAGTGCCCGCCAGCAAATTCTGGATTTTTAAATATGACATGGGACGATAAAAATTTATATTAAATATACTTTTTTCGTCCGATTTATAAAACATGTTTCTGTAACTTACTTTGATGTCAAATTTGAGTTAACATGGGCTGCCCGCGTCATCTTTTTCGTTAGTAGTCTCAAAGCCTGCTATTTCTGATTTGGTTGGTATCCGAAACTCTGTTATTTTTACCACAGGGGGGCAATAATTTTCAGCCATGACGTACTACGTGCATTCAGTTGCCTCTTTAAGAAAGATCCTTTGGGCCGACAGCATTCTCGGCGGAATCACCGCTATTGTCGGTATAACATTGGCAAAGCTTGCGGGCAGGTTCCTCGGGCTTCCGGTTGCTGTTGTGTTTGCCATAGCGGTCATAACCCTTTTGTATGCCCTGCTTGCATTCTCCCTGGCTATCCAAAAAAGACCCCCGGTATTGAGGTTGGTGTTTCTGATCCGGGCAAACTGGTTCTGGACAGGCGTAAGTATTTTTTTACTTATCCGTTTTATTAGCGGGTGTACAGTGTACGGCGCCATTTTTTTAATTCTTCAGGTGCTGGTTGTTGGCCTGCTGGCTTTGTTGGAGGGCCGGCATTTAATGCAGACAGAGCCGCTCAGCTAAGTTGCATTGCATCAGCCGATGGACAAAAAATATAGATTAGACCGGTCTGAGGCTTATCAGCCTGTCAATATTGTTTAACTTTCCAAAAAATTCAGATGGAACTTACCGCAGAAGATTATCAAAGATATAACCGGCAGATCAGAATGGAAGGTTTCGGCGCTGAGGCACAGCTCAGCCTCAAAAAGGGTTCTGTTTTGGTTGTGGGTGCAGGCGGACTGGGGTGCCCGGCTTTGCTTTATCTGGCTTCGGCCGGTGTCGGAAGGATTGGCATTGCCGATAACGATGTGATAACCTTGTCGAACCTTCAACGACAGATCCTTTTTGATACGGCAGATATTGGCAAAGCAAAAGCAACCGTTGCTGCTGAAAAACTTCGTTTGAAAAATCCCCATACAGCAATGGAGGTTATCAATGCGCGTGTAACGGCACAAAATGTGCTGGAAATTGTTAGCCGGTACGATGTTGTGATCGATGGAACAGATAATTTCGAGGCGGCTTATCTGCTTAATGATGCCTGTGTTATTACTGGCAGGCCCCTGGTATACGGTTCGCTGTTTCAGTATGAAGGGCAGCTTAGTACATTCAACTACCAGGGCGGTCCTACGTTACGCTGTCTTTTTCCTGAGCCGCCTGATGATGCCGAAAATTGCAGTATAGCCGGGGTCCTTGGTGTTTTACCCGGGCTTATCGGTACCTGGCAGGCTACTGAAGCTATCAAAATACTCAGTGGCACAGGCAAACCACTCAGCGGCGAACTGCTTGTCTTAAATGCACTCGGGAATCAGATAGATCGCATGCGCTTTGCGGCAGTGCCTGAAAACAAAGTTATAAAACAACTGAAACCATACGGACAGCCGGCTGCGGGAGTAGATATTGATTCTACTACCTTCAGGCAAAAGCTTGAGAATGAAAACGTGCAGGTTGTGGATGTGCGTGAACCCTCTGAGTTTGCTGCTTTCAACATCGGCGGGAAAAACATTCCAGTTACTAATCTCGAAAAACGAATTGATGAAATTGATCCCCGGATAGAGACCGTGGTAGTTTGCCACTCGGGTATCAGGTCTAAAAAGGCAATGGCTGTTATACTTGACCATTTCCCGCAGATTAATATTAAAAACCTGAAATACGGACTGCAAACTTACTAGCGGCTGAGAAGCAAAGGGGGAACGCGCTCATAATGCCTTTTATTTTTTATCGCTGTGACCAAGACTCATGCCGGGAGACACCCGGTCGCGAACCAGTTGCTTAAGCTCTTTGATTTCCGGAAACCGCTGTTCTGTCTGACGGTCGAAGATCAGGGTCTCATCTGCGTAAACCTGAAATACGCCCGATGTATCACTTGGTACAAGCGTAACACCATAAACAACGCCGGCAAATGTTATAAGCAGTTCCTGAGCCATATAAGCTGATCTGAGCATCCAGCCACACTTCGGACAGTAACAGATAGATATTGTTGGTTTCATAACTTAAAGGTATAGATTGCCTGTCCATATTAAAGCATAGCGGCGCTAAAAGGCTGCAAATAGCCCGCGATTCCTGAACAACTAAACCTGCACCATGAAAAATCTGATTTTACTGGCTTTTATCTTTTCCGTTTTTATCGTCCGGGCACAATCGCCTCAGCCTGTTATTGTGATGCAAACAGACTTTGGATTAAAAGACGGCGCTGTCTCTGCTATGAAAGGTGTAGCTACCGGTGTTTCGCCTGACCTGCGAATCTATGACCTGACGCACGAAATACCCCCGTACAATGTCTGGGAAGGCGCCTACCGCCTCTTCCAAACAGTGCCATACTGGCCGAAAGGCACCGTGTTCGTATCTGTTGTAGATCCGGGCGTAGGCACCGAACGGAAATCTGTTGTCGCGCTTACCAGGACCGGGCATTTTATCGTTACACCTGATAATGGCACGCTGACCTTGCTGGCGGATGAAATCGGCATCGCTGCCGTAAGCGAAATAGACGAGGCGTTGAACCGGCGCAGGGACTCCCGGGAGTCATACACTTTTCACGGGCGCGATGTGTACGCCTATACCGCGGCCAGGCTCGCTTCGGGTCTGATCAACTTTGAAGGTGTAGGCAAACAACTCCCGGATACGGTTGTGCGCCTTCCCTACCAGCAAGCTGTGTATGACCAGGGAAAGATTTACGGAACTATCCCTATACTTGATATACAGTATGGAAACGTGTGGACAAACATCGGTAACGACCTGCTTCTGCGTGCCGGTCTGAAGTATGGTGACCGTTTGAAGGTTACGATCAGCAACGGAAAAAAAACGGTTTATACAGGTTCAGTACCTTTCCTGAAGACTTTTGGGGAGGCACCTGAAGGCACACCTCTCGTATACCTGAACAGCCTGATGCAACTTTCAATTGCGCTGAATATGGCAAGTTTTGCTGAAAAATTTGGCATTGGTAGCGGGAACACCTGGAAAGTGGTGATTGCCAATTAACGCGGAGTAAAAAAATATTGAATTTAGTATTATTTAATTGTTCATGGCGGTGTATTTTAGACCGTACCGGCTTTTGTAAACTAACCAATTATTCACCGGTATACATTCATCCCCATGAAACAAGAAGAAATGTTAACCGTGCAGGATCTTGCACGGCTTGAAAAGAAAATTAACGATTGTGTACAACTCCTTTCAGACCTGGTTCGTAAACGCAATCCTCCCATCCAAACGGTCCCTGAGATTTTAAAGGTTGACGATGTTGAACGTCTTTATGCGCTGAGCCCCTACCTGCAGCGCGAGGCGAGAAGAAACGGTACGCTGAGGTACATGGTATCGGGACGGCGGGAAATTACTTATAACAGAACCGCTGTTGAAGCTTTCCTAAGAAGCCGGACATTGAACTAATTACCGGATCAGGCTACTTTCAAGGTCATTTCAGACACCTAAACAGGTGCCCCTGGTCGAAAATGCAAATGGGGCCGCTGCCGTTTACGTGATTGAAGTGTGAAATGTCCTAAGAGCGGTTGTACCGGCTCCGTGCGGTCGTTACCTGCTGCCAGATTGCCGCTGTGGCACAGATGGTTACTATATTTCAAGCTGTTCGTCACTTTTTGGTGAGCGGATAACCGGTCATCGGGATCCGTACATTTTTCTCACCATTTCGAAGCTGTGCAATGATTGTATTGATGTTAGCTGTCCGGGTTTCATCAGTTTTAACTTTATAAAGGTATTTGATCGCATCCCTGCGGCGGGCAGCTGTCAAAGCACCGAAGGCAGCGCTGAGCCCTTCACGCGACAGCGCCGCCTCGAGATCTGGGTGCATGTTGGGAACAGCTTCCTGCTTTTTTTTAACCTGCTTGATCTCAAAGCTGGCAACTTGTCCCAATGCTGTTTTGCCGCCTTTCATCATGATGGCATTAACGAAAAGCCTGTAGGGCGCGTTTTTAACAGGCACCAGTGTTTTGGTGAAATCAAATCCGTTTATTACGCCATGAATGTGAATGTACCCTTTCTCGGGGGTCATCCTTGCAGTAATAGCTACCGGGACATCGACACACCAGTTGATCCCGGTCTTGTAGATCTGAGCTTTGAATTGATACATGATTTAGAAAGTTTAAAACCGATCGTATTGGAGCAGATATACTATTGTTCCAGAAAATCGAGATCGGTATGATGCGTTTCCGGAATTGTCGAAATCGAATAAAAGCCGATGAGAAAACAGATGACGCCAACGATGGCAGCTGCATGCAGTTCCAGTAAAGAAGGTTTCATCCAGCCGTACAGTGTTGTCATACCCACCACCGTTCCGCGAACCATGTTAGGAACTGTCGTAGCTGCGGTGGCCCGAAGATTGGTGCCGAACTGTTCTGCACCAATCGTCACGAACATGGCCCAGTACCCGATTCCGAAGCCCAGCCAAAGGCACATGCCGTACAAAACGGCAGCACTTTTAATGCCGCCATACAGGTAAATTACAGTCCCGATCAGGGTAAAGGCCATAAAAAGTATCACGGCCTTTTTTCGCGACTGAAGCCTGTAACTGATCACTCCGCTGAGCAGATCGCCTGCAGCAAGGCCAACGTAACACCACATAACAGCCAGCCCCGGTTTAATGGCTTCGGCAATATTCATGGCTTTCCCGAGTTCATTTCCGAAGGTGGCAAGAATCCCGATCACATACCAGGTTGGTAATCCAATGCCAATACACTTCAGGTATTTTCTGAACCGGCCGGCATTGGTAAAGAAAGAGAAAAAATCTCCGCGTCTTACGGCATCGTTCTGCTTCATCTGTTTGAACATGCCGGACTCAAAGACACCAATACGCAGCAGCAGAAGGAGGATACCCAACGCTCCGCCGGTAAAATAAGCGTAGCGCCAGCTAAACAGCTCGACAGTAAAGTAAGCTGCAACGGCTCCGAGAAGTCCGACTCCGGCAACTACAGACGTACCAAGCGCCCGCAGTTTTTTTGGCAGGCTTTCAGAAACAAGGGTAATGCCGGCGCCCAGTTCGCCCGCAAGACCTACACCGGCCACAAAGCGGAGCAGCTTGTAAGGGGCAATGTCCTGAACAAAGCCACATGCGAAATTGGCAACCGAGTAGGTAATGATTGAACCGAATAAAACGGAGAGTCTTCCTTTTTTATCGCCCAAAATACCCCAGACAATTCCTCCGATGAGCAGTCCGCTCATCTGCCAGTTTAAAATACTGGCACCTTCAATACTCCTTGCCTGTTCGTCAAGTCCGAGTTCTGTAAGACTTGGAATGCGGACGATGCCAAAAAGCAGCAGGTCATAGATATCAACAAAATAGCCGAGCGCGGCCACAATAACAGGTGCACTGAGCAGGTACTGCCAGTCTTTTTTTTCGGTTTCGCTGATGGTCATTGCTTAGGTTGCTTAAAATACACAGCAGTTAGCGGCATCTCTGCGCCGGCTAGCTGAAGATACATTTTTTTACCCAGCAGTATAATAACTATGACCTTGCTGATTGATGTGGCGTTATTTTTTCGGAAGCTTTTTTTGAACCTCGGCTTCAAGCGCTTTTAATGCTGTGTCGTAGCCGCCACGGTCTGCAAAGGCTTCCGGATTGTAGGCATCGCCGGGTTTCCGTTTTTTATGCAGCGCAAACTGGCTGGCATGCGAAGCTACCCAAATATCAAACGACAGTTGCTTCATCGCGCGCAGCGTATAGAGGTAGTCTGCGGCAACGGTTGGGTAGTCAGGGATTTCATCGAAGGCTTTTCCCGTAACTACACTCGGCATATTGGCAATCAGGACTGAGTAGGCCTTTTTGTTGTCTTTTACTTTAATAAGAAAGCTGGATGAACCCTTTGTATGGCCTGGATGGTGCAGCATTTGAATCTGTGTTCCGCCTGCAGTAATGATTTCGCGGTCATTCAGCAGCCTGTCGGCCTTTACGGGCTGGTAACTCGTGTCTCCGCCGAGGCCATAATCTGATGCCCCTCCATCTGCCAGAACAGCCGCATCGGCCTTATTGATAAATACTTTTGCGCCGGTTTTCTGCTTCAGTGCAGCCATCGCAGCAACATGATCAAAGTGTGCCTGGGTTGTTAACAGAACCTTAATATCGGCCATTTTAAATCCTAACTTTTGAACGCTCTCGGTAATCAGCGGTTCCGAATCTGCTAACCCGGTATTTATCAGGACGTGCCCTTCCGGGGTTGCCACAAGGTAACAGGCAAGGTCATAGGTGCCCACATAATACAAATTTCCCGCAATGCGGAAAGGCTCAGTTGGTGCGGACCATTCAGCGGGATTGTTTTTCGGTTCGCGAACGTTTTGTGCCTCTGTAAAAGTGAATATAAAGGCAAAGAAGGCTGTTGATAACAGCAGTTTGGGGACTGATAATTTCATCGGTAAATTTTTAACCGAAGATAGGCTTTTTCCGGGTTTCTAAAACGCAGGAATCCTGACAAGCTCGGGTAAGGTTCTTCTTGATGGGGCTGTTCGCTGAGAGGTGACAAGGCTTGCGCGTTGCAACGCAAGACTAATGAACCATTGTTGTCCGGGAAAAATTGGCTGAATGAAATAAGATCCTTCTGAACAGTCTGAAAGCAGTATTTGCCTGAGTCCTCTGAATCAAGCACCCTATATTCTATGTTTGTGCTTTTACGTACAGGCGGTGGTTTCTATGAGGGTTTTGCCTGATTACTGCCACTGATAGGTGCGGACCGGCCTTGTATCTTCTCGCCGCAGAAAAGTATTAAAAGTCTTGCACTGTTTTAAGGAGGTTGGGAAGAACCAAGGAGGGGAACCAGCCCGGAACAGAATGATGCAGGGGTAATCCGGGCCTTTTCCCGCCGCCGTTGGACTTTTGATGCTTTTATGCAAGAAGAGATACACAGCCGGAGCGGTTTGCTTCTTTTCCAAGAAAAAGAAGGAGCCCCGCGGCGGTGAGCGGTTCGATACCATAGCCTCACATCTATTGGAAACCAAAGAACTATAGGCTTTCGCAAGACTTTCCCAAGACAACAGTGACTAATGAACCATGATTTCAACTTGATAAGGCGAGGCAATGTTGCATGCCGGTGTTAAGGGACCATCATTTTTATAACCTCGAATTATACAGCGCCAGCTAAAGTTATTTAGCGTTTCGGGCTTTGTTCGCTGCGTGGGATAATAGCCGTCGTATCTCTTGCCCGGGCGCTTCTCTCAGGCGCATTTTTGTTCTTGTTTTCCCTGTGATGTGTTTGTTTGCTGACAGGCTCCTGTCCCGACGCTGCCCCGAGGTAAAAAAATTCCATGATCGACCCGGGATGATAGATTGTCTCCGGTTTCTCTTTGGCCGGGTTCGACGAGGCTGCCGTACTGTCTATGGCCAGGTAAATCTTCCGTCCGTCTGGAGAAATGGCAATGTCACGATAGCGAACCTTGTTTCTAAAATAACTGATTGTGTCGCCGACAATCCGTTTGCCCTCTTCATCAAGCTTAAGGCGGATTAATTTATTGCCCTTTAATGTTGGAACAAGTAAGGAATTCCGCCAGCCGGGTATCGCCGTGGCTGTGTAAACCTCCAGACTGCTGGGCGCTTCTGACGGCCATTGCTGATCGTCTTTCCCTTCCAATCGTTCTTCATATAACCGGGCCAGCAGCTCAGCAGAATTTGGATAAAGCGAAATAATCGGATCATGATAAGTTTTGCCCATCCCGGCTGCATTTTCTTTTTCGCTTACGATAAGCGGGTAGGTCGTATTCCATTTGCCGGGAAGTGCGGCGTGTTCGCTGGCACTGGCCGCAAGGCCGTCATAGTTTCCATCAGCATAACCGATTACGAGGGGGTGCCCATAGTTTCCTGATTTTTCAATGATGTTGATTTCATCGTCTGAAAAAGGGCCATGTTCACTTTGAAAGAGGCGCCCCGAGCCATTTATTTTCGCATAGGCCAACCCTTGCGGATTGCGATGACCATAACTCCAGACGGCGCTTTGCCGGGGAGCATTAAAAGGGTTGTCGTTTGGGATCCACTTGTCAAAGGCATCGCGGTCCTGGTCGGCTTCAGTATTAAAACGCAGAATCTTGCCCTCATATGAAGTTTTCAGCTGGGCACGGTTTGGCTGCCCGGCATTGCCGAACTGCCCGGCACCCATATCGCCCGTGCTGTAAAACAGGTAAAGTTTATCGCCTGCCGGCGCCAAGACTAGGCGGCCGCCGTTGTGGTCGTTACTTTGTGGGATGGTATCACACAAAATCACAGGCTTAATCAGCTTTTCTGTACTCTTGCTGTATTCGTAACGCACAATGCGGCCCCAAAACCGGCAGCCACCGAACTTATCTGCACAACCACTCCCGTCTTTGTCAGCACCGGAAAAAGCGTAGACATACATCAGGTAAACAAATGGTTTTCCGTTTAATAGCTGCGGATGCAGGGCCATTCCCATCAGGCCACCCTGCGGCCAGGGTTTGCCACCGCTGGCTTTGCCCAGCTTATCATAGCGCGGAAATTTTCGTTCTGTATTCAGATCCAAAATTACCGTGCGTTTTCCACTTGCAGGGTCGATGCGGCTCACCAGATATCCCTTTGACTCGGTAACCCATAGCTGGTTGTCGGGTCCATAGGTGATTTCCCAGGGATCGCTTAGTTTGCTGGCAACAACACGGGCGGCAAATCGTTCGCCCATCGGACCGGTAACTGTTTGGCCATTGGCAGACCAGGAAAACGTGATCAACAGAGCTGCGGCGAGAAGTTTTATCATACCCCCGTAACAGCGCCGGCCGCGCTTAGTTGTGCCAGCGGAAAGAAAATAAGGTGCAGCAGAATGTCAAAGATAAAAACGCAAAGATGTTAACCTGTTCGGCGAAAGCATCGGCCCTTGCGTTAACCTAATCATATAAAGTCAGAATCATCGCGATCGTACTGCAAAAATTTTGCGGATCTTATTAGCTTAGCGCCTGATAAGCGTTGTGTCGTGCGTATTGTCTAACGAAGGATGAGAGTAAACAACGAGCCTAATATTTTACAACAGATAATGATAAAATCATTTATTCCCTGCAAACCTCTTAAAGGTGTCATCTATGCGCTGATGACCATCATGTTATTCGTGTCTCCGTGTGTCTTTGCGCAAACCACGGTATCAAAAGACATCCAGAAGGTCGTGATACCAAGTGATTTTCCGGATCCTTCTGTTATCAGGGTGGGTAACACATACTATGCAACATGTTCGGCGTCTGAGTGGGGACCTGTATTTGCTTTGGCAAAGTCTACCGATATGGTAAACTGGGATGTTGTAACATACGCTTTTCCAAATCGTCCGAAATGGTCAACAGCAAATTACTGGGCACCTGAATTGTATCATGACGGCAAAAAATTCTTTATTTATTATACTGCCCGGATTGATGGTGGGCCTCTTTGCGTCGGGGTGGCTACTGCCGATCAGGCGGAAGGCCCATGGACAGATCATGGTCCGGTGGTATGTCAGACTGCAGGTTCGATTGATGCAGCCTGTGTAGAGGATGACAAAGGTCAGAAATTTCTCATCTGGAAAGAGGATGGCAATAGCGTCGGTAAGCCAACACCTATTTGGGGGCAAAAACTATCAAAAAGTGGCATTACCCCAATTGGCGAAAAATTCGAACTCTTCAGGAACGATACACCATGGGAGAGAAATCTGGTTGAAGGCGCCTTTATCATGAAAAAGGGGGAATACTTTTACTGCTTTTATGCCGGTGCAGGCTGCTGTGGTGTAGGCTGCGACTATGCAATCGGCGTAGCCCGTTCAAAAACAATAGAAGGGAAATGGGAGAAATATGCCGCCAACCCAATACTTGCAGGAAATGATGTATGGAAGTGCCCCGGACACGGAACGGTGGTCACAGATACAAAGGGAAATGATCTTTTTATGTATCATGCCTACAGCACGGAAAGCGGTGTATATGTTGGCCGCCAGGCGCTCATCAGCCAGATTGAATGGACTAGCGAGGGTTGGCCGGTCATCAAAAAGGGCGCTGAGCTAATCACCAGAAAAGAGAATACAGCTCTTAGTTTCAAGGATGACTTCAGCAAGCTGGCAAGCAGTTGGCGCTGGCCGGTTGAGCATCAGCCAGTTTATAAGGCTGCGAACGGTTTATTGAACCTGACGGCCCTTAAAGAAACAGAAGCAAATAAAGTGGGGGCTGTCCTTGCTCAGAGCAGCCTGTCCTTTAACTACAGCGCTATATCTGCGGTAAAAGTTACACCAGGTGTAGCGTCGGGGTTGAGCATTTTTGGCGATGTCAACAACGCCATTGGCTTATCTGTTGACAATGGGAACCTGGTCTTATGGAAAGTTCAGCGCAACAAACGAACCATTGTTACACAAACAAAGGCCCCTGCTGCGCGGCTGTTACAATTAAAGGTAACGGTAAAGCAAGGAAGTAAGCTTCAGTATGCCTGGAGTACAGACGGCCGCTCCTGGACAAATATAGGGGGTGTTCTGGAGGGTACTTACCTCCCGCCATGGGACAGAGGCGTACGGATAGCATTGGTTGCAAAGGGTACCGGCACCGGCTATTTTGATTGGATAAGAATCGACAGCATATAATAGTCAGAGACCCGCAGGCGTCATTACCATATTTAAATAAGTTATGGCAAAAAGAAATCTGTCAGATTTCAGCGATGAAGAATTGCTGGATATGTCAAAAAAGATAAAGTCGGCATCAATCATGAACGCGGCATTGATCGGCTTTCTGGTTGGCATTGTGTTTTATAGCATCGCTGCTAACGCATTTGGCCTTGTTATGCTGCTGCCCTTATTTCTGATTTTCAAACTCATGAATAAACAAACCCCTTATAAACGGCAGGAGGTAGAACAGGTGTTGAAAGCAAGAGATCTGAAGTAGACGATAGAAATCATACTCTTTGCAATCGATTCAATTGATCGTATTTGTAATATCGTAGCCCTTGGTCAACAATAAATGTTGATATTGAAGCAAGATGTTCGCTGTTGCTCATATGCAAACGAAGTGTTCCTTACAAACACGTTGCCCGATGATACCCTTTAACTGATATAACTCGCGTCGAATTCCACAATCCACTCGATTCCGTACTTGTCTCTGAACATTCCTGCATAGGCGCCCCAGGGACTATCGGCCATAGGCGCTTCAACGTTGCCACCGGCTGACAGGCCGTTGAAGATTTCTTCCGCCTCCTGGCGGCTTTCAGCACTGATCGAAATTTTAGACCTGTTTTCGTTTTCGTTTACAGGTCCCATAAATGCCGGAACGTCGTTGGCTATTAATACGTTGTGTTTCCCGATGGGCAGAATGATGGTCATTATCTTATTCGCATCTTCTTCCCCGACAGGGAAATCGGGGCCTGACAGATCTTTAAAACGAACGATTTTCGTAAAATCTCCGCCAAAAACCGATTTGTAGAAGTTGAATGCTTCTTCAGCGTTTCCGTTGAAGTTGATCCAGGGATTGATAGTTCTCATAATTTTATTTAATGTTTTCTGTTTGAGGTTTGCCGCCTTTCCTAAAGGCTCTGATGGAGCGGACTTTATTCGATTTTACGAAGCAACATTTTCAGATCCGGCGCAACACCTAATCGATCAAATAGTTTGTGAGACAATTCAAATGAATTTTTCAAAGCTATTTCCAGGTTTGCGCTAATCAGATCAGATGTGGTGCTTGTAAAATCTTTGTACCAGTCATTATTGATGTCTTTTTCCAAGCCTTTGGTCGGACTTTCCCAATGATCAGTTTGGTGGGTCGCTAACCGGATCAGCCAAAGCAAATACTTTTGTACAACCAACAGACTTTGGTAAGCATGTGCATATTCTTTCCTTTTCAGCAGATTGTTTGTTGTTAACAGTACATTTAACAAAGACTTTGACAAAAACAAAGTGTTTTCGTTTGTGCTTCGCTCAGGGGATTTTATAGTTACTTGAGCAAGGATGTCAGCCAGCAAGCCATCTTTGTCGATGATATTCATCTTGTCGAAGTCGCTGAATGCTACAGACCCTTCCCATGATCGTATGACGTCAATTTCATTTACTGGTAGAAAATGGAACTCACCCCTGACGAGGTTTTCAAAGACTGCCACCTCACTGCCGTATTCATTTATAAAATATAATGCTGTCGGGTAAATCTGATTTACCCACAACTGGCCCGAGAAATTTTCTTTGTCTTTAAGAAAGATATAAAACTCAATATCTGAATATTGGTCGCCTTCATCTTTGGTAAACGAGCCGTACATGAAGACAGCAGAAACGTTGTCGTCTTTTTGAGCGATTGACTTCACGGTATCAATCATCTGTAACTGTATCATGATTCGAAGGTTGGGATTGTATAATAGATTCCTGCACCACTGCTGTGATGAAAATTATTTTCTCTCTGAACAGTTACATATAGCTTCATTGGGGCCTATGTTTTAGGTTTCTGATAAATTTAATAAATCTTTTGCGGTTACTTTCTTATTACCGATACTTATGTTAGTGCATTTAGAAAAGTCTTAAAAATTCCGGTATGAGAAGAACTAAGACATAGAGTAAGGCTGTGAATATTCATGATTTTTGGTTCTCTCTACAAACACAACAATCTTTTTTTCATTCAACTCAATGAGGGGCTTTGCGCTGGTTCTGGCTCGTTATTTATGCAACGGTTTCTCCTTGTTCTTTTCTCTTTGATCCAGAATTACCTCCGTTCAACCTTCCGCTTTGCTAAAGGTTTGGCTGCGGTGATCCGGGATTACCTTCGCTCAACCTTCCACTGCGCTGCAGGTTTCGCTGCGGTGATCCCGGAGGGGGGGCTGTATGTCCCTGATATAAGTTGCCCAAAAATGGGAACAAAAATTATGAGAACACAAGGAAAAATAATCAGTACACATCGGGTGTATTCGCAGGAATTTAAGCGTGAAATTGTCGAAGCCTTTGAGAG
>NZ_RXNQ01000035.1 GCF_004138205.1 Pedobacter sp. SYP-B3415
TGCTCGATCTCTTTTACTACTTTCTGCTTGAAGCTAATACTGTACCGAATCACTTTACGATTACTTTTTGTCATGATAATCCTTGTTTTAAGTTGATTAATGTGTCAACCTATTTCAGGACAAGACACGTCCGTCTCAAGACTCATATCTCATATCTCAAATCACGATAATCCATTACCTTCATTACAGATCGCTATCCCCCACGGGTCATTCAGAGCGTAGCGAAGAATCTGACTTGTGATCCCGAATCAGATCCTTCCGCCGCTCCGCTCTGTCTGGATGACTTCATAAAGAGGCATGAGCCATGAATCCATAAAGTATTAAGTTGTAGGTATTAGGTTGTAAGTCTTGGCGGCTAACCCCTCAATACGCCATAACCTGCTGTGGGGTTTTGCGTCTCAAGACTCAAATCTCACATCTCAAAAAAATGCATCACGTCTAAATACGAACTACGAACACCTTTATACTATTTATGTGTCTCAGGACTCATATCTCAAATCTCGAAAAAATGTGTCACGTCTAAATACAAAATACGAACTACTAAATACGAACTAAAGCGCTGATCTGAAAAATGCCACGCTTGCAGCAACATCCGGGGCATTGTTCTTCCAGTTGTATTCATATTCGGCAGAGATCATTCCTTTAAAACGCTGTTCTTTCAGCTCGGTCAGTACCGCCGGAATATTTGAGACACCGCTTCCCCAATGCACATCGTGGGCGCGGGCACTTTTTTCGTTGAGATCTTTGAAATGCATGTGCAGCACACGTCCGCGTGCTTTCTTCATGCAGGCCACCGGATCCAGTCCGGACCGTACCCAATGGCCGATATCAGCACAGAGTCCAAGGTACCGGCTCTTCGTTCCTATTGACTGCAGGGCGAAATCTACATCCCAGTAAATTGATGGTTTAGGGTGGTTATGTAACGCAACATTGATCTTATACGTGTTGCAAAGCCCCGCGATCATATCCAGATCTGCCACTGGAGGTTCAGATGTGATGGTACGAATGCCCATCGCTTTCGCAAACTCAAACAGCTGTTTCCATTCATCGGCCGACCGCGGCGTGACGACTCCATAACCATACAGAGTGACGCCGCTATCCTTTAGCCTGGCCAGAATCTGCTGGCGTCGCTCTGCCGGCATATGATAGTCCATTCGCCCTTCCAGCCCTCCGCCAATCCGCTGGCCAGGAAAAGCCTCAACATACCGCAGTTTACAACTGTCAATTTTTGCAATGGCCTGAAAAAAATCAAACCGGTTAAATGTATATGCCTGTGATCCGAGCTTCCAGCCCAGACGTTCTTCAGGATAAGCGTTGGCTTGCTGCCCCACTTTTCTGCTCTTGCAGCCATAGCTTAACACCGCAACAAACAACAGGAAGATCAAAGGATTTTTCATGGTTTTGAATGATTTATAGGCTAAATCTACATCAATCAACTGCCTTTTCTTAGAAAATGCAGCCAGGTACCTGTAACATTCTTAACATAAGCGTATATGTATAAAATTTCCGTCCTGCTAACGTAAAAGGCGGTTTTTGATGCTAAAACTTTTTAGGAAAGCGCCAATGAACAATTTATGCAAGTGCCTGAGCAAACTGGCAGATGGTGGCGATCAGGGAAGGTTTCAGGGTTGTGGATAAATATTTAGCAACCGCTTGTCCCTCCGCCCGCTGTTAAGTGCATTTGTGCAGGTCATCTGACACACGTAAGAACAAAAACCGAGTACCTGAAACCAAATTACCCGAGTGGTCGGCCAGGTTTAGCGGGGTACTGTGCAGCGGTCGGTTACACGCGCTCCCAAGCGTCATTAGTTACCCGAGCTTGCCTAACGAATATCTACATCGTGCTGAGTCAGCTGAGTTTAAGACCAATTAGTTTTCCAAAAGCGGGTAAGCGCAGCTTAGTTTTCCTTTTCTGATGCGTTCCAGACGGCTACGGAGCATCTGAACCTGCAGGGGCTTCAGCCGGTCAAGATAAAGCCGCCCTTGCGTGTGATCAAATTCATGCTGAATAATCCGGGCCGCGATGCCTTCAAAATATTCCTCTTCCTGCACAAATTGCTCATTAAGATAACGAAGTCGTACCGCAGCAGCGCGCGGTACTTCAACCTGCAAACCGGGGATACTCAGGCAGCCCTCTTCGTCAAATTCCTGGTGGGCTGAGTGCCAGACAATCTCAGGGTTGATAAAGGCCTTTTTAATCGGCGGCACGCTGTCTGCTCCTGTATCTACAATAAATATGCGAAGGTCTATGTTGACCTGCACAGCAGCAAGTCCGGCGCCGCCAGCATGATCAAGCGTATCCCACATATCTTTTAGCAAGGCAGGAAGTTCCGGCCACTGCGCCGGCACTGGCCTGGATGGTTTTCGTAAAATGGAGTGTCCGTATGGCACGATTGGCAGAATCATGTTTTTGTTTTCCACAAAGATCGGTTAGCCAAACCTGCTGATATTGGATAATTTAGACCTTACAAAGACATTCCGAATGCGTAAATTTGCCCCATGCCACTGAGTCTCTTCAAATATCTTCATCAGGCAGGTCCGGCGGAGATTGCCCGGCTGGCACCGCGTGCAGTGCCGGCGCAGCTTGTCAGCGAAATACTGATCGTTCCTGCGGCGCTCATTCCGGATAGGTCTGTATTTTTTAGTGATGGTTGCCCGACTCTTGTTATCACGGCAAATCCGCACAGCCGCTTGCTGATTGAACGTGCGGGCCAGACGGTCACGCTCCATGGCGGCTGGGTGGGAAGTCCCTATTTCGAAAACCGCTGCCTGGACCTTCAGGAAGCTGGCGATTTTCTTGTCATTTTCCGCTTCAGGCCGGCGCTGTTTTTTGAAATGACTGCGCTCCCTCCGGCAGATCTGCGCAGCCAGGCGGTATTGCCTTTGGAGCGCATCGGATTTTCACATCCCGGGGCGGGACTAACAGCGGAAGAGCATGTGAATAACACAGAGCACTTTCTTGCCCTGAATAGAATTGCAAACGATGCTGAACCGCGTGCGAAAGACGACCTTCTGAATTATCTACAGGATAGTACCGGCAGTTTGAACAGGCTTTCTGAAGTACACGGAAAGAACGCAGCCGCCTACAAAAGACTCGAGCGTGCCTTTAACAGGCATACAGGCATGGCCCCGAAAGAATTTCTGACCCTACAACGCTTTTTACGCACTTATCAATGTCTTACCGCCGAGAAGGCGCCAGCTATGACCGCTGCCGCCGCCATGAACGGTTATTGCGACCAAAGCCACATGATCAGGGATTTTAAAAAATTTACGGGTGCTGCGCCAGCAGCGCTGCTGCGAAAACAGAAGTATTAATTTGCCCACTGTAACTTGTGAAAAGTAATTTCCCGGCGCCGCACAAAACCCATTGACTCATAAATTCCGATTGCCCTCTGGTTGCTGTGCGCAACATGCAGACACGATTGAAGCCTCTGCCTGCTGTGCACACCACAGAGTTTGGAAATGAGTGTGCGGGCGTAACCACGACCGGTAAAGCCGGGGCGGGTCACAATTGCACTTAGCTCGACATAACCAGGCAGCCGCATCCGCTCGCCTGCCAGTGCGATGAGTTTTCCTGAATGGCGGATACCGTAATAACAGCCAAGCAAACCGGTACCGGCGGCAAAATACCCAGGCTGTACCAGGTTTACGAGTTCAAACATTTCGGCAGCATCTTCGGGCCCGAGCAATTCCGGAACCTCCGAATGTACGTTTGCCGGCATGGAACCAAGAAGCATCTGCGTACATGGTAAAGAACTGAGCAGCTGCCAATCTGGGGGAAGCTCCGGCAAATCGCCGATCAGGTACATATGCTCACCGGGCTCAGTAAGTTCCATAAGTGCGGAAATGCATGTGTGCGTGGGTTCCGCAAGCGCTGCGAAAGGCAGGAGCTCGCGCGAATAGCGGACGGCACAACCGTTGCCGACAGCAAAGAGCGCCTGAGGACCATTGAGGGCCGCCCAGGCGGGATTGTCTAATAGGGTCTGATCCATAACCGCAATTTACGGCTTGCCGGCCAGTGATCAGACAAATTGGCAAACGATTTTTACGGTTATTGCTGTGCTCAGCCGGAAGGCAATGTTCTAACCCCGGCCCGCAGCTTATCTGCTTGAGTACAGCGCAATAAGCCTGCTGATCTTTTCGGCAATCTGCTGCCATTTGGGAAAAATACGGAAAGCGGGCGCTGCTACAGCGATCGCTTTGGGCTGCTGTTTATTTAAAGCCGGATGTTGTCTGTGATTCATACCTACAATTTCAGTAAATGCGATGGTCAGAGCGAAAATGTCCCGGCATAAAATTGATTTCTGCCGGCTAACGCCGGCTGCAGGACCTGCTTTGGAATCCGGAGAATAACATTAAATTAGCAGGAATGACATTCCTATTGATCTTCATTTGTCTCGCGATCCTGGTTTTTCTGATCAGTTACTTCAAGGTGCATCCATTTATCGCTTTCCTGGTCGTTTCCATTCTTGCCGCGGCCGTGCTGGGTATGCCCGCTGAAAAAATCACAGGTGCGGTTGAAAAGGGCATTGGAGACATGCTCTCGTCGCTGCTTATACTGATTACCTTCGGCGCGATGTTCGGTAAACTCGTTGCCGACAGTGGTGCTGCGCAAAAGATTGCCGGTGTGCTGATGGGCTTAACAGGTCCGAAGAATATCCACTGGGCAATGATGGTTGTCGGCTTTATTATAGGTATCCCTCTGTTTTATGGTGTCGGCTTTGTACTGATGGTTCCGCTTATTTTTTCGGTTGTCTATAAATACCGGCTACCTGCCGTTGGCGTAGGCATCCCCATGCTGGCCGCGCTCTCGGTTACACATGGTTTTTTACCCCCTCACCCATCGCCATCTGCCCTGGTTGTTCAGTTTGGAGCCGACATGGGTCTGACGTTGCTGTATGGCTTTGCTATTGCAATTCCTACGATCGTTATTGCCGGACCCTTGTTTTCCCGAAGCCTGCTAAGAATACCATCGTTGCCGCTTGCCACCTTTGTTGCCGAAGACCTGCCTGATGAACAGCTGCCGGGTACCTTTAACAGCTTTTTCTCGGCGCTGCTGCCCGTATTTCTGCTGATCGCAACGACGGTCTATCCAATGGTCTTCCCTGCGGGCGAAACGAGCCTGCGCATTCTTGCTTTTATCAGCGCCCCCTCGGTGGTGATGATGATCTCGCTGTTTTATGCTTTTTTTTCGCTTGGTATCCGTCGCGGTCATACCCTGCCCATAGTGATCGAAAAAAGTATAGCCGCTGTAAAAGACGTTATGCCGGTCATTCTGATCATCGCCGGCTCAGGTGCCCTGAAACAGGTCTTTACTGAATCTGGCGTGAATGCGGAAATTGGAGCGGCATTGCAGGGCTTACATATGGAGCCGCTGGTACTTGGCTGGCTGATTGCCGCCATTATCCGCATTTGTGTAGGTTCGGCAACAGTAGCCGGCCTGACCGCAGCGGGGATCATCCTGCCGCTCATTCAGGCCGGGCAGGCGAACCCGAACTTAATGGTTCTTTCAATCGGGGCGGGAAGTCTTGCCTGTTCGCACGTAAATGATTCTGGCTTCTGGCTATTCAAAGAATATTTTAACCTCAGCATGCGCGACACATTTATGTCCTGGTCAGTGATGGAATCGATCGTAGCTGTAGCCGGCCTCGGCGGTGTGCTCCTGCTAAATGTCTTTATTTAAAACTTCAATATATGAACACATTAAGTCCTGATCAGCGTTTTGAAAATATGGGCTATTCGCTTCCGCCCGCTCCTACCCCTCTGGGCGTTTATAAACCATTCCTTGTCGACGGCAAGTACCTGTATGTATCCGGTCACGGTCCGGTCAGGGATGATAAAAGCCTGATCATCGGCCGCATCGGCGAAGGCCTGAGTGCCGAAGAAGGCAAGGAGGCGGCGCGTCAGGTCGGTTTGACCATTCTATCTACCATTCGCAGCAACTTCGGAACGCTTGATAAAATCAAACGTGTAATCAAAGTGCTTGGCATGGTGAACTGTACCGCCGATTTTGAAAAGCATCCCTATATTATAAATGGCTGCAGCGAGCTTTTTGCCGAAGTCTGGGGCGAGGAAAACGGGATTGGCGTACGCAGCGCAGTAGGCATGGGCTCCTTGCCAGACAATATTCCAGTGGAAGTCGAAGCCTTGTTTGAGCTAGTGCCATGAGCCTGAAGATTCCCCGGGCGCTCACAATCGATGAGGCGGAAGCGCTGGAGACACCCTGCCTGGTCGTTTTCCCGGAGCTTGTGCAGGCCAATATCGATCTGCTTATTCAAATGGCAGGCGGAACACACCGCCTGATGCCACATGTCAAGACCTGCAAATCTGCTCATGCAGTCAGGCTTATGCTTAAGGCAGGGTTGAATCGCTTCAAGTGTGCCACGATTGCCGAAGCAGAGATGCTTGGTATGGAAGGTGCGGCCGAAGTCCTGCTTGCTTACCAACCTGTCGGCGCGAACATTTTTCGCCTGGCAGAGCTCATCGGCAGTTATCCCAATACCCGCTTCGCATGCCTGGTCGACCATCCGGCGGTAGCCGATCGTCTTAACAGCACAGCCGCAGCGCATGGATTGGTTTTCGATCTGTATATCGACCTTGATGTGGGTATGCATAGAACCGGCATCGCTGTTCAGGAAGCAGGCGGTCTGGCGTCGGTTATTCTGGGCCGTGACAAGCTTCGGTTACGCGGGCTGCATGCTTATGATGGGCACATTCATCAGCTTGAGCTTGATATAAGGCGCAGCCTTTGGGAAGAAGCTTTTCGGCCTGTTTTTAGCCTGGCTGATGAGTTGGAAGAGAAGACCGGCACAGCGCTGGAACTCGTTGCCGGCGGCACGCCTACATTTTTGCTGCATCTGGAGAGCAACCGTGTAACCTGCAGTCCGGGCACGTTTATCTATTGGGATGCCGGTTACCAGGAACAATACCCTGAACAGGCTTTCCAGCCCGCAGCCTGGCTGTTGGGGCGCGTGATTTCTGTTCCCGGCCCCGGCCGGTTATGCCTTGATCCTGGCCATAAGGCCGTCGCGTCTGAGATGCCTTTAGCACAGCGGCTGCGATTTCCTTTCGATCCCTCCTTTTCCATCACAGGTCATAGTGAGGAGCATTTGATTATCGGCTCGGCGCTGGCCGGATCTTATAAGCCGGGTGATCTGATTTATGCCCTGCCCTGGCACATTTGTCCTACCGTCGCGCTTCATGAAGAAGCTGTAACCATCGTAGCAGGAAAAAAAACGGGTACATGGCCGGCTACAGCCAGAAAACGGAAAATAAATATCTGAGAATTATGTTCACGATTGATGCACATCTGGACCTGGCTATGAACGCTATGGAATGGAACCGCGACCTTTCCGTTCCGGTTTCCGAAATCAATGACCGGGAAACAGGACTTACTGATAAACCTGATCGTGGTAACGCCGTGGTTGCATTTCCGGAATTAAGAAAGGGTAATATCGGCCTGGTCGTAGCGACGCAGATTGCCCGTTATGTGGCGCCCGGCAACCCGCTGCCGGGATGGCATTCGCCTGAACAGGCCTGGGCACAGACCCAGGGGCAGCTTGCCTGGTACCGTGCCATGGAAGCAAAAGGCGAGATGGTTCAAATCACTGATTTACAAACGCTCCGGAGCCATGTAAAACTCTGGAATGAAAACACAAACCATACCGAATTACCTATTGGTTATATACTCAGTCTTGAGGGAGCAGATTCTATCGTTACACCCGACTACCTTCATATCGCGCATGCGGCGGGTTTGCGGGCGCTTGGTCCGGCACACTATGGCCCGGGCCGGTATGCACAGGGTACCGATGCCAGCGGGCAGTTGGGCGATGCCGGACGCAGATTACTATCGGAAATGGAATCACTCAACATCATTCTTGATGCCACGCACCTCTGCGATGATTCGTTCTGGGAAGCGCTTGAGCACTTCGCTGGTCCGGTTTGGGCAAGCCATAACAACTGCCGGAGCCTGGTTAATCACAATCGTCAGTTTAGTGATGAACAAATCCTGGCACTGGCAGATCGCGGAGCTGTAATCGGCATGGCCCTCGATGCCTGGATGATCGTTCCCGGCTGGCAACGCGGTGTTTCTAGCCCGGCAGACATGAATTGCAATCTGGAAGCGGCAATTGATCACCTTGATCATATTTGTCAGCTAACAGGAAGTGCGCAGCATGTTGGCATCGGTTCTGACCTTGACGGAGCATTTGGCCGGGAGCAATGTCCTTATGATCTGGAAACCATCGCTGATCTTCAGAAGATACCGCAATTGCTCAGCAACAGGGGTTTTTCCGCTGAAGATATAACCGGGGTCATGCACGGGAACTGGCTGCGCTTTCTTGAGCATGCATGGCGCTGAAAAATTGCCGCTTGCCTATACGTTCAAGACGGCTTTTCTTAACGTTTGAAGGTTACTGATGGCGCTACCCATTGTGTTGTTGAAGTAGGTGTATACGGTGCGTCCCTCGTCGAGCCATTCCTGTATGTAACTTGCATATTCGTACAAAACATCGTCTTCATACGTGCCGCGGTAATTCCCTTCAGGGCCGTGAAAACGCAGGTAAACCGCATTTCCGGGCTGGAGACTGCCAAGCATGATGCCCTGGCTAAGTTTGTCGTGCAGCACAAGGCCCATGTCATACCGCGCAAGCAGGTCGTATGTAGCAGGTTTGTACCAGTCGTCATGCCTGAATTCGATTGAGGTGTGCCAGTCCTTTGCCGGATCATGTTCGCGGATCAGCCGGAACAGATATTCCAGCCGGTGCATCCAGGCCGGGCGGAAACTCCCGGGAAACTGTACCAGCATGCAGCCTTTTTTCAGGCCCACAGCATCGATATTTTGCAGAAAGCTATGAATCTCGGCTTCATCAAATTCCAGGCCTTTATTATGCGTAAGCCCTTTAAAAAGTTTAAACGTAAACCTGAAACCATCAGGTACTTCGCTTGCCCATTTCTGCAGTGTTTGTGCACGTGGCATCTTGTAAAAAGAGCTGTTTACCTCGAGACTGTTAAACAGGTGCCCATAATAGGTTAGCCGGCTTTTTTCCTGGAAAGCTGGGGGATAAAAACTTTTATTCGGAACCGGCAGCAGCAGGCCGCTTGTGCCGGTAAAATATCGCTGGCTGTTTTCAGTCATACTTTTTTGAAGCTCAGGATCAGAAACGGAGTGAATTTTCTACTGCCGCGCCTTTTACCTCTACGCGTTCATAGGAACAGGACTACATCCATTTTGTTTATGGCACTGACTTAGGCAGTGGTGGCCAGCCTCCAGTTATTTATTGCTGAGAATTGAAATCTAAACCGTACCTTCCCTTCGTTTATATAGCGAAGGCAGGTTTGATCTCACAGCGTTGCGTAGCTCTTAACCCCCTGCTTTACTTATGGCTATACTGATCTTTTTCGTCCTTCACTGGTACATTTCGCTGTTTTTTCAATCATTTTTTATGCACCGGTATGCGGCCCACGGTCACTTTACCATGAGCCGGGGCTGGGAGCGTTTTTTTTACATCTGCAGTTTCCTGAGCCAGGGCTCTTCATACATCAGCCCGACTACATACGGCCTGATGCACAGGATTCACCATGCACATACCGACAAGGCCCTGGATCCGCATTCACCGCATAATGAGCCGAACATTTTTCTGCTGCTATGGGATACCAGGAACTATTATTTCAATCTTTGGATCGGAAAAATGCAGGCAGATGAGAAATACCATAAAGACCTGCCGAGATGGGAAACATTTGACCGCTTTACGCATAATTACAAGATGCGGCTGCTTTGGGTAGCCATATATTTCGCATTTTATTTCTTTTTTGCCACTTCATGGTGGCTGTGGCTTCTGTTCCCGCTTACGATTATTATGGGTTCACTTCACGGAATCGCGGTGAACTGGTGGGCACACAAGTTCGGGTACGAAAATTTCAGCCTGAACAATACCTCCAAGAATATTCTTCCTGTAGATTTACTTTTTGTGGGCGAGGCTTATCACAATAACCACCATAAGCACCCCGGCCGGCCAAACAATGCGGTACGCTGGTTCGAATGGGACCTGACTTATAATATTACGAAGCTACTGGACAGAGCAGGGATTGTACGGATAAAACCCGCGGTGGTTACTTTCCGGTAAACAGTTTCTGTTCTTCAGTATAATAGGTTGTGCGCCCACCGCGTTTATCGGTCAGAATCGCTGCACCTGTAGGGCTTTTGGATTTTTTACTGTGATGAATGTTCATAAAGTCCCTCAACTCGCCGCTAAGCTGTTCAGGATTTGCCTTTTTGATCTCTTGTATAGCCTCTTTTAGTACCTGTTGCATGACTTTAAAGAGTAGCTTCGCTTTCTTTTCGGGAATGGCTTTTGCCGCCGAAAATGGTGAGATCCGTGCTTCCCAAAGTATTTCATCAGCATAAGCGTTTCCGATACCACGTATGGATTTCTGGTCGAGCAGCACACTCTTGACCTCTCCTTTCTTTTTGGCAAGCAATTCAAGGAATGCCGTTTCAGAAATAGCGAAGGCATCGGGTGTATCAGGAATTTCCGGATTTAATGTTGGGGTGGCGGCCTTCTGGAAATCCGTCAGCGCGAAACCGGTATCCCCTTTGAAGTAAAATTCTATGATCGGGAACCGGTACGCCCGGTCCGCATCATGTAACTTCAATTCTCCATGAAGCATCAGATGTAGACCAAGCTTACGCTCGTTTCCGAAGTCAAGCAACAGACTTTTTCCGTTCCGGCTTACTGACGCAAGTTTGTGTCCTTCCAGTGTGCTTTTCAGTTCAGCTACGGGTACGTTAAGCTTTTTATCAATCGGAACTTTAAGTTCTTCCAACGTTTTTCCTTTGAACCGCTTCTCAAGGTTTGCGGCAAAGACTTCGAGGTCTGGTAATTCTGGCATGTGTCTAATGTAAGAAAAAGAAGCATTAATTGTTTGCCGTTTAACTTCAGGATTTGGCAGCCTTGCGAACAAAAAATGCCAATCCGGCAAGAAAAATAGCTATTCCGGTAAACCCAAGGGCAATGGGTAACGAAAACTCATATGCGACGAAACCGAGCAGGGCCGGACCGGCCAGCTGTCCGGTGTAGCCAATTGTGGTAACGGCGGGGAGCGCTATTGCGGGCGGCACCCCGGGAATCTTGCCGGCCGCAGAAAAGAAAACGGGAACAGTATTCGCCGCACCAAGTCCGATCAGGACAAAACCCAGTAAGCCCGCTGCAGCCCATGGTAAAAGTACGGCAACCATAAATCCGGAGGCAGCAACCATGGTGCCCCATAATACGATTTTACGCGGACTGAACTTCTCAACCAGGCCATCGCCAAGCAGTCGCATCAATGCCATGGCGATTGAAAAAGCAGCATAGCCCGAGCCGGCAAGCGAGGCATCCATGCGGCGATGGTCGCGCAGAAATAATGCGCTCCAGTCAAGCATGGCTCCTTCTGCGAGAAAGAGCACAAAACACATTAGCCCTATAAACAGTACAGAGGGCTTTGCCCACAACATTTTCCCGTGCGTATTTTTACCTGGCGTTGCCGGAGGTTCAGATGCCGACCGTTCTGCCCGGGGCAACAAAAGCCAACGGTACTGAAATAGCAGGATAAGTACGAGCACGCCCGAGATACACCAGGCCGCCAGCCCGGCGGAAAGTCCTGTTTTGATCAGAAAGCCTAGACCAAGTGATCCAAATAAACCGCCAATGCTGAACAGGCCGTGAAAGGATGAAAGGATATGCTTACCATACAGGTTTTGAACAACGACTGCATGTGCGTTCATTGAAACATCAATCGCGCCAACGCCGGCACCGAAAAAAAAGAGCACGGTTCCCAGCAGCAGGGGTGTGCCGGCAAGCATAAGCAACGGAAGCGCCGCTGCCATAAGCAGACCGGAAGCCAACATAACGACCCGGCTTCCAAACCGGTGAACAAAAAACCCGGCAACAGGCATCATGACGATGGCGCCGGCCCCAAGCATCAATAGGATCACACCCAGGCCGGCTTCATTGAGATGCAGGCGTTCTTTGGCTAAGGGCACCATGGGGGCCCAGCTTGCCATGCCAAGGCCACACACCAGAAAAATAAACCGGGTCGCTGTGCGCGCACGCCCTACCTTTTTTTTGTCTGTTGTCATCGATAGAGTGGTATAAGGCAATTATGAGGGATCCGGCTCTAGTTCTTTGCTGATAAATTCTGCGAGTTTGCCCGGAGCAGTCATCTGCGGATTATGATCAGCACTCATCTCGATTACTTTCCATCCGCGCGATTTTGCCCGTTGTGATGAAGGGTAAAAAGAATCAGCCGAAGCGGTCCGGCCCGGATCTACTGTCAGAATGTAGGTTGCGGGAAGTTTGAGTGCTGCCGGGTTTCGGCGCCTTACGGGCTGCAAGAATGTTTTTGACGATTGTGGCACATCTTTCGGGGGCGGCTGGTTTTCCTTCACCCAGACCGGCACCATAAATTCCTGGCTTTTTACCTGCCCGGGAACCTTGCCCCCATGCACGGTCAACGCATTATCACCATCATTTGGCGCAAAAGCATCAAGATAAACGAGTTTGGCTATCCGGTCCGGAATACTGTCTGCCACTCCAGTTATGACCATGCCGCCATAACTGTGTCCAACCAAAATAACATGATGCAAATCCTCATAAAGGATGAGATTTACTACGTCTTTGATATGCGTATCAAGATCAATATCCTTTGATGAAAGATGAACACGCTCGCCCTGACCCGTCAGGTTTGCACGGTATACGTTTATCCCCTGCTGCCGCAATATGGAGTCGGTTTTCCTGAACGACCAGCTGCCGCCCCATGCGCCATGTACGATGACCAGGCTGGGCTTTTGCCGGGCGCTGCTGTCTGGCAGTAAACCAAAGATGAAAAAACTGAAGATTAGGATTGCTTTCATACCAGCAATTTATGATTTTGTCTGCTAGCATTTCATTAATCATGGCGATTGTTAATTAATCCATAAAAACTTTCGGCAGCAATTGCTTGTTTTTTGTCTGTCATCCCATTCGCCGCGGCAGTACCGGCATGACCATACATTCAAATACAGCTATCATGAACATTATTATCGGAGCATCGGGCCAGGTTGGTTCGATGGTTGTCAAAAATCTTCTGCAAAACGGTCAGCCTGTGCGGGCAATAGTCAGATCGGCGGCAAAGGAACAAGTCTTACTCGATCAGGGGGCAGAAACTTTCGTCGCCGATGCACATGACCGGGAAAATCTTATCCAGGCGTTTCAGGGGGGCCGGGCACTCTTTATTATCACTCCCGAAGACGGTGCAAGCGAGGATGTACTTGCCGATGCAAAGGCACTTCTCGACAATTACAGGTTCGCTATTCGCAGGTCGTCAATCCATAAAATAGTCGCCATATCGTCGATGGGTGCGCAATACAATGAGGGCACCGGTAACCTTCTCATATCTAACATACTTGAACAAACGTTTACCGACAGTGAAGTGGAGCAGATTTTTATCAGGCCTGCCTATTATTTCAGCAATTGGCTGTTTAATTTCCAGGGGGCTAAAGAAAGCGGGATTCTTCCGACCTTTTTCCCTCCCGATCTGCAAATTCCCATGGTTGCACCGGCTGATGTAGCAGCACTTGCCGCAAAACTGATGCCCGGCGGTCCCGGTGGCAATAAAATCTATGAGCTCGAAGGGCCCAGAACATACAGCGCCAATGATGTGGCACAAGCTCTTTCGAAACACTCCGGTAAAGAAATAATAGCGGAAGAACTTCCGCGTGAGGAGTGGGGAAAAGTCATATCGGCAATGGGCTTTACTCCCGACGCAACAAAGAATTTTATTGAAATGACAGCTTTCGTAAGAACAGGAAGAAGCGGCGCTCAAAAAGAGGGAACTATCTGGCTGCAGTCTGAAACGACTCTTGAAACTTTTTTAGAGCAGACAATTCAATCCTGAGCTTCTGATGTTTCCCCACCACCTGACTGCCATAAGTTTGCACCACATAATTGGCGACCTAGCCGGCGACTATGAAAATCGCATCCTCTCAACCATTAATGACCATGTGCTGCGTATATCGCTGATGACGAAAGACTATTTCTGGCACCTGCATCCAAACTCTGACGAAACATTCATGGTGCTGGAAGGAAAACTCTGGATAGATCTTGAAAACGAAAGCGCCGAACTTTGTCCCGGAGACATTTTCACCGTGCCTGCAGGCGTTCTGCACCGGACCCGGCCGGGAGGCAAGCGCTCCGTGAATCTCACTTTTGAACGGGCCGACATCATTACCGTAAACCGGGAACCAGGCGGTTGATAAAAAATGAAAAAAAGTTGGCAAATCAACAACAGTTGTGTATACTTGTTAACCTTTAGGAGTGAGTGTATTATTTTATAATTTAATTTTTAATTAATATACAAATTTAGTAATTATGAAAATGTAATTTGATTAAATTTTCATAGATTATGGTAATCATTTATTTAAAGAAGTTACAGCTTTTTGCGCACAAACATGCTGACTCGGCCAAAAGCCTGTCGGTATGGAAAACGGTAACAGAAAGATCTTGAATGGAAACAGAGCAAAGACGTTCTGGAAAGTTTCCTACGGCAAGCATTATAAAGGGCAAGCGGGCAAGGTTCAAGATTTCAGGGAATCAATATCGCCTTGTCGTAGAGCTGAACTTCGACGATGGGATTGCAGAGATAAGATTTATTGGCACCCATAACGACTATGATAAAATTGATGCCGAAACAATTTAAATTTAAGCACAGAAAAAATGGCTACAAGTTCACAATGGTACCTGATCAAATCTGAACAGGATTACGAACTGGCTACTGCCAGATACGAGCAAATCAAACGTGCGGTAAAAGGCACCGAAGAGCATAAAGAGATGCTTCTTCTTGTGCATCTCATCTCCGAATACGAAAAGGCGCAATGGGATCTGCCCGAAGTTGATCCCATTGAGCTTATCAAAATCCGCATGGAAGATTTTGGTTATAAATCTGCTGACCTCGCAAAAGAATACGGGGATAAAGGGACCGTAAGCAAAGTGTTAAATTACAAACAGGCCTTATCCCTCACAATGATCCGGAAATTCAGCAAACTGCTCAGAATACCCGCTGAAGCACTTATAAAGGAGTATGAGTTGAAGAGCCATCCTGCATAACCTCTATTCCTCACAATTGACCGTGTGTAACGGCTGTCACCATCCAGGAAATCTAGCTCCCCTGCTCGGCGCCGTTAAGAGTTAGATTCGCAGGCAAACTACCGTACAAATTGAAAAACCGGCACCGCAATACGCATAGCGCTGCTTCAGCTAAAATCATCGATTGTTAAAATCTTAGTCTCGCTGAACGTGAACACGGAACGTCCTTGTAGCTTGAGCACCTGACCTTTTGTTAATCCGTTAGGCAGGTCTTCTGCAACAACAGCACAGTAGTCAATGTCAATCTCTGTATACTCATTTTCATGACGCATGGCGGTAATCGTTTGTGATCGTTCTGAAAAAAAGGCTGCAGCCGCACGGGCCTGAGTCCGGAACTGATCTATTCCTTCCAACCGGAGAGTTACCTGACCCGCCGACACGTTTATGAAGACAACTTCAGCATCCAGTACGGCGAGCATACCTGTTACATCAAAAGTGTTATACGCCTGAATATAAAGTTCTATGAGCGTTTTGCGTTCCGTATCATTCATACCGCTAATTTAAGAACCGGCCCGGATACGTCAAATGCATCAGGGCCAGGCTTTCTTAAAAGTACAGATTGAAAATGCGGCTATTTGAGGCGGCTTTTTACATCATCACTGCTGCTCTCCACATTTTTCATCTTGAACGCTTTGCCCAGATCAAAGTTCCATGTCAGTCCAAGGGTAAACCGCCTGTCCTGCTGAACTTGTGAAAAGTTCATTGTGAGGTCGTTAAAGAAAAAAGCACCGCTTACTTTGTTTGTGAAAAACACATCGTCGACGTTGGCTTTCAGCACGAGTTTGTTCTTAAACAGTTTCTTCTGCACACCGACGTTTACGGCATAAAGCGGATCAATGACTGCATTTGCAAAAATTATATTAGACAAATAAAATGCATTCAAATTCACTGACCATTGATTTGGGAGCGTGAATGACTGGTTGGTCTGCAGCGTCAGGATGTTTTTGGAGATTGAATATTGTGGTGCATCAACACGCTGATTGCTAAACTGTGCCGTATATTGCATCTCCCACCATTTTGCTGCCTTCACGGGAGCGAAAATTCCGATAAGATAATTTTCCGTAGACCCTATATTGTTTGGCTGCTGAATCATCATCTCCGGGTTGTTATCTGCCGTCTTTATAATGTTATTAATCGCATCCCGGTTCCGGGTATAACTTGCAGTGAAAACGTACTTGCTTGCCATGGTGAAATTCAATTCATAAGCGTTATTGAATTCGGGCGTAAGGTACGGGTTTCCCATTGAGGAAGAGTAGTTATCGATATACCCCACGTACGGATTCAGGTCGAAGAATGACGGCCGGTTGAAACGGCGGTTGTAGCTGGCACTGAGGCTGTAGCTCCCCTTCTCATTCAAATTACGCTTCAGGTAAACGCTCGGAAACAGATTGAAATAATCACGTTTATTAGGTGTAACCTGGTTGTTATTGAAAAGGGTCCCGGTCAGGTCAGTGTTTTCGCCGCGCAGGCCCAGTTGTATATCTGTACCTGCAAGAGTAGCATCAAACTTCAGATAGGCTGCCAGGATGTTTTCTTTATACAGATAAGTGAAGTCCTGCGCAGTGTTTTGCAGCCAGCTTCCCCGGGAGAAAGCTTCAAATGCCGCACGGTTATCTATATCTGTTATTGAGATCTTTCCGCCGCCGGTAAGTTTGCCGAGCTTGCCAAATGACTGTATGTATTTGGCATCTGCAGTAAAAATTTTTGCTTCGCTGGGTGTAGAGTTCCGGAATGCGGTATCGCGCAGAAACTGCTCACTGCCATTAAAAAATGAGGTGCGTCCCTCAGATCGGTTGCGGGCATTGTTTGTACTGAAATCAGACAGGATGACCAGCTCTGATCCGACTGTATCAGTCTTCAGGTGGTAGTTCAGTCCCACCGAATGGTAGTCGCTCGCATACCTGGCGGGAAAAACGCCGCGGCTTACCGAATTGCCCGCCACGTTCGGATAAATGATCTGCGTACGGGCGGAAAAATCATCATTATAGGTACCCAATGAGCCTGTATAATCAACCGCAACGTATTGTTTATCATTAATATCGAACGTTCCGCCAACACGGATACGCTGACCTGTATTCCGGCTGATCCCGTTATTAATGGCACTGTATAAACCATTCTGCGGAAAATTTCTGCTCTGGTCAATATCATTAAAACGTTTCATGTTCGAATAGGAATAATTAGCAAATACCCCAAGCTTCCCCTTTTTGAAATTAGCCTGCACCCCATTATCAAAGCCACCATAACGACCCTGGCGATAGTTCGAATAAACTGAACCGTTCAGACCGGCTTTGCCTTGTTTTTTTAGTACGATGTTTATCATTCCACCCGTGCCCTGGGCATCATACTCGGCCGGTGGATGGGCGATGATCTCCATCGATTCAATCTCATCACTACGCAAAGAATTGAGATAATTGGTCAGGTCATCACCTGAAAGCTGCAACAGTTTTCCGTTAACCATGACACGGGTGCCTGAGTTCCCGTTGATTGATATCTTGCCGTCCCTGACAAAAACGCCCGGAGCCAGGCTCATGGCTTCGAGGGAAGATTTTCCCGAAGCAAGCGCATTGTTCTCGATATTCATCACGATGCGGTCAGCTTTGCGGGTAATGAGCGGTTTTCTGCCTGCCACAACAACATCAGACAATTGCTGACCTGTACTTTTCAGTGTAATATCCTCTTTCAGATCAGACTGCCCAACTATAACATCCATGCTTTTCTCTGTGTAACCCACCGCCGAAGCCTTGAGCCTGTATTTCCCGCTGGTTTTTGCCTGCAGCTCATAGTTACCGGCGCTGTCGGCTATTTTTTGCGCAACCGGGGATGTCTGCCCTTCAGGGATGAGTAACACGGTTGAAAACGGAACGCCGGCAGATTTTTCGTCTTTCACTTTTCCCCTGACGAAGCGTTGTGCCATTGCAGAAAATGCAGATATAAAAATAAGGATGATGCATGTAAAAAGTTTCATTTTAAACGGGATTGAGTTTTTTGGTTTTAATTTCTAATAAGACGAACACTTTCGTAGATCAGTTACATTTCCCCTGGGGTTTTTCGACATATGGCTTGGATTGGTCGACGAACGGGGATCAGGACTCTGTAGACCAGCTCTCTCTTTCCGCGCCAAACAAATCCCATGTCTCGCCGTTAAAGCTTCAATAGCATTTATCCTTATGGCGATTACTTCTATCAATCCGGTTACCGGCAAAAAGATCAGGCGTTACACAGAACTGCCTGCGGGGCAGACGGAAAAAAAGATTTTATCGGGGCATAAGACCTGGATTGCATGGCGGGAGCAACCGATGGCCAGGCGGGCGCAGCTTTTGCTCAAACTGGCAGATGTACTGGCTAAGCGCAAGGATGAGCTCGCAATGCTCATGGCAGCCGAGATGGGAAAGCCGCTGAAGGATGGGCACGCCGAAATTGAAAAGTGCGCAGCCGTATGCACTTATTATGCTGAAAACGGCGCTTCGTTTCTCAATGACCAGATGGTACAAACGGAAGCGAGCAAAAGTTACGTCACATTTCAGCCCCTGGGCCTGGTACTTGCCATCATGCCCTGGAATTTTCCTTTCTGGCAAGTATTCCGATTTCTTGCACCCGCATTGCTGGCAGGCAATTGCGGCTTATTGAAACATGCCTCAAATGTCCCGGGGTGTGCGCTGGCTATCGAAGACCTTATTCTTGAGGCCGGTTTCCCTGCGGGCGTTTTCCAGACACTTTTGATCAGCGCCTCTGCGGTAGATGCAGTCATAACTCATCCGCTGGTTAAGGCGGTTACACTTACCGGAAGCACCTCGGCCGGCATGAAGGTAGCAGAGCGGGCGGGCTCGCTGCTAAAAAAAACAGTGCTGGAACTCGGCGGAAGTGATCCATACCTGGTGATGCATGATGCAGACCTAGCGCAGGCAGCAGCTATATGTGCATCGAGCAGGCTGATTAACAACGGACAAAGCTGTATTGCAGCGAAACGTTTTATTGTAGATAAAAAAGTGGAACGTGAGTTTACAGACCTGTTTTGTAATGAGATTAAAAAGAGGGCGACCGGCGATCCGCTTGATGCCGCCACAGATCTTGGCCCGATGGCACGTGCCGATCTGCGCGACGAACTGCACGACCAGGTGCTCAAAAACGTTCAGGCCGGCGCAAAGTGCCTGATGGGCGGCCGGATTCCGGACCGGCCAGGAAACCATGCATTCTACGAACCGACTGTTTTAAGCGGCATTAAGAAAGGCATGCCGGCGTTCAGCGAGGAAATTTTTGGGCCTGTGGCATCCATCATCACCGCTCGGGATACCGAACACGCCATACAACTCGCAAATGATACGGTCTTTGGTCTCGGGGCTGCTGTTTTCACAAGCGATACTGAAACCGGCGAACTGCTTGCACGAACCAGGCTGCAGGCGGGATCTTGTTTTGTAAACGGACTGGTAAAGTCAGACCCGCGCCTGCCTTTCGGCGGCATCAACCAGTCTGGCTATGGCCGGGAACTCGGCATGTTCGGGATTCATGAGTTCGTTAATATTAAGACGGTTTATATCGTTTAGATCAGTGTTCTCAGCGCTAAGTACACTGGCGCCACAATTTCACAGGAGGAAACGACCGTGCACCGCGGACCTGGACCAGACGCCTTACTTATCCCTGAACCTTTTAGAATAGTCAATGATCTGACGGCCTTTCTTCCCTATTCTTTTATATTCCAGAAAACAGATTTCAATACCTGCTGTCGCAGGAAGATACCAGCAACCTTTTGCGTATCCGCGCGCAAAAACCTAACTTGAGCGAAAAATTTACATCCCATGAATGAACTTCAGAAAAAACTCGACAACAGCTTTAATCAGCTTATTACCAAGTTATCCGATCTAAGCCAGGACAAGCTTGACCGGGTTCCATTCTCCGGCAGCTGGACGGCTTCGCAGGTCGGACAGCATTTACTCAAGTCTTACCAGGTTGTCGGTGTTCTTCAGGGACCGACCGAACGCAGTACGCGGCCTGCCGATCAAAATGTCGAATCGCTTTGCTCCATGTTTCTCGACCGAAGCATTAAAATGACTTCGCCCGAGGTGCTGCTCCCTGATGCGCATGCAATTCCGAGGGAAGAACTTGTCGGTGCACTCAGCGGCGTAACGGCTCAGATCAGTCATTTTGCCGCGTCAGAAGACCTGCAGCCGGTTTGTCTTGGATTTGAACTGCCCGGGTTCGGGTACCTTACCCGACTGGAATGGATAGCTTTTATACAGGCACACACCGAACGGCATTTAGGTCAGTTGAATGACATCATCACATCATTAAACCGTTAGCATGAACATGGAAGTTACCATCCGCGAAGCCCGGATAGATGAATTGCCGCAACTGCGTGTCTTCGAAAAAGGAATTGTAGCTGCCGAAAGACCTTTTGACCCTACCCTGAAGCCCGGTGATATCGAGTATTATGATCTCGGCGCGATGATCGAAGCGGAGAACGCGTGTGTGTTGGTTGCCGAAACTGAAGGAAAACTTGTAGGCGGCGGATACGCACTTATCAAAAAGGCTAAACCCTACCAGGTGTTTACCGAATTTGCCTATCTCGGTTTTATGTTTATTGATCCGGCGTTCCGCGGCCGTGGCCTGAACCAACTGGTGGCAAGCCGGCTGGTAACGTGGGCAACAGAAAGGGGAATCACAGAGGTCAAACTAAACGTTTACGCTGAAAATACAGCGGCGATCCGCGCTTACGAAAAGGCAGGGTTTAAACCCTACCTGTTAAATATGCGCCTTGACCGCTGATTAATTATTGGTTTCCAACGCACCGGTTGTCTCAGAAAAAAGAGAAAGTGGTCCGTCAAGCAGCACAGCAATTACGTTCATCTGCGTATCCAGCAGTTTGGAAGGAATATCGATGTAAACAATTCCGGGCGTCTTGCTCCAGTATAATTTATTGTATACCTCATGCGGAATGATGTTCCCCGACCCCACTACCCGCACCCGCTGTATGGCATTTTTCAGGCCTTTTATTGCAATGGGACCTGTGGGCTGGCCTTTCACAAAAAGATATAAAGTCTGCTTGTCTGCCGAGAGAGACGATGGCCCGTCGTAATGTGTAAGTGGCAGACCCCTGCCTGTCTTGTAAAGCGCTTCGGCATGTTTCCTGATCCAGGACGACAGGACATCATTACGGCGCCATTCAAAACCACTTCCATCTGGCGAGAGCCGCTTCTCCGGAAAAGGATTATGACCGGCTGCGACCGCGCTGCTCAGGGCGGCAACCTGCCTTACCGGCTCTTTTTCTTCAGCAATCTCGACCAGGCCGAGATTTCCGGGCTTGCGGTCAGCAAAAACGGGTGGTTCTGCAAAGGCCAGCTCTACAACCGTAGCATCCTGGTCTTCTGCAGCGGGCGGAACGTCAATTGTGAGCTGGCTGCCGTTCTTTTTGAACGACAGCTTGCCGGAATAACCGATGATACGTGCCGACTTAACAGCGCTTTCTAATCCGTAAACGGTGATTTGTCCGTTGTTACGCCGATCGAGGAAAAGAAAAACTTTCCGGCCATCTGCCGACCGCGTTGTCTTGCCGGGAAAATTATTCGGCGATATACCCGACTGACTGCCATAAATCGCTTCTCCGTGCTTTTTTGTCCACCGGCCAAGTGCTTTTAACACCCTGACCTGCTCCTCCGGAATGATACCATCTGCCTTCGGACCAATATCGAGCAGGAGGTTTCCACCCATGCTGATACAATCGATCAGGGTGCGGATAATCATGTTAGGCGACTTGTACCTGGTATCAAATTCCTGATACCCCCAGGAATCGTTTATAGTGTAACACAGTTCCCAGAAATTTGAAGCGGGGCGCTGCACGGGAATTCCCTGCTCTGGCGTATCATAGTCTCCCTGTCCGTTCAGACGCGAGTTAATGATCAAATCCGGGTTATGTGCCAGCAGTTTTTCCCGGATCTGCGGCGAGCCCCATTCAGCGGCACTGTGTTCCCAATCGCCATCAAACCAAAAGAGATCTGGTCTGTACTGCGTGTTCAGTTCTTCCAGCTGTTTATTGAGATAAGTCTGAAAACGGCTCCACCGCGGCTGATCCTGACTGAGGTGATAACGCTTTCGCAAGCGGGTAAATACGTCATAATCGGCAAAAGACCAGTCTGGCAGTGAAAAATAAATTCCGGTGCGAAGATTCTGCCGCCGCAACGCATTTACAAACGGTGTAAGCACATCGCGCCTGGCCTGGCTGCTTGCTGCCGTTGTAACAGCCCCCGCAGCCTGGCTGTTCCAGAGCGCTACGCCATCATGATGTTTTGCGGTTATAACTGCGTACCTGGCACCACTCTCGGCGATGAGCGAGGCCCAGGCGTCAGGATTGTATTGTTTCGCATTGAAGCCGGAAAGCTGCTTCATGTAGGTTTCATGACTGGTGTAATTATTAAAGAATGACCAGGATTCAGAAACGCTGTTTACAGAATAGATGCCCCAATGAATAAAGATACCCAGCCTGGCGTCAGCAAACCATTTCATTTTCTGGGCCGGAGCAGGCTGCCGGGCGTTCGCCTGACCAGAAAACACCAAGAGCGCCAGATACAGGTAAATTCGGTTTTTTAACATGAAAATCATTTGTTAGCCGGCGGTGAAACTACAGAGAAAAACATGCGCATAAAAAACAAAGTGGATTTTTTTCAATCACATTCTGGTCTCCGGTTGTTCCAGGAGAAATAAAAAACCTCATCCCAATGAAAGACACGCAGTTAAATGGCAATCCGATCATCCGTCATGTTTTTACGAGTGACCCCACAGTGATCGAAAGCAACGGTCGTATCTACCTCTATACAGGGCACGACGAAGCACCCGAAGGCAGCAACGTATATGTAATGAGTAACTGGCTTTGCTTTTCATCAGCAGACCTGGTTAACTGGGAGGAACACCCTGTTCCGCTCAGTGCGACAGATTTTGAGTGGGCCAGCGGCGATGCCTATGCATCAAAAGTGATCGTTTATGAGCAGCAATATTACTGGTTCGTTTTTGTTACCAACGCCTCCGGCGGAAAAGCGATAGCCCTTGCAGTTTCAGATCAGCCCCAAGGTCCGTTTCGTGATGCAATAGGCAGCCCGCTTATCGACCAGCAAATGATACCGGACACCGAACTTGAGCTGGCAAACCTTGATCCCACTGTACTTGTCGATGATGACGGACAGGTATACCTGGTCTGGGGCAACGGTGTTTGTTATCTTGCCCGGCTGAAATCCGACCTCCGTTCGCTTAACGGGCCAATCACCAAACTGGAGCTCCCGGGTTTCCGCGAAGGCGCGCACCTGCATAAGCGTCATGACTGGTATTACCTGAGTTATGGTTATGGGCAACCTGAGCGCGTGGCCTACTGCATGGCAAAAAGCCCCGAGGGACCCTGGGAATTTAAAGGCATATTAAATGAACTTGCCGGTAATTGCGAAACGAACCGCCCGGCGATCATTGATTTCAAGGGCCGTAGCCTGTTTTTCTACCACAACGGCGGTCTTGAGACCGGCGGAAGCCACCGGCGCTCCGTTTGTGTCGATGTCCTGAAGTACAATGCTGACGGAACCATGCAGCGGGTGCTCATGACCTCGGAGGGGCCGGCGGCTTTTGCTGCTGCATCTGGACAACCATCGGCTTAAGGCTTTACCCTTCGCATGATTGTCCGGCTGGTCTTCGCTCGAGTAGACCTGATCATTGCGATGTACATACATCAGTCAGAACGATAATTCCATTGCAGTCTTTGCCGGACGCCGCGGCCGGCCGGCAAAGACTGCCTGCCAGACTCATCGTACCAACAGCCATATTTAAATAGGTGCCACCCGCCCGGTAGATAATCAAGCTTCAAATAACTACTAAATCCATAGATTAATTAGGATATACAAATTTTCCCGCTATATTTGCGACGTAAAATTATTGCCGTTGAAGAAAATATGCACACAGGTTAGGCCCGGGAAGGTTCGGGCGGATAACCATTTAATGAATCTTTCCTGTCTTGCCCGTTTGGCTCCCGCTGTTGAACCGTCTTCGACTTTTGTATCCATACTAAACAAACTATAAAATGAAACGCATTATTTATGTATCAAGATTTCTACTCCTAACAGCTGTTTTACTTAGCAGCACAGCCGCCTTCGCGCAGCAAACTGTATCGGGTTTTGTAAAGAATGATAAGGGCCAGCCGCTGCCGGGAGCAAGTGTGTCTGTGAGGGGCACAAGGAACGCAGTTGCTGCTGACTCAGTTGGTCACTTTACTTTAACCGTTAATGAACAGCCACCATTTTTCCTCCGGGCCACGTTTGTCGGCTATAAACCCCAGGATTTCCAGATCCTCAAACTAGACAACGGGCCTGCGCAACTGACCCTTGTCAGTGATGCCCTGCTCGAAGAAATTGTGGTAACCTCGCGCCGGCGTACCGAGGCCGTGCAGGATGTTCCCATCCCGATTTCTGTTGTCGGCGGGGCGCAAATCGAGGAATCCGGCTCCTTTAATGCGAACCGTTTGAAAGAACTCGTGCCTTCAGTGCAGTTTTATTCGTCGAACCCGCGTAATACAACACTAAACATTCGCGGACTGGGATCTACTTTTGGTCTGACCAACGACGGAATTGACCCGGGTGTAGGCTTTTATGTAGATGGCGTTTATTACGCGCGCCCGGCGGCAGGAACATTCGACTTTATCGACGTGGAACGGATCGAAGTATTACGCGGTCCCCAGGGCACGCTGTTTGGCAAGAACACTTCTTCAGGTGCGTTTAACATTACAACCCGTAAACCAAGCTTTTCACCTGATGCCAGTTTCGAGACCAGCTTCGGCAACTATGGTTATATCCAGGCAAAGGCATCGGTTACCGGGCCGCTGAGCAAAACGCTCGCCGGCCGGTTCTCTTTCTCTGGAACACAGCGTGACGGAACGATCAGAAATATCCGTACCCTGAAAAATATCAATGACATCAATAACCTCGGTTTCAGGGGTCAGCTTTTATATCGCCCATCTGATAAGGTATCCATCTTACTCGCGGGTGATAACTCGCGTCAGCGTCCTGACGGCTATGCGCAGATCGTAGCCGGTGTTGCGCCTACCCTACGCCCCGCCTACCGGCAGTTTAATGCCATTATAGCTGATCTGGGCTATGCGCTGCCAACGCAGAATGCGTTTGACCGCATCGTTGACCACGATACACCATGGAACTCGGGCAACGACCTTGGCGGCGTTTCATTAAATGCCGACATACAGATCGGGCCGGGTACATTGACGGCTACGACGGCATGGCGCTACTGGAAGTGGGATCCTTCAAACGACCGTGATTTTACCGGCCTGCAATCCCTTGCTAAATCAAATAACTATTCTAAACACCAGAACTGGTCGCAGGAGGTCCGTTATGCGGGCGACATCAGCGAAAACCTCAGCGGTGTGGTAGGCCTGTTTTATATTGACCAGGAAGTACAAACCGACCCCGTCGCCATCGAAGAGTCGGGCTCTGCTACCTGGCGTTTCTCACAAAGTACCACCAGCGCGTTGTGGAGAACACCGAACCTGTTTGAGGGCTTTGGCGTTCGCAACCGGTTTTCTATCAAATCAACAAGTGCAGCGGTTTTTGCCAACGTAGACTGGGAGGTGACAGAAGGCCTGCACATTTTGCCCGGTATCAGGTTCAATTATGACAAAAAAGACGTGCTGTACGACAGAAAAACTTACGGTGGCCTGCAGACAACTGATCCTGCACTGCTGGCGTTAAAAGCACTGGTATACCAGGACCAATATTACGTTGCCGACGCTGACGAAAAAAACTTCACCTATCAGCTTACGGCAGCCTACCGGCCAAATAAACACATCAATGCCTTTGCTACGTATTCTACCAGTTTCAAACCTATTGGCGTGAACGTTTCCGGTTTACCAACTGTGAACGGCGCGCCCGCGCTTGATCTGGCCGTTATCAGACCGGAAGACACCAAACACTATGAAGTCGGCGTAAAAACCAATCCAACTGATCATCTGACCCTGAACCTTACGCTGCATAATTCAGACATCAAAGACTACCAGACCAATGTTCAGTCGGCCGAAATTGGTGTAAACCGCGGTTACCTCGCCAACGCTGAAAAAGTAAGGGTGCGCGGTATCGAATTTGACGGGAGTTTCAGAGTAGACAAAAACTTTTCGTTTTATGGAGCTGCAGCCTTTACAGAAGGAAAATACATTCGCTTTACCAATGCACCGCTTCCATTGGAAGAAACCGGCCTGACTAACAGTGCAAACCAGCAGGTTGCCTTTAAAGATATTTCGGGCGGCAGTCTTCCCGGTATCTCAAAATGGGCAGGCTCACTCGGCGGTGAATTTGTAACCGGTTCGAAGGTCTTTAATACGCAATCAAACTTCTTTACTGCAGTTGATGCGTCTTTCCGGTCAGACTTTTCTTCTAGCCCTTCCCCGTCAAGGTACCTGAATGTGGAAGGTTATGCATTGGTTAATGCCAGAATCGGGTGGAAATCTGAAAAGGGTCTGTCGGCCTTTGTATGGGCGCGAAACCTGCTTGACAAAGATTACTTTGAACAGTTGCTGCCTGCCGGCGGAAATGCCGGTCACTACGCCGGGGTATTGGGCGATCCCCGAACCTTCGGCTTAACGCTACGGTACGCTCTGTAATCAGCAGATGATATAAAAAGGACCACGATCGAGATCAGTCGTGGTCCTTTGTTTGTAGAAGCCCGCTTATCGGCTACATATACGGCGGCCTTTTATCCGGCCGCATCTTCAGCCACCGGCAGGACAAAACAAAACCTGCTGCCTTCGCCGATTTCGCTCTCCACCCAGATCTTTCCGCCCTGCGCCTCGATAAAATCTTTTGATATGGCCAGTCCAAGCCCTGAGCCAGATTTATTATTTCCGTCTGTCGGCACCTGAAAATACCGGTCGAAGAGTCGCTTCTGATATTGCTGATCAATGCCGCGGCCAAAGTCGCGGACAGAAAATTCTATGTTCCCCGCCTTGCGGATAACGGATACAGTTACCGTTGACTTCTGCGAACTGTAGCGCATGGCATTTGATAAAAAGTTCACGAGTACCCAGGCGGTTTTTTCAGTATCGGCATGAACTTTAGCCAATCCGTTTGCAGCGATGAGCTCAAGATTGATCGTTTTCTGTTCGGCCTGAAACCTTACAGCGTCCATAGCATAAGCCGCAATTTCCCGTGGATCAGACTTTACGAAGTTTAACTGCAGGTTACCCGTTTCCACCTGAGAAAGGTCCAGCAACTCGCTGGTAATCTTCAGCAGGCGCCCGCAGTCTTCTTCTATGTGATGAATGAGATCTGCCTGTTCGGTGTTCATGGCGCCTACGCGTTCATCCTTCAATAATTTAAGGCTCATTTTTATAGAGGAAATCGGCGTTTTTAGCTCGTGAGAAACGGTTGCAATAAAGTTCGTTTTCGCCTCGTCAAGCTCTTTATATTCCGTTACGTTTTTCAGTATGTAGACCTCGCCGGCGGTCTTTGCTGCTGCTTTGATGGCCCGGTCATGCTGATCATCAAGGTTGGGTATCGTGATCTCGCGCTTTTCAAGCTTAAAGTACGATTCCTTTCCATCTGCAAAGATCTTCATTGGTTTTTCATCGGTAGACTGTATCACACTGCTTAACAAATCGTTATGTTTCATAAGATCTGAAGCATTTGCGCCGATCACTTCCTTTTCATTTATATTGAGCAGCTGTCCCGCAACCTGGTTAAGAAAAAGAATTTCTTTTTTCTCATTCAGACCGATGATGGCATCTTGCATCTGCCCGATGATGGTCTCTATTCTCAGCTTTTCCGACTGAATTTTTGCCACATTGCTGTTTTCCCACTTGTTGAGCTGTGCCGCCATGTGATTGAATTCTTCTGCCAGTTCAGCAAATTCGCCGTTGCCCCTGAACGCAAGGCGCTGCTTATAATTTTTTCTGCTGATGGCCTTGATTGCTGCCGAAAACTCATTGAGTGGGTTGGCAACAAAGCCAGGGAAATTCACGCTGAAAGAAAACAGGATCAGGAAACACAGGGAAGCAGCGGCGATGAGGTACGTTACCGCAGTTTCAACACTCGCAGCAGCCCTGTCGTTTTTCCGCACAATTGCACGCATGTTCAGTTCATCGATCAGGCGCAGCTGGAGGTGCATGGTTCGTAAGGCCTGCTTCCTGGCCGACAGGTTAGCAGCCGGCTCGGTCAACCCCCGGAAAGCCGCTGACAAAGCCAACACCGCCTGCCGTTCGCCAGGCTCCGTGACGTTTTTCTCTTCCAGACTGAGCTGCCTGCCCAATCTGTCTTTTGCTGAGCCGCTGAGCGGAAGTTCATGATCATCGAGGATTGACCGCATTTCGCGGGTGTACCGGAGGCTTTCATAATTATCTTTTAAAATAACCTTAGAGCTTGCCGAGATCTTCTGCATGTAAAACAGTGATATGCCGCCAAACAGGATAACGATGATAAATAAGAACCCGAACCCGAGGCGTAATTTTGTTTTGATCTTCATGGTCATTTTATTGTACGGTTATGAAAGTATAACCAGGTCAGTCTCCGTTTGAGAAACATGTTTTAAAAGTTGGTTGAATATCGCAGTTCGCATGATAATCTGGAAGAGATTTACGTGCGGCTTACCCATGCAGATGGTGGTAACCTCTTTTTCGCGTGTTATTCTTGAAATTGTTCCGGTAATATCATCGCTTTTCACCTTAAGCACTTCCGCGCCAAGTTCTGTAGCCAGCTTGAAATTATTGATCAGGTGACGCTGCAGATCAAGTTTGATCTTGTCGCCCCCCTCCCGGCTGCGTTGGACGTAGAGTACGATCCATGGCGACTGGTAGTAGGATGCAAGACGTGCGGTTTTCCTGATAATTACTTTGGCCGTTTCATAATTTGTAGATATACAGGCAAGAAATTTTTCAGGCCTTAGCTTGATCTGCCCGGGCACTTCAATACTGATCTTACGCTCAAGGTGGTGTGCAACCTCTTTGAGAGCCATTTCTCGGAGCTGCAGAATCCTTTCGGGCTGAAAAAAATTATCGAGCGCCCGTTTGATTTTACTCTGGTCATAAATTTTGCCCGCTTTCAGACGTTCGATAAGCTCATCTGCTGTCAGGTCGATATTTACGATCTCATCGGCAGATTCGAGCACCTTATCCGGAATGCGCTCGGTAATACGTATGCCGGTAATGCTTTCGATTTCCTGGTTCATGCTTTCCAGGTGCTGAATGTTTACCGCAGAAATGACGCTGATGCCCGCATCAAGGATGTCAATTACATCCTGCCAGCGCTTGCCGTTTTTGCTGCCTTCTACATTTGAATGCGCCAGTTCGTCAACAATCACAACCTCGGGATGCCGGTTGATGACGGCCTGCACGTTCATCTCTTCAAGTTCCTTTCCCTTATAGAAAATCTTTCTGCGCGGTATAACGGGGACTCCGGTAAGCAGCGCGTGCGTTTCTTTGCGGTTATGTGTCTCGATGTAGCCGATCTGGATATCAATACCATCTTTTAACAGGGCGTGCGCTTCCTGCAGCATGCGGTAGGTCTTTCCTACACCCGCGCTCATGCCTATGTAGATCTTCAGTTTTCCACGCCTGGACTTTTTCACCAGGTCTAAAAACTTCTTTACAGACTGTGCCTGATCTTGCTCTTCCATCAGATCATTTTTACCATGATAAAATAATATAACCCCTGGATGCCAAAAACCAGATAACCAATAAAAAAGCCAATCCTGCGCAGGTACACAGGATCAGCCTTTTTGAATATCTCACCGGCCGGTACGCCATCAGCTTATTAAAAAGAAACGGCTATACTTGCTGTAACTGCCGCATTGTGCCGAACGGCGGCCTCATTCCTGACAAAAAGCGGGTCTTTACTATCATACACTTTACCTTCCAGCCGGACAACTGCATTGGATACCGGGGCATAATCGATGTTGAGCGAATAGCCCCTGGTTTTGAAACCGTTGGGTGTGCCCGAAGCAACGATGACACCGTTTTTATCGTCGTAATATTCAAAACGTCCCGCGAGTGCCCACTGGCTGTCAATTTTATACTGCGCAATGGCTACCGGAGATAACACCTCATACTTGTCGCTCCTTCCCTTTTCGGTTTGTTGTGTACCGTAATCAAAGCCAAGCGTGACACCGAACTGATCGGTTAGCTGAAAGATACCATAAACATTGTGATAGAACCGGCTAACCCGCACGGAATCGGCACCTTCACTGCCCAGATAATTGCTGTAATTCACCGTGATCTTCGGGTTTGGTTTCCAGGTGAGCTGTACCCCGCCTGCCGGCTGACTATTGCCATTCTGACGCGCTATACGCTGCCATCCGTTCAAATACAGCACTGTCGCGCCAAATTTCCCATCACTTGTAACGTAGCTCAACTTTGTGCCAGATTCATAATACGGGGTATTTTCTGAAGATATATTCCGCGTAAGCACCCAGCAGTCTTTTGAGATGGCGCCCTCAAAACCGATGTGCGAAGAAAATATACCGGCATCCAGCCAGAGGTTTGTCGTTTTTGATAATTTAACGCCGGCGTTCGCCTCAAAAACGTTTTTCAGCACACCCGGTTCTGCCGCCAGGTTCGCGTTGGCGTAAGTTCCTGCCATAACCGCCAGGTTGGCTCTGATTGATCCGTTATCGTAACTTCCTTTGATGAAACCGAGATTGAGGTTAAATTCGTTGTGGCGGTTATGCGAGTAAATAAAACCAGGCCTGTTGTTATCTGCCGGCTTGTTAAAATCATAACCGAAATAGGTTTCCAGGTATCCGCTAACCTTGATTTTCGGTTCGTCCTGTCCATAAGCAATTGATCCGGTTGTCAGGGCCGCAGCCAGTATAAAGTATTTTTTCATTGTTGCATATTTTGATTGGTGGCGGATAATAGTTGCCGCCATCTTGTGTCTGATGTTTGGTAGTTGGGTTGTAGTTTGCTTCCGGCCTGTGCCGCAAAATCTGAAGAGGAAGCGGACAAAACCAGGTAGTATAGTTGAGGATTACTTCGCGCTGAACCGATCAAGCGCCAGGTTTAGTTTGAGGACATTCACAGCCCGCGGACCAAAAACCCCCATGAATGGTCCCTCGGTATTTGCGGCAACCAGTTCGGCAACCTTCGTAGCATCGATTTGCCGCGCAGCGGCCACACGCTTGATCTGCATGATAGCGCCCTGTTCTGAAATATTGGGATCAAGGCCACTGCCGGAGGCCGTAACCATATCGGCCGGAATATCCTGTTTTCTGATACCGGGATTGTATTTTAGCAGGGTATGGATGCGGTCGGAGACCTGCTTCAGGTAATCGGGGTTTGAAGGTCCTTTATTGGAACCTGCAGAGCCGGCGGCGTTGTAGCCTACGGCTGATGGTCTGCCCCAGAAGTATTCGGGCTTTGTGAAAGACTGTCCGAGCAAAGCATAGCCGACCACTTTTCCGTTTTTTGTGATTTTTTCGCCGCCGCCATTTCCTTTCGAAAATCCTCCCGCAAAAGCTACCATCAGCGGATAGATTACGCAAAGCAGTACGATTAAAACCAGGGTTAAACGGATGGATTGTAAGATGTATTTTTTCATGATTGTATTTCTAGAGCCTAAACGAACAGGCCTACCAGTAAGTCGATTAATTTAATGCCTATAAACGGTGCGATAACCCCACCCAGCCCATAAACAAGCAGATTTCTGCGCAGCAAGGCACTTGCACCGATCGGTTTGTATGCCACCCCCTTCAGGGCGAGCGGGATAAGGATCGGAATAATGATCGCGTTAAAGATCACTGCCGAGAGTATAGCGCTTTCAGGACTGTGAAGACCCATGATATTCAGGCTTTGCAGTGCAGGAATGGAAGCAATAAAGAGCGCAGGAACGATAGCAAAATACTTTGCAACATCATTGGCAATGGAGAAGGTTGTCAGCGTTCCCCTGGTAATCAGCAACTGCTTGCCAATCTCGACGACTTCGATAAGTTTCGTCGGATCGTTATCCAGATCGACCATGTTACCGGCTTCTTTGGCAGCCTGCGTGCCACTGTTCATGGCGACGCCGACATCTGCCTGGGCCAGCGCTGGTGCATCGTTTGTTCCATCGCCCATCATGGCCACAAGTTTGCCGGCGGCCTGCTCTTCTTTGATGTAGTTCATCTTGTCTTCAGGTTTTGCTTCCGCGATAAAATCGTCCACACCCGCTTTTTCTGCAATAAACTTTGCGGTCAGCGGGTTATCGCCGGTAACCATTACTGTCTTTACACCCATCTTGCGCAGGCGTTCAAAACGCTCGCTGATGCCGGGTTTGATGATGTCCTGTAATTCGATTACGCCCATGATTTTTTCGTTTACTGCAACCACCAGCGGCGTACCTCCATTGCCCGAAATAGCTTTGACCTGTTCTTCAGTTTGCGCAGGAAAAGGGTTTCCGGCGTTTAGCACCATGTTTCGGATCGAATCGAATGCGCCTTTCCGGGTTCGGTTTCCGTCGGCCGTATCCAGACCGCTTGCGCGGGTCTCGGCTGTAAACCGGATAAATGTCGATCCGGCGGGAGCCGTCATCACCCTGAAGTTTTGTGCAGCAGCAAGTTCAAGGATTGATTTCCCTTCGGGCGTTTCGTCGGCCAGTGAACTCATTACACAGGCACGGATGAACTCCTGCATGTCGACACCCGGAGCCGGGTGAAACGCAGTAGCCTTGCGGTTGCCGATCGTGATGGTGCCTGTCTTGTCGAGCAGCAGCACATCGATATCGCCAGCCGTCTCTACAGCCTTACCTGATTTGGTAATCACGTTAGCACGAAGCGCGCGGTCCATGCCGGCAATGCCGATGGCCGACAACAGGCCGCCAATGGTAGTGGGGATCAGGCAGACAAACAGCGAGATCAGGGCAGCTATGGTAATAGGCGTGTTGGCATAGTCGGCAAAAGGTTTCAGCGTTACGCACACAATGATAAATACGAGTGTAAAACTGGCCAGCAAAATGGTAAGCGCAATTTCATTGGGTGTTTTCTGGCGTGACGCGCCTTCGACAAGCGCAATCATTTTATCAAGAAAACTTTCGCCCGGCTGGGTATTTACCTGAACCTTTATGCGGTCTGAAAGCACTTTCGTACCGCCGGTAACCGAAGATTTGTCGCCGCCCGACTCGCGGATCACAGGGGCAGATTCTCCTGTAATGGCAGACTCATCGATTGTTGCGATACCTTCAATAATTTCGCCGTCGGTCGGGATGGTATCACCTGCCTCGCAAATAAAGACCTCCCCTTTCTTCAACAGGGAAGAGGACCGCACTTTGGTTGTACCATCGGGCAACAGGACCCTTGCAGGGGTTTCCTCCCGTGTTTTTCGCAGGGAGTCGGCCTGTGCCTTACCCCTTGCTTCGGCAATCGCCTCAGCAAAGTTGGCAAACAAAACCGTGAGCAACAGGATCAGAAAAATGATAAAGTTGTAGGCAAAAGAGCCCTGCCCGGCATTGCTTATCGAATACACCGTTACGCAAGCCATGATGACCGTTCCGATCTCGACAGTAAACATGACCGGGTTTTTGATCATAACCCGCGGATCAAGCTTGATAAACGATTGTTTGAATGCAGTCTGCACCAAAGCAGGTTCGAATAATTTATTTGATGATGTTTTCATCTTTATTTGATATCAGTATTATTTAAGCATGGTGAAGTACTCTGCCAGCGGACCGAGTGCAAGAGCCGGGAAGTACGAAAGCGCATTCAGGACGATGATGACGGCAAAAGTCATCAGACCGAATGTCATGGTATCAGTTTTTAGGGTACCCGCCGATTCAGGAACATATTTTTTAGCACCCAGCAGGCCGGCAATTGCTACCGGGCCAATAATGGGGAGAAAGCGGCCGATAAACAGGACGACACCAGTCAGCACATTCCAGAAAATATTGTTGTCGCCCAGGCCTTCGAAACCAGATCCGTTGTTGGCGTTGGATGAAGTCACTTCGTACAACATTTCTGAGAAACCGTGAAAATCCGGGTTGTTGAGCCAGTTTTGTGGCTGGACGGCCCAGTCGGCATTACCATACGTATTAAAGGTATAGCTGGCCAGGGCGGTTCCGGCGAGAATCAGAAAGGGACTCAGCAGGGTAATGATGGCTGCGATTTTGACTTCCCTTGCCTCCACTTTATGCCCCAGAAATTCGGGTGTTCTTCCTACCATCAGCCCCGAAATAAAGACGGCAATGATCAGGTAGATGAAGTAATTGAGAATACCGACCCCGCAGCCCCCGTAAAACGAGTTGATCATCATACCAAGCAATTGCCAGGCGCCTGTTAACGGCATGGTGCTGTCGTGCATGCTGTTTACAGAACCGGTTGAAATGATCGTTGTCACCGTGCTCCAGTAGGCTGAAATGGCTGGTCCGAAGCGCACTTCCTTGCCTTCCATTGCGCCGGTTTGTTGGGTAATACCCATTTTTTCTATAGCAGGGCTTCCGCCAAGTTCAGAACTGATTGTCGGGATGAGCAGCAGCAGCATGCCGATAGTCATGACGCCAAAAATGACCCAGCCAAGTTTTTTGCGCCTGATAAAGATTCCGAAAGCAACCACCATTGCAATTGGAATAATAACCTGAGCAATCAGCTCCACCATATTGGTCAGGTAGTTCGGATTTTCGAGCGGATGCGCAGAATTTACGCCAAACCAACCGCCACCGTTAGTCCCAAGGTGTTTAATGGCGATAAAACCGGCGGCAGGACCTCTCGAAACATTCACTGTATCTCCCTGAAGTGAAATGAACTGGTCTTTTCCCTCATAACTTGCAGGCGTACCGTTAAAAGCCAGAATGACAGCCATAAACAGGGATAACGGAAGCAACAGCCGGGTTATCGATTTGACGAAAAAATCCCAGAAATTACCTAGTTTAACGGTTGTTTTGTCGCGAAAAGCCTTAAAAAAGACCACGGCCGCTGCCAGGCCCGTTGCGCAGCTTACAAACTGCAGGAACATCATGACGAAGTGTTGAGAGAGGTAACTTACACCCGACTCGCCCGAATAGTGCTGCAGGTTACAATTCACGACGAAACTGATGACGGAGTTGAAAGAAAGATCGGCGCTCATGCCCGGATTGCTATCGGGGTTCAGCGGCAGTTTATCCTGGTTCATCAAAACAAAAAAGCCGTAAACCAGCCAGACCAGGTTAACCGTAAGCAGGGCTTTCATATGCTGCTTCCAGTTCATCTCCTCTTTCGGATTGATACCGGAAAGTTTGTAGATCGCTGATTCCAGCGGTTTTAAAAAGTCTGTCCAGACTTTTTCTCCGGCAAACACCTTTGCGAGATATTTACCTAGCGGAATGGCCAGCAATACGGTAAGTCCGTAGGTCGCTATAATTCCAAGTAGTTCTGAGTTCATTGTGTGTAATTAAAATTTTTCGGGTTTGATCAGCACGTAGATCATGTAGATGAAGACGGCGATGGCGATAATGAATAATGCGGTCATTGTGTCAGATTTTTTCGAACCAGTCGATCGATTTGTAACATACCCAGCAGAGGATCAGCAGGGCCAGAAATAATAGCAGTGTTAACATGTTGTTTGAATTTCACATGCCTTGCCAATTGTGATGCCATACGAGGAATGAATGTTCACAATTATTTGACTATCAATATTTTAAATAATAAATAAGCGTGATTAGCGTTTTTTGCTCGAAAAAAACCCTTCCAAAATGAAAGGGTATTTTTCATATCGGTAAGGATTCCAGGGATTTGAGATGTGAGATACGTAGAGTATACAGATATTCGTATTTCGTATTTAGAGGTGGAGCATTTTTTCGAGATTTGAGATGTGAGATATGAGTCTTGAGACATGCAAAAACCCTCGACCAGTATGGCCTATTGAGGGGGTTAGGCTTCGATAGTATAAAGGTATTCGTAGTTCGTATTTAGACAGAGTGTCAAACCCTTCAGGCGGCTATGGCAGAGCGAGGGGTATGCGCCGAGGTCTTTCATCGTTTTTCCTTTCTCTTTCATCTTAACGAGGGGTTAGGCGCCAAGACTTACAACTTAAAACCTACAACTTAATACTTTATGGATTCATGGCTCGTGCCTCCCCTTGAAGTCATCCAGACAGAGCGGAGCGGGCGAGCCTGTCCCGAAGCAGTCGGGAAAGGATATGACTCGGGATCCATATTCAGATTCTTCGCTACGCTCTGAATGACCCGTCTAAGATATCCCGGACTGGAATGAAGCCAATGGATATCTCACGATATGAGATATGAGTCCTGGTACAGGGAGCAACCCCTCGGCAGGGTAGAGCATATTGAGGGTTAGGCGCTGCGGTCTTTTGTCCTTGGTCGTTTTTCTTTGTTAGCTTTGCGGAACGTTCGGTACTACCTCTTCGCAGGAGATCCCCCGCCGTTGCGATTCCGGATGAAAGGGATTCCGTAAACGCGCTTCGGGATGACGGCGTAGGTGGATGTTGGTGGGGCTTGGCAGAGTGAGGGGTCCTGCGCCGAGACTTACAACTTAATACCTACAACTTATAGCTTCTCTGACTCGTGGTTCGGCTACCGGTCTCCCGCTAAGTCGTCGCGCCTGCCATTAGCAGTTGTTCGACAATCCCGGTATAACCGCGTTCACTCGCGAGCGCAAGCGCGCTGCGCCCTGCATTATCTACGCTGTTAACCCTGGCACTGCGTTCAATAAGCATGGCCGTAAAATCATTAAAACCGCATTGCGCCGCCACGATGAGCGGTGTTTCGCCATAGCTGTTTTTGGCATTCAGGTCGGCACCTGCCTCGAGCAGCACGTTGCCCAAATGATGATTACCCAGACCAGCCGCATAATGCAGGGCCGAATTGCCGTTCAATACCTGCCTGTTGACGTCGGCTCCATGCCCGATCAGCAGTTCGGCCAGGTGCGTATTGTTGTTATTGACCGCCAGGACCAGCGGGCTCACGCCGTCATTGTTTAAGGCATTGACATCCGGCGCAGCCGAGGTAAGCAGCGCCTTTACCGTTTCGCTCTGGTTGTTATAAACCGCCTGGTGTAGCGGTGTGTTTCCATGGTCGTCTTTCCCGGCGTTATGATTTGCCGATAGCGCTGTAACGAGATCCCGCATGCCCTTCGCGGTGGCATGGTCGAGGATCGTATAACCACCGTTATCTTTTACAGCGGTTTCAGCACCGAGCGAGATAAGATATAGAGCCGTTTCGGTTTTGCCGGACAGCACCGCATAAAAGACCGGTGTCTGTCCATGGTTGTTAGCTGAACCCAGATCAGCCCCTGCATCGGTCAATAATTTAATAACTTCTTTAGTTCCGCTCCGCGCTGCTGAATGCAGGGGCGTTTCGCTGGCATTGTTGGCCAGATGAACATTGGCACCGGCATCCAGCAGTAGTTTTACAATATCTTTGGCACCTTTAAGACATGCGTACGTTAATGGGGTATTGCCCTGCGCATCACGTTTGTCTATATTGATGCCTCCCTTTTTCAGGAAAGCCTGTACTACACCTTTCTGCGCATTTTTACACGCATTCAAAAACATATTGTCCATTACAGTATTATTTTAGACCGTAGCCTCAAGCAGCAGCTTTACTACCGCCTCATTATCATTATTGACAGCCATATCCATAGCGCTTTGTCCGGCATTGTTTACCCGCCCAACAGTCGAGCTGTCCTGATCAAGAAGAAGGGATACAATCCGTTTGGCCGACATTTTATCGCTGTTCCCGGCTGCATAGATCAATGCGGTATTGCCCAGCCGGTCGGTATACCCAGTGTCGGCATGGTTATCCAGCAGCAATTCGGCGAGACCGTACCGCGGTTCGTTTCCCCGTTCGGCGAACGACATGAGCGGAGTCTTTCCTGCGAGATTGGCCTTGTTGATATCGCATCCAGCCTCCACGATCTCTTCGGCAAGTTGAAGGTTTAGATCGGCCAGGTAACCCGCCTGGCAGACCATATGAAGTGCAGTATCGCTTTCATTGTTGGTTGGTGCATTGATATCCAACCCATGGGCAATCAGTGTACGCAGCATCAGCCTGATGTCTTTCAGGTCATTGCTCATACCGCGACCGAAATTACTGACGGCCTTTGCCAGCAGGTAGAAGACGGCGGTTTCCCCATTTCCCGTACGGAAATTTACATCGGCACCGGCCGCGCTGAGCAGTTCAACCATCGCCGCTGAGGGGTACTCACATGCCAGCATCAGCGCTGTACGCCGGTACTGGTCAGAAACCTCATTCAGATCTACCCCTGCTTTAATCAGCGCTTCGACAGCGGTGGTATCGCGGTTTAGCACGGCTTCATGAATGGTCATACCGCCGGTTGCCACGTCACTTTTATTACCTGACAACAGCGCTGCTATTTCTTTCACGCCGCTGCGCTGCGCATATGTTAAGGGAGTTGTATTAAAAATGTCTTTATCTTCGGTATCAATACCTCCACGCTCGAACAGGATGCGCACCGTTTTCGTGGCCGCATCTACTGCACCGGGAATACTTTTCCGATGCACCAGTTTGTCACAGATCAGGTGCAGAAGATTCTTACCCTCTTCCAGGATGGCATCCATTTTTACATGCGCATCGGCCATGGCCTGGATAAACGGATACATATAAACCTGTGCTGCCTGAACATAGGCCTGCTTGCCGGAGTCGTCTTTTTTCTTCGGATTTACACCCGCTTCCAGCAGCAGTTTTGCGGTGTGATAGATCTGTTCAGCCTTATCCTCAAGCGCCGGATCGGCGGGATCAAACTTAGTTGTCGTAAGGCTATGCAAAGCGGTGTTGCCGTATTTGTTGCTTGCGGGCTGCAGACCGGAAGTATGCAAAAATTCTATGGCCGACCTGTCAGCAAAGCGGGCTGCCAGGTGATAGAGGTCTTCGTCCATTTCGTTTTTGATATCGAGCGTCGGCAGCCCCTGATACAGAGACAGGATATTGATCCTATCATCGGCGCTGGCGAACAAATTGCGGTGATAGGCTTCTTTGATGCTGTTGTAGTCGTTAGTCATTTCTAGGTGTACGGTGTTTAAACGAACGAAACAAGTGATGCATTATTCCTCTTCCATGTAAATATTAAAACGTTCAAAGGGAATGACGCCAAAATTTTTGGCTGTTTTTACCTCGGTCTTTACCTCTTCCGGCGATGTGGCGTGGAAGCGCTCTCCACCATCTTTAAATAAATACCATTTCTTGTCGGCTGGTGAGAATCTGAAGGTAACAATGCGTGTCCACCTGTGGCCGCTGCCGCCATAATGTTCAACAGAAAAGTAGCCGTTTTTTATGGTGATGCCCGTAAACGGGTCACCCATTTGTCCGCCGCAATCCACGCAGTAAACCGCATTGTTACTTCGCGCAGCGAGTTTATAGCTTTTATCCGGCTGACCAAGCAGCAGCATCAGGGGCCGTTTTTCAGGATGACTGATCACGTCTGAGGTCTTTTCCTCCCCGGTTTTATAAAGCACCAGTACGGCATCCGGATAGGCATCACGGTTCAGATCACCGCGGGTCAGGTTAAGTGCCTTGTAACCTTTCGGAATAAACCCATTCATCGCGGCGGGAACAGCGACCACTTCTTTGGGCGCCTGGGCCAGGGTGCTCAGCGGTAAAAAAAGTGTGCAAATGATAAAGAATACTTTGAAAGACAAGGATCGCACACCCGACATGCGCTCATCGGCATGTTGCAGCGGACCCTGAGAGGGAAACAGGTAAGAGGAAAATCGGCGGTTCATCAAAACGTAATCAGGTTGTAATGCAAGCAATAACGCAGGATTCGGTAGATGGTTTTGAGAGATAATTTTTCCCGGATGTTTTTCAGCGGGACCGTTTTTAATGACTGCAATTTGTATATGGAAATGACGTTCAGAGTATCAGGTTTCCAAGATGATGGAGCATCTATGATTGTAAATTGCCGAAACTGGTAACATTCAGGATAAATTGCTTAGCTTCAATATATAAACAGCACAAGCCAACTACTACTTGAAACCGGGGAGCTAGCCGGCGTCGCCTGGCTAAAGAAGAGGCTACACAATGCCCCACATGTTTGAAAGCGACCCGGCTGATATCTCAGACAGAGCTGCTGTTGATTTATTTTTCCAGATGAATATGTCCCCACTATAGGATCCGGCCCGTTATACGTTTAAAAAAAAATGAAAGAATTTGCATTAATCTTCAGGCTAAAGGAAGGCACCAACATTAAACCATCACCAGAGCAAATGCAGGAACGCATGGCCTGGCTTGCAGGTATCGCCGCGCAAAACCGGCTCGTCGATAAGGGAAACACACTTCTTCCGGTGGCAGGCAGCGCAAAAGTTGTCAGCGGTGATGACATCGTCACAGACGGGCCATTCACCGAAATCAAAGAATTTATCAGCGGCTATATTGTTATCCGCGCAGCATCAATCGATGAAGCGGTGGAGCTTGCCCGGGGAAACCCCATTTTCAAAATAGGCGGTTCGATTGAGATTCGGGAGGCATTGAAACGCGATTAACCACCGTAAAAAATAACCAGGTGAACACGGCATTATTACCCCATCTGTTCCGCGAGGAATACGCCAAAATGACGGCCTTCCTGTGCCGTCATTTTGGCTTACGAAACCTGGAAGCTGCTGAAGACATCGCCGCTGATACCTTCCTTAAAGCGTCAGAACATTGGGCATTGAACGGTACGCCAGCTAACCCGGTCGGATGGCTCTATACAGTGGCCAGCAATAAGGCTAAAGACGAATTCAGGCATCTGCATGTTTTCAATGCCAAAGTTAAGATGAACCTCGGCGGCTCGGCATGGGACAATACGTTCCAGTTTGAGTTTGACACGAAAATAATAGAAGACAGCCAACTAGCCATGATCTTCGCTGTCTGCAACCCGTCTAACGCAGTTACCGCACAGATTGCGCTGGCGCTGCAAATACTTTGCGGGTTTAGTATTGAAGAAATAGCCAGTGCCTGCCTGATAAAAAAGGAAACAGTAAAAAAACAACTGTACAGGGCGCGCATCCGTCTACGAGAAAGCAACTTTGATATCGCCTCGCTTGAGGAATTTGCAATCCATTCCCGGCTGCCTACCGTACTCAGAACATTGTATTTGTTATTCAACGAAGGTTACGCATCGACAACAAATTCGCGGCAGATCAGAAAAGATGTGTGTGCTGATGCCATCCGGCTAGCCCTGCTGCTTACTGAGAACCGATTTACCAACACTCCCGCAGTTAATGCGTTGCTGGCGCTTATGTGTTATCAGAGTTCGCGTCTGGATGCACGGGAAAACGATGAGGGCGACGCTGTTCTTTATGAATCGCAGGACAGGAGTTTGTGGAACCAGCAGCTTATTGACCAGGGCAATCATTACCTGATCAATGCTACCGGCGGAAGTGAAATTTCGAAATATCACCTTGAGGCCGGCATTGCGTATTGGCATACAGCGCAGTCAGGCGATGACAAATGGCAACAGATTTTGAGCTTATATGACCGACTGATTTTGATGGATGGCTCGCCGGCAACAGCAATGAACAGACTATTCGCTGTCGCTAAAGTATACGGTACTATCGAAGCGCTCGCTGAAACAGAAAAAATTAAGTTGCCTCATGATAGCTATTATCACCAGTTATTGGGCTACCTGCACGCTGACTCTGATTCCGCGAAGGCGATCGAACACTATGTGCGGGCCATTGAGCTGACTGCATCATTGCCTCAAAAGCAACAACTACTTAAAGCAATCAGCATGCTCGAGTCGAATGCAGGCAAAGCAAAAAACAGAAAAGACATTGATAAGACCGCACCAAAACCGGAAGCACGATAGCTTTGCGCGGTCTTAGATAGCGGTTGATCCATATTTGTGTAGACCCGCATTGAGAATCCATAGCCTCGACGGTGCCAGCTGCATACCATTAACTGGCTATTTACCGGATCTTCCGAAGAAATAATTGAAGGTTTATGGGGAGAAGATTGTCCAGGCTAACGTTTCACAACGACGATATCCCTGATCAATGCATCGTTTCTTCCATCAGTAAGCGCAACCGCCACTCCGTTTTTCCAATACGTGGCCATTGACGCTTTTTTTGTTTGTACGTTCTGACGCCAGCCGGCAACGTAAACATCGCTGCCTGCCAGAAAAATGCTCAGGGCAAAAGCGCCTTCTTTATCGTCTGCAATAAAAACGGGTGTCCCGTTCTTCCAATATTTGGGAGCGATGACATCTGAGGTTGAATGCGGTCCCCAGCCTGCAACAAAGATATCGCTTCCGCTGGCAGTTATAGCCGTGCCGGTTACGTCCTGGGTACCGTCTGCAATGACCACCGGTGTTCCGAGGTTTTTTGCATAACTGGTTTGCAGTTTACCAAACTGGTTATAAGCGGCAGACCACATCATGTAAATATCATTTCCCGAAACCGAAACAGCCTGGTATGCAGCATTTGTATTCTGGTCGGCAAGGTCGGTCAGGACACCATTCTTCCAGTAACAGGCTATCGAAGTGTAAATATTTGCGTTTCTTTCGCCGATTACGTAGACATCACTGCCCAGAACGGCGATTCCGCTTGCCAGGCTGGCCGCCTGGTTGGACGGCAGCTGCACAGCCGTACCATTCTTCCAGTACTTTGCTTGCCACGTGCCGTTTACCCTTTCCTGTCCGGCGATGTAAACATCATTTCCCTGAACGAAGATGTCATTGGCCATGGCATCACTTGTACCATTGCTCAGGTTGGTGGCGACACCGTTTTTCCAGTATTTTGCTACATAAATATCATTGCTGGTCTCGTAGCCGGCAATGTGCACATCGCCGCCGGCCAGGGCCAGCGCATTGGCGTCAGAGCTTCCCGGTCCTTTACCCAGGGCCGTCACCGCACCGTTCTTCCAGAACATAGCACGGTAAGCATCCCGGCCAACGGCATAGACATCTTCGGTGGGTTCAGGTTCAGGAAGCTCCCCCCTGTTTTTACGGCAGGCGGTAAACGAGATACAAAGAGCCAGGAAGGACAGCTGAAGGAGGCGCAGATGATTGATTTTCATTCGGGTTATATGAGTTGTTTAACGTGATCGCGGATAAAGATGTATCGAATTTAAGCTGTCCGAACGCATCGGAAAGACACCTAACATCACAATTACTTCAGGTCAAACCCTGTTCATGCATATTTGTTTGAAAAAACAGAGGTCGTTAACGGGCAGACTTGTGGCGACGGCTTTTTGCATACCCGCACAGACAGGAACCGAATCACTTTATTTTGATGCGCACAGGACCTTTTATATGATCCACATCGACAGGTTTTCCGCCCTGCGTGATTTGAACCTTGCCAGCTTTATGCAGGCCGATAGCCACTTTGCGAACATTCTCCATCTGTTCACGCCAATCGTCAGGATATAACTGACGTGCTATTTCAGACGGACAGGTACTTTTCTCCGGGCCACGCTGTTCAGCAGTGGATAGAATAGCATGAGATATTTCCTGATAACCTTGCATGATCTGTCTGGCTAAACAGATTTATGGACGCTTTAGTTCTTTTAAAACCTCTTGATTTTTTGATCAATCTTACCGATCTGCCCGGTATCTTCATTCATATTGTTTTCATGAGCGCGGCAGAGAAGCGCATAGCTCTGTGTGCGGAGTTCACAATACTTTATCAGCAGCCTGTTCCTTTTGTGCATGTCTGACCTAAGCTTGAGCCGGTCTAATTCTTTGATTCAATTGAGACCTTACCGCCATCTATAACACCTGTCCGTTTTGAAATTGTCGAGTACTGAGATGATCTGACCCTATCCGCACATTGGTCGATCAACACAATTCTGTCCATCTACACCGGTACCTCTTCACGCTTTACCTGCCTTAGACCAAAGCTGCCTGCTTATCAATTCGGTATGCAGAGCCCATTTTTAACCTGTTGTACTGCGTTTAAAGAACCACAGCCTTCATAAGGGCAGGGAGTGATCAAAAATATCAGTTTCGTTTTCAGTTATCTGAACAGCAGCTACCTCGTAATATTATCCATCCCATTCATCAAATCTTCCATTTTCAGCCCCATCAATACCAATAACTTTGATCATACCCCCGGCCACTCTGGGGACCAAACAACCATTTATAGACTTACAAAAATGATTATGAGAAAAGCTCTACTCTTCATTGTGCTCTTTCTTTCCAGTCTCAGCGCATTGCCCCGCGGCCGGCTGATGAAAAACGTTTTTAGCGCGATGATTCAGGAAAGAATGGTCTCGGGTACAGTTAATGATACCAAAGGCGAACACCTTCCCGGCGTCACCGTGCGCGTAAAAGGTACCTTGCAGGGTGTCACTACAGATCCTGACGGAAAGTTCCGCATTGCGGTACCAAACAACCAGGCTGTTCTTGTATTTTCGTTTGTCGGCTTTACAAGCCAGGAAGTTGCTGTTGGGAATCAGACGCAGCTCAACATCAAGCTGGTTTCTGAAGCAATGTTGATCGATGACGTAGTTGTTGTCGGCTATGGCACGCAGAAAAAAGTTAACGTTACCGGTGCTGTCTCTTCGTTAAACGTAGATGAAAAAATCAGTAACCGGACTGTAACAAACCTATCGTCGGCACTATCGGGGATGGTACCAGGGCTTGCGGTTCAGCAAAGCACCGGACTGGCAGGCTCGAGTAATGCCAAGCTGCTGGTTCGCGGCCTCAGCTCGCCAAATGGCTCAACAAACACAAATCCACTCATTGTCGTTGATGGCATTCCGGATGTAGATATTAACCGGATCGACATCAATGATGTAGAGAATATATCGGTTTTAAAAGATGCAGCCTCGGCCGCAGTCTATGGTTCACGCGGCGCGACCGGTGTGATCCTCATTACAACAAAGTCAGGAAAAGGCCTGAAGAAACCGCAGATCAGATACACCGGTACCTATGCCGGGTCGAATCCAACCAATTTCTACAACCTGCTCGAAGATTATGCGATGGCACTAACGCTTGAGCAGCGTGCCTCCCGTGCCGGGCGAACACTTCCCAGCTTTTATGACGGAACTGTAGATGAGTGGCTGGCACAGAGTATGGTTGATCCGATCCGTTTTCCCAATGCCAATCAATTGGATTATGTGCTGCGAACAGGCAACATTCAGACACATAACATTTCGGCCGCAGGGGCTAACGACAATGGCAACTATTTTGTTTCTGCGGGTCTCTATGACGAGAAAGGCATTCTTGTGAATAATGATGCGAAACGTTATAATTTCCGCGCCAATCTCGACTATAAGATTAGAAAAAATGTATCGATCGGTCTGCGCACTGACGGGCAGTGGACCAACCAGCAGTTCGGAATGGCTAATGGATTTATTGACTATTCCAGCCCCAATGCGCCGCTCGTGTTCGCTATAACAGGTTTGCTGCCTTACAACTCGAATACAGGCCAGTATGGTGGGGCGATGGCATATGGCGAAGCAGCCAATGCGCCAAACTTGTATGCCGAAATCAATGCCAGGCATAACGAGGTACAGCGGCAGGAATTCAACGGCACGGCCTTTATCAATTGGAATGCTTTTAAGGGCTTCAATGCGCGCATCGATTACGCGCTCAGATATTATAACCAGTTTCAGAAGAGCTATACAGACCTTGGAGTTAACCTGTATAATTTCCAGACAGGAGGTTCTGTATTTGAGTTGTTCCCGCTCACGTCGAACCTGAGCAATACATCAACGCAAGGGTATAAGACGCTTGCGCAGGCCCGGCTTGACTACACCCGCGAAATTCTCCCGGGTCACCAGATAAACTTGCTTGCCGTTGCTACCGAGGAATTCTGGAATGACAAACAATTCGGCGTAGGTGCCGGCGGGCGGCTGGACGAACGTATAACCGAACTGGGCAACCAGGCACTGGCGCCATTAAATATCGGCTTCAACGGCACCTCATCTGAGGAAGGTATGCGGTCCTTTATTGGCAGGTTCAATTATTCAATAAATGACCGCTATCTCTTTGAAGCAAGCATGCGTGCCGACGGGAGTTCGAAATTCACAGAAGGTCACCAATGGGGTTACTTCCCATCTGTTTCTGCCGGCTGGCGTTTCTCTGAAGAGACCTTTTTCAAGCCGCTAAGCACTATCGTTTCGGCAGGAAAATTGCGCCTTTCTTATGGCTCGTTAGGAAACAATAGCGGTGTATCGAGGTACGAGCAACTTCAGACATTCATATCTACCCCCTATGTATTGAATGGTAATAACCTGGCCACCGGCGTAAGCGTAAATAAACAAATTAATAGGCAATTTACCTGGGAGACAACCCGTGTGGCGAACATCGGTCTAGATCTGGGCTTTTTCAGCAATAAGCTGACTGCTGAAATTGACTTGTATGACAGACTGACCACCGATCTGATCAGGCCTTCGGTATTATCAACTTTGCTGACAGGTTTTAATCCACCGCAGGTGAACATCGGAACTTTCAGGAATAACGGTATTGATATAAACCTTTCCTGGCGGTCGGCAATTGCAAAGGTTAACTACGGTGCCACGGCAAATTTTTCTTACAACATTGACCGGCTTGAAAAATGGAATCAACGGCTTAATCCAAGCAAAAACTTTATTGATATGCCCTGGTTTTATGCCTATTACATGCTCTCCAGCGGTATCGCGCAGAGCTGGCAGGACATCTATGATTCGCCCTACCAGGGTTCGGCAAATATCTCACCCGGCGATCTGCTTTATAAAGACCTGAACGGAGACGGCCAGATCGGCAGCTTTGACAAAAAAGCTACGCCGGCTATAAACGAGCAACGTCCTACAGCAAACTACGGGTTAAATCTTTTCGCGAACTGGAAGGGACTTGATTTAAGCGTTCTTTTGCAGGCAGCTACAGGACGCAAAGATTATTTCCTGGAAGACATGACGAGTACAAATGTGAATCCGCAGCGCTACGCATTCCAGGAAAGATATCTAACTGACTTCTGGAATCTTGACAACCGTGCAGCTATGTTCCCCAGGGTGGTCGCGGCAAACGCCGGCAACAACCGCGTCGAATCAGATTTTTGGTTATACAGCATGAATTATCTGCGAGTGAAAAACATTCAGATCGGTTACAACCTTCCTGCACGGCTCCTTAAGACGCTTGGCGTGGAACGGATACGTGTCTACGGGACAGCCGAAAACCTTTTTACATTTACCAGCTGGCCTGGTGTTGACCCTGAAAAATCGACGCTTGGCAACGGGTTCCAGAATTTCAATGACGACCCCTTCCCTATCCTCAAGTCATATTCATTTGGTCTCAACATCGGCTTATAAGTCAAATACAGATTATGTTTTCAGTTATGAAAAGAAAAAGATACGCCTTTGCTTTACTGCTCGTTGTAGTGGTGGCAGGCTCCTGCCGCAAAGACCTGCTCAAACAGAATGACCCTTCGAAATTAACCGAAGAGGGCTACTTTACAAAACCAGGTGAAGCCACTGCTGCTTTACTTGGTGTATATGTCGCGGCGCGCGAGATGCATTATAAAACCTATGCCTGGGACGGAGGTAGCGAAATGATGTACAGCCGCATCAACGGTCGGCCATATTCCAACTACACCCCCGGCAACAACTTCGGGAGCTCGGCGTCGCGCCACTGGAATGATGGCTACCGCTGTATTAACCGGGCAAACTATGTCCTGGTAAACGTACGGGCCATGATTGCGAGGGAAACAGTGCCTGCCAATCTCACGATCCTGCGTCGTGTGGAAGGTGAAGCCTTGTTTCTCAGGGCGCTTGCTTATTTCAGACTTATCGATCTTTGGGGCGATGTACCTTTTTATGAAGGCGTACTGAATGGAAATGACGAAGCGTATTCGCTTACGCGCAGCTCAAAAACGGCGATTAAAGACAAGATCCTTGCAGATCTTGACCTCGCCGCACAGCATGTACCTGTAAGTGTTCCGAAGGCCGACCAGGGCCGTGCTACCAGGGCGGCAATTATTGGCTATCGCGGTAAAATCAAGCTATACTGGGCATGCTGGCAGAAAAATGCAGGAAATACAACCGATGCGCAGGCACACTACCAGGCCGCAGCGGCAGATTTCGCTGAAATTATGAAACCGGCATACGGGCGCACTTTGTACAAAGGCGGCGATCCGGGCCCGGCAACTGCACCCTTTTATGGCGAGCTCTTTAACGGGGCAAACGAGGATGCGGCTTATGCTTCTGAAGTGATTTTCGCTTTTACAAACGGCGGTCCGCTATTTGGCGCTTCCGATTATCAGTCCGACCAGTTCTACGGAGATACCTACCTGTACGATTTCGGCACCCGCAGCACCGGTGCCGGCGGTGTCAACGTCGCTCCTACCATGCGGCTTGTTAACCGCTATCAGCTGGTTACGACTGGGGATTTTGCGCCGCCCCTGGTGCCGCTCAATCCTACAACAGTTGCAGATGCCCGCACCCGGCTAAACAGCGCGGTAAACCCGGCATCGTATGCAGGGCGCGATTTTCGCCTTAAGGCTACCGTTATGTGGGATGGCGAGTCGATCAATGAGATACTTGCAGACGGTACAGTAACCTCAAACGTGCTCACTTTTCTATATAAAACGAATGCGCCAACGCCACCTTATATGTTTGCAGACGGCGCATTTACCGGTTACCTGTACCGCAAATACATCCGGCAGATCAGCGGGTATGCGCGTGAGAATGGTCCGCAGGATTCCTGGATGATGCGTCTGCCCGATGTATGGCTGATGTATTGCGAAGCCATAAACGAGTTAAGCGGGCCAACCGCCGAAACCTACGATCTAATTGACAAAATTAGACGCCGGGGTGGCCTGCCTCCTTTAGACCGTGGTCTGTTTGCAGGCAAGGCCGCATTCTTTAACGCTATCGAACAGGAGCGCATTATCGAGCTTGCCGCTGAAGGCAGCCGTTTTTTTGATATCCGTCGCTGGAACAAAGTAGAGCAGATCTGGACGCAACCGAACGGCAATCCGCTTCTCAGCACCTGGAACGAACTGGTGCGGGATGAATTCAGAAATGCGATTGAACGCGATTTCCAGCGCTTTTATATTTTCCAGATCCCAACGGCAGAGATCGTTAACAACCCCAAGATCAAACAAAATGAACCGTGGTTATAAGCAAATGCTTTTACAGATGAAAAAAAACCTCCTCCTTACCATACTGGGAATGGCTGCACTTTATGCAGCATCATCCTGCCGCAAATACCCGATAGATAAAGACGGCTTACTTATTACAGACAATACCTCTTGTTACATGAGCAGTTTCAACCTGGTTGGATCAGACAACCAGACCGTACTCGTTACTACGCCCACATTTGCCAATGGCCTTATTGACACAGTTAAATGTACGGTTACGGCGATAGCGAAGTTCGGTACAAACATAAGCAAGGTAAAACCCTATTGCTCTTTAGGAGCAAATGACATGCTGGTCGAGCCTTTCATGGGCTTGTGGACAGACTTCAATCAGCCGAAGACTTATACGCTGGTGTCAGGCAACCGGCAGATCAGGAAGTTATATACAATTACGGTTACAGTGCAAAAATAAGCCAGTCATTATGAAAAGAACAGCATACTTAATTGGCCTTCTGGCGGTTTCTACAGCCATATTTGGCTGCAAAAAAAACGAGATTGAAGCCAGGAACAAAGATCTGACGGGTTCATTTATCAAACGGACAGTCGCGCCCCTGATTGTGGGCGAAAAAATTGATTTCGCCTACGGGATGGGCACCAAAAGCGGCAAGCTTAGCGCCGTGCAGGTCACAGCCAGCATTGCTGGTGCAACCGGTACACTCTGGGAAATGGTTACGCACCGGACAGTGAATGCTGCAGACGTGACAACCCTGGTTGCACGCAACAGCCAGACAAACGGCAATCTGTCAACGGTTTCGATTATTGACACCAATGCGACGACGCTCAGATACGCTTATATAACGCCAGAGGCAGCCCGTGGACAAAAGGTTTCATTCGAATTTGCTGTGACCAACAGCGCCGGCGACCGGTCTTCGGTCAGGACACCGGAGTATCAGATATCTGCCATGGATATGAAGCGGAGCATCCCGCTTGTCGGCACTGCTGCCGGAGCACGGTATTTTTCCATTGCAGATATGCGCGCCTATACCCTGGCTGAGGTAGAAGCCGGAAACCTTTCGGCAAAAATTGACTTTGTATATGCCTATGCGCCTACCATTACCCCAGGCACCGCGGCCTATACATACGGGCACTCGCTCGTTTCGCCTGCAGCAGCAGGGTTTCTTCCAAATGGATTTACCATTCCAGCGGCCTGGACACGCAAAAGCACCGCAATGGAAAAGAAAATTGGCACCTGGGTCTACGACGGACAGCTAAAGGGTGATGCCAACAGCAACATTTATATTGATGATATCGACCTGCAAAAACAGAATTTCGATGGTTCGGCCAACTATGCCATTACCCTTACTAATGATGGCAGCGTCTTTATGAAAACAGCAGATGGCAGGTATACCGCGTTCGTATACATCAACTCGGTAAACAACAGTACCAGCACGGCAGTAATCAGCCTGAAGCGCCTGCAAAACTTTTAGCGTTGGTTTTAAATTGGAGGAAAGCCCGAAAGGGCTTTTTTTTTGCTACCCCGAAATCGAACAATGCCGAAAAGGCTGAACGGAGATATGGTTTTGGGAAGAACAAGAGAAGAGATGATTATGGACCATAGTCCAGAGGCCCGGCAATTTCCTTAGCCGCCAAAGCCCAAAAGAGAAAAGAATGTTCATTCAGCCGCGTTACTATGGCCCCTGCCCATCGAACATGGTAGTCGGGCTATAGTCACGCCCTATCGACCATCGATCCTGGTTATAGTTTCCTTAACAAATCGTTTCAGTCTCTGACATCACGAGGTGGATGTGTGCGCCGAAATGCATTGCATCAATCTTCAGCACCTGCTGCAGTGATGCAGATGCCTGTTCAAATTGCTGCAGGCCAAGATGCCCCAGTCCCTTGAGATAGAGACAATGCGCCTGATTGCGGCTTCGCAGGTCATCTTCAAAAATCAGCAGGTTTGGGAGGGATACAGCAAAATAATCGATCTTGATTTCGTCGTTTATATGGCTTTCACCATATGTTATCAAGCGTTCAAATATCTGTCTGGCTTTGGTCTGATCCTGCAGTTTCCGGTAAGCAAGGCCCTGGTAAAACAGCTGATCCGGCTGCTGGTCATTGTAAAACATCGCAGCACCGGGTTCCCACGATCCTAATGCTGCCTGCCTGAAGAACTCCATAGCACCCGTATCTTCCCCCATCGCTTCACAGGCCAGGCCACTAAAATATGCGAGGTCGTTTTCGCGCACACCAGGCAGCTTGCCTTCTCCGATATGATGGGGATAAACACGTGCTTCATTCAATTGCCGTAATGCCTGGGTATACCTGCCAGCCATAATATTTTCTCTGGCGAGGGAAACCAGCGCGAGGACGTATTGCCGGGAAACTTTTCCCTCCCCGCCTTCCCAGGGGTGAAACTTCCGGGACATGATCAGTTCGTACGCAATGTCATGATCGCCGAGGAAGTTGTAAAGCGACAGGCGTTCAAGATAAAGATCATCGCGAAGCTCCACAATTTTCAGGTGCTGGTTGAGGGCTTGCAGACGCGTTTGCGGTGCTACATTCATTCTTTTGCGTAGCTGATCAAGTTCCATCAGCACCCGCGCATCGGTCGGATCGAGTTCAAAAGACTTTTCAAAAAAAGCAAGTGCCTCTGTCGGCGCATTGCGCTTGTTAAATGCAGCAATACCAAGGTTTCTGTAAACTGTGGGAAAAGCATCGTCCCGCTGTACAGCCAGCATCCAGTTTTCTATGGCCAGATCATATTGTCTTTTATCGTACCACAGGTTGCCGAGATAATAGGGTGCTTTTGCATCGCGCAGCGATGTCTGGCTGGCATAAGACAGTACCGCAATGTCTTCGAGAAAACTCGGGAAACAAAGATAAGGGTCTGCCAGAGCAGCTTTCGACAGGTAAGACACTGCCTCCGCTTGCCGATCCAGCCGTTCGTAACAGTAAGCCAGGTGATAAAAGACCATTGGCGCTCCCTGTCCGGCAACGTGCTCCAGCAGGTTTACAGCCTCATTAAACAGGCCTGCGGCAGCATAATCGAGCGCATATTCAATATAGCTGTTTACATGTTCTCTTCCCAGCAGCTTGAGCTGGCCCTCCCAGTGAAGTTGTCCGGTAACATCTCTTCCAATATCGCAGCATGCAGCCAATTCTCTGATGGCACCGAGGTTAAACCGGTCGCGGATAACAGCAGCTTCTGCCACTGATCGGGCCTCGCGAAGCTGTCCAAGGTGACGTAAGGCGGCAGCATGCAGCACGTATGCTTTGCTGTTAGCCGCGTTGCCTGAAATAGCTTGCTGCGCATGCAAAACAGCCTGCCGGTAGTTTTTTCTGATCAGGTCAATCTGTGCCAGGGCAAAGAAGCCGGTATCCTGAAACGCCTTACACCAGGTTGCCTTGTAGAAAGCGCTGTAGGCAGAATCAAGTTCCGCGATGTATTTCAGGGCAAGGCCCAGGCCGTAATACGCCTCGCCGTCATATGGATTAGGGTTGCGGGAGGTTATGGTCTGTATCGCGTTGCTGAAATAAACAATGCTTTTATCAAATCTGCCCCGGCGGACATACCAGGTTCCGACGGCGGTGTTACAACGGTAGTCGCCCGGATCCCGGCGCAGTCCTTCATTGTAATAAGCGAGGGGATCATAGGTTGCATGCCTGTACTGCTCAAGGTGCTGGCCGGTTAAAAATAATTGCTCAATGTGATCAATCTGGCTGGCTGGCAGCGCTGCACTGGCTGGTTGCGGGAGCTTACCCGGCGCGTTCTGTCCGGGCAGATAACTCATCAATTCATTCCCTTCCGCATCTCGAAGGAGAAGTATAAGGCGGCTGTCATCTGTATGCCCCGGTACTGCAATCTCGCGGTTAAATACAGTCTCAGGATCCAGGTCTTCCCTGGCAGCGTACAGCAGACCTTCAGAGGCTGTCAAGGTCACGGCTACTGCCCGGAAGACCGAGGTAACCTGGATTTTGATGCGGGCAATTCCATCCTGAACTTCCAGGTTCATCTGCAGGTCCTTATTTGCATTTTTCACCAATCCCAATTCCCTGTAGGGCAGAAAATACTGGGTAAAGATTTTGGTTTCATAAGGCATTAGCCAGGTAAAATCGGGCTGGTTATCTGTGAAACACCCGGCCATCAGCTCAATGTATGGTCCGTCTTCATCGGTCAGGTTTCGGTCCCAGGCTCGTCCAAAATCACCGTAACCCCAGGTCCATTGTTTTTTACCAGGCGATATATGGTGGTCGGCCACATGAAGCATTCCCGCCTGCGTATCGTGTTCATAGCCGCCCATAAAATCATAAGCAGAATTGATGGCCATGTACGAGGTAGGAACGGGTATGTTTTTGTAACGCGAAATATCTGTACCGGGCGCATAGTTAACTTTGTAATAGGTACCTGTAGCAATTGGAAACGCAGAAACATCGCGCTTACCATGATCAAATACCGCGTTTACGTCGGGTGGAAAAACAGACTGGTAATGATCATTTACCTTTACTGCCGGATTTGCCCACCACAAAAAAGTCTGCGGCAGGTTAGTCCGGTTGTATATCTGTGCGCTGATCTCAAGATAGGCTTTATCAGGATGCAGCGTAAACGCGACCAGTCCTTTTGTGCGTGACATTTTTTCGACCTCGTTGATCCAAACCGTTGCACTTCCGTCTGCCTGCTGAGACAAATCGTAATCTACGGGTTCAAATGTGCTTGGACGGTGATGCTGAGGCCAGTTGAATTCTATCCCGCCAGATACCCATGGGCCGGTCAGGCCCACAAGCGCAGGTTTGATCACCTGGTTATGGTATACAAAATGCCGCTGCTTTATTTTGTCATAGGCCATTTGAACTCTTCCGCCCAACTCTGGTAGAAGCATGATTTTCAGGTATTTGTTTTCAAGAAACAGAGCCTTATAAACCCGGTCCTGTTTTTCATCTAAAATCTTTTCGATCACCGGATTTGGGTAAACCGCACCGCTGCTGCCCTGGTAAACTCTTTTTTCAAAAAACATTGGGTTTTTTTCGGCTTTACCGATACCATAGGTGGGGATAGTCACTTTTTCTTCCCAGGCTTTTGCCGTGAATTGCTGCATATAAATAAAAAGGATGATTTGTTAATGGCGAATTAAATTGTGCTCCAGCGCTTCAAGTGTCTGCCCCTTCGTCTCTTTTACCTTTCCTTTCACATACAGGAAACCAAGCAGGCAAATGCAGGCATAGAGATAGAACGGTCCGTATGTACCCAGCTCTTCTGCGAGAACGGGAAACGTAAAGGCAAGGATAAAATAGGCGCCCCAAAGTGCAACTATTGCAACCGAAGATGCTGCAGTACGGATATGATTGGGAAATATCTCTGAGATTAACACCCAGGTAACCGGAGCCAGAGAAGACGAGTAAAGCCCAATAGCCAGAAGAACGATTGCCGATATCAGCGCGGCAGTTGCCTGGTTCTTAAGCAGTGTGGCAAGAAGCACGTAGACAATGCACAAGCCCAGCGAACCGATGAGCATTAGCGGCCGGCGGCCAAGTTTTTCTACCAGCCACATGGCAAGCACCGTGAAAACAAGATTAACACAGCCGATTGCAATGGTCTCGAACAGCTGCCGGTCAAGGCTGGCGCCTACCGATTGAAAAATGGTAGAGGTATAGTTGAACACGACGTTAATGCCACATAACTGCTGAAATACCGCGAGGACAATTCCAACAAATACGGCCGGACGAACGCCTTTGTGAAATATTGCGCGTACAGATGAACCGGCTGGTACAGCGAGCGACAGCGAAATATCGGTCATGGTTTTCTTTACGTACGCTTCTGTGCCCGTTTTTTTCAACACTGCTTCGGCCTCGTCAGCTTTACCAGCTTTGACCAGCCAGCGCGGACTTTCCGGAAGCCAGATCACGCCTAGCAGAAACAATACCGATGGGATAAAACCAAGACCGAACATCCAGCGCCAGGATTCGGGGCCCAGATCTGCAAGCTTATAATTAATCAGGTTCGTAACGAGGATACCAATAACGATGGTAAGCTGGTTAATAGACACATTGCGACCGCGCATGCTGGCCGGCGAAATTTCTGCAATATACATCGGGCTTAACATCGAGGCCATACCTACACCTACCCCTGCTGCAAAACGCATGATTATGAAAACCGTTAATGAAGGCGACATAGCCATACCCAAAGAAGATACGGCAAATATCAGGGCAGAAAGCATGAGTCCGGGGCGGCGGCCAAAACGTTCTGCTATATTCCCGGCTAGTAAACACCCCGTTATACAGCCAAGCGCAAGAGAACCGGTCAGAAAGCCTTCCCACCAAGCATTGAGCCCAAAAGCCTGCCGTAAAAATGGCAGCGCTCCTGAAATCACGGCGAAGTCAAAACCGAACAGGTATCCGCCCAATGCTGATATAAAAGATACACCAATGATGTAGCTACTAAAAGAGGTTTTCCCCATGAATCTATTGGTTAAACGTAAGTCAAACTTACGTTCTGCAGGCGCGTTAAAAATAGAATATCCTTTGAAAAAAATGGATTATCTTACGGCAAAGGGCCGGCAGGTGGCACGGCGGGTCCGGCGAATTTTTTCCGGTTTCTGAAATCAAGCGGCGACTGGCCCATAATATTACTAAACAGCCTTGAAAAGTAATAAGGATCGTTTATTCCAAGTTTATAACTTACTTCCTTGATGTTAATCTTCGTAAATTCAAGGTATTGACAAGCCTTCTGGATTTTGATGTGATTAAAGTATTCCAATGGAGGATATCCTGTTTTTTTCTTGAAGAGCGCTGAATAGTGGGAGGAGGAAATAAGCGCCTGGTCAGCAAGCTGTTTCAAAGCCAGCGGCTGATGAATGTTTTCGCGCATGTACGCGATTGAACGATCAATAGAATCTTCGTTATTGCCTTCTGTACCAGGCAGAAACAGATCAGGAAAGCTAAAAGATGATAAAAAATGCCACAGGCACATATTAATGTACTGAAGGTTGGCATCGCTGTAACCTTTTTCTAATGTATTGTACATCTTATCGAAAAGTTTGACGCGGTCTTCTGAAAACGAAAGGTCGCCCGTGAAATTTGTGTTTCCGGCAGACAGCAGCGCACTAAGTGACTGGGCCAGATTGCCGTTAAAATGCAGCCAATAAATGGACCAGGCCTGTTTATCATCAGAGCCGTATTTATGTGGCGTTTCTGCAGGAATCATCATAAATTGATTACGCTCTACCTGAAGTGTCCTGCCGGCAATCTGCAGCCATCCGCGCCCATCCACGCAATAGATCAGGATGTGCTGTGCAGACCCGGTTTCCCGCTCCCGGTAGTGGAATTTAGCCTTTGGATAAAACCCGATATCGGTAACAAACAAACTGTTGATCAGCGGAGTTTTTGCAAAGCCGGCGATGATTTTCTCGGGTAAGACGATAGCGCGCTGGCCATTGAAGCCATCACTCTTTCTTGGCGAATGCGCGGACGTAAGCGTATCAGACATACTCAAAGCTATTCTTTTTTTACCAGCAATTTATCCGCAAGCCAGGCATATAACTTTGTTTTCTGCTCAGGATACAGATGATGTCCCGAATCGCGGATAAGGAACAAAGATTTAGGCGCAGCAATTTGGTTGTACGTTGCATATGCCGTTGTGGGCGGGCAGGTTTCATCGTTAAAACCCCAGGAATAGAAGCCGGGAACACGTATAAACCTGGCAAAATTGGCTACATCATAGTACTGGCTTGTCAGGATATTTTCCGGGCGAGCGTAAATCGCTGCATTAGCCTTGTTAAACATATGCGGCCAGCCCCCTGCCCGGCCATACAGATAACCGGTCATATCACTCAATGCCGGGTATAGCGCTACAAGGCATTTGACCCGCTCATCAAGTGCAGCGGTTACGATGGCCAGGGCGCCACCCTGGCTGCCACCATAAACTGCAAGCTGTTTACCATCATATTCCGGCATGCTGCACAGGTAATCGTTTGCACGCAGGCAGGCCATATACACACGTTTGTAGTAATAGGTATCCCGGTTATTCAGGTTCATAAACGGATATGCATTGAGCGCCCCGCCGGCCAGATTGTGATAGACCAACGGTTCCATTGTTACAGGCACACCATGAATACCAAGCTCGAGCGTGATGATCCCTTTCTCTGCCGTTTCAACATCACCGGGATACGGCCTGATCCCTGCTCCGGGCAGAATCAGCAGCGCAGGATATTTGCCCGGCTTTTTCGGCACGCTTAAAATCCCGTATACCCGGCTTCCGCTTCGGTAGGCCTGCACGTTCAGTTGATACACATTTACCTTTTCTGTACAGCGATCCGGCAATAGCGTGAGCTTTGCATCTGCAGGAATGCCGGCCGCCTGTCTCTTTGCTTCAGACCAGAACTTCTCGAAATCGGCCGGCAGTTGTGTAGTTGGTTGAATTTTTAGCGGTTCAAAGGCCGCGGTAGCAAGACCGCGATAAATTTTCCCCTCATACTCGGTGGTAACCACACAGCGAAGAAACCCAGGCTTTGTCATGGTTCCGCCCTCAATGCTTGAGTGACCGTTTATAATTTTGTTCATGACCCGGCTGGGCTGCATCTGCTCTGGTCCGAGCTGGATGCTCACCTTACAATTTGGAACTTCGTTGTTGTTAAGCGTTACATTATAATGAAAGACAACCTTTTCACCTGTCTTGTACGTCCAGTCGGTATGGTCGGCCCAGACGTTTACCGTTAAAAATGTCCGGGAAGGCTGTGCAATTCCAGATGCACTGAATATGAGCAAGCAGTTTACCAAAACAAACCAACATAGTCTTTTTCCAGCCATCATGTTATTTATTTAATGGTACAATCCGGATAGCCAGTCCGTTATTTGCCTTTATCTCTAAGTTAAGCACCGAGCCTTGATTAACCGGTATTTCCGAGATAGCAACCCTGGTTGGCGACCGGCTCCCGGCATCGTCGGCATATATTATAGCCATATACCGTTTCGATTTATCCAGAAACGAGCAGTCCAGCTGCAGCTTTCGCCCCGTTTTCCCGGCAAGCGACCCGACAAACCATTCCTTACCACTTTTCCGTGCAACAGTTGCATATTCACCGATTTCGCCTTCGATAACCTTCGTTTCTGACCACACTGTTGGCACGTTATCGTAAAATTCAAGGTCGGCAATATTTTGTATCGCCCCTTCGGGTGCAGGATCAGGTAGTGTGGCTACAGGCCGATCATACCAGTAAATGAATTGCAGCGGACTGTACAAGCAAATCGCTTTGGCCATTTGTGAGGCATGCGAACTCATCTTGTCTACACGTCTCGTAAAATACGCATTGGTCTGATCAGCCGGACCGGCAATCATTCGTGTAAATAGTGTCTTTAGCACCATAGCATTATCGGGACTTTCTTCATCCCCCCGAACACCTTCTTGTGTAAGGAGGTTCGGATAGGTACGTTCATAACCCGTTGGCCGGTATTCGTCATGAATATCGACCACCATATTGTACGCTGCACACTTGCGAACGGCTTCATGCACCCAGCTTGTCCACTTCTGCGAACCTGTTTGTACGAATCCAAATTTAATTCCCTTTATGCCCCAGCGTTTATAAATTGGAAGCAGGGTATCAAGTTGTCGCTCGAGCGCCCGGCGATTTACATAGAGAATAATACCGACATTTTTGCTATTGGCGTAGCTGATAACTGCGGCCAGATCCAGCGGTCCTTTTGACCGCGCCGGATCAAGCATAACGCGGCGTGCATCAGACGTATCACTGTCTTCTTGGCCATACCAGCCGGCGTCAAAACTTACATATGCAATGCGGTGGCGGGCGGCAAAGTCAATGCATAACATGGATCCGGCTGTTGTCAGTGAACTTTCACGAATTACCTTGCCGGGCCTGATCCATGAAGTACTGCGAATCCTGGATGGCTCATTCAAATTCAGCAACAGGTAATTTTTTTCAAGCAAGCCGCCCGGGCTTCCGGCGGTCAGCACATAGCGCCAGGGCGAACGTATTTCGGGGTACTGGTTTACAGGACCATGCAAGACAGTTCCAAGCGTATTGACTCCGGTTCGTACAAATTTCATCCGGGCGAAATCAACCAGCCCCGCTTCGCCCAGCGCGATATATAACCGGGGATTTATTTTTATTGTCAAAGGCCGTTCGCTGGCTTCGCCGATGTCATTTATGGCCTTTGCTTCAATGATTCCCTGAGCCGTTCTCGTGGCCCAGGCAGTGTGATTTGAGGTAAATCCGAACTCAGACCGCTCGGCATTGAGTTGCAGCGTGTCTCCGTCAACACTTTTTAGTAAGTACCGGTATGCCAGTCCTTCATTATAAAGCCTGAAGGTGATGACTGCCTGCTGCCGGTTCGTGGCATTACTTAAGTAAAGCCGCAGTTCCCGGTATTGCTCGGGCACCAGTGCGCGCTCGCCATAAATCGGCTTCCAGCTTGTATTTTTCGCATCCCTTTTTACGTTCGCCAGTCGCCATGTTCCAGCTTCAGCGCCTTTACCGGCTTGTAATACGATAGTTCCTTTTTCAATAACCGTTGTTCCGCGCACAGTAAACCTGTAACTGAGCAGGCTTCCGGGATTTATACCTGCCGAAGCAACAATTTTCAGGTGTCCGTCGGGACTGGCAAGAGAGGCAGTCTGCCGGGCAGACAAAGAAAAGATGCAGAGGCACAGCACCAGTAAACATGATATTTTTTTCATAATGTCAAATGCCCCGCGACATGGCGGTTGTCCCATCGCCTGGCAGGGTAATGTTAAAGATTTTCTGGTTGTATTTTATCACGACCGGGCCGCCCGTATGGGTCGGATCGCTCACGAATAAATTGTTGTTCTGTATAATGAGCAGGCAGGGCCTGTTTACCGATAGCGTTTTATGCGGTAGCTTCAGACTTCCGCCGGCAAAAAAAGCGCTCATCACTGTGCCATCTTCAAAAGTTACAGCCTGGCAATCTGCTGTGTTGTGCAGCTTCCATGGAGAACTTTTGGCCAGCGCCGCCGCATCTGCCGGCGTATCAGCAAAACAAATGACATAGCCGGAAAAAGATGAAGCCTTATGATAAATAACCGGTCGAAAAATCTGGTCAGTAATCGTATCTGTCCTTTCTGAGCTATTAACCTGGCTCCAGCTGCCGCTTACGGGTCCTGCATAAATGCTTACAGGCTCTGATCCCAATGGCAGATATGCAAATTTGTTGTGGTGTATCCATTTAAGCCCCCTGTACGTTTGCATGTTGCCGCTGCGGGTGCCAGCTGGCTTGCTTACGGTGATATTGCCGCTTAAACGCGCCTGATCTAAAACGCTTACCGGATAATCAGGACGGGCGTTGATAAAATTGAGATTTGCGATCAGACAGACTACCATCTTTCCATGCATGGCCCAGACTTTATGTCCGGTTAGCTGCTCCCTGTTATCTTTACTCGTTAACGATAAGTCCAGAGCGACCAGACCTGACGCTCCGCTGCTCACTGCACCACTGAATTTTGGCCGCCCAATCACTTCTGCACCGGCAAAGGTGGTTATTCCCGGCAGCATATTCCAGTTCCAGACGGGCATCAGGTTGAAATATTCATTACCGTTGCTAACCAGGTAACCATCGCCGCTGTTCAGGAGTTGTCCCTGAAGATTTTCGCCGTTAATTGATTCGGCCGGTAAGGTACGGGTCGAAATGGTTTTCAGGAAGAAACTGAAATCCTGATGGTGATAAACTGAAAAGTCTGCGTATGGAAAATGCTTAAAACCCCTAAGCACACCGGGGGCGTTCTGCTGCGCGGCAAACCCGCGTAATTCAGATTTATATTGCGGTGCCGCCTCTATAGCAAAAGGTACGATAAATCTCAGATCACCGCTGCGCAAACTATTCGGACGGCTCACAGCGCGGTCTACCACACCCGGAGGGACATGGATTCCTCGCGCCATCCATTGCCAGCCCTGCAGCATCGTTTGAGCCAAAATATCCGTTTTCTCTTGCGGATAAGCCCACCGCGTTGCCCTGAGTTCCCAGGCCAGGCGCAGGTTATCTGCCAGAAAAGCTGCCCCGTAATGCGCCATCTGCAGGCGTGCGCCGTGCTGAAGAAAACTATAGTCGGGTTGTACGCCATCGCCGGTACCCATCCTGACTTCATTCTGTAACAAAGCGGCAGCGCGATCTGCCTTTGCGTGGTTACCCGTCAAAGCACCGTGATATAAACCCAGGGCTGCTGTCCAAACCAGGTTGGCGCCCGTTCCTGCTACACGATGCTGCCCCAGTATACTCAATGCATCCTCTTTTTGCGTTTCAGTCCAGCCACACCGCATCAATATTATAACATCTGCCATGACCTGCGGCACTGCGATTTCGTTGTACCACCAGTTTGTGCTCCGGTACCGGTGTTTGTACCAATGACTGAGCGCTGCATCAGCCACACGCTTCAGCTCGCTGCGCTCACGATCTGATTTCGTGACCGACCAGGCCAGCGCCAATGCGAAGACATTTTTCAGGTGTTTCAATGGCTGCCAGGAAGCTACAGAGTTGTCGTTGTAATCAATACCCGCCCATTGCCTTTTTTGCGAATCGAAGGTTTGCATCAGGATTTTCTGATCGCCCGCTTTGCCGGCGGAAATCAGATACCGTCGGTGCCTGTTTAGTACGCTGTCTGCATCGGGCTGTCCGGCCTGCGTCGCAGTAATACATGAGAAAAAAAGAAGCACAAACAAAGCGCGCATATTTGGATAGTGACGTGGTTAGACCGTTTACCAAATATGGGCCTAAAAGTTAGCAAGCAGATAGAAATTATTATGAAAAGCATGGACTTTCTTATGATCTCACTAACAGCAATGATATTTAAAAGATATATTCAGTTACATTTAGACATGCCATCAACCGCAAGACAATGGATTATATACTGTATTTAGCGGAAAGATTTTCAAAGCAGACGATGCAGCAGGGCAGCTGAGATATTCAGCAACAAGTAATGGGGCAGACACTGCATCCGGAAAACAGACGGTACAAACCAAGCCTGAAAAAGGCGCAATTTTCATGCACTTTTATGCAAAGGACTATTCAAACTTTTTTATTTCTATTCCTGGTGCTGATGCACAAACCAGGCGCAGCACAGGTTGCTGACATCGATACCGACCGGGTAATCAGGGCTGCTGCGCAGCAGCTTGAACGGTATCTGGCCCTGAACCCGGACACGACGAGATATCCAAGAAGTCTGAAAGCAGACGGGACAATTCTCACGGTACAGGCTGACGACTGGACGAGCGGATTTTTTGCCGGCAATCTGTGGTATCTCTACCAGCTGACTGGCGATAAAAAATGGATTCCATCTGCCATGTCCTTTACTACTGGATTGGAATCTCAAAAAACCAACACAGGTACGCACGACCTGGGATTTATGCTGTACAATTCCTACGGGCACGCCTACCAGATAAGCCGGAATGCAGCATATAAAGACATTCTGCTTGCCGGAGCAGGTTCCCTGACCAGTCGCTATAACCCGCGTGTTGGCGCCATACGCTCATGGGATCGAAAACAATGGCACTTTCCGGTTATCGTTGACAACCTAATGAACCTGGAATATCTATTTTGGGCAACCCAGGCTTCAGGAGACAGCCTGTTTCATAAAACTGCCGTTTCCCATGCTGACACTGATCTGAAATACCGTTTCAGAACCGACTACAGCAGCTGGCATGTGCTTGAGTTTGACGAACGCTCCGGAAGCTTGATGGCGCGAAAGACGCACCAGGGCCTGGCAGATGAATCTTGCTGGGCACGCGGCCAGGCCTGGGCAATTTACGGATACACCGTGCTGTATCGGTACACAAAAGACCTCCGTTATCTCCGGGCTGCTGTTAATGCAGCAAATCTATTTCTAAGTTATACAGGCCGAATCCCTGATCATATCCCCTACTGGGATTTTAATGCTCTGCCAGGTCCGGCTACCCCGCGAGATGCCTCTGCGGCCGCCGTCGCATCATCAGCACTTTTCGAACTCAGCAAATACATTCATAAAGAAAAATACCGTGACAAAGCCACTGCGCTACTGAAAAGCCTCTGTTCGCCGGTCTATTTTGTGGCACCGCGGGCAAAACATTGTTTTTTACTGCAGCACAGCACCGGGCACAAACCCGGCGGAACGGAGATCGATGTGCCCCTTGTTTATGCTGACTATTATTTTCTGGAAGCCATTTACCGATACAAAACCTATTAAGATGATGCGTATTGACCAAACAAACGTTAAAACAAGAGACAGATTTAAAGCAATGGCACTATTTCTGGCAATGGTCATGATTTTGGCCGTACCGGCCCGCGCACAGCAGGTTCGTAAGGTTGCAGCCGGCATCTGGTCCGTAAGCTTTGGCGAACAGGAGCGTTTCAAACCTACCGATGTTAAAATGAAAGGCCTGACAGCAGCGCTTGAAAAGCTGAAGACCACCAACCGGCCGGCAATAGATCTAAGCTCGATTCGATTTAGCCAAACTGCCAAAGGTGCGCTGGCTGAGTTTGTTCTCGATAGTGCCGAGCAAGTTTATGGGTTTGGTCTGCAGTCGAATACTTTTCAGCAGCGCGGCATGCGCCGGGACATCCGAATTAATAGCTGGGCCGTTGGTAATGTAGGTTTCGGACACGCATCCATGCCGTTTTATATATCAAGCAGGGGCTATGGCCTGCTTGTTAACACGGCCAGGTACGTAACGTTTTATATGGGCGCGCAAAACCGTCTGGAGCGTTCGGTTAAGCTTAAATCGGCGTTAAAGCAAGCAGACCAGTCCGTCGCAGAGTCTCCTGCCGCGCTGTACAACAAAAATTACGGAACTTCAAATGATGCATCCATTGTGGTTGAAGGTGCAAAAGGCATGGAAATTCTGGTGTTCGAAGGCCCCGCCATGCGTGAGGTTATTGAACGGTACAATCTTTTTTCGGGCGGAGGATCCTTGCCGCCGCTCTGGGCACTCGGATTTAAATACCGGGCAAAAGGCGATTTTGACGCTGCTCAGGTTACAAAGATGAGCCGGTATTTTCGTGATAAACAGATCCCCTGCGATATGTTTGGCCTGGAACCCGGCTGGCAATCGGCAATCTACTCATGCTCCTTTAGCTGGAACCCGAAGAAATTTGCCAACCCTGACAGCCTTTTGGCTGTCATGCATGGCGCGCATTACAAATTGAGTCTTTGGGAACATGCCTATGTACACCCGAGTTCGCCGGTCTTCGACAGCATTGTGCCCTACTCCGGAAATTATGCAGTATGGAAAGGTGCAGTTCCCGATTTTCTTACGCCCCGGGCACGGCAGATTTTCGGGAGTTATCACAATAAAAATTTTATCCGTAAAGGCATTTCTTCATTCAAACTCGATGAATGTGATGCAGCCTATTATACCGAAGCTCAGGCCGAATGGAGTTTCCCGGATATTGCAAAGTTTCCATCAGGGGCAGATGGCGTGCAGATGCGGCAAATGCTCGGGCTGCTCTACCAAAAAACAATGTGGGATGAATACCGCAAGGAAAATAAACGCACCATGTTTGAAGTACGCGCCTCGCACCTGTTTGCCGCACCCTATGCCGCCGCGCTTTATACCGATATGTATGACCATCAAGATTTCGTGCGCATGATTGTAAACTCCGGTTTTTCCGGGCTGAACTGGTCGCCAGAACTCAGGGAAAGCCGTTCTGAAGCAGACCTGATCAGACGTTTGCAGACAACACTCATGTCGGCGCACATGGTGGCCGACTGCTGGTTCCTGAAAAACGTGCCCTGGTTCCAGTATGATAAGGATAAGAACAACCGGGATGAAGCATTGCCGAATTATTTCGAACTGGAACGAAAAACAAAAAAACTTGTGGAACTGCGTATGAGCCTGATCCCCTATCTGTACAGTGCGTTTGCCAGGTATTATTTTGAAGGTACACCGGTTTTCAGGGCCCTGGTAATGGATTATCCGGATGACAAGCGGACACATACAGTTGATGACCAGTATATGATGGGCGAAAACCTGCTGTGTGCCCCTTTTATAGATGGCGCTTCTACGCGCGAGATCTATTTCCCCGAGGGCATCTGGTATGACTTCAACACGGGCAGCAAGTACACCGGTGGCAAAAAATACACCATCACGACGTCTCTTGACGAAATACCGCTGTTTGTAAAAAGCGGTACGATCCTGCCGCTGGCCAAACCCCTGCAATTTATCACGCCGGATAGCATTTTCGAGCTGACATGCAGGGTATATGGAAAGCCTGACAGAGGCATCCGACTGTTCGAAGATGACAGCTTCACTTTTAACTTTGAAAAAGGTCAGTATAGCTGGACAAGTTTAAAGTGGAAAAATGGTAAGCTCCAGACTCAGCGGAATGGCACTTACGGCAGGAATATCTACAAGATTATAGGCTGGGACAAGGTGGACTGATGATTTTCTACCTCTGCTGCCGGGAGATGCATGCACCCGCTAAATACGGTAAGTATCTGCTCAGAGCAAAACTACCCGACAAGCCACTGTTATTATTAAAACTTTACGATGGGCAGGGAGGTGATGATACCTGGCGACAGCAGAACTTTTCTTGTCTCTGCGCCTCTGGAAAGTGCGTTAACCTGATAAGCAGAAAGAACCGCCTCTGGGTTAGTCAGGGCGGTCAGTATCATCATTCGGGATAAAGGCTTGACGACGGTTTGTTAGCCAGATTTTTTTTGACCGATTACCTCAGCAAACGGCGGTTAAATAACCGCAACCCGGATATTAAGCGTATTGTCCAGGCTTATATGTGTAATCCGGGACCTCGCCGATTATAAGGGCTGCGATTGACTTTTATTACAGAATTCCGTTCTGGCGCAAAAAGTCGCCTAACCTTTCGGCCGGTTCCGTCATCAGCAGGGCCTTCAGGCCGGCCTTGCGTGCGCCTTCTATGTGCTGCGGACTATCGTCGATAAACAGTGTTTCTGCGGGATTAAGCCCGTTCTCTTTAATAACCTGTTCAAAGATGGCGGTATGCGGTTTCCTGAGTTTAATGTGCTGTGAAAAGTAAACCTTTTCAAAATAGCCATCAAGATTTTCGACTTCAAAAGTTGTCTGCAGGTAGGCGGTGATCCAGTCGTAGTGAATGGCGTTGCTGTTGCTGAGCAGGAAAGTGCGGTACTTTTCTTTGACCTGTTGCAGCACCTGGTGGTTTTGCGGCGCTGTCCCGATGAGCAGGCTGTTCCAGGCGGAATCGATTTCGGCGTCGCTGAGGTCGCTGTTTGCTGCCGCTTCGCGGATACCGGCGCGAAACTCTTCGGGCGTGATTGCCGCCGTTTCGAAATCATCAAAGAGGCTGTTGTGTGCTTTGTGCGCAAAAAAGGCGGTCACATCTTTGATTCCCAGTTTCGCAAAAGCATCCTGTGCCCGCTGAAAATCGATGGTGAAGATGACATTTCCGTAATCGAAGATGATGTTTTTGATATTTTCCATGCAGATCGTTTTTAAAATCCGCTGCAAATATGTAACATTGCACTCGCAAAAATCGAAAGATTTTTGTCTGCGCCTATAGCTCAGTCGGTTAGAGTAGAAGACTCATAATCTTTTGGTCCCTGGTTCGAGCCCAGGTGGGCGCACAGAAAAAGCAACCTCTAAAAGGTTGCTTTTTTGCGTTAACGCCGGCCCGGGCGAGAAGTTTATCCAGAGCGCCAGCAAAGGAAGCCCAGGTGGGCGCGCCGCTTACACATTCAAAACTGTACGAAAGTCAGTAAATCAAGTATAAACTACAGTTCACAAATGAGCTTTCATCATCGTCAATGCAAAATCACACCGTTTCCAGGCTAGTTTAACTGTTTAAATAGCGAAGCTACCGATCAGGACGAAAAGTTATAGAAATCCATGCATATCCACCGATGCCGATCACCGCTGCGATTGGAATGCCCAAAAAAAACAACCAGCTTGGAATTATTTTGTTGTATGGCGAGGATCGATACTTGTTGATAAGTTTTTTCAAGTTTTTTCTCCGGTAGTAATAAAAAAATGTGAGCAATGGCGTTAATGTGAAGTAAACAATTCCTACTTCTGTTTTATGCTTATGACCATACCCAAGGATAAGATCCGCTAAACCGAGAATTGGCATAAATAGAACCACGCAAATAGCACAACAATACATTGTAGCGCTATACAGCCCTGATTCTTTCTTTTTTTCGTAGGCCAGATAAGCCCGGTAAAAAATATAATTTAACATATCTATTTTCATTTTATAAGCGCGAGCCGTCTAATCCGTATTATCTTCACGTATGATCCCAAGTGGTCTCTTTTGCATCTTGCTGATGCGTGTTTGACCAATCAATCGGCGCTTGAAAATACACCGTTACATCAATTCCGTAGCCGGAACGAAACTTACACCCATAATACCGGCATCAAATACTACAGAATCCGCGATTTATATATTTTAGCTACCTTCAATACGGCATAGCAAGTAAACTCTATCCTAATGCTCTCCTATGCTGGATGTCGGCCTCCAATGCACGATATATTTTGTTCGCTTTTGCCGGTAATTATACCACTCCTTTTGGTGTTAGAAAAATGCCAATAATTGATATGGCCAACATGACTAAAGCTAATCCGCCCAACAAGTGGTACGATAAACTTATTCTTTTATATCCAAGCCGTATATTGTGTAGAAATAATACACCCAAACTCATTAGCATAATTATATTCCAACCTGTCAACAAAGTTTGAATGAATTCAACATCATCTGTAAAACCATATAAAATTTCATTTCTATATGTCATTGTCAAAACAAATAAAACGACAGCACAGCCGAAATTTAATTTATAAAACATACCGATATCTCTTTAATTTCATTCCGTACCTCCATTGATCGTAAGGATTTGAAATTAATCCTTCAAAGACTAAATTAGTTGTAAACGTTTACAAGACTCCTTTTTATTTAAGTGCATTTTTTGATAAAATTTCCGGCACTTAAAGAGCCTTAACATTTCTGCAAGGGCTATCGATTCATGAATTCAGTCCTTCTAATAGATAGGGCTATAAATCCTATCCTCTCGCTTCCCTTTAAATGAAAGACCTTCGATGTATTTGAAATTATTGGTACACCTCCCATCCCAATCAAACAAACTTATTGAAGTCCGCGACGCCCCGTAATATTCTACAAGTGCGTGGCTTGTTGATACGTTCTTAAGCAATATTGACACATTCGAAGTGGATTCCATTAAATCTTTGTTTGATCAGTCAATCGCTTGTGTTATCCTATCCAGTCCGATTTCCAATTATGTTTGCATAAATGTTAAGCTTAATGGAATCTTATTTTCGTTCTTATCGTTTGAATTGAGTTTAAGCCAAGATTCCATGGACATCTCATCTACTGAAAAGTCGGAACTTTCCAGTAAATAAGAAGCATCAAATTCATCTAGCACTCTGCTCACTATTTCCACTTTTTCGAAAACTTCTTTGGTATAGTTCATAACTCTAAGGTTTTAGCGCCAAATCAAAAAATAGCGTTTACTTGAATAGATGGATTAGCAAAATTATCTGGCACAAAATTTCCAGGAATATAAATATAAAACTTTCCGAGACAGTCTGGACAGCCCGTGACATGACGATCAGCTTCCGGCGAAAAAACCGAACTCGAGTTCCCAAATTCATCATATAAATTGTAAGTAAAAAGACCAACGATGGCATTATTTTTTGTCAAACATCAGTATTGAAACGGTCCAATCTTTTTTTGTAGTCTTCTAGGGCATGCCTTGCTATTATAGCCGTCCTTTGATACAGTTTATTTTACAGCTCGTCGACTCCCATTACCGATCATAGTTGGCATGGGTTTCGTCATAACTCAGCTCTCAGACGATTTTTTAAATCTGAATCATCTCCGACCCAACGATAAGGGGTTCCTTCCAGAGGCGACTTGAAATTTTTGAAACCTGTTTTCTCATTCACTCTCAGCCATTTTCTATAAAGTTTATAAACCGCATCCACTTTTTTACGATTTGAATTAATCTCTATGCCAGTTTTTCTTTCAATCAGTACGGGTTGAATTGGTGGAATCCCCGTTATTAGGAGCCATGTGAACGTATAAAGGGCTCAATTTCGACAGTAAATGATTTATCTTTAGGAATGTTCCAGCGTGTCGAATAACTGTCGCTATTTGGCCTTGGAACCTTCATAAAATAATATTTATTGCTTTTGGCGGTATCCGCTTGAAAGCTAAGAAATTCAGCTAGAAGCTCTGCCTTCATCGTTTTTGTAAGCTTAAGCCAGGCAAAAATACCCCTATCGTCGTCTAGATTCCAGCTGTCAAGTGTATTTCCCATAATGGGATGCTTGATCCTAATATGTTGTCCATAATTATTCGGGCCTAAAAAAATATATTCCGATTTTTCCAGAAATTTAAGCACGGAATTACTATCCCTTTTACTTTCAGATGCCTGCCCATAACAAAACAAACTTTGATGAATACATACAGCCAATAAAATTATCAGTCTCATCATTACTTATTTTTTATAATACCTCTTTCTAATGTGTTCAACGGGCCTATCACTCTGAGCATCCTATTGCCTTCGGGTGTTAGCTCTCCAAAGCTTTGATGCCCGGCATACAGGTAATAAGCTACTGTGCATTCTCATCCTCGTATTTGCCAGTTTCTTTTTACATCCGGTAAGTATGCCTTCAAGATAGCAAAAGACGAAGGTTATTGAAATGCTAGATTGGATATTCTTCTCACTATTGATGATCTTCATGAAGCATCTTCATTATCAAAAGTATGAAAGGTACCCCATGCAAACTTATATCCTTGCTTTATTTCCCCGATTAACCGCAACTTTTCCGCATTCTCATCATTATGGATAATTAGAGTCTCTTCTGTTTCTATATCATCAATGTCGAATACTTTGAAATTATGATACTCGAAATTAAAACGAAGTTTAGATGTGAATGCACTTTGACTCTCTGCTAAGCATGCAACATTTACATATGCACCTGCATTATTAAAATACTCATTGCCGCTGAGCGGTCTTATTCCAACCAAGGCCAACCAGATCTTCTCACTACTCATTATTTTTCTTTTTACCTGGAAACTCGTGATGAACGTTATCTCCTACTTGTCCCGCTTTTACTACCGCGATTTATAATTCGTTTGCCCTTCCCTTTTGCCTAAGAGCCATAGCTCCACTTTATCCAATCTTTGACTTTCATCCCGTTAGGTTCTATAACTCGAAGAGAATTGTCATTTCCATAGACATATGGAGAAAAGCGCCTTGGTCTCTCCGCTAAGTATCTATAACATTCTAACTCCCAACCCCCGTGTTACGGACCTTGCGCCATTATCATACTGGCCCAACTCCAACGCAACTCCTTGCCATTAAAGATACTTATTTGCTGCAGCAGTTGCTGATTTTCTCAAGCCAAATGCGTAATAACCGAGGCATAGCCGAGCTCATGAGTAGCGATGAAAAAACCAAACACTACAAATAGTTATCAATCCGTAATGTTTGAAGTACGCCTGTGGATGGGTGCCTATTTAAAGTATATCGGACACTACGTAAGTGACGTGTATGGTTGTAGCTGTAGTTTCCGGAATTGTTTCTAGCCAGTCCTTCTTCGGTTTGTATAAGGTCAAAGAAGGCCAGCTGAATATTTATTCGCTCATCTTTGTTGGCGTTGACTTTGGCATCATACACATGATTTACTTTAGTAAGTTTTCGAATAGTCTATACGAGCCTATTGCCACTAGCCATTTTACGATATATGTCAAGAAATATTTAGAGCATCGAAAGTATCAAATTGTCATTACTGTATTTTGATAACTTCATCGGTCCAGTATTCACGAAAAGCTACCGCGTCATTTACAAGCCGTACTTCCCTAGTCCCGGTATCAATCGAAACAAATCCATAGGGCTTCCAATTTTTTGCATTCAATCCCTTAGGGAATGGTCTCGAAACAATCAATGTGCGATGGGCAACGTTTACTAATGTATCTTTGAAAATCTTTCTTAATTTCAACTGTCCGTTTAAGTAATTACTGAACTCAATCTTTACTATTGATTTCGGATAATAATAATACCGCCAGAACCCGGGCTTTCTACCGGCTTTTGCCGAATCCTTGAGTATAAGTTCGTCATTCAGCTTTAAAGCAATTTTTTCATGAGCTTGTAATTCGCGAAATTGAATTGAGAAGTTCGAACTATCTATGCTGTCGACACGATAGTTAGTTATGTTTGGTTGTCTTCGACAGCCAAATGCCGACATTAAAAACAAAACAATAATGAGCGCTTTTCTACTCATGAGGATTTTATTTGTTCTTCTATATTATTGTGGTTAAAATCCCTGATAAAGGCTAGTTCATCCTGATGCACTGACGAGGTCTCCAGAAAGTTTTTCCAAGTTAGCATGCTATTTTGCCGTTTTGTTCTTTCAGGAATCGACTACAGAATACCTGTCAGTAAGAAAAACAGGAAAGTCTGCAATCGAATTTCTCAAAAAAAAGGTAAACACCTAAAAATTTCCAGCCAGTACGATTCAATAAGATCAAGGATATGGACTATACGCATAGCCCTCATTCTTCATTACCTCTCACCTTTCAAAAATCTTGTTGATCAACGCGTACTGAAGTAGCATAATGGTTTTACCATCTTTAATTTCACCACGATCTAACATATCCAATGCTTCGGCAAAGGGAATCTCCATGACCTCGATGTTTTCCTGTTCGTCCGCATGACCGCCACCTTCGTGGACCTTCATGTCATTTGAGTATTCAGCGACAAAAAAATGAAGAATTTCTGTGACTGAGCCGGGCGACATATAGGCCTCAAAAACCTTTTTCACCTTTCTTATCTTGTAGCCAGTTTCCTCTTCGGTTTCCCTAATAATAGCAGTCTCGGGATTATCTTTATCAAGCAAACCTGCACAGCACTCGATTAACATCCCGCTCTCATTTCCATTGATGTAGGTCGGCAATCTAAACTGTCTTGTTAAAATGATCGTTTGCCGGTCAATATCATAGAGTAATATGGTTGCGCCATTTCCCCTATCATAAGCTTCGCGGCTTTGCACTTCGCGGGTACCGTCTTTCTTTCGATATTCAAAGGTGATCTTTTTTAAAGTGTACCAGTTGTCTGAGAGTATTTCACTACTCATTATTCTAATGTTCTCGCTGTTCATCTTGTTATAAATTTACAGACTATTCAAGTAAAAATAGTTAACTACGCTACCTGTAAACTAGATTCAAAGATACCGGGAAGATGATTTCCGGCAATCACATGAATGTGTGAATGCGGATCCTGCCTGATTGCGGGCGGTCCGGGAGCACTTCGGCCCGCGCGGGTGCAAAGAAATTGGCCAAAAGTAAATGAATGCGGCCGATTGCTACTTTTCATGTCCTTAAATTGATGTAAGCTTAATTCCCCGCCCTACCCGCAGCAACTTCTTTTAACGAATCGATCTTTCGTTCAAGGTGTGCAACCAGTTTTGTCTTCTTCGGGTTGCTGCCAACCTCTTTAAGGTATCGCCGGTACCAGGTCATGGCCAACTCATGGTTATGTTGCTGCTCGTAATGGTCGGCAAGCGTATAGTTCAGGCTGCCATCGTTTTTGAACTCGAGACCCTTCTCATACGCTGCTGCCGCCTTTTCAGGCTGATTTTGGCGGGCCAGTGCAGCGCCGAGCAACCCATAATAGACGGCGGTCTGTTCAGATATCCCCCCCTCTATCGCTTTCAGAAGGTGCCTTTCGGCAAGCGGATAGTTTTTCAGCCCCAGGTAACAAAGAGCAATGTTATAGTTACCGGCCTCGGGGTCACTGTCAGGTAAGAGCGCCGTAAAGTGCGTCAGAGCCAGGCGGTAGTCTTTGTTGTTGTAGTACGCTCGGGCCAGGTTAAGCTGTACGAAGGGCGTATTTATTCCTTTGTTCATCAGGTTAAGACAGCTTTCAATAGCCTCCTCATTTTTACCCATAGCAACACACACCAAGGCCTTCATTTTTATCAGGCTGATATTTTCAGGATCGGCCTTCATCAGAGGGTCAAGAATTTTCCATGCATGTTCAGGTAGCTTCAATTTCAGGTAGGTTTCACAAGCTAAATAAACAATGTCGGCATTCTGCGGACGCAGGTCAAGGGCCTCGAGCGTATACCTTATTCGCATACCCGGATCTTCGCTCAGGTCTGCCAGGAGCCTGCGTGAATCAAAATTCAGGGAGTCTGCTTCGGCCGCCTTTCTGAGCAAACGGATTGCCTTTGGCACATTCCCGCGTAGTTGGGTTATCCTCGCCAGACTGATCATGGAGCTTATGGAATTGGTATCCAATGCATACAGGTGCGCATAAAGCTCCTCTGCCTCAACGCTTCGGTCAGCTTGTTGGCGGCTATAGGCAAACTCCGCTATCAGCCTTTTATTTGTCGTTGTATCGCTATAATACCTGCTCAGAATATCGCCGGCAGCCTGGTAATCATGCAAACGATAACATGCAAGTAATTTTTCACTGTCGCTTCTAGACAGCTGTGCGAAAGCCGATTGAATGATAACCAGCAAAGTTGAAACAAGATAAAAAACTTTCATAAACTAATTTATTAGTTATTTTTCATCATTGCAAATGGATTTGTGCTGATGTGTGTTAGCAGCGACTTCTCACATCTATCTCACCGAAAAAGTTAGCCGTAAATGCAAATCCAGATGCCGGCATCTTCGAACTTAACTGACGCAATCGCGCTGCTGCCTAAAAGATTGTTGTCGTTGTAAACAGCCAAAAAAACCGGCCCGAGTAATCCTCCGGTGTTAAGCTTTGTGATTCGAAAAATTCTCCTGTTGGCATCCCAGGAATTCAATTTAATCTACTGTAATAGTTCTTTAAGCTTGTTTCCCAGAGAATCGCCACGTAAGTTCCGGGCAATGATATTGCCTTTGTTGTCTATCAGGAAATTGTTAGGAATAGCACTGATACCATAGATCAGTGCTGCACTGTTTCGATCGCCCTTTAAGTCGCTGACATTTTCCCAGGTTAACTTGTCATCCGCTATTGCCTTTAGCCAAAGCTTTTTATCCACATCAAGCGATACACCTAATATTGCAAAACCCTTGTCTTTAAACTTTGCATATGTGCTAACGAAGCCTGGGTTTTCATCACGGCAAGGCCCGCACCAGGAAGCCCAAAAGTCGAGTAAAATGTAGCGCGCTTTTATATCAGACAACTTAACAGGTTTGCCCAGTGTGTTTGGCTGCTGAAAATCTACGTACGGCTTGCCTATCTGGATGTCGCGGTTCAAGGCAATGAATTCATTGATCTGGCTTCCATAGCCCGACTCTTTAAGATCATTCGCCAACATTCCATACAATACCGCGGTGGTGTCTTTTCCCCAGGTACTGGCGTAAACACTCAGCAGGTAGGCAGAAATCAGGGATTTTGGATGGCTGCGGATATAATTGCGATCAAGCTGTAGATCTTTCTGTCTTTGCTCAACTAATCGAAACGCCAGGCTGTTGCGGGTAGCTCGGTCCTTGGTGGTATCAAATGCCTTCTGGATACTGTCTGTTTGCGTTGATAACGGTTTTTTAGACTGTTCGAACCTCTTGTACTCTTCGTGTGTCGCAGATCCGGCAACGCTGCCATTTTTAAATTCGCCTGCTTTAACCTCAATTCGCATAGGTACGTTCTCGAGCCAAAAGGCAACATAATCGGTATAACGGGCCGTATGCAGATAAACCTGAGCCGCTTTCTGCTGAATGCGACCGCTCATCTGGAAGCGACCGTTGGAGACCCGGCACGAGTCGATATTCTTATCAGGTGTGGCTAAGCGGAGGTAGAGCCACGCGCCGTTTTTCATCCCGCTCACTGTTCCGGTAATCTTATATCCGGGATTCGTTTGGCCTGAAGCCATCATAATGGTACCGGCAAGAAACATGATACTGAATAAATATCTCATAATTTAAGGTTGTCAGGTCTAATTCAGGTGGGGGTAAACCAATTTTTGTATACGACCAGGAAGATACAGGAAAATCTGTCTGTAAGGTTGTGAATTATTGTTAAATCGTTATCTCAGCAGTGGAGATATCTCTCGCTGATATCTGTAGACAGCTATACGTCTTATGCAACGCTGATCAGTTCGGTATCAGATGATGCGAACGCCCCTGCCGGGCATTCGCCTCATGCCGTCACTGTACCGTGTGTTCCCTCCCACCCGGCCTATGCGTTACCTACCGGATTAAATGTGGTCTGTAAGAAAACTTCCACCTTGCGTAAAAACAAAACAGCTGCTGCTGCCTTTTAGAGGAACCATACATGGTTATCGGCTGACAACAGCATCGTATAAGTGAAAAGCCATTGACCTGTCTGAACATAAATTTAGAACACCTGGCTCACTTAATATGAAAGAGATTTTTATAGCAATCAGAAATTTCATTTCTTACAGATTTTCGCTTCACGAAGACAATGCAGAAGAACAGGACACTGTTGAATCCATCAAGAGGAATGTTGAGTTCAAAGGGGCCAACTTATGGACACTTGTCTTTGCCATATTTATTGCTTCCATTGGACTGAATGTTAATTCTACTGCTGTAATTATCGGCGCAATGCTCATTTCCCCATTAATGGGGCCGATTATGGGTCTCGGTCTCGGCATTGGAATCAACGATTTTGACCTCGTAAAGAAAGCTGTCGAAACCTTGCCATTGCGACACTTATCAGTGTGATCACTTCTACCCTATACTTTTTGGTTACGCCGCTGCATGAAGCATCATCTGAACTACTTGCTCGTACATCACCGTCTATTTGGGACGTTTTTATAGCCGGTTTAGGCGGGCTGGCAGGAATTGTGGCTGCAACCAGAAAAGAAAAGAGCAATGTGATTCCCCGGAGTTGCCATTGCAACGGCGCTCATGCCGCCGTTATGTACAGCCGGCTTTGGTCTGGCATCAGGAGATATGTATTTCTTTCTAGGAGCAATCTACCTCTCTTTTATAAACAGCGTATTCATTTGTGTGGCCACATACCTGATTGTACGTTATCTGAAATTCCGGAAGAAAAACTTTGAAGACAAGGCTGACGAGCGAAAGGTGACCCGCTACATCTGGATTATTGTATTCATAACAGCCGCGCCAAGTATCTATCTGGCATACCGCATCGTAGATAAAAGTATATTTGAGAACAACGCTAATTCTTTCATCCAGAATGAAATGAACTATACTGACAGACAGGTAATCAATAAGTCCTTTAATTACAACCGCCAGGGCAATGTGATTGACCTGCTGATCCTTGGAAATGAGTTGAGCAAAAACGAAATAAGCGCATTGAAGCGAAGGCTGACAGCATACAAACTCTCAGGCACAAAACTAATCATCCGTCAGGGTTTAAATGCAAAGAATCAGCTGGATTTTACGCAGATAAAAGCCAGTATACTGGAGGCGGTTTATCAGGGCGATTCGTCAGCAAAACGCAGTGCGGCAGCCTCCAGACAAATTACAGCCATTCCGGATCTGAAAGCTGAAATCAGGAGTCTGTTCCCTTACATTACCAGTTATACACTTGATCACCTCATCACAACAAGACTCGATACGAGTCGCAGCGACACAATTACCACCGCTATCATCAGTTCACCAGGCAACATTTCCACACAGGATGCGCTCCGCATGAAGGCCTGGTTAAAAACCCGAACCGGTGCAGACTCCTTAAGGTTGATCATAACAAACTAGAGGATACATAAGAAGCTGCTGCACGCGTATTTCTTCTAATTACGGGCGGCAACTTTAAGCGCAGCAATGCCCGAAACCCCTGCTATAAGCGAGGCAATCAGTATACCGTATTTGGCCTGTGTGATGTGGGCTTCATCATTAAAAGCCAATCCACTGATAAACAAAGACATCGTAAACCCAATCCCGGCAAGCAACGCAACCCCGGTAATGTATTTCCAGTTAGCTCCTTCAGGCAACGAGGCCAAACCCAATTTAACCATCAGCCAGCAGAAAAGCATAATACCGACAAACTTACCAATGATCAGGCCCGATGCCACGCCGATAGATACGGGATTCAGAATGGAAGAAAAGAAGTCGGCCCCGATGACCATGCCTGAGTTTGCGATAGCAAATAAAGGCATGATACCGAAGGCTACCCATGGATGAAGCGCATGCTCAATGGTTTGCAAGGGTGTTTCGGCTGCCATGCTCAAGCTCTTTACTTTCTGAATGGTCTTATTTTGGGCGGGGGTAATCAATTTACCACGTTCGGGGATATCAGCTTCAAAATCGTAAGACAGTTTCCTCAGGTTATCTGAATAGATGTGTTCGTTAATTCTGGTCACTGCCGGTATCGTGAAAGCCACCAGTACGCCGGCAATTGTAGCATGGACGCCGGATAATAAAAAGCATACCCATACACAAATCCCGACAGCCAGGTAAAAAAGACTTGTCCGAACGCCTAACACGTTTCCCAGTATTGAAAGCACTAAAAATCCACCGCCTAAAGCAAGCGCAACGAAATTAATTTCAGCTGTATAAAAAAAAGCAATAACGAGAACGGCGCCGAGATCGTCAGCTACAGCAAGTGCAGAAAGAAAAACTTTTACAGATGCAGGCACCCGTTTGCTGGCCATCGAAAGAAGCGCAAGTGCAAAGGCAATGTCGGTCGCCATCGGAATCCCCCATCCATGGCCGGCATCGGTATTCTTGTTGATCAGGTAGTAAATGAGTGCCGGTACTAACATGCCGCCGAGGGCAGCAGTCATTGGAAGCGCCGCCTTGCTGATCGTAGACAATTCCCCTTCCATAAATTCTCTTTTTAATTCAAGGCCGATGACAAAGAAAAATATGGCCATCAGACCATCATTTATCCAGATATGAAGCGGATGTTTCAGGATAAAATCATCAAAACCCACTGAAAAATTGATATGCCAAAGATGCGCATAGAAATTGTGATATGGAGAATTTGCCCAGGCAATCGCAGCCACCACACTCAGCAACAAAACAATGCCGCTTGTATATTCAAGATGGATAAAACGGCTTACCGGGGCCATGATCTTCTCTATCGCAGTTTTCTTCATTTTATTAAGTGTTCCGGCAAAGATAGGTTAAAAGGCAAAATACAATATTTTTATCCGAATTTATCGTCGTGCTGAAAGAACCGGAAGCTGCCTGAAAATCTGCAGGCACATTAAAACTCCACATTCACGCCGGATCAATAACATTGGCGCATGAATTGATGGAAAGTAATTCCGCCGCAGGGAATTGCAGAACTACCTAATTCAATTAAATGCAACAAACAAATACAGAGCTTACCAGTTGTTTACGGATGGACACTGATTTTAACGCGACCGAAAAATTGAAGCGGGAGGTACTGACCGGACTTACACATTCCAGCAAAAGCATTCCATCGAAATATCTTTACGATACAGCCGGCGATCGTCTTTTCCAGGACATCATGAAAATGCCCGAATATTATCTGACGAAATGTGAACTTGATATTTTCCAGAACCGTACAGCAGAGCTTGCAGCTATTATCACAGCAGATCCCCGGCCATTTGACCTGATTGAACTTGGCGCGGGTGATGCGATGAAATCTGCTTACCTCTTACAACACCTGCTGAAACACGACATTGAGTTTACCTACCGGCCTATCGATATCTCTGGCAATATCCTGGAGAAACTAGCGGATCGACTAGGAAACGAAATGCCTGATCTGAAAATTGAACCCTTACAAGGAGAATATTTCGACATGCTTGCCGAGGCAACCTCGCGTTCGTCAAAACGAAAAGTCGTTTTGTTTCTGGGCGGAAATATCGGCAACATGGAATGGGATGAAATCAGAAAATTTTGCATGGAATTAAATCAGAATTTGACCAGCGGCGATATCGTTCTGATCGGATTCGACCTTCGCAAAAATCCGCATACCATCCTTGATGCATACAATGATCAGGCAGGCATCACTGCCGCATTCAATCTGAACATCCTTACCCGGTTAAATCGTGAGCTTGAAGCTGATTTTGATTTAAGCCGGTTTCAACATTACCAGACTTACGACCCGCTTACCGGCGCATGCCGGAGTTATCTGGTGAGCCTGAGCGAACAGAAAGTTGCCATTGGAGGTTTAACCGTCTCTTTCGGCCAGAACGAGCTCATTAACATCGAAGTTTCGCAGAAGTTTTCGCCGGAGGAAATAGCTGCTCTGGCTGACGAATCTGATTTTAAATCGTTAACAACGATCGAAGATTCGAAGGGTTGGTTCGTAGATGCCGCCTGGATAAAATAATTGATACAACATGATAGAAACTGTTAGCAAATCAACAGATACAACCGAATTACTGAGGCGATTTTCTGCCATCAGGAATCATTCCGTAAATATTTGTGCGCCTCTGCAAACCGAAGATTATGTTGTGCAGCCTATAGCCGATGTGAGCCCGCCCAAATGGCATTTAGGTCACACAACTTGGTTCTTCGAAACCTTTATTCTGGTGCCCAACCATCCGGGTTACAATGTGTTCGATCCGCAATATAACTTTGTTTTTAACAGTTATTATGAAACGATTGGTGCCAGGGTGATCAGAACAGACCGCGGGAATCTGAGCCGCCCTTCTGTTGCAGAGGTTTTCCGCTACCGGGAATACGTAGATCAGCAGATGCGGGAGTTTCTATCAGGCGACTTACTGACGCCTGCTGTCAGGGCTTTACTCGAACTGGGATTAAATCACGAACAACAGCACCAGGAATTATTGTATACAGACATTAAATATATTTTGGGTCACAATCCGCTGTTTCCGGTGTATTCTGCTGATTTTGCGGCCAAAAATTGTCATTCAGAAGCCCCAACAACTGTCAACGTGCCGGAAGGGATTTATGAAATTGGTTACAATGGCGATGGCTTTTGTTTTGACAATGAGCAAAACCGTCACAAAGTTTATGTCGAGACTTTCGACATTTCAAGCAGCCTGGTTACCAATGGCGAATATTTGGAGTTTATAGAAAACGGTGGTTATACAGATTTCCGTCATTGGCACGCTGAAGGATGGGACTGGGTTAGGGAAAGTGCAAAAACGCCGCTTTACTGGCATTTTTTGGATGGAAAATGGATGCATTATACCCTCGCCGGTTTGCAGGATCTGGACCTGGATGCGCCGGTGTGCCATGTAAACTTTTATGAAGCATCTGCCTATGCGTCCTGGAAAAATATGCGTTTACCTACGGAAGCTGAATGGGAAGTGGCCTCTGATAAATTTTCCTGGGGACAACGCTGGGAATGGACCGGGAGTGCTTACCTGCCCTATCCCGGATTCAGGAAGGAAACCGGTGCGGTGGGTGAGTATAACGGTAAGTTCATGGTGAACCAGATGGTTTTGCGAGGAGCTTCAGAGGCAACACCGGCAGGCCACAGCAGGCATACCTATCGAAATTTCTTTCATGCCAAACATCAGTGGCAATTTACGGGAATCAGGCTTGTCGATAACACCTCGCTACAATAAGTGTCGGCCACTTTCTTAAAAAGTTCAACAGCAAACCAGCCTTTGGCAGCAGTCGCGGGAATGGAATGGCAAAAATATTCTGGAATCCAAGCATCAGCCCGAGGGCAATCTATAACAAATGAAATACAATTTTGATCAGATACGAATAAGGAAAGGTACGCATTCCATAAAATGGGATGCCAATGAGACAGAGGAAATACTCCCGATGTGGATTGCTGACATGGACTTCCAAACCTTTCCGCCGCTGGCTGAAGCGCTTACCCAAATAGTTAAGCAGGGGAACTACGGCTACAACATGGTGCCCCACGAAGTCTACGCGGCGATTATACATTGGTGGCAAAAAAGACACGGTTGTACAGTTGAAAAAGATTGGATCTTAGCCTCAACCGGCGTTTCTGCAGCGGTTTCGGCAATAATTGCTACGCTAACTGATCCGGGCGACGAGGTGATTATTCAAACACCAGCCTACAATCATTTTTTTGATGTCGTTAACGGCGGCAAATGCAGAATCTTAGAAAACCGCATCATTTATGAAAACGGCACATATCGGCTGGACTTTAAAGACCTGGAACGTAAAGCAAGCTCGCATAAAGCAAAAATCCTGTTATTGTGTAATCCCCATAATCCCATAGGCCGGGCCTGGACCGAGGCCGAACTGCAAAAGGTTGCAGCGATATGCGCCAGACATGGCGTTTATGTTATATCAGATGAGATTCATTGCGATTTGGTGGCGCATGAAAGAGGGCACATCTCCTTTCTCAAAATTGCAACCGGTCAAAATCTTCCATTTGTTGTCTGCGGGGCGGCCAGTAAAACCTTTAACCTTTCGGGATTACACGCTGCCTATCTATTTATCAGCGACAGTGAACTGAGAAAGAACGTCGAAAGACAGCTTTGGGCCCAGGGCACAGGAACGCCCAGCCTTATGGCTTGCGAAGCGTTGACCATCTCCTATACACAGGGTGATGAGTGGGTTGCCGAACTGAACTGGTATATAGCTGAAAATTACCGGATGCTGAAGGCATTTATTGAGAAGCATTTAAACCAGATCGTGGTGGTGCAGCTCGAAGCAACCTATCTGGTTTGGCTCGATTGCAGTCAGACCGGAATGAAGTCGAAAGATCTGGCCGACTTACTTCTGCAACAGGAAAAATTATGGGTCAACCCCGGCGCGATGTACGGCGCAGCGGGTGAAGGTTTTCTGCGTATCAATATAGCCTGCCCCCGCGAAACGTTACGGGAAGGCTTAACCCGTTTGAAGAACGTGCTGGAAAAGTTCTGTTAAGATATATCCAAACGATATGTTCATGTTCAGCAGTAAGTGAAACCCAAAGAATTTTCGATTGTTATACGAAATATTCGTTCAACTGTTAGTTTCAACCCGATGACTCCATTAGATATACTTCAGTCACTGATCCCGCTTATTTCACCCTTGTTGATATTTGCGATATGCCTCTATTACCTTATCAGGATCGCGCTGCCAGATGCGATACTTTTGACTATAGGCTCGGGTATTGTGCTGGCTATAGCTGTATTTTTTAATTACATGCCTTATTACGCGCAAAACAATGCACTGACCGCCGATCGCATAACTTTTTATTACACCTTGGGTGGGATAGTCAGTTTGTTGGGTAGCCTGCTTTTCGCAACCGGCCTTTTCTTAACTGTTCATAAAATGTCAAGATTCCTGCCGAAAGATCACTCAAATAAATCCTGAACGGTAAAAGACTTCACTAGCGGAAAAATCATATAATGATCTTAACAGCAATTGTCGGTCCTGCTATCATTCTGAATTTCCTGGGTAAAGCGACGGCTTCATTCCTCGACGCTAATACCGTTTCGTGTTAATTATATTAAGGTCAATACTTCCAGAACGCGATAGCAATCAGCAACAGCCCGCCGGTATAAAAGAACAGGTGGTAGCCTCGTTTAATGGTAGCTTCGTGGTTAATTACAAACTTTACGGGGTTAAGTCCGGGCTGCCCGTGCCGTTTGTGGAAGCCTGTCTGGGCGTTCACCATCAGATTCACCACGCCGTAGACAAAGTTGAAAAGTGTAAATCCGGCGATAGACATTAGGATAATCTTTAACCAGGTATCCGCAAATGCGTCGCTGTAAATCGTTCTGATCCAGTCGAACCAGATCTTAACAGGGTAAATGCTGACTAGGAAAAACAGCGGGTAGCCTATGAGGATCCACCGGGTTGCTAACCGTTTATTCACAAAGAAGTAACAGTAGGTAAAAACGACCGCATAGATCAGGTAGCCGAGAATTTTTAAGACCATAGTGCATAAACCCGGTTGTGCAGAAAGTGTTTATGTAAACCGCAGAATTGTATCATAAAACGATTTCCAGGAATAAACCGCAACTGGCAAATGGCAATCTGACAGCTGTCTAGGACTGCGTTGATCGTGCAACAGTTGACTGTCATCATCACCTTTAAAAAAAGGGTAACCGGGACCCGGCATGTTTTTGCAAGACTACCTTTTAGAACAGACCGTGAAACCGGCGGTGGGATTGGAAAGCAGCGAGAAATTGTCTTGTATTTTATAGCGCCATTGCCGGTTAATCGCTATTCTTTTCCGGCGCCAGCAGGTAGTCAAATGTATACCTGGGCTTGTAAGCAAGCATTCGTTCTGCTTTCCGGGTTACATAAATCCGGTCTATGCTATCAGGAAACCTCCACCCTCTCTTACGGTAAATTTCTGCTGCATGCGGATAATGTCGGGTAATTGCAGACACCGGGTCTGTTTTTAGCAAGATGAGATCATCTTTTGTAAACGGGCTGCTTCCCGCTATATTGAAGATCTCAAATTGTTTGAAATCCTGATGCAGTGCACGATACAGCGCTTCTGCTCCATCCCGCTCATCGAGGCCGCGATACAGCCGGTGGTTGGCTAGCAGGTTTGGCTCTTCCGGCAGGAACCGGCCAACGCGGTAAACGGATGTGCACAATCTTTCTTTATAGAAAAAATCCCTGCATAGTTGTTCAGCCGTTTGTTTGCTGATGTCATAGATGTCCCTCGGTTGTTCGGCCAGGGCTTCATCAACCCAAACAGCCTTTTCCGGATCAACCATGGCATGGCCGTAAATAGATGTCGTGCTGACATACAAAAAGCGCCAGATGCCGTGCTTTACCGCAGCGTTCAGCAAATGTAATGTTCCGTAAACATTCGTATCGATAAACGCTTTACGTTCAAAGCCGAGCTCATAATGCCTGCCGTGAAGGGCGGCTGTATGAATGACGGCATCTATCCCCCTGCACGCATTATCAACAGCAGTACTGTCTTTAACGTCCAGTACAAGATTCGTCATAGGGCTGTCGACCAGGTCGGCGCCAACCGCGGTTAAGCCAGCAGACCTCAATTTCTTCATGACCGCTGAACCCAATTTCCCTGCCGAACCGGTGACCAATACTTTCATTGCTGTGGAGTAAAGTTAAGAAATTGAGTTGTTCGGAGTATCCCTCGGCATCATTTTCTAAGAAGCCTATGACACAGCACAAAAGCCTTCACTTGCAGGTTCTTGAGGCTTTTTTCCTCGGCTGCCGGGTGAAGTCAGGCTTACGCGACCCAGTATGCTATTGCCGGTGAAGGACGTTGAGCATGCTATACGGGACTCCGCCATCGGATAATTCTCCGCCCGCCATTATTCCCGTAGTTTGGTATCTTTAACCACGCACTACAATGTCAACACCTATCATCCCTCCAGCTATCGCCGGGCAGGTTAAGCTTACCTGCAATACCATTATGCGTTTTCTGTCTACGCATGTCAGGGCTATACACCTTTACGGCTCCGCTGCTCACGGAAACATGGCGCCGCAAAGCGACATCGATCTATTCGTAACGATCGGAAACAAACTGACAGATGTAACCCGGCATGCATTGATGCTGGAACTCTTAAACCATTCGGCCCCGCCAAAAAGCGATGCCGCTAAACGTGCCCTGGAAGTAACCGTGGTCAGTGAGAAAGAAATCATGCCCTGGCGGTCGCCTGCAATCCGCGAGATGCAGTTTGGCGAATGGCTGCGAAACGATCTTGCTGCTGGCATCATCGAACCGGAGCTTGCCGACATTGATCTGGGCCTCCTGCTTACACAAATCAGAGAACATAGTATTCCTGTTTTTGGTCCGCCGGCCGAGACGTTCTTTGAGCCAGTACCTCACGAAGACGTCAGGGTTGCCCTGGCGCACACGCTTGGCATGTGGCAAACACCCGAAGACTGGGCAGGCGATGAGCAGAATATTGTCCTGGCCATCGCCAGAATCTGGTACACCGCCCGTACGGGAAAAATCACCGCGAAGGAGCTGGCAGCGGGCTGGTTGCTGACGCGTCTGCCTGATGAGCACCGATCCGTACTTCGCGAAGCAGTAAATTCATATCTGACAGGCCAATCAGACAACCTTTCCACACGACCAGAGGAGCTTGGCGCCTTTATCAGGTATGCCCAGTCACATATTACTTATGATGCTTTTTAAGCGGAGATATTCCCGACGCAGGAGTTCCGGTGGGACTGCTGATTATGGTGGTTACCGACCTAAAAACACGCTGCCCATAGCTAGTAACCACATTAAATAGTGTTGCATTGACCCGCGCAGGCGTTGCAGCGCTTTCCGCATGTGTTGTTCTACAGTATTTACAGAAATATTCAGCCGGCTGGCGATTTCCTTATTTGACAGGTGCTCTTCCCTGCTCAGCACAAATACCTCGCGACATTTAACCGGCAACCCGCTAACGCCATGCCGAAGAAGCTGCTGCAGCTCGTGGTAATTAACGTCGGTTTCTGTCCGGTTCTCTTCGGCCTGCTGAAGCCTCACTATACTTGCTTCGTGTTTTTTCCTGATCATGACCTCCCGGTAATAGTTATAGACCCGGTGCCGCAGTGCATGATGCAGATAGGCTTTTATAGCCCCCTGCGGGTCAAGATGTAACTTACGTTTATAAAAATCAAAAAAAACGTCCTGAACCATTTCTTTGGCCAACTCCCGGCTGCCGGTTTTTTTTGCAGCCAGGTTCACCAGCCCGGGCACATACCGCAGATATAAAACTTCAAAAGCCTCATCCCTTCCCTCCTGCCATGTACTTACCAGCTCTGCATCGCAAAGCATGGCCATAGCCTCGGCACTTAGCTTTTTACTCATAATTACTTGTTAAGCTGGAGTTTGTTGGTTTCACGAATATATTATCAGTCGACCGGTAAAGCAAATTAAGCGTAAAAAGATTAAGCCAATATTACCACAGAATAAAATTCTAAAACCGGGCTGGGCGGCTGTAAATTTTTTTTTAAAGCGGGTAACGGTTCGGGCTTGCTGAAGTTAATACACATAAAAACGAATCCCAGGATGAATGAGCATGAACTATCGCGTTTGCTGGAAAAGTACCGGGCAGGCACCTGTACGGATGATGAGCTTCGTGCTTTATCAGGCTGGTACAATGAACTGGACCTGCCGGCCGATGCGGCGCCCATCGATGAGAAGGGGCTTGCCAATGAGATGCTCACTGATTTCAGGCAACGTATTGATATGCCTTCAACTCCAAAACGTGTTTCTTTACGCAGATACATCCCGGTGGCCGCGGCCCTGCTGGCGGGTATAACTTTAGCCATTGTCTTGTTCCGCCATACCGGATTCAAGCCTTCGGCGGATGCGACCGCACAGCATGCTCAGGTAGTAAAGGCCGCTCACAACAGGTTTGTTCAGTTGCCAGACGGCAGCCGGGTAATCCTGAAGGCAGGCAGCCGGCTAAACTATGGCGCGTCATTTAACCTGAAAACGCGGGAAGTAACGCTTGCCGGAGAAGCCTACTTTGATATCAGCCACGACAAAAGTCGGCCCTTTATTATACGCACAGGCGCACTAAGCACGCGGGTTCTGGGCACGGCCTTCAGTATCAGAGCCTATCCTGAGCAGGCAAAGATTACCGTAACGGTTACCCGGGGAAAAGTACGCGTAGAAGATAAGACCCGGGTGCTGGCAGTTCTTACCCCAGACAAACAGATGGTTTACAGCAGCAAAAGCGCAAGCGTACTGAGCCAGAATATTGACGCAACTGACGAGGTGAAATGGGTAAAACAGAACCTTTCCTTTGATAATGATGGTTTCGGCGCCATTGCAGACCGGCTGGCAGAACGTTTTGAAACGCCTGTTGAGTTTGATCCGGCCCTGCGAAACTGCCCGACAACCATAGCCTTTTCGGGTAATGAGACCATTGAGGAAGCACTTCATGTGCTCTGCCTGACGCGCGGTGCCAGTTTCAAAAAACAAAAGGGAGGTTACTACATCAGTGGCGAAGGCTGCGGGGTAACCGCTAAATAAATTATTCGTTATGACCAGATCACCATAACATAACGGCGTTTAACGTCACAAAAAAACTCCTCTGCTTGGGGAAGCGTACCGAGGAGTTCAGTCAAAATAATGTTCATCATTTTAACCTTACAAAACTATGCAAAATCTTTTTTGCAAGAAAGGCATTTATGTGCCCGGATCTTTGAGTATCAATCGTATTCTCCTCTTTTATATGAAAATAAGTGCCTGCCTGGTAGTTATTTTGCTAATGACCCTCCAATTATTATCTGCAAACACCGGACGGGCCCAAAGCGTAAATACAAAAACAATTACGGTATCGTTCAATGACGTAAGCCTGAAAGAGGCGCTCGGTAAAATATCCGCCTTGTCCGGTTTCCAGTTTGCCTATCCGACAGAACACGTCAGCCGCTATCAGCATATATCTGTTGAAAAACAAACGGCTACCGTAGCGGGCGTTCTGAGCCAGGTACTCGCTTCGACAGACATGACGTACACGCAGCAGGGCAATTCGATCATCCTGTTTCTGCGCAGCAGCGGCGCCCGGAAAGAACAGCCACTGCCGCCCCGAACAATTAAGGGGCGCGTAACAGACAGCAGAGGCGAGCCGCTGGCCGGCGTGAGCATTAAGATAAAGGGTGCCGCAACAGGAGTTTTATCCAACACCAACGGCACTTACAGTATCCAGGTAACGGAAAACGACCGGGCACTCATTTTCAGTTATGTAGGTTATCTCACGGCCGAAGTTGCAATCAGCGCCAAAGATCTCATTGACCTGCAACTAAAAGAGACAGCAACAGACCTGAACGAAGTCCTGGTTATAGGTTATGGTTCGGTAAAAAAGAAAGACCTGACCGGCGCGGTCGGCAGCGTTGACGTGGTACAGTTGGCCAAAGCGCCGGTTGCATCCTTTGATCAGGCCCTGGCCGGTCGCATAGCGGGTGTGCAGGTATCATCGATCGAAGACGGACAGCCCGGCTCGGGCATGAACATCGTCATCAGGGGAAATAACTCGCTTACCCAATCGAACGCGCCGCTGTATGTGGTAGACGGATTCCCGATCGAAAACCTGCAGACGGCGGGCATTAATCCTGATGACATCCAGTCTATCAACATTCTCAAAGACGCTTCAGCCACCGCCATATACGGTGCCCGGGCTGCAAACGGCGTGATCGTAATTGAAACAAAAAAGGGAAAAACCGGTAAAGCCGTTATCAGCCTGAATTCATCCCTAGGTACAGAAACTGCGCCGAAGACCATGGATATGCTCAGTCCATACGAATTTGTAAAATACGAATATGAGCGCTATGGAACCGGGCCCGACCAGCTGGGTTATTTCACCAACAACAGGACCGTAGAGAATTACAGGGACATCGAGGGAATAGACTGGCAGGACAAGCTGTTCAGAACCGGCATAACACAAATCCATAACGTGGCCATGCGCGGCGGATCTGATCAAACGAAATACGCCATTTCGGGTTCCATGTATAATGCTGGCGGCGTCGTGGTGAACAGCGGTTTCGAACGCTACCAGGGTCGCATCTCTTTAGATCAAACGTTTAGTAAGAAGTTCAAAACCGGTGTCAACGTCAACTACAGCAACCAGTTTACCTATGGTCAGCTGCTTGGCCGTACATCGGCCACCTCAAATACAACCATCAGCGGTTTTCTGCTTTATTCGGTATGGGGCTACCGCCCGGTTACCGGTTCAGATGCCGATGCCTTAAGCCTGGAGGATCAGTTGCTGGACAATGGCGTTGATCCGGCATCCGATTTCCGCATTAATCCCATCCTATCGGCCGAAAACACACTGCGGCAGCGCAAGATAAACAACCTTACCGCGAACGCATATGCCAGCTACGACCTGTCGAAAGAATTCACACTTAAGATAACGGGCGGCCTGAATACATGGTTCAGCCGCAATGAGGAGTTCTATAATTCTCAAACGGTGCGGGGCACTCCTTTACGGGTTAACAACATTAACGGCATAAACGGTTCCGTTGCAAACGGGCAAAATACCGACTGGCTCAATGAAAACACGCTAACCTGGGATAAAAAACTGGGCGGCGGCCACCGCCTGGAAGTCTTGGGCGGGGTAACTTTCCAGGGTGTCAGATCAACCGCAAACGGCTTTTCGGCTATCCTCGTGCCGAACGAATCATTGGGGATAGCGGGCCTGGCACAAGGTACACCACTCGAGACAACAACCAATGCCAGCAGCAACCGGCTTGCTTCGGTGCTTGGCCGGGTTAACTATAATTTTAAATCCAGGTACCTGCTGACAGCTACCATGCGGGCCGACGGCTCCTCGAAATTTGCACCCGGACGCAGATGGGGCTATTTTCCCTCAGGCGCTTTCGCCTGGCGCATGAGCCAGGAACCCTTTCTGAAGAAAATTCCGGCTATCAGTGATGCCAAACTTCGCGTCAGTTACGGACTTACCGGCAACAACCGCGTCAGCGACTTCGCCTACCTGGCCGCTATAGACCTGAACGATCTTGCCAGCTATTCATTCAACAACCAGCGGCTTTACGGTTTAAACATCACGCGCCTGGGCAACCCGAACCTGAAATGGGAAAGCACCGGCCAGGTTGATGCAGGTTATGACCTTAGCCTGTTCAAAGACAGGGTAAGCCTGGTTGTGGACTGGTACCGCAAAACCACTTACGATCTGCTGCTTAACGCTCAGCTTCCCTACACAACAGGCTTCAGCAATTCATTTAAGAACATTGGCAAAATACGTAATGAAGGCTGGGAATTTACGCTTAATACAGTTAACATACACACACCAAAGTTCAGTTGGGAAAGTAATTTCAACATCAGTTTTAACAGGAACAAAATCCTTGCGCTTGCCGAAAATCAGCCCAATCTGCTTTCAAACATCAGGTCTTTTGTAAGCCGTATGGCTGAAGAGCCGCTCTATATTGCCGAGGTGGGAAAACCCGCGGCGATGTTTTATGGCCTGATCTGGGACGGCGTGTATCAGTACAGCGATTTCGACCAGCCTTCGCCGGGCACCTACATCCTGCGGGCCAGCGTACCCACAAACGGCGACATCCGCAGTGCCATTAAACCCGGCGACATCAAATACAAAGACATTAACCAGGACGGCGTGATTGATGCGAACGATAAAACGGTGATCGGAAACGCGATCCCGCTGCATGTCGGCGGGTTCTCGAACAGCTTCAGCTATAAGGGATTTGACCTGAGTATCCTGATGCAATGGTCTTACGGAAACAAAATCATGAATGCAAACCGCCTCATCTTCGAGGGAAACATTACGGAGACGCCTCACTTTAATCAGTTTGCAAGCTGGGCCAACCGCTGGACACCTGAAAACCAGACCAACGAACTGTTTCGTGCCGGCGGCGGCGGTCCCCAGGTCATGTCATCGCGAACACTTGAAGACGGCTCCTACCTGCGGCTGAAAACCGTGGCCCTGAGTTACACACTTCCGCTGGCTTTCATTCGCAGGGCAAAGATCCGCTCCCTCGCTCTTAGCGCATCTGCACAGAACCTGTATACCTGGACAAATTATTCGGGTCTGGACCCTGAAGTATCCGTTCAAAACTCGACCCTCACACCCGGCTTTGACTTTTCTGCATATCCACATTCACGTACACTCGTGTTCGGACTCAAAGCAGCATTCTAAGCCACTTAAACAAGATTTTATGAAAAAGACATATACTTTCCTGCTCCTTCTTATTCTGATTACCAGCGGGTCATGCAAAAAATTTCTCGACACGCAGCCTGAAGATTTCCTGTCGCCGGAGTACTATTATACGAACGAAACACAGATCAACACGGCACTCGCAGGTATCTACAGCGTCATGGCCGACACCCGGAATGAGGAGCCTTTTTATGCGGCCAGTTATATCAGCGCAATGGGAACCGAAGGCGATGACGGCTATTACCGCAAGGGGCCTGACCGTAACATTGTAGGCCAGTTTCTTTACAATGCGAGTGTGCCGGCCATCTCACACCTCTGGTCTGGTTTGTATGAAGGCATTAACCTGGCGAACCTGATGCTGGAAAGAATAGACGGCGCAGATATGAGCCCGGCTAAAAAAGAAGTTGCCCGGGGCGAAGCAATGTTCCTGAGGGCTTATTACTACTTCATTCTGGTATCAAACTGGGGCGATGTTCCGCTCAAACTGTCATCCACCACCTCACCGCTCAACAATGACATCGAGCGCAGCGCTTCAAAAGTTGTCTATGCCCAGATCACAAAAGATATGGAAACCGCTTACAATCTCGTTCCTACCGCGACAACAGTAGGTTTTGGCGGCCGCATCAATAAATCGGCCGTAGCTGGGATCCTGGCCCGGGTTTATCTTTACTGGGCGGGCGCACCGCTTAACGATGCTTCCAAATATCAGAATGCGCGCGACTGGGCAAAAAAGATCATGGATTCGCAGGAACATACCCTTAACCCGTCATACCAGCAGATATTTATCAACTATGCAGCCGACAAGTATGATGTAAAAGAATCCATCTGGGAAGTAGAGTTTTATGGTAACCGTACTGACCGACCGCGCCAGGCGGGTCTGGTTGGCAATTACATCGGCATCCGCAATACGGGCGATGAGGTTGGCAACAGCAATGCAAATGTGCGGGCCACCGCCCGCTTGTACCGTCTATATGGTAACGGGGATCTGCGCCGCGACTGGGCCATTGCGCCGTTTCAGTATACGCCGGTCAACTCCAGTACCAAAGTCAACTACAGCACCAGCGCCATCTGGAACCGGGATGCGGGCAAGTACCGCCGCGAGTATGAGGTATTCCTTCCAAAATCAAAAGGTTATACACCCATCAACTATCCGATTCTGAGGTATGCCGATGTACTGCTTATGTTCGCCGAAGCGGAGAACCAGCTAAGCGGACCAACCGCTGAGGCGGTCAATGCGGTAAACATGGTACGCAGACGCGGTTACGGGAAAAATCCGGCAACAGCAGACGCAACAGCTGACCTGCGCGCCAGCCAGTATGCCGACAGGACTGCCTTTTTGCAGGTTATACAAGATGAGCGTTCCCGGGAGTTGTGCTTCGAGTCCCTGCGTAAGTACGACCTGATACGCTGGGGCACTTATCTCTTTGCCATGAAAGCGGTAGGCGCTGAATATCAGAGCGCTTCGGGTGTGCCCTCTGATGCAAAAAACGTGGTTCCCTCACTGCAACTCATTGATCAGAAACACCTCCTGTGGCCCATACCCACCCACGATTTATCCCTGAACAGAAAACTGACACAGAATCCCGGCTGGTAAACATCAGCTTCTAAGAATTTATTATGAAAAGGACTTATTTATACCTGTTGAGCCTGCTGTTACTGTTTGCAGCAGCCTGCGACAAATCTATGGACGTAAGCGCACCCGGCTTTGAAGTGACCGGCTATAGCGTAAAAAACGCTATTGACAGCGCCGGAAATGCCGTAAAAAGCGTAACCTTTACTTTCAGCGGCAATGCTGATGTGGTCTCCTTTTACTCAGGCGAAACGCTGAGAGATTACGCCTTCAAAGACGGCAGGATTGTAAAAACTAAAAATGTCCAGATGTCTTTCAGCTCAAATTGTAAACTCAACAGCGGGACCGCCGCGTTGAACAATCAGCTGTCTGTAGTTGCTTCGACCAACTTTAGCGGACAGCTGACAGACGAGGCTGTACAGGCGGCAACCTGGAAAGATATATCTGACCGTTTCCAACTTTCTCCGCTTGTTACAACTGATAACTTCCTGCCTTCAGGCACTGCAGATATGTCTGACCTGTTTGAAAAAGGCAAACCGCTCTACATTGCCTTTAAATATGTTACACCCCCGCAAACAACCGCGATCAGGCATACACAGTGGCGCATACGCGACTACCTGCTGGCCCGCACCACAGATCTGGGTGTCAATGTGCTTGGAAGCCAGTCGGCAAGTCCATGGAACATGTATCACAAAGGTCCGGTGGAGTCAGGCCGTTCCAGCAATACAACCACACAGATAATTTTGCGGGGAAACAACAGCGCTGCTAACTTTTCGCAGCCTACTGAAGACTGGGCTGTCTCGCCCGCCCTTCAGATCACAGAAGACACTGACAACGGACCTGACAGACCGTTCGCCATCAAAAACCGGATAGAACTGCCCCTGACATCGTATTCCTTTAACTATGTAAAACCCGGCAAATACAAGGCGGTCTTTGTGGCTACAAATGTGACTTCGGGGCAGGAAGTGCAGGTTGTGAAATCGATAGACCTGGTCATCCCATAACCATGCGTATGTCCAGGCTATTACGTAGCGGTTTAATGTTGTTGCTTGGCATTGCCTTGTCGCTGTCTGCTGCTGCGCAGGATGTTGTGCGGCAGGATATTGCGTCCATCCGCCGGAGAGGCGAAGACAAGCAAATTTTAATCGCAACGCACCGGGGCGGGCTCTGGCACCGCTTTCCCGAAAACTCCCTCGAGGCGATCCGCGCAGCGTTGAAACTCGGGGCAGACTTTATAGAGGTCGATGTGCGCAAAACAAAAGACGGCGCGCTCATCCTGATGCATGACCAGACGCTTGACCGGTGTACCAATGGCAAAGGGCGGGTCAGCGATTATACACTGGCAGAAATTAAAGGGCTTTGTTTGCGGGATAAAAACAAACGGCTGACCAGTTACCGCGTACCTACACTGAAAGAAGCATTGTTGGTTATGAAGGGAAAAGTTTTTATCAAAGTCGATAAATATAACGAAGAGCAGATTTTTGACAGGATCCTGGATCTATTGCGGGAAACGGGTACGGCGAGGCAGGCTTCTTTCCGCGTTGGGCTAAATCACAAGAAGTTCAGAAAAACATACGGGGCGGCAGCAGGTACGGTGCATTTCTTTCCTGCCCTGGAAGGCGACAGCCTGCGTGGCGATCTGACAGCGAAAACAGAACGTTTTCAAACCCGGGTAAATCCTGTTGTATTCCAGGCTAAATTTAAAGACAGCACATCGTTCATCGTTCCCCGCATGTTGCCCATAAACCGCGCCGGATACCATGTATGGGTCATGTCAACACGTCCCTACTATTGTGGCGGCTGGGATGACGCTGTTTCACTGAAAGACCCCGAACGGGGCTGGGGCCGGCTCATTACCCATGGTGTCACGATCATCGAAACAGACCATCCCGAAGAACTGCGCTACTATCTGAAAAGTAAAAATCTGCATCCATAGGATATAACCATCATGAAAAAAATCATCATAGCCCTGCTCTTACCCGGCGCCTTTTACATGAGTGCCTGTGCACAGTCTGCAACCGCTGTCAAGGCTAAAATGGCCTCGATATTTAACCCGGCTCATAGCCAACCGTTGGTTTGCGCACATCGTGGCGACTGGCGTAATGCGCCCGAAAATTCAATTCAGGCCCTCAAAAACTGCATCTCTATGGGTGTTGACATCATGGAGATCGACCTGAAGAAAACCAAAGACGGACATCTCATCGTCATGCATGACAAAACGATTGACCGCACCGTAAAAGGCAAAGGGAAACCGGAAGATCTGAACCTTGCCGACATCAAAAAAATGTGGCTGCGTAACGGAACCGGGCATGCTACCAACCACCGTGTACCTACTTTCGAAGAGCTGATGCGCGAAGCAAAAGACAAGATCATTATTGACATTGATAAGGGGTATACGTACTTTGATGATGTCGTGGCTGTGCTTCGAAAAACGGGCACCATGGATCAGGTAATTCTCAATATTACCAAAGACCTGCCATTTGACAGCGTAAAAGCCGCACACCCGGATATGCCGGCAGGGCTGGTCCTGATGCCTGTAATTGACCTGGCAAATGCCGATGCAGCTGCGATTGCAAACAGCTATAAACCCTATAAAAAGATTGTTTTTCAGTTTGACTTTAACAACGACAAGCTGCCCCTGTTAAGGCAGGTTGGTTCCCTGCGCAAACAGGGCTTTGGCATCTGGTTTAACAGCATCTGGCCCGAAACCTCCGGCGGTCATCATGATGATCGGGCTGTCGAGGAAAATCAACCCGATGAATCCTGGGGCTGGATGAAAAAGATGAACACCTCAATTATACAAACCGACCGGCCCGAGGCACTTTTAAATTATTTCAAACGCCGTACATAATGAGAATAGGAAATTTGGCCATACTAATCCTGGTCGCCATAGGGATGATGGGTGCCACCCTGCCCGGCCCGCAAAGCGGTAAAGTGCAGGTCTATTTGTTAATGGGACAGTCGAACATGGCAGGCCGGGGCAGGGTTACAGCTGAATATAAAAATATGCAGCATGAGCGGGTGATCATGCTGACAAAAGATAAGGCATGGACGATAGCCAGGCATCCGATTCATTTCGATAAACCCGACGTTGCCGGCGTTGGTCCGGGCTTAAGTTTCGGTATCGAAATGGCGCGTGCCTATCCGAATGATACGATTGCGCTCGTTCCCTGCGCCGTGGGCGGCACGTCTATTAACAAGTGGGCGCCGGGAGCTTATGATAAGTCAAGCAAAACCCGCCCGTATGATGATGCACTTGCCCGTATCAAAACAGCCATGAAAAAGGGCACGGTCAGGGGTGTGATCTGGCTGCAGGGCGAGGCCGACAGCGGCAGGGACAGCGCTGTAAATACCTATCTGGGAAAACTTACAACGCTTATTCATTCCATCAGAAAGGAAACGGGCAACCGTAAATTACCGTGGATTGCCGGCGAGCTCGGTACCTACCGGCAGCGATATGTCATTTTTAACAGGGAGTTGGCCAATCTGCCCCTCCGGGTGAAGCACACATCAGTTATTACATCAGAAGGTCTGGTGCACAAGGGCGACACGACTCATTTTGACAGCAAATCTGCAGATTTGTACGGCAAACGGTTTGCAGCTGACATGCTGCGTTTACAAGAAAAGAAACTACGATAAGACATCAAATCCAAGCAACACAATGAAAGTTACGTCTATTTTAACAACGCTTTGTCTGTTAAACCTTTATGCTATAGCCCAGCTGCCTGACAACCTGCCTTTGAAACTCAGGGTCGGCACTTACAACGTCGGCCATTTCAATCAGGGCTCATTGGGCGGCTTTCAGGGTGGCGGCAGTCATGTTACTGCTGAAATGATGCGCTGGCGAAGCTGGATCGGCGCGCAATCGTTAGATATCCTGGGCCTGAACGAATGGAATGAGAACTTTGATAAGGGCTCAACAATTCAAGCCGCCGAAGCGCTGCTGAAACCTTATTACGCAAACTTGTATTTTGGCGACCGCAAACGTTGGATTTACAATGGCATCGCGACGAATTACACCTTGCAGAATATCCGTCAGAAAAAATCATCGGGCGATTATTATATGATCCTCGGCGATTTAAAAATCGGAAAAAAAACGATCACAATTATCTCAGTACATATCCCCTGGCAGAAAGACTGGCATATTCCGGCGCTCGATGCACTGATCAGCGAGCTTAACCGGCATGAATATTTTATTTGCATGGGTGATATAAACGCGCTTGACCAGGAACAGTTGCGATTTCAGAAAGAAGGATTTAATATCGCCAACGGCGGAAACATGGGTTGGTTTGCAACAGCTTCAGGTACCAATACGCTTGCAGGCCGCTCTGGCGGACCGAACACCAACATTGATAATATCATCACCAGTAAAAACATCCGGATCATGAACGTATCCGCTCCGCATACCGGACTGAACGACCTCGATCACCTTCCCGTTCTGGCTGATGTTGTCGTAACCTGGTAATGACACATATCTAGCGCTTCGGCCTGTATCATGAGTTCAACGTTAGTGTTGTCCGGTAAAAATTGGCTGAATGAAATAAGACCGTTCTGAATAGTCTCAAAACAGTATTTGCCTGAGTCTTCTGAATTAAGCCCCCCTGAATTCTATGTTTGTGGGTTTTACGTACAGGCGGCGGTTTTGATGACGGTTTTGCCTGCTTACTGCCACTGATAGGTGCGGACCGGCCTTGTATCTTCTCGCCGCAGAAAAGTATTAAAAGTCTTGCACTGTTTTAAAGAGGTTGGGAAGAACCAAGGAGGGGAACTCTTTGGGAATAAGGAGCAACGAATCATGAACCAAGACCATAGCGCATAACCACTCATAACGCCGTTTTGCGTCTGGAGCTGAAAACATCCGGGCCTTTTCCCGCCGCCGTCGGACTTTTGATGTTTTTATGCAAGAAGAGATACACAGCCGGAGCGTTTTGTTCGTGTCTTGTATGTTGTTTTTAATGGTACGAACGCTTTCGGCTATGCCTCAGGTTGCTTCTTTTCCAAGAAAAAGAAGGAGCCCCCGCGGCGGTGAGCGGTCTGATACTACAGTTTCACATTTGTTGGCAACCGAAGGGCTAAATACTTTCGCAACACTTTCCCGGACAACATTGAGTTCAACATCAGGACTTCACTTCCGACTCCTGATACGACCGGCCCCAGTCACATAACGCATCCATAATCGGGATCAGTTCCTTACCTATCGGCGTCAGCTTATATTCTACCCGCGGCGGCGTCTCGGCAAAGGCAGCACGTTCAAGAATGCCATCGCGTTCCAGCTCTTTCAGCTGCATGGACAATGTGGCCTGGGTAATGTGCGCCAGTTTTTTCCGAAGCACGCCGAAGCGCATCGGGCACTCTTCCCTGATCCTGTTCAGGATCGTCAGCTTCCATTTCCCCCCAATAATTTTCAGTGTCATCGTCATCGGATTGTTATCTTCCATGAACGCCTGATTTTCTGAAATTATAACTGACTGAAGCTCATCATTCGTATTATTTTTCATACCGGGTATCATTCTTTGAACTACTTGTTTACCGCGCACGCAGTCGACAATTTTGACGGGCAATTTAATAATTGTTTCGAATCATTTGGTTTATCGTTATGCTTAAACAGACACCCCGCAGCCTCCGGCTTTTCATCCTTTCATCCGCGGTATTTTTAACTGTTCTGGACATCTTTATTGTGAACGGAGCATTGCCGGTTATCAAGTCGGGTGTAGGCGGTTCTGATGCCGACGCGCAACTGGTCATCGTGCTCTATGTTTTAGGGTATGCCATATTCCTCATTACCGGTGGACGCCTTGGTGACTATTATGGAAAGAAGCGTATGTTTATCTGGGCCATGCTGGCCTTCGTCATCACATCTGCCGGCTGCGGTGTTGCCAACACCGCCTGGCAGCTCAACGCAGCGAGGTTTTTACAGGGTATAAGCGCCGCGTGCCTGATACCACAAAGTATCAGTTTTATCCAACACCTTTTTCCGGAGCACGATGAGCGGACAAAAGCTTTTGCAATTTATGGCAGTATTGGCGGTGCGGCCTCCGTTATCGGCCAGTTTCTCGGCGGACTGCTTCCCGACCAGTCGGTCATTATCGAGGGCTGGCGCCTGATCTTCCTGATCAACGTCCCGATAGGTATCGTATCCGCAATATTGGCATTCAGCTATATGCCGCGGGATCGCGGAACAGTTTCAGGCAAGATAGACCGTTCAGGGATCATTCTGCTTACATGCGCGCTGATCTCACTGATTTACCCGCTGGTCTCGGGCGTCGAGAATAACTGGCCGATGTGGAGCTTCCTTATGTTAGGTCTTGCGGTCATGCTGCTCGCTGTTTTCTGGTTCGTACAAAAGAAAAAACTAATCGGCGGTCGGCAGCCTCTCATTGACATGCGCCTTTTTGGTTTTAGAGACTTTAATATCGGACTGGCCGCCGTGCTTTTTTATTTTATGGTTCAGGATTCGTATTTCCTGATCAATGTGTTTTTGTTCCAGTCGGGTTTTGGCTTTACCGCCTCACATACCGGGATCCTTTTTGTTTATCAGGGAATCGGTTTCGTAGTTGCATCAGTGTTTGCCACAGTACTTATTCCGAAGTTTGGAAAAAAAATGCTTCAGGCGGGGGTAGTCGTCATGATCAGCGGTCTGAGCGGTCACATTTTGTGTCTTGATTCGCCCGCTGTGCCCGCCGGCGTTTTCAAAGTTGTTCTGTTTGTGTACGGACTTGGCTGCGGCACAGTTCTGCCTTCCCTGCTCTCGCTGGCACTAAAAAGTATTCCGGCTGAATTTGCAGGAGTAGCTTCGGGGATGTATGCAACCTTTCAGCAGACGGCCATTGCTTTGGGTGTCGGCGTAACAGGCGGGATTTTTTTCGACCACCTGGGAAACGGCGATTCTGCTGAACGTTATCTATCGGCCTACCGGTACGCTACCCTGGTCAATATCGGCTTTTTGATACTGGTTGCGATCTTTCTTTATCTTTTACCCGAACAACGTAAAAAGCGGGCTGCCAATTAATCTTCAGCTGCGCACCATGCGTTGCGGAGACGCCGTTTAGTCAGTCGGGATGATTAATCCCTTCTTTTTTGCGTTTGCATTGAGAAACCCGCCAATCATCAGACCGATTGCGGGTCCGAGGGCAACACCTATCGCCAGATTTTTGAAAAGTATACCGTAAGGTAAACCTATAGCGATACCAAGGGGCATCCAGATAGCTAAGTAGTAGCCTTCGGGCACAATCTTGTGGCGCTTCAGCAACATGCCTTTGTATGTTGAAAGTGCGCTGTGGTATGTCTTCCGGCTCGCAGCATCTGCACCGGCGGCAGGAAAAGCTGCGATTACATTTGCCGCACTTGCCTTAAATTCATCCAGCTCAGCACCCTGAAGTGCCTTGCCGATAGCTACAAATTCAAGGCTGTTGCTTACAAACCGATAGCCATACTTCTTTTGCTCTGCAACGGCGAGCGTTTCGGCTTTGAGCTTAAGCAGCGTACGCTGCTCGGAAATCCATTGTTCTGTACTCATTGATTGTTTAAGGCTTAAATTTCTATAATGAAGACATCAAGATCAAGCCAGACAAAGATATTTGTTTATGGTGTAGCTACAAACGATTTGTGCGGATCACAGATCTGCTGTTCAATGCTTCCGGATTATAAATCCGGAAGGACGGGAAGGTGGCTAGACTATCAATGTTTTGGTTTGTGCGGATCATATATCCGCTGCTCAGTGCTTCCGGATTATAAATCCGGAAGGACGGGAAGGTGGTTAGGCTAACAATGTTCTGGTTTGTGCGGATCACAGATCCGCTGCTCAGCGCTTCCGGATTATAAATCCGGAAGGACTGGAAGGTGGTTAGGCTATCAATGTTCTGGTTTGTGCGGATCACAGATCCGCTGCTCAGCGCTTCCGGATTGCAAATCCGGAAGGACTTAAGTAATGCGCGGGGTATCAATTGCTCTTACCCATTCTGTTTTTTTGCAGCGGGGGCAGTATTGTGCAGCGCTTAGATGCAGGACCTTGCCGCAGTGGGTACAGGCATAATCGCCGGCCTCATGGATCTCCTGCGATTTTTTCTGGTAGGGTTTTGGAAGTACGGGCAGGCCGGGCCGGACATCCTTATCTTCGTAAAAAAAGAAACTGACCTGACCGTTTGTTTCCAGCACCGCTGTTTTGACCTGGCCTACATGCTCAATGCTCATCACCCGCATCTCGGCAAAAAATTCATCTTTCGCAAAGGTATCAGCTCCCTCCTCCTGCAGGGTAAACTGCCCGTCTTCTATGATGTACATTGGCTCTCCCTCCAGAACCATCTCAAACTTTTCGCTCTTCGAGGCCACATAGGTAAGTAAACGGTAAAATCCCAGAATAACGGCAAAAACGATCAGCGATGGCAGGATGGCGAAATCCTTATTCATCATCGGGTCTCCCGCCGCCGACCCCAACGCGATGATGATGGCGACCTCGAAAATACTCAGTTGGCGTACGCCCTTTTTGCCCGACGACCGCAGCAGGACCAGCACAAACAAAAACATGATGAGTGTGCGCAATGCAATCTCAGTAATAAAGCTAAAGTCCAGTCCGTTCAAAAACAGATTTTCCCAGTCGATCGACATGATATTTCCCCCTTATCTCCCCTAAAAACGAACAAACCTGTGTTTAGTTTGCCGGTTATATACGCGATCAGACACCTGTGGTTTTTAAGGATTAACCGCGCGGCGAAAAGAAGGCCTTCCGACATTTTCTCAGAAACATGCAAACCAAACGGGCAATCATATGTTGTTTCTTCACATCTTAAAAACAGAAACTATGGGATTCACAGAAAGAACCGCAGAGGTATTAAATGACCTCATTGAAATCAATAATGACAGAGCCGATGGCTTTCGCAGAGCTGCAGACGATCTGAAAGATGAAAACATCGATCTGAAAGCAACTTTCGAAAAATTATCAACCCAAAGCCGTGACAACGTAACTGAACTGGCTGCCTTGGTAGGCCGTACAGGCGAAGAACCGGAAAAAGGCAACACCATTTTGGGAACGTTACACCGCGCATGGATCGACATTAAGGCAAGTTTTGGTGGCGATGATCGTCATAGCATTCTGGCCGAATGCGAACGCGGCGAAGACGCCATCAAAAAATCTTACCGCGATGCCCTGCAGGAGCAGGACCTTGGCGAAGATGTTCGCAGTGTACTGCTTAGTCAGCAAACAGGCATCAACGCAAGTCATGATGCAATCAAAGCACTGCGCGATGCGCATGCATAAATAAATCTTTGCAAGAAAAGCCGTCTTTCTCTCCAGGAAGACGGCTTTTTTGTTTGTGTCTGTCTCAAGCATGTTCACAGCAGCGCGTGGTCACTATGACTGGTTGCAAGTGGCATGGAACCGATAGAGTTACAGGTCCGCAGCCGATGTTGGACAAGTAAAATTGCATCTGCATAGGCCCGGTCCAGCCGCCGGTCTCGCGGATGCTCCGCGTCAGCGTCCCATAATCCTGAGTGGTGCCAGTTGCTCAGGTCATCCCAGTCAGGCCGGTCGATGATCGGGTACAGGCAAATGCCCGCTAACGGGACACCAGCTGCCATTGCTTCGGCACATTCCCTTCCGATCATTTCAATCCAATTTGGACGATGCTCACCAGGGTGGCTCGTTTCTGCCAGAACCAGGGGTTTGTTATAACGCAGGAAAACTTCCAGCATGAGCGAAGACAACCCGCGCCACCGGGTGTCGGGCTCCAGATTTGCCCAGGGCAAAAATGCAAACTCGCCGGAGATCCATTGGTTATTATAATAGAAGTTCAGACCGATGTAATCGATCAGTTCTGGACTGCCACCCAGTTCCGGACAGATTCTGCCGGTCAACATATCTACTGCCTGGTATTGCAATTCATGATCGTGAGCGGCTGTAATCAATTGTTCCGGCGAGGCGCTTAATGGCGGAACAATGTTTACCACCGGCTCTGTGGTCATGATGAGCGCAGCTGCATCGATCATTTTGATCATCCTTATGCCCTGGATGTATGCCTTTATAAGCGCATATTTTACATCCCAGCCCAGCCCCCTCGTATACGGAGCGGTTGCCCCCTCCTCCCCGCCAAGCCACGAGATGAATCCGACTTCATTGACCGGCGTAACGATCAATTGTTCGTCCGGACAATAGCTTTTAAAAAATATGGCAAACGCACGGCACACGGCTGTAAAGCGTACGGTAAAGTGCGGATGCAAGGGGCTCAGATCGTCCGGGTAACCGAAATGGCAAATATCCCAGATCTGCTGAACGCCATGCAGCCGGGCGGCGTCGATCATTCTGGCTACGGCAGAAAAGTCATAAACGTAGGGCTGCTGTTCAACCTGGCTCCACCTGATCCCTTCGCGGACGGTCTTTATGCCCATTTGCGTGATCAGCGCGTAATCTGCCGATGCCTGCTCAAGGTGACCGGTCAGTGCCAGCAGATCAACGCGATCGCCATGAACATTTAATTGATCGGTACACTCGAATCCACCCATCCAGAAAGACCGAAAAGGCGACTGTCCGGGCCTTTCCATCTAACTTGCCATCAAAGTGCCGGACTGTCCCAGGGCGATCTGCATCTGCTCTTTCATTGCCAGAAAGGTATGATCCCAGGATTTATCCTTCAAAAAATCGTCCACCCGGCTCAGCCATGCACGGCGGTCGGTTAGCTGAAGCTCGCGTTCAATTGCCTGAACAAACTCTGCTGGTTCGGCCGCTATGCTAACGAGTTTTTCTATTCCATACGGTTTGACAACGTCGCGAATCGGAGTCGAAATGACGCGCACACCCGCAGCGAGGTATTCAGGCGTTTTTGTCGGACTGATATATCTCGTTGAATCATTTAGTTTGAATGGAATCAGTGCTGCATCCCATCCCGCGAGGTACGCCGGAAGCTCGTCGTACGTTTTCTGGCCGAGGTAATGTATGTTGGCATGCCGGGGAAGAACGTCTACAGGAATCTTTAAAACCGGGCCCAGCAGGATAATCTGCCAGTCGGGCCGCTGTTGCGCAATATACCCGATCAGTTCTGTTTGAAAACGCTCATCAATCACCCCAAAAAAGCCGAGCTTCACACCTGTTATGCCTGCCTGGTCCTGCGGCTGCGCGGTTTTTGCCCTTGCAACAGAAAAATGCGCTTTGTCAATACTGCTCGGGAAAGGGAATATATTGTTATGCTGGTCTTTCTTCGCCTCAAACAAGGAATAACCTCCGGTGAAAACAACATCAGCGATCCTGAGCAATTCCTTTTCCAGTAATACCAGCTCTTTAGGCGCAAAATCAAAGGCAGAAAGCTCATCCATGCAGTCATAAACGATCAGGGCGGGCTTGTATGCTGCGGTGTAAGGCAGTGCCATCGGTGTATAGTACCAGAAAAGCCAATCCTCCAGATCTTCCCGGCTAAGAAAGCCGCCCACCAGTTGTTTCATTGACCTGAGTATCTGCCTGGGATCTGACCCGGCGGAAAGATGCGGTGTCAGGATGGTGAGCGTTTCGGTACGCTCATCGGCAGCCAGATAGTCATTCTCAATTTCTTCGAAAACCGGCTCTTCAAGAAAATAAACATTCATTTCGCTTGCAAAGCGACTGAGAAGATGCTGGGGACGCTGGTAAACAAAATCCCAGCGCAGGTGAGAAAAACATAGTAGATTTTGGGGAAGCAGTGGTTTTTGGTTTTTCATAATATATTACAGTAAGGCATGTTTTCCCCTGGCAATCCTGCTGCAATGAGCAGAAAACATCATCAGTCCGGTTTAATAACTGCGATCATCATTACAACAGGGTACACGGGGAAACGCAAGACCGATGCCACCAGTTTAGAATAAAGGCGTTTATGCGTATTTGCTAGCTGCGATCAGGTATATGTGGCAGCCCCGGGGCATTTCACGCAGATGCGATGCGCGCATCCATTTTTACGCGAGATTTAATCGTAAAAAAGCGTGAACGAAAAGCTGATTGGCTTTAGAAGCACCTGCTCATGCTGAGGAGCCATTAAACATACAAGAATCGTCATACAAATCACATATACGCGTTACGCTTAATTCATGCGTTCATTATAAGATTCTGATCAACAATCATTTATTTCAAGAGTATCAAAATTACTCTCTGCAGGAATTTCAATGTGCGGCAGGTCAATAGATGCTGGCTTAGAAGTTGCATTTGAGCAGTCGCCGGCATTGACCACGATCCTGATTCAGTCAGTCGGATCAGGAAGGAATGTTTCCAACCAAGCATGACATACAAGGGCGGCAATATTTACAGACGATTTGCCGGCGGCTGCCGCATGACCATTTAAATGAACGACTCTAATATCTTAGACCAGCCTACTGTAGACATCCTGCGATCAGCGCTTACCTACCTGTTTCCCGACGTACAGATTACCTTCAGACTGGAAGCAGAAAATGAAGAATGTGTGATACAAACCAGGCGCAAAGGGCCCGCCTCAATTGTCGTTTTCAGTTACCTGATCAAAGAATATGCTGACCTAGGAAAGCTTTCAGAATTAATTCAGACGCTCGAACTTTCGCTGAGGCGTGCTGTTGAATAGCTATTGTAGTATATCGGTATTCGTAGTTCGTATTTGGACGCGGTGCGGAAACCCCTCGGCCAGTTATGCGTAGTAAGGGATTAGACAGCCTGGTCGTTCGTCTTTGTAACACAACCCAGCCAACGAGGTTCTGACCAAAATCGATTACATGTTCACCTGCCGGTGTTCTGAATATTTTAAGGGGCTTAAAAGTTTCGTGTTTTCTTACCGGCGGGCCGCTCATGCCAACCAGCCTTTCACTGCCCGGCTGGAGCACCTGTACCGGTTGCCAGCGCTCAGACTCAGAAAATGAAATGTCATCCCATCCCGGCAGTTCTTCCCGTGCGTCATATGTTTCGCCATCGTAGATATCAGAAGACCGGATAGGTCCGCCGGTACTTTTCCAGCTTTCATCACTAATGATCGTTTCGCGGCTTCCGTCAATGTATTCCAGGTCAAGCTGAAATTTCAGGGCGCGGGTATCGCCATAAAATTTGCTTTGATTGGCAAAACCGATCCGTCCTTTGTACCAGCCATCAGCAAGCGTAACCCCGATCACATTTTCGCCTTTTTTCAATTGTTTATCGAGCTTATAAACCTGATATTGGATATGGTGTTTATAACTTGTCCATCCCGGTGCAAAATAATGGTCGCTGATCCTCGAACCATTTAGCCGGGCTTCATACAAACCTTTGGCGGTGATTGTAGCGTAGGCCGTGCGGACAGACTTGTTCAGCATAAACTTTTTACGCATAACCGGGCTTACGGCAGATGTATCACTCCCGCTTACGCCGATCCATTTAGCCTTCCAGTCCTGGGGTAACATAGCCGTTCTGAAATGCTGGCGTTCTGACCATGCAGAGGTATTGCCATGGTTGTCCCTGACACGTACCTGCCAGAAATAACCGGCGTTAGAGCGCAACGGATCACCGGCGTAACGAACAGCCACCGATTGGTCTGTAGGGCTTTTGACGCTCCAGACCTTACGTGCACCAGATCCGCCATCACTCAACAGATTCAATTCATACTGAACCTGTGTTGTGTTTTTTTGACTGGATTTAAGCTTCCAGCTGAAATTTAAATTTTGCAGGTCTGTGCTTAAACTGTTAGTCAGCTGATTTATTTTCAGATCATAGACAGCTAATTTTTGAGAATGAACCCGACCGGCTATAAAAATAATTGCCAGAAAAAGCAGTGAAAAGCGCAGGGAAAACTTAGGCATATTTGGTTTTTTCTTAAATATACCTGGTCAGCGCCATGCTGACAATAGCTGACCGATGCGTCATAAAAAAAATACGCATGAGCCGGTACATGGGGAACATTTGTACAACGGCAGCATGACCGGTTCAAGCCGCTTCGGCGTCAGATGCCCGCTTTATAGGTGAGCTGATTTCCGGCTTGCGGTCAGGCAACATCACGCGGGAGCGTAAAATAGAATGTGCTCCCCGTACCGGCGGTGCTTTCGGCGCCGATCTGGCCACCATGCCGCCTGATGATTTCACTGCAGATGTACAGACCGATGCCGAAACCCGAGATATTCTTGGTTTCCTGTCTTTTGATGCGATAATACCGTTCAAAAATCCTGGGCAGGTCAGCGGCCGTAATCCCGATTCCTGAGTCGCTTACGCTGACTTTCACCTGGCCGTCTGCTTCGGTACAGGCCACGTTTATAACAGACCGTGCGGGCGAATACTTGACAGCATTGCTTATAAAGTTATTGATAACCTGACCAATCTTTTCCGGATCTGCATGTACCCAGATATCAGGCATTGGCTCGAAAATAATGGTATGGCTTGACACAGAGACACGGCTCTCTTCCTCGGCTTCTTTTAACAGGGAAGCCAGATTGCATGCTTGAGCCTCGATGTGAATTTTCCCGGATTCCAGCCTGGAGACATTTAAAAAGCTGTTAATCATACGCGTCATTTTATTGAGCTGTTTGACCGCCCGCTCAAGCAAACCGGCTACGAGCGAGTCACCGGCTTCGGCGCTTTTCTTTTGAGATACCTGGACATAACTGATTGTTGAGGTCAGGGGTGTCTTTAGTTCATGACTGACCATGCTGATGAAGTCGTTTTTGCGCTGCTCATCTTCTTTGAGATCGGTTATGTCGACAGCAGTGCTGATAAAGCCTGCGAATTTTCCGTCCTGATAGAACCTCACGGCCGCATCGGACAACAGCCACCGGTAGGTCCCGTTCGCATCCATAACGCGGAAATCGCAATGAAACGGCTGATGTGCCTGCTTAGCGCTAGTGTAGGCCTCGACGCAGCGTTCCCTGTCCTCAGGATGCAGCAATTCAAGCCAGCCTTCTGCGATAAGATTTGATGCCGTTGCGCCCGTTAAGCGCTCCCAGGCCTGGTTGAAATAAATGGCGCTTCCATGCTCGTCGGTCATGGCAATATAAATGTTTGAACCTTCCGCCATAGTCCGGAATCGCATTTCACTCTCTCCAAGCGCTGCCTCGGCATTTCTGATTTCGGTGATGTCGCGCGTTGTTCCGGCAATGGCTATTACCGCACCCGACTCATCGATAACCGGGTTAAAAATATAGTCATAGATCCGTCGGCCAAGGGTAGCATGGGGAAACGAGACTTCTCCGCGTACTGAAGAGCAGGTAGCTATCACATGATCAATCTCCCGTTCATGCATTTCGGCATGCCAGGGTTCGTATCCGTTCTCCAGCAAACCTTTGCCTACGGCATTTTCCCAGGTCTTACCCCACATCTCAAGCAGCGCTCTGTTGGCATAGGTAAAACGGTAATTAAGGTCAAATACATAAATCAGGTCGGGCGTGTTGGCCGTGATGGCCTCATAAAGGCGTTCCCGCCGCTCGGCAAAATCTCTGGCCTCGCGCAGCGCCTGCTCAGCTTCACGGTTGGCAGTCACATCTGCAGCGGTGCCATACCACTCGAGGATCTTCCCCTGTTCATCAACTATAGGGACAGCCCTGGAATTCATCCAGCCGATAGCACCGTCAGCATATTTGACGCGGTGTTCAAGACTGAAGACGCGCTTTGCTGCGATTGCGTCGTGTATAGCTTTCAATAAGAGCGGCTGATCTTCTTCCGGAATGTAGGTATTCAGCCAATCTTCCATCGGTTCGTCTGTATTGAGCAGAACACCCCGCCCGTCCACGTGCTGCAGCCTGCTCCAGTCCGGATTCATCCTGTAAATAACATCAGAACTGGCCGCAAGAAGCGCCTGAAAACGGAGTTTATCAATGTCAATTGATTCATCGTCATGTTCCTGGTGATCGATGCCTGCGGTTTGAGCGAGCGATTCAGCAGCAGCTACATCGGATGTACGTTGCGATTGCTCATTGGGGCTTTCGCTGAAAACCAAAGTAAACCGGCCCTCAGCGCCCGCCGGAGACACCCCCACGGTAGCGAAAGACGCTGACGCGGAAAAACTCACCTCATGACTTCCTGACGCTTCAGGATATTGATCTAAAAACGAACTCAGATCTATATGTTCACAGGTAACAATTGTATCAAGCAACTGCCCGGCGCAATCAGGCACAGCCGAAAGCCGCGCGAATGCCGCATTTGCAGCCAGAATCTGGTATTTTCCCCGTGCTGCAGTTGATTTCTGGACCATGCAAACCGGCAGATTCAGATGTATGAAGAACAGTTGGTAGTCCTGGTCGGTAATCGATTTTATCGCAGTCGCTCCTGGCGTGGTTTCCATATAAATAAGGTATTAACCGTTTTTCGCACAGCCGGTTGCGAAAGCCCCTTATACGGCTGAAGCCTAAAAAAAACGGTAAATGTATCATAAACAGTGGATCAGTCCAGTTGTTTGCCAGTTGTGTCCGAACGACTACATGCAGTAGCCGGCAATCAACAGCACTCTCAGAAAAACGCCCTTGATCTGAATGAAGGTTATGAGGACGCCGGAATAGTGAAATGAAACGTAGAGCCCGTTCCCGGTGTGCTTTCAACCCAGATTCGTCCGCCATGATCCGTCACAATCTTCGATGCAATGTACAAGCCCATACCAAGCCCGGCATGCGAGTTAAGTACATCATCAGATCTGTAAAACTTTTCAAAAACCGAACGGATATCACGCTCATTCATCCCGATACCCTGGTCTGACACCGATATTTGTGCAAATCCCTGCGTGTCTACACCCGCTTTAATACTAATCACGGTGTTTTTTCTGGAATATTTAGCCGCATTGCCAAGCAGATTGGAAAAAACCTGTTCCATTCTGAGTTTGTCGATACTAACCTTTATATCTTTGATTACCGAAACGCGGAACTCATGATTCGGGGTTATGTGTTTCATAACAGCGACCATGTCAGCGATGAGGTCGCCGATCTGCACCCGTTCCATCTGATAGGATATGTGTCCGTTTTCAAATTTTGAAACATCGAGAAGTTGCTGTACCAGGGCTAGGAGTTTGGATGTCTGTCCGTCAATTTTATCAACAATGCTTTTTACCTGATCAGAACAGCCCTCTTTCATCACCTTGATCATTTGTGAATACGCTTTGATAACGGTAATCGGCGTTTTGATCTCATGGCTGGCCACTGAGATAAACTCGGTTTTCTTCTGGTCGATGATTTTTGAGCGCTTGAGCTCTTCTTCTTTTTCCTCGGCAATCCTGTTCAGGGTGCGATTCCGTTTTTTTATCTCCTCATAAGCATTAATAGGCGGAGCATCTTTGAAATAGGCAGCAAGTGCAGTAATCTTTGCCCGGTTAAGATTTATGGAGCGCGGAATGCCGATGCGGAGCTCGATAATGGTTATGCCGTCATGCTCTATCCTGCTAAACTCAGGCACAAGTTTCTGCGCGTAGAAATAGCCGTCAGCCGGAACAAAACGCTCGGGGCTTCCGAACGTGAACCGGCCTGACAGGGCGAAGCGCTGGTCTACCGGCACCAGGCCGATACTAAGGCTGCCATTGTTCGTGTGTTCGATGACGGTTCGCGCGATCTCTGAAATGGCCGTTGCAAATGTCGTGCAGGTAGCCAGCGTCAGCCCGAGCTTTTGGCCAAGGTTCAGCGAGCGCTTGTGCGCCAGAACCAGGTCCATCTCATTTTCGAGCGATATTACATCAATTTCATTCATGCTCATTTAATTTTGATGCTGACAACCGACATGTCATCGGTCCTCCGTGCATGGTCTTTATAGATGGCGGCGTTTAAAATTGCCGGATCAAACTTTCTTATGTTCGGGTATTTAATAATGTCCCAGCGTGTCTTGATCCCATCAGAACAAAGCACAACCAGGTTATACTGTTCTGCCGAATAAACCTGCTCATTCATGGAATTCGGTATGTTGTGACCAACAATGCCATTATACGACATGTGATTCTTAACCTGGTTTGGTCCGAACATTCGCACAGCGATATTGCCCACACCGGTAGAGCGCCAGGTCTTTGATGCGAAATCATATAAAAGAACATTCATAACCGCACCACGAGTTTTCTTTATGGCAGGATGAATAAAACGGATGGTATCTGTAGGACTCTGATCAGGAAAAACCCTGATAGCCGCCGCCGCTTCGTTAACGGCTTTATTGGCTTCAGGACCATGCCCCAGGCCATCTGCCAGTGTCAGTTTGAGGTAACTGGTCGTTTTTTTAATGATGAGCCCGTCGCCGCAGGTCGTTTCACCAGGTTTGGAAACAACCAGGGCCCTGACCACCACCGGTTCCCGACCGGCCTTTCGCTCCGGTTCATTATAGATCCGGCTGAGCACAATTGTTCCCCAACCGGGCAGCGAATACAAATCAAAGTCGCCTGAAAGCCGTTTGATGCTGCCGAGGCCATGTCCCATGGTGTTCACTGTCGAGACACCATCATGAAGCATCTTGGCCGGATTGGTCATACCTGGTCCGCTGTCGATACTGATCAATTCGATATAAGGATTGCCGCCATTGGCAAAAACACCGGCTAAGATTTCCCCCTGGTCACCAAACTTAAAAAGGTTTGACGTCATTTCCGCAACGACAATATCCAGTTCATTCAACCGGGGTTCCCTGATACCTCCCTCAAGAGCCATCCGGTGAATCTCTTTTTTCAGCAACGAAAAGTAACTCCGGTCGTTTGCTGCAAAACTGATGTGTGTTGCGTCAACCATTTGCCCACTTTATGACCATGACGGTCGTACCCTCTCCTACAGTGCTCTTTATATCAAATTCGTTTACAAGGCGCCTTGTACCCGGCAGACCGAGCCCCAGGCTTCTGCCTGTAGAAAAACCGTCTTTCATGGCCTGCGGAATATCGGCAATGCCTGGCCCCTTGTCTACAAAGGTGAGCCTGACACCATTATTTCTTCCGCTTGAGACGACCTCGATGTCACAGTATCCCCCGTTACCGTAACGCAGCATATTTCTAACCAGTTCACTTGCGGCGGTAATCAGTTTGGTCTGATTGACCAGCCCCATCTTGATCCGGGTTGCGGTTTCCTTAACCCTGTTTTTAAGAAAAACAGTATCCTGCTCCTTGACAACCTGAATCGTGTCTTTACTCAGCGACAGGACCATGTTCTATATCTTCCTGGTCGTCTTCCGGGTCTTCGTCTATCATTGTTCTGAGCAACGCCATCCCTTTTTCCACGTCGAGCGCCGTGTGCACGCCCTTCAGAGGCAGGCCCAATTCGATCAGCGTAATGGCCACCGCAGGCTGCATACCAACCACGACGGTTTCTGCATCAAGAATTTTTGACATGCTGGCAATGTTACCAATAATCCTGCCCATAAATGAGTCGACGATCGAAACCGCCGATATATCGATCAGCACACCTTTAGCACCCGTTTTGTTCACCATCTGGACCAGATCTGACTCCAGGGTAAGCGCAAGACGGTCATATAAATCTACCTGAATGGTAACGAGCAGGAAACTGCCCATTCTCAGAATAGGAATTCTATCCATACACCTTTAAAATTTTTGAACAGCAGGAATTTTCTTTACTTCCAGACGCATCACTTTAAATGCATAAGACAGTGCGCTGGCCAGAGATGCCTTTGTTATGATTGTAGAAAGGTCGATACCAAGGTGAACAACCGTTTGTGCAATTTCGGGCCTGATGCCGCTGATGATACATTCCGCGCCCATTAAACGGGTTGCGCTTACTGTTTTGATGAGATGCTGCGCAACAAGCGAGTCAACCGCCGGTACGCCCGAAATATCAAGAATGGCAATGCTGCTGCCCGTTTCAACGATCTCCTGCAAGAGGTTTTCCATAACAACCTGTGTCCTGGCGCTGTCGAGCGTCCCGATAATAGGAAGTGCTAAAATGCCGTCCCAGACACGGATAACCGGTGTGGAAATTTCTGTAATCTCGTCTGTCTGACGAAGAATGACTTCTTCCCTTCCTTTAATAAACGTTTCAAAGGTAACAACACTCAGGCTGTCCATGATGCGGCTTATCTTTCTGCTTTCCTGAAACAAAGCATCAGCGTCTGTCTTGGTTTCACTCTGCAATACCTCAAGCAAGGCTTCTTTCAGGGAGAAAACGAAGTTTCCGGTTTCTCTCGGACTAAACCCCTGTCTGGCGCGTGTAATGGCAATACCGCCAAGGATTTCGATAACCGGACTCCATTCATCAGCGTTCACGTCAGCCACAATGCCTTCGGTGAGATTGTCTACCAAAGCATCGATAAGTTCTTCTGATTGGCTTCTAAGTTCTTCATTGCTGATGAGATCTTCACGAAGACCTTCGTCAGCCAGTTGATTTTTCATCCAGAGCTCAAGGATGTTTTTTTTCTTTTCTTTTAGCAAGTTGTTGGTTGTTAATGACATGCGAAATATAGATCGAAGGATAATCAGGCTATATTTTCTATTGAAAATAATGCTGAAAGGTAGGCTTTTATCGGAATATTGCCAACAGCACTATTCGGAAATTTCCGATCGGATAAAAATTTGTTTAAATTTTTCATTTTCAGAGCTAAACAATGCGTATTTAGCATGCATTGCGTGGTATTTTAATGCGGTGACCTATGCCGGGGTTCATAGATTAGCCTAAGGAAACTACTGAAACGTTGGCTTTCTCTACTTACCGGAATTCCGGTCACAATGCCTGCCAGCAGGTTGTCAGCCAGGCTCAGCCGGAACTGCGGCCTGATCGTCATATCGAAGCCCGACGCATTAAATTCTTTGTTGAGCTCCAGGCCAAGAAAGTTTTTGGAGCCCGGAATCAGGTAATGTGCGCTGCTGTTATGCTGCCAGCTTGCTGTGACCCCATGCCCGGATTCGCTGACCAGGTAAGGTCCACTGTAAATCAGCGTATGGAAATTGCTTCCCCAGCGTTTTGCCACGACCAGGAACGGATTGAACACATTCCCCTCAAAAACACCGTGTCGGTATTCTTTAAATGGCTTGAGGCCAAATTCATGAATGTAACCGATAGCCATAGACGTCCTGACTTTTTCTGAAACAAGGAAGGTGTACTGAGCGGCCAGTTTAAGCCCGTTCAGGCGGTTGCCTGGCAGTGGCGTATCTCCTGGCAGCGACGTGTTAACAGAGTAAAAGGTAAATGGCAGCTCCACTTCAAGGCCGAGCCGGTTTAGCGGTGCAAACTCATACTCAACCAGGGCGGTGTATTCGTCAAACCGGTCATGGTCGGTAATACCCAGGCCAACGTTCCACTCCCTTTCGCCTTTTCTGGCACCAAGGTCGCGAATCAGGTCAATATATAAAGGTTCGGCATGCTGCACCTTGGCAGGCTTAGCAATGGAGTCGCGCTGTGCAGATGAAGCCAGCGACTGAAGTGTCAGCGCGATAGCAACGACACTTCTTTTATATGTGATCATAAAAAGTAATAGAATCGGACACGCTCTGCTGCCCGGTTAAACGGAAACCTTTATTATCCGGCGATAGCCGCCGGCACGTTGAGTAGGCAGATCCGTTTAGGAGGAGGAGACTCCAGGCTCTTTAATTGTTCGGGTAGCTGTTTATTATATCCGAAATAGGTGGGCGCATGGAAAAAAGTCAGGGCAAGAGCAAACGCAGTCGCGGGCTGCACATGCATAACGAAAATCTTTCCGGCAGTATCATCGTCCGCATCCTGTGTCTCCGGAACATCAAACCCGAGCATGTATTCGAGCACAAATTCACTGATACTTTCAAGTTTGTTGATACGCAGGTCCTCGAGGTAGGTTGCCTTGCCGGAAATGAAATTGAGATGCCGCTCAGGGTTGAGTGACAGGTTAACTGTCTGGAGCAAAAGCATCCAGCATACAACCAGCCTGAAATATGAGCCTGCAAAAGATTTCACCGGCGCAAGATAACCAAATCTCTCATGAAAGAATAATACAACATTGAATTGCTCCGGTCGGGCAATATGAAGGCACGGCCGGAGAATTTCAAATCAGCCCATGTTATGCTCCGTGATCAATTCACCGATCTGCTGTAAAAAGTCAGGATTTATATCATCCATCGTTTCCCATACCACCTGGTCGCCCGCAGATTGGGCATAGATGACCGCTATTTTGTCACCGCCCAGAAATATCCGGTAGGTTCCGTTGTTTTGCGGCTCCACGCGAAGTTTATCTTCTACAACCTGAATCTCGAAGGGATCAGTTTTACCCAGCGTGAGCAGTGGCGACCCATCCTGGTCGGCTACGCCGGAAACTTCCTGTCCTGAAGCCGTACTGCTCCCCGTTCCGCTTTCAGACTCGGTTTCTAACTCCTCAAATTCTGTTTCCTGGTCCCACTCGCCTGCCTCATCTTCTTTCCCGGCAGATTGACCAGCAGAAGGTTCCTGGTGTGGATGGTTGTCATTTCCTGAGCTGGCAGCTGTGTTTCCGCCCGCGTTTTGTTCGTTATCGATATTTTCAAGATTCATCTTCGTAAGATTTTGTAGCTATGATACCTACAACAACGGCTGTCGGGGCATAAGGTTTGAAAATCACTGATCTGATTCAAACATGAAGCGAAAGTAAAGCTTCGGCATTCGTTATGAGGGCCTATACCATGGTGCCGATTATGTATCCTTACTCCTTATTCAACAGAGCTGTTCGTCACCCGCTCAAAGGAATTATGAGAGGCCTGCACTATGGTCCTGATTCATTGTTGCTTACTATTGTTGTCCGGTAAAAATTTGCAAAACAAAATAAGATCCTTCTGAAAAGTCTCAAAGCAATATCCGCATCAATTTTCTGAATCAAGCCCTGAATTTTACGTTATGGGTTTTACGCACAGGCGGTGGTTTTGATGACGGTTTTGCCTCATTACTACCATTGATAGGTGCGGACCGGCCTTGTATCTTCTCGCCGCAGAAAAGTATTAAAAGTCTTGCACTGCTTTAAGGAGGTTGGGAAGAACCAAGGAGGGGAACCAGCCCGGAACGGAATGGCGCAGAGGTAATCCGGGCCTTTTCCCTCCGCCGTAGGACTTTTGATGCTTTTATGCAAGAAGAGATACTCAGCCGGAGCGTTTTGCTTCTTTTTCGCCAAAAAGAAGGAGCCCCGCGGCGGTAAGCGGTTCGATACCATAGCCTCACATCTACTGGAAACCAAAGAATTATAGCTTTTCGCAGAACCTCCCCCGGGCAACAATGGTTCGTTAATCTTTATTCTACAAAGCTCCTACAGACCCACAATTTTCAGCACCAATATTTGAAATATTAAAAATCTAATTAACTTTGAAATACAAAGCACTTTTAAATGAAGACTCAAGCGTATTTCGAAGCCAGGCATGCAGCGATTAAAAACAACCGCTGGTTCCGTTATTTTACTGTTTTTAACCGTGTTGCCCTTGCAGCCGGTTTTCTGCCTTCTGGTTACGTAAAAATCATGGGCGAACGATTTACAGACCTGCATAACAACCAACCTATGGGGCATTACCTGGAAGCGCTTTATCATACCGGTTACTACTACACCGTGATTGGCATAGTGCAGGTGCTGGCTGCTCTGCTTTTGCTCATCCCGCGCACCGCGCTGCTGGGCGTGCTGATCTATTTTCCGGTCATCCTGAACATCTGTATCCTCTCATTCTCGGTCAGGTTTGAAGGCTCACTCCTCTCATCGCCGCTAATGGTGCTTTCCTGTATCTATCTGATGGCCTGGGACTACGATCGCCTGAAATATATTCTGCCCGTGATGACTGCCAGGCGGGATACTGAAAAACAAACCAGGCCGGTTAGCAACCGTTTCCCTGTTGGTTTTGCGGCCGGGTCATTTGCTGCCGTTGTGATTATTGTAGCAATTATTCTCAACGCTTTCAACATCATGCCAAGAAACACGCTGAAAGATTGCCAGGGTCAGTGCGACGAGCGTCGGGATCCGGAGGCTTGCAAACGGTTTTGCGAATGTATCCACCTGCAGGGCGAGCCACTGCGGAAATGCCTTACTGAATATAAAAAAGCTGCAAACGCTAAATAACGTCCATACGCACCAAAATCCTAAACACAAAAAACCATGAAATCGCAGGGCCTTCGCCATTATCTATCACTCATCCTTTTATTTATGCCGCCGCTGCTGTTTGCGGTGCTGCTGGTTGCATTCAAAGATCATCCGAAATTGCAGCATACACAGATGCCGGCGCTTTCGTGGCAATTCTGGATCCTCGCATTGGCCGGTCTTGTGGCCACAGCCGGAGGTGTGCTCGACTGGCGCTATCACCGCAATCCGCTTAACATGAAAATTCCGAAAAAGGAACGCGATGCCGAAGCCGCGGCACTCGGCCTGGGCGGCCTGCCCATGTTTGTACTCATGTGGCTGGCTATGATGAGCGATAAACCCACCTGGTACCTCATCCCCATCCTCGTTGTTCTTATCTATACGGTTGTGGCCATCTGTTACGACGAATTTGTTTTTCACATCAAACGCTGCAGGCCCCGGGAGAACCTCTATCACCGCATGCTCGTGTTTGGTAACGGCATTGCCTGGCTGTCGTGGTTTCACTTTATCTTCATCCGGTGAGGTATAAACATTTATTGCAGGAGGCGCGTAAGCACTTTGACCGGTATCCGGAGGCCGCAGAAGGTATCAGTTCTGCCAGTTTTTTTGAGCAGGGCGGCAGGTGGATGAGCATCCGGCTGCAGGAACTGCGGGGTCAGCAGACGCAGCAGCCCGATGAAGTTTCCTCTTTCAGCTTTTACGGCTGGCTAAAATACGGGCTTTGCTGCGCTGGTACGCTTCCGGCCGCCGCCGCCCTTTACCTCATTCATCCCGTTGTCAGCATACTGAGCGTGGTCGTGTTTTATTGCATCGAAGCCGGATTTTTGTTTCTTTTTCCCTTACTTATTGACAAAAGGCCGGCGCCCCTGGCCGGAAGTATCGCCATGACACATCGTGTCGGATTTTTAAATGCGGTTACCAACGTGATACCAATCGCGCTGTTCATGTTGTCGGGCCTGCTCAATGTACGCTCACCTTTTTTTCGCTGGCAACTCGGCTGCATGGCTGTTCTCATCTGGTATATACATGAAACTAGAACTCGGCTATAACCACGATTTCGAAGTACGGGATACGGGCATGAAATTGGCCGGCATGCCAACGTTACGTATTTTATTTATTTCTGACCTTCATTTTGGCTGGTTCAGCGCAAAGACGGTCAGAAAACTTTTAGAGAAAATCAGCGAACTCGACCCGCACCTGATCCTGTTTGGCGGCGATTACATTGATTTGCCGGGAGGCCGCAGGCATTTAGCGTCGCTGCTTGGCGGGCTTCCCCCTTTGGCAAACGTTTTCGCTATAGCGGGCAACCATGACTATCTTTTTGGCCTGAACAGAACACGCAAAATATTTGAAAGCAAAGGTGCAACATGGCTGCACAATACCAGTACGTCGATTACTATCGGTGGCAGGGAAATCCTGTTATGCGGCAACACAACTTCGCCCCCGCCGACCAATGCGGCTCTTTCGATTCTTTTTACGCATAGGCCTGCCGATTTCGAAACCTGCGCTAAAAACTTCCAGATCGTTTTTGGCGGCCACCTTCATGGCGGACAAGTAGTATTGTGGCAAAATGCCCGTGGCCTGTATCCTGGCCGGCTGTTTTACCGCTGGAATGTACTTGAAAAACGGTCGGCCACCTGCAGGTATTTTATGAGTAAAGGCATGGGCGACACACTCCCCATACGGTTCAACTGCAAGCGGGATATCATCCTGTTACGGATCAATCCCGAAACCTAAGGGAGCTCACTTCACACAGCTACCATTTCGCCTGCCGGCGGATGCTGCTCTACGTACGCGGACGGGCATAACGTTTATCTGCATCGCTGACTACGGCCAGGAGCCTGTCTGTAAGCTGCTGAAGCAAGTCCCAGCCTGTGGCACCAGCTACCAGGTTGTCAGTTTCCGGTTTAGTCTCTTTTCCCGAACCGCGATCTATAATTGTAACCATTTGTTCAAGGTTTGAGCGTACCGATAAAACCTGTTCCGTTGTAAAAACTTGGGGAGTTTTTTCGGCTTCGAGGGCAAGTCCGACGAGAACTGCATTAATGCGGTAGCCGAGTTCACGCAGGGAAAACAGCAGCGGGACATCGAGACGGCGGTGACCAGGCTCTACCAGTGCCTGCGCAATGGCATCAGCGTAAGTGGCTACCGAAGCCGACGCTGCCTTTCTGGCCAGCCGCAACCGTGTCAGGTCGCCGGCTTCTCCTGTGAAACGGGTAATTGCCTGCAGGTAGTCGAGCTGTTTTTGCACCAGTAGCCCGATAAGAATCCGCAGTCGTCTGCGTTCCCAAACCGGAAAAAGATAAGCGGCAACCAATGCTGCACCGCAGCCGATTAACGTGTCAAGAAGTCGCTCGGCGACCAGTGCAAAAGAAATCCCCTGTTCACCCGCAAAGAGCAGCACGACCGCTGCCGATATGCTTGCCACCGCGAACCCATACCGGGAGCGTTGCAGCCAGAAAAATCCGAACAAAAAAATGCTGGCCATGATCCATGTCCAAACCGTCCCAGCGAGGACATACCAGGTCAGTACGCCAATCGAAAGCCCGGCGAGTGTACCCCAAACCCGCTGCAGGTTACGCTGCCAGCTTTGGCCGAAGTTTGGCCGCGATACCACGATAACCGTGAGAAAAATCCAGTATCCGTAATTTCCGAAATGAAAAACCGAAACCGGCAGCCACAGAAGGCCAAACACGATCGCTATCCGCAAGGCATAACGCCATTGTGAACGGTACGTTTTAACGGCCGACGAAAGTCCCGCCCATTTAAACCCCGTCTGCGGCAAAAACGCATAAGGATTTATGTCAGGCATAAGCAGTTGTTGATCCCGGCGGCTTAGCCGTCCCAATAAGAGAACGATCGCTTCAGCATTATTCAAAATTTCGGGCACTGCGCCTGCTGACCCGGGCAAACTGCTGTGCTGCGCATTGGCAATGACCTGCAACTGGAGCATGACCTTATCAAGCTCGCGCGCTATATTTTTCTCTGACTGGGCAGTCCGGAACAATGAAGCCAAAGCGAGCTTCGCGGTAATCCGCGACAGGCGGTGTATCAGCCTCGATAAGCGATGTAAGGTTTCCCCGTCAAGCACATTCCGCAGGTGATCGTAGTCGAAATGGATGGCATTGATCTGTTCAAACAGCTCCATAACTGCCAGCCCCATATGCAGCCAGTACTCGCCTTTCCCGCTTTGTGCATGCTTTATTTTTGGATCTGACAGCAACAGGTGCCGTACCTGTTCCTGTTTCATCGCCAGCCGGCGCTGCGCTTCAACCGTTTCACTATAAGCCTCAGCTAGACTGGTCTGCGTATCATAACAAAGCGATTTAGCAGAAAGCAGGGCTGCGCTTGCATCAAGACACTCAAATAGCGCCTGTTTCAGGGACCTGAACGGAAAAATCAGCACCTGCAGCACACTCAGCGCATGGTACCACAAGGCACCTAGAAAAATCCAGAAGGTAAAGGTCAGCGGATCATTGGGCGATAATCCGTAAATGAAAATAGCGAGGATCAGGCACATTGTCCCAACCAGCCCCAATCGTGTTCCGCCCGCACCAAACAGACAGAGTACAAAACTTCCGGCAATCCAGAACACCTGCATGGCCCACCAGTGCGGCAGCGAAAATGCCAGTGTCAGGGCCGCTACAGCCAGGGTACCGAGACTCCAGATCGCGGTTCGCAGTTTGTCGCGGACGGTGCCCGGCAGATCGGTGAGACCAATCAGCAAAATACCAAGGCCGAAAGGCAGATAGACCGCTTTTCCCGTATCGAGCAGAAACCAGACCGGCAGAACAATAGAAAGCGTGTGGCGCAGGGCATCTAAAAAATATTCTCCAAGAAAAGTCGAGAGGCCGGCTCTCCTGATGGCTCTACCCACAGTTGCTGATTAAAAAGTTAGTTTCCGGTCCTGCATTCAGAATGCCAGGCGGCGCACAAAGTTAAATAAAAAGGCCAAACGCCGGCTTTTATGCCTGAACAGGGGGGGCAGGCAAAAAATAAAAAAACACTGCGGGTACAATACGCTTCCCCCGGTGCCGTTATATATCCGAGAGCGTTAATTTAGATGGCGGGAAATGGATGTAAGTGTCCGTTTTCCGCTTTTTTTATGCGCCGCGCATTTTACCCCTATTACGCCTTATATTTGCAGATGCAAGGCAACAGATTAGCTATGACAAAAAAGAAATACCGGTCGCTCCAGGAATTTTATCCATTTTATCTTACCGAACATGCAAATTCTACATCCCGGATCCTGCATTTTACCGGTACGGCCTTGCTGTTAATGAGCGCTTTTGCCGGCTTCCTTTTTCACGACTGGCGATTTTTCGTAGCCGTTCCGGTTTTGGGTTATGGCTTCGCCTGGGTGGGGCATTACTTCTTTGAGAAAAACAAACCGGCTACCTTTCAATATCCGCTGTATAGCCTCGCGAGCGATTTTATCTTGTTTTATGATCTTTTAACCGGCAAACAGCCTTTTCACACTGGTAAAGAGAAGCCTTAATCTTTAGTCTGATTCACGTTCACGTTCATGTTTGTCCGGGGACAGCGTTGCCCCGGCCCGCAGCTCTCATTGGCAGTAATCAGGCAAAACTCTCGTTAAAACCACGGCCTGGACGTAAAACCCACAAACATACAATTCAAGGGGCTTGCTTTAGAAGACTCAGGTAAATACTGCTTTGCGCATGTTCAGAAGGATCTTGTTTTGGTCTGCAAATTTTTAATGGACAACATTGCTACATGGTCCAGAATTTAAAAACTATCCCCTCCGCCTCTTCAGCTCCCGCTCAATCAGCGTAAGTTCACGGCCAGTTTGGCCGGCAACAGAAGTGTTTTCCTGCGCTCTTCTGAACAGGTACGGCATGACCGATTTTACCGGACCATACGGAACATACTTAGCTACATTATAGGCAGAGTTTGCCAGATTAAAACTCAGGTTATCGCTCATACCAAGCAGCTGTGAAAAGAAGACGTGCGGGTGGTTGTGCGGTACATTTTTCTCCTGCAACAGGTAGGTCAGCAGCCGGCAGCTGTCCTCATTATGGGTGCCTGCCACAAAAGCGATCTGCTCCAGGTTGTCAACACAATAGCGAAGTGAATCGTCGTAATCGCGGTCAGAAGCGTTTTTATCGGGCTGTATGGGCGATGGATAACCCATTTGTTCAGCACGTTTCCGTTCCTTTTCCATATAGGCCCCGCGAACCATCTTTACGCCGAGTATAAAACCGGCATCCCGGGCAATCAGGTGATCGGCTTTCATGTCGGCCAGCTTATCATGGCGATACATCTGGTACGTATTGTATACAATAGCCCGGCTACGGTTAAATTTTCGCATCATATCGATAGCCAGTTCGTCGATCGTATCCTGAATCCACGTTTCTTCCGCATCAATCATCACCGGAACGCCTTTTTCGAAAGCCGTATGGCAGATCTTTTCGCAGCGGGCCCGTACCTTGGCAAATTCTTCCTTTTCGCGTGCGGTCAGTTCCTTTTTTGCATCAAGTTTTTCCAGCAGGCCAAACCTGCCTATTCCGGTCACTTTGAACACCGTAATCGGAATGCGTTTGTCGTCAGCAGCCGTTTCGATGGTACGGATGATTTCGCGACAGGTCTCATCAAACACCTGTTCCTCGTCCTCACCCTCTACCGAGTAGTCGAGGATCGTCCCTACGTTGCCTGCATGTAACTTGGCTATGGCATGCTCACATTCGGCGATCGTCTCACCGCCACAGAACTGTTCAAAAATGGTCGATTTGATCATCCCCTGGATCGGTAATCCGATATCAAGAAAAAAGTTGGTGATCGGCGGACCAATTTTCGTCAGAAAATTGCTTCCGATCATACGAAATAACCAGTACGCTTTTTTCAGCTCTGTGTTGTTCTTTGATTGAAAAGCAATTTCGGTATTGTTAAAATCGGGCAGTCTCTCCGGCGAAATCTCCATATAAAGGGGTACAATTATCAAACGAGTGCAAAAATATGAAATCCGGGGCTTCTAAATTCATTGACTTTACAAATAATTGTAAATTTGCCGGCGATGAACGAGTTCAAATTAGAAGGTGAATTTATCCCCATGATCCAGCTGCTTAAAGCCTGTGCACTGGTAGGGAGCGGCGGCGAAGCTCAACTCGTTGTTGAAGACGGACTTGTGAAATACAATGGCCAGACAGATTACCGCAAGCGCCTTAAAGTGCGCCGCGGTGACGTGATCGAATTTAACGGCCGGCAGATTCGCGTGGTCTGATTACAAAAAAACCGATAAGGGACATCGTCCCCAGACTATATGAAACCAATTAACAGTTCAGGGCACCAGATTCATTTTGAATCAGGCCTGAAACCCCTGCTTGACTTGCTGGACGCAAACAAGTACAGTAAGATCTTTGTACTGACAGACATCAACACCTCAGAACACTGTCTTCCGCTTTTTCGCGAAATGCTGGATGACTTTAACGGCTTCGATCTGATCGAAACCGATCCGGGTGAGGAAAACAAGAATATCGACTTTTGCATCGGAATCTGGAAAACGCTGCTTGATTTTGAAGCAGACCGCAAAAGCCTGCTTATCAACCTTGGCGGCGGCATCATTACAGATATGGGCGGGTTCGTTGCATCTACGTATAAGCGCGGAATTGACTTCGTCAATATCCCGACTACGCTGCTCTCGCAGGTAGACGCCTCGGTAGGCGGCAAAACCGGAATCGATATCGACAACGTAAAAAACATGGTCGGTACTTTCAGTCTGCCGCAGGCGGTTTTTATCGAAACTGCATTTCTGAAAACCTTGTCTGAGCGCGAGCTCCTGTCCGGCTACGCCGAAATGCTCAAGCATGGCCTGATCGCCGATAAAGCGTATTTTGATGAACTGAAAATCCAGCAGCCCGAGGCGGTTACAGCCCGGCAGATCTACCGTTCAGTAGAAATAAAGAATGAGGTTGTAACCGAAGATCCCAAAGAAAAAGGCCTCAGGAAAATACTCAATTACGGGCATACCATTGGTCATGCGATTGAGACCTATTTTCTTGCTGAAGGCAAAAACCCGCTCACACACGGCGAGGCAATAGCCGCCGGTATGGTCTGCGAAGCCTGGCTTTCCCTTGAGCATGACAGTTTTTCTGAGGCAGACCTGAACGAGGTAACCGCTGCTTTTTCCCGCCTGTATCCGCACAGGCAAATACCTGAAGCCGCTTACGATGAGCTTATCGCACTGATGCAAAGCGACAAGAAAAACGAAGACGGAAAGATCCTGTTTTCCACGCTCGAAAAGCCTGGCAAATGTACGTATAACCATGCAACCGAAATCGACAAGATCATCGGCGCCTTTAACTATTATAACCAACATCCCTAAAAAACGATGAACAACACCGTCCGCTCAGAGACCCTTCTTTATTTGTTTGGACTTATCTTCGTGACCACGCTCGTTGAAATGTACTTCAGTTATGTACACGACCGCAAGCTCTATTCGCGGAAAGACACGCTGACCAACCTGTACCTGATGGGGGTAGCGTTTGTGATTAACCTCGGCATGAAGACGGCAACCTTTTTTTTGCTCGATCATGTTTATGGCTTTCGCGTTTTTCAAATCAGCAATCCGGTAGTTTACTGGATCGTGCTGATCGTACTGCAGGATTTCTTTTACTGGGTGCTGCATACAACGGGGCATTATGTGCGGCTGTTCTGGGCTATGCACGTCACACATCACTCTTCAGAGCAGTTTAACCTGACTATCGGCTTCCGGTCTACCGTGTTTGAGCCTGTGTACAGGGTTTTCTTTTATCTGCCACTGGCGTTTTTTGGCTTTACGGCCATAGACATCCTGTTTGCCTATATGATCACACAGATCTACGGCAACCTGGTGCACACGCAGACAGTCGGAAAACTCCACCCCGTTATCGAATATATCTTCGTAACGCCCTCACACCACCGTGTGCATCATGCCAGCAACATCCGGTACCTGGACAAGAACATGGGAATGATTTTTATTCTTTGGGACCGCTGGTTCGGGACGTTCCAGGAAGAACTGCCCGACGAAGAAATTCATTATGGCCTGACCAAACAGCCTGATGACACTGGTCCGGTCAATGTGATCTTTCATGAATTTGTGGCGCTGGCAAAAGATATGAAGACGGCGCCCGGCTGGAGCGATAAGCTCCGGTACCTGCTGAATCCACCAGGCTGGAGCCACGACGGGCGGTCACAGATTGCAAAAGTTCTGCAAAGAGAATTACAGGAGCAGGAAACCAAAAAATAATTTTTTTATTTTCATCTTGACAAATTAAATTTTGTTGCTACATTTGCCAGCACAGAATTAAAAATGAGAACAACATATACATATTGGTTTGGTTACTTTTACTACTTCAGTAAGAGCCGGGACTAATATGTACTAAACATCTGCATAAAAAGATAAAATGTATACGAAAGTCCCGGCCAAAAGCCGGGACTTTTTTTTGTGATTTTTTACCAGCAAAATGAAAAAACAAGCGCGTGTAGCGATCCAGGGTATCAAAGCTTCCTTCCATGAAGAAGCGGCCTTCAAATTTTTCGGCAAAGACATTCAAACGATTGAGTGCGACTCCTTTAAGCGCACCTGCGAGCATCTTGAGAAAGGTGAGGCCGACTTTGTGGTAATGGCGATCGAAAACTCAATTGCAGGAAGTTTGCTGCCAAACTACACGCTGATCAGGGAATACAATTTTGCTGTAGTTGGCGAAGTTTACCTGCCGATCCAGCTGCACCTGCTTGCTTTGCCGGGTGTAAAGTTTGAGGATGTAAAGACCGTTACCTCCCACCCCATTGCCATCCGTCAGTGTGTCGATTTCTTCGACGAGTTTCCGCACCTCAAAGTAGTAGAAAGTGTTGATACGGCAGCCTGCGCAAAACGCATCCGCGATGAGCAACTGACCGATACGGTTGCCATTGCCAACATGCTCGCTGCAGAACTTTACGGATTAAATGTGCTTGAAAGACGCATCGAATCAAATAAAAAGAACTACACCCGTTTTCTCATCCTTCAGAAAGACAAGTCAGACCAGAATAAAGAGATCAATAAAGCCTCAATCTGTTTCCAGGTAGGCAACACGGCCGGAGCACTGGCACGTGTGCTGAACATCTTTGCCGAGAATGAAGTGAACCTGACCAAAATCCAATCAATGCCGGTACTTGGTAAAAGAAATGAATACTACTTCTATGTAGACATGGAATGGACAGATCTTGAAAAGTATGAAAATGCCATCCGCCGTACGCTTAAATTCACTGTGAACTTTAACATCATGGGTGAGTATGAGCGAAATGATGGAGTTTGATGGAAGTACTAAATAGTAAGTACTAAGTGAAAAGTTGAAAGTTAAAAGTTAAAAGTTAAAAGTTAAAAACCTTGCCCCCGGGCCTTACTACAAATCATATGAAATTACAATTGAACATCCAACCGCTGAACACCTGGTTGAACACGAACAACGAACCGCTCCTGATTTCAGGACCTTGCAGTGCCGAAACTGAAGAGCAGCTGCTAACCACCGCTCACCTGCTTGCCGCAACCGGCAAGGTGTCTGTATTGCGTGCAGGTATCTGGAAACCACGTACCCGTCCGGGTGAATTTGAAGGTATCGGCAGTGTGGGTCTTGAGTGGCTGAACCGTGCGAAACAGGAAACAGGCTTGCCAACCGCGGTTGAGGTGGCCAATGCAAAACACGTTGAAGAGGCCCTGGCTGCCGGTGTCGACGTATTGTGGATCGGTGCACGTTCTACCGTAAACCCATTCACTGTTCAGGAAATTGCCGATGCCCTGCAGGGTGTAGACATCCCGGTACTTGTGAAAAACCCTGTAAACCCTGATCTGCAGTTGTGGATCGGCGCGCTTGAACGCATCAACAAAGCAGGTATTACAAAACTTGGCGCTATTCACCGCGGCTTCTCTTCATTCGAGAAAAGCTCTTTCCGTAACGAACCGATGTGGGAAATGGCTATTCAGCTTAAAACGCTTTGCCCTGAACTTCCGATCATCAATGACCCAAGCCATATCTGCGGTAACCGCGAACTGATCCCTTACATTGCGCAAAAGGCACTTGACCTTGATATGCAAGGGCTTATGATCGAATCGCACGTTGATCCTTCAGTTGCCTGGACAGATGCAAAACAACAGGTGACTCCTGCTGCCCTGGCCGAACTTGTAGACAGGTTGACTGTTCGCGAACCGGAATCAAACAACGAGGTATTTGTAGATCAGTTGGCAGAACTGCGCAAGCAGATTGACAAAATCGACGACCTGATGTTGCAGAAACTCGGCGAACGTATGTCTATTGTTCAAAAGATCGGCGAATTTAAGCGCGATAACCAGGTGACCATTCTTCAGGTTAACCGTTGGGATGAGATTATTAAAAAAGGTACAGCCTTTGCAAAAGCGCTTAAACTTGATACTGGTTTTGTTGAAAAATTCCTTGAGCTGGTGCACAGCGAATCAATCCGCAAACAAACTGAGATCATGAATGCAGGAAAAGCAGAAGCGGGAATTGCAGCAGAATCTCACGCCGAAGTAAAAGCATAAACATGAGTAAAAATGTGCTGGTCTCTTTTAGCGGGGCCAAAAACATACAGGCAAGGATTGCACTCACCGGTTCAAAAAGTGAGTGCAACCGTGCCCTGGTTATCAGTGCGCTTAGCAGGGGCCTCGTCAGGGTAGACAACCACTCAAATGCCGCCGACACGGTTACTTTAAACCGGATTCTTTCAGAACTTGCAGTGCAGGGTACAGATGAGCGAGCGCAGGTAGATGTCGGCCCCGCCGGAACAGCCATGCGTTTTTTAACCGCCTACCTGGCTGTACTTCCAGGCAGCTTTCATCTGACGGGAACAGAGCGGATGAAGCAACGGCCTATCGGCATCCTGGTCGACGCGCTCCATGCAATCGGTGCGAAGATCGGCTACGCCGGACAGGAAGGCTTCCCCCCTCTTGATATTGACGGCGGATTCGAACAAACGGCTGGTTCTGTTGAAATCGCAGGCGACATCAGCAGCCAGTATATTTCTGCCTTACTGATGGTTGCAGCAGTGCTGCCGCAGGGTCTTGAGCTCCGTATCAAAGGTGAGCTGACCTCACGCCCCTATGTGCAGATGACGCTTGATATGCTGGCAGAAGCAGGTATTACACATGAATGGAACGGCAACACAATTTCCATCAAACAGCAAAACTTCGGGGAAACGACCCTGACTGTTGAGCCCGACTGGAGCGCCGCTTCTTATTGGTACAGTATTGCCGCGCTTGCGGAAAATGCAGCAATCGAACTTCCGGCGCTGCGCGAAAGCAGTTTGCAGGGCGATAGCCGGATCAGAAGCATAATGAAAGATTTTGGCGTGCAGACACAAACCGTTGCGGGCGGAATTGCGCTGGCACGCGATGAGAGAAGCTGGCCCTCAGCCACGCTGAACCTGAAAGATTGTCCGGATCTGGCGCAAACCATCATTGTATGCGCTGCCGCGCTTGGTCAGAACCTTTCGTTCACCGGTCTTGAAACGCTTAAAATCAAAGAAACTGACCGCATTGCCGCACTTCAGAATGAACTTGCCCAATTGGGTGTAACACTTACCGAAGAAAACCAGGTATATACATTAAACTGCGACAACCTTCATTTTCCCAAGCGCATTTTCGTAAAAACATATGAGGATCACCGCATGGCGATGGCTTTTGCCCCGCTTGCACTGCTGGTTGATGAAGTAGAGATTGAAGATGCCGAGGTCGTTGCGAAGTCTTACCCCGATTTCTGGCTGCACCTTGAACAGGCGGGTTTTGGTGTAAAGGCATTACAGGCGGAATTTAATTAATCGAACACTTTCCGGCAAAGCATACAGCCGGAGCATGGAAACATAAAATGGCAGGAAACACCTTCGGGCAACTTTTTAGAACAAGCACCTTTGGCGAATCGCACGGAACAGCAATCGGCGTAGTTATCGATGGCTGTCCGCCAAATATTGACCTCGACCTGGAATTTATTCAGTCAGAGCTCGACAAACGCAAGCCTGGACAATCAAAAATTACAACACAGCGTAAAGAGAGCGACACGGTTCAGATTCTGTCGGGAATATTTGAGGGCAAAAGCACAGGAACGCCGATCGCCTTGCTGATCCCGAATGAGGATCAGCGTTCGAAGGATTATGGCCATAACATAGACGTATACAGGCCTTCGCATGCAGATTATGTTTACGATGCAAAATACGGCATCCGCGACCACCGCGGCGGCGGCAGGTCATCGGCCCGTGAAACCGCTGCCCGCGTTGCTGCCGGAGCCGTAGCTAAACTGGTTCTCAAACAACATGGCATTGGCATATTTGCGCATGTGTCATCAGTGGGGAAAATCTACGCACCAAACCTGGCCGACCGGCAGCTCGATGAGCTGTTTGCCATTCGCGAGGACAACATTGTGCGTTGTGCGGATCCTGCTACGGCTAACGAAATGATCGACCTGATCGATTCCGTACGTAAGGATGGCGATACGATTGGCGGACAGGTCTCCTGCGTGGTGCGCAACTGCCCTGTAGGCCTGGGTGAACCGGTTTTTGACAAACTGCATGCAGATCTCGGCAAGGCGATGCTCAGCATTAACGCTGTACACGGCTTTGCTTACGGATCAGGATTTGCTGCCACAGAAATGCGGGGCTCTGAACACAATGACATCCCGCAACCCGGAGGCGGCTACCGTTCGGTAACAAACCACGCAGGCGGTATTCTCGGTGGTATCTCAAACGGAATGGACATTAATTTCACGGTTGCCTTTAAGCCGGTTGCAACCATCATGCATAACCAGCAGACCATCAACGCAAAAGGTGAGGCCTCAGAAATAAAAGGTAAAGGCCGCCATGATCCATGCGTGGTACCGCGCGCCGTCGTTATTGTTGAGGCGATGGCGGCACTGGTGCTTGCAGATCATTTGCTAAGGCAGAAAGCTATCAGTAAATCTTATTTTTCTGAATAATAGATGATCGCACGTTGCCTTACTTTGATTCTACTGCTGCTGTCCGGCTTCATTACCCGGGCGCAAAACTTTATGCAGCAGACAGAAGATCACCGGACAGCCTATAAGCAAGCTTTTCTTACAGACAGTCATTCTCCTTTGAAAAAGGAAGACTTAGCCTTGCTACGCTTTTTCCCGGCCGACAGCAGTTACCGGGTCAAGGCTGTTTTCCTACCGCTGGAAAACCCGGTAACATTTAAAATGCCTACGTTTGACGGCAGCAGCAAGGATTTTATCCGCTACGGCGTTCTTGAATTTAGTTTACATGGTCAGAGACAAAAACTGGTCTTGTACAAAAGCGTTTCACTGCTCAATAACCCTATTTACAAGGATTATCTGTTTCTTCCTTTTACCGATCAGACCAACGGCAGCGAAACGTACACCGGCGGACGATATATAGACCTTTCCATGAAAGATATCATCGGTAACACCATCGTTATCGACTTCAATAAGGCTTACAATCCATACTGTGCCTACAGCGGAGGTTACCAGTGCCCCGTGCCTCCTGCCGAAAACAATCTAAAAATTAACGTGCCTGCAGGTGAGAAAAATTACGCAGGGAAAAAGAAAGAGTAAAAAACTTCGTGCGTAATAGTTGGAATCAGGAACCACGAGCCATGACAGGAGATCAAAGAAAAAGGAACCAAGATGAAAGACCACGGCGCCTAACCCGCAATACGCATAACCGGCTGAGGGGTTTTGCACCACGTCTAAATACGAAATACGAATACCTATGTACTAGTACACGGCTCAGGACTCAAATCTCGCATTTCAAATCTACCGAAATCCATTAGATTCATCCCTGGCGATTCACCCACGGGTCATTCAGAGCGTAGCGTAGAATCTAACTTGTGATCCCGAGTTAGATCCTTCCGCCGCTCCGCTCTGTCTGGATGACTTCAAGGGGAACCAAGAGCCATGAATCATGAGTCAGGACCTCAATGAGATCAAAGAAAAAGGAAAAAAGATGAAAGACCACGGCGCCTAACCCGCAATACGCATAATGGGCTGAGGGGTTTTTGCGCCACGTCTTAATACGAAATACGAATACCTATGTACTAGTACACGTCTCAGGACTCAAATCTCGCATTTCAAATCTACCTAAATCCATTGGCTTCATGCCTGGCGATTCCCCCACGGGTCATTCAGAGCGTAGCGAAGAATCTAACTTATGATCCCGAGTTAGATCCTTCCGCCGCTACGCTCTGTCTGGATGACTTCAAGGGGAACCAAGAGCCATGAATCATGAGTCAGGACCCTCAATGAGATCAAAGAAAAAAGATGAAAGACCACGGCGCCTAACCCGCAATACGCATAATGGGCTGAGGGGTTTTTGCGCCACGTCTTAATACGAAATACGAATACCTATGTACTAGTACACGTCTCAGGACTCAAATCTCGCATTTCAAATCTACCTAAATCCATTGGCTTCATGCCTGGCGATTCCCCCACGGGTCATTCAGAGCGTAGCGAAGAATCTAACTTGTGATCCGAGTTAGATCCTTCCGCCGCTACGCTCTGTCTGGATGACTTCAAGGGGAACCAAGAGCCATGAATCATGAGTCAGGACCTCAATGGGATTAAAGAAAAAGGAAAAAGGATGAAAGACCGAGGCGCCTAACCCGCAATACGCATAACCTGCTGAGGGGTTTTGCGCCACGTCTTAATACGAAATACGAATACCTATGTACTAGTACTCTCAAATCTCGCATTTCAAATCTACCGAAATCCATTGGCTCCACTCCAGGCGATTCCCCTACGGGTCATTCAGAGCGGAGCGAAGAATCTAACTTATGATCCCGAGTTAGATCCTTCCGCCGCTACGCTTTGTTTGGATGACTTCAAGGGGAACCAAGAGCCATGAATCATGAGTCAAATTGAGATCAAAGAAAAAGGAAAAAAGATGAAAGACCACGGCGCCTAACCCCTCAACGAGATCAAGGAAAAAGGAAAAAGGATGAAAGACCACGGCGCCTAACCCGCAATACGCATAACCGGCTGAGGGGTTTTGCGCCACGTCTAAATACGAAATACGAATACCTATGTACTAATACAGGTCTCAAGACTCAAATCTCACATCTCAGATATCGAAGAAACTCTAATCAGTATATCTTCGGAAACCTTCCGGGGTTTGCCTCATGCATCATCTCATACACAATCTCAACGACATCATCAACCGAAGGTTTGCTGAAGTAGTCGCCGTCTGAGCCGTATGGCGGACGGTGCGCTTTTGCAGTCAGCGTACGCGGCTGGCCGTCAAGATGGTAATATCCGCCCTGCTCTTCCAGCACCTTCTGCAAAATATAGGCGGAAGCACCACCGGGAACATCCTCGTCTACCACAAGCAGTTTGTTGGTTTTTCTGAGTGAGGCGGCACAAAGATGATCAATATCAAAAGGCAGCAATGTCTGCGGATCGACGATTTCGACTAAAATGTCCATAGCCGCAAGTTCCTCTGCCGCTTCCTGAACAATACGTAAAGTGGAACCGTAAGAAACGATGGTCAGGTCAGTACCTTCTTTCAGTATTTCTGCCTTGCCCAGCGGGATGGTAAACTCGCCGACATTTTCGGGCAGCTGTTCCTTCAGGCGGTAGCCGTTCAGACATTCAATAACGATTGCAGGTTCATCTGCACGAAACAGCGTATTGTAGAGACCGGCTGCCTGTACCATGTTGCGTGGCACGCAAAGGTGCAAGCCGCGAAGTGATCCCAGCATCATCTGAATCGGCGATCCGGAATGCCAGATTCCTTCCAGCCGGTGCCCGCGCGTGCGGATAATGACGGGCGCCTTCTGACCGCCTTTTGTCCGGTACGAAAGGCTGGCCAGGTCATCGCTAAGAACATTCAGGGCAAACAGCAGGTAGTCGAGGTACTGGATTTCTGCAATAGGGCGCAGACCACGCATGGCCAGGCCAATGCCTTGCCCCATGATCGTCATCTCGCGAATGCCCGTATCTGTAACACGCAGTTCGCCGAATTTGGCCTGCAGACCGGCAAACCCCTGGTTTACATCGCCGATATTGCCCAGATCCTCGCCAAAGGCGACGAGCCTGGGGTCGCGTTCGAAATTCGCATCAAAACAGGCATTCAGAATTTCCCTTCCATCGATCACTTTTGGCGTAGCGTCATAAGTTGCAGCCACTTCGGGAATCAGCGCCGGGCGCTCATTGCCATCCGTAAAGAGTTTTGAGTTATAGAGGTCGTGATTATGCGGCGCCTGAGCTTCGTACCAGTCCAGCAGCGTTTGGCGTTCATCAGAATCTTTTCCGGCGGTAAGCCGCAGTGCTTTTCTGGCTGCAGATACGATGTCTTTGCGCGTTGCATCGGGCATGGAAGCCAACTGCGCCCCTACCTTTACAAGCTGGGCGTGACCTTTCGCCAGGTTATGGATCATAAGTACCATAGCCTTGTGTTCTGCCCGCACACCACTCAAAAAGTCATTCCAGGCTTCCCGCTGGCAGTCGCGTACATATTTTTTTGCTTCAGTTTCAAGCGCCTGCAGTTCCTGTTCTGTTGTGATGGCCGATTCCAGCATCCACTTACGCATTTGTACCAGGCAGTCGTATTCACGCTCCCAATCCAGGCGCTCTTTGGTTTTATAACGCTCGTGCGAACCGGATGTTGAATGCCCCTGCGGCTGCGTAACTTCGGTTACATGGATCAGAACAGGCACATGCTCATCGCGGCAGATCTGGATCGCTTTCTCATAAGCTTCACAAAGCGCGGGATAGTCCCATCCGCGGACGCGGAAAATTTCGTACCCGGCATGATGCTCGTCACGCTGAAAGCCCTTCAGTATTTCTGAGATATTCTCTTTTGTGGTCTGGTATTTTGCCGGCACCGAGATGCCATAGGCATCATCCCAGACAGAAATAGCCATCGGAATCTGCAACACACCGGCAGCATTGAAAGCCTCAAAAAAGATGCCTTCTGAAGTAGACGCATTACCAATTGTGCCAAAAGCGACCTCATTGCCGTTTACCGAAAAGTTTTTCAGATAATTCAGCTCCGGATTCTGGCGGTAGAGTTTGGACGCATAAGCCAGTCCGACAAGGCGTGCCATATGGCCGCCGGTCGTTGAAATATCTGATGAGGAGTTTTTTATTCCGGTCAGGTCATTCCAGCTGCCATCAGGATTGATGGAACGGGTGGCAAAATGACAATTCATTTGCCTGCCGGCTGATGCAGGGTCTTTTTCTACATCCGGGTTGGCATAAAGCTGTGCAAAAAATTCTTTGATGGTCGAAATTCCGGATGCAAAGGCAAAAGTCTGGTCGCGGTAATAACCCGCACGCCAGTCGCCCTTTTTAAAGGCCTTTGCCATAGCGATCTGCGGAACTTCCTTGCCGTCGCCAAAGATGCCGAATTTCGCCTTTCCCGTGAGTACTTCCTTACGGCCGAGAAGACTGGCTTGCCGGCTTTCAAAGGCGATCTTATAGTCTGCTATAATGATTTTTTTGAAGTCGTCAAAGCTTAGTTCTGAAGCATCAATCGGGTTGGTCACAACTTTATTGGTTGGCATCATACGCTAACGGTTAGGGGGCAAAGATAAGAAATAATAAAATTGCCTCTTCCTCGCTCATGTAACAATATATATTTGGAATGCTTTTTGAAATGTAGCTGAAAGTACTAATTTTGCTATCAGACACAGAATCAAAGAGATTGGCGGCGCCATTATACAAGTTGCCCGTCCTTGATAAGTCTGCAGCAATTCACTCAAACACACACAGATCCATGAAAAAGATCATTCTAGCCCTTGCATTCGTTATCGGAATCGGCGCTGCCGCGCATGCGCAAAGTAAACCGGCCGAATTTAAGTTCGTCGAAGAAACATTTGATTTTGGTAAAATTCCTGCCAATAAACCTGTTACACATGTTTTCAAGTTTACCAATATCGGCGATGAACCGCTGATCATCAAAAATGCCGAAGCCACCTGCGGCTGTACCAAGCCGACATTTGCAACGACACCGGTAAAAAAAGGGGAAACAGGAACCATTTCGGTAACGTATAACGCCGCCGGCGATCCGCAGCAGTTTGCAAAGACCGTAACTGTCAGCTCGAATGCAAAAACACCGATAAAAGTGCTTTACATAAAAGGAGAAACGGTAAGCGCAAGCCGCTAATCATAAAGAATCTGAGAAAGCCCGGCCAATATAGCCGGGTTTTTTTATTTTTGCGCATGCCAAAAATCTCAGACAAAGGGCTTCAGATGCCCGCATCACCCATCAGGAAACTAACTCCTTTTGCAGACCAGGCTAAAAGGCTGGGTCGTCAGGTTTACCACCTGAATATAGGTCAGCCCGATATCGCAACGCCCGAGGGCATGCTTAACGCCATCAAAAACATTGATTTTAATGTCTGGGCATACACGCCTTCGGAAGGAACCCTCGCCTACCGCCAAAAACTTACCGAATACTATAATAAGCTGGGCTACGGCATTACGCCGGAAGATATCCTTGTCACCGTAGGCGGTTCTGAAGCGATAACAATCGCGATGCAGACTTGCGTAAACGAAGGCGACGAGATCATTATTCCCGAGCCGTTTTACGCCAATTATAATGGTTTTGCCTGCATGAGTAATGTTGTGGTCAAACCGATTCTGTCTTATATTGAGAACGGCTTCGCGCTGCCGCCGATAGCTGAGTTTGAAAAGCTGATTACGCCAAAAACAAAAGCGATCATCATCTGTAACCCGAACAATCCGACCGGGTACCTCTATTCCCGCGAAGAACTTGAAGCCCTGAAATCACTTTGCCTGAAATACGACCTGTTCCTTTTTTCTGACGAAGCCTACCGGGAATTTTGTTACGATGGGCGCGAATTTGTGTCGCCTATGCACCTCGACGGACTGGATGAAAATGTGGTGGTGATGGATACGGTTTCCAAACGTTACAGTGCCTGCGGTGCGCGGCTTGGCTGCCTGATTACAAAGAACAAATCGGTTATTTCCAGCGGCTTAAAGTTTGCACAGGCAAGACTGAGTCCGGGGATGGTTGAACAACTGGCCGGTGCAGCCGCTGTGGACACACCTGACAGTTATTTCGAGGCTGTAAATACCGAATACACCCTCCGTCGGGATACCCTGGTAAACCGGCTGAACGCGATGGAAGGCGTATTTTGTCCGAACCCGGGCGGCGCGTTCTACGTGGTAGCCAAACTGCCAATCGATAACGCCGACGCCTTTTGCCAATGGATGCTGGAAGAATTCGAACACCAAAATCAAACTGTCATGATGGCACCGGCTACCGGGTTTTACTCAACAGCAGGTTCAGGCAGCAACGAAGTGCGCATGGCCTACGTTTTGAACACCGGCGACCTGAACAAAGCGATGGACTGTCTCGAAGCAGCTTTGAAGGTGTATCCGGGCAAGACTGCTTAAGAGCTATTTTAAAACATAATAAGCCGCCTCATGATATCATGGGGCGGTTTTTTTGTGAATATCTCTTATTTTTCCAGATGATATATTAATGGTTTACAGGGGATCCCGGTAAAAATCCAACAGACTGGTTATATTTTCGATTTTCGTAAATCCGTTTAGAAAGGCCGTTCGTATATGGGATTACTAAAAACCCGCGAAACCCTTGAAAACGGCAAATCTTTGCATTACATTTCTGCTGCTCTGCTGTATGCTTATCAAAGCTGCCGGAACGATACAGCCGGTTGCCGCGGGTTTACCCGCTATGGAAAAAGAAGAGAGCGGGAAGACTGAGAAACCTGATGCCCCCGAGAAATCTGATGCTAAAAAGAAGATCGAGGTCACTGAATATCTCGTTATCGAGTCAGATCACCCAAACATTTCAGCAGCAGACAGTGCTGCTTATGGGCGGCTCCACAACGGTACTGTTTGCGAGGCCTGGCTACGTGCCCCCGAACGACCGCCGGACTTCGCTGCATAACACCAAAAAATCCCTTCTCAACTTTTTCAGATAACCTTTAGAATATTCAACCATGTTAAAAAATACGAACCTATTCCGGGCTACAGCCATTCTGGCCTTAATCATTTTGTTTTCTGCCTGTAAGAAAAACCGCGACGGCGACGACATGCTGATGGGACCCGACGTTACATTTTACGGCCTCAGCACGGATAATAAAATCATGCGTTTTAACGGTCAGAACACAAACCAGGTCCTTGCTCAGGTGAGCGTTAGTGGTTTGGCAAGCGGCGAGTCGCTGCTTGGTATCGATTTCCGTCCGGCAACCGGCCAGTTGTACGCCATTGGCAGCAGCAGCAGGTTATATACAATTAATGTAAGTACAGGCGCAGCAACTGCAGTTGGTGCAGCTGCATTCAGTCCGGTTATTGCCGGCAACATTTTAGGTTTTGATTTCAACCCGACTGTAGACAGGATCCGTTTGGTTACCTCTACCGGACAGAACCTGCGTCTACATCCTGAAACCGGCGCTGTGGCCTTTGTTGACGGATCTGTGAATGGCGTTACCGGTGTTAGCGTGGTGGGTTCTGCCTATACGGAGAACCGTGCAGGTGCTACGACTACTGCCCTGTTCAACCTGGATGCGAGCGGAAACAGGTTATTAAAACAGACTGCACCAAACGAAGGAACACAGGCAGTAGTTGGCAGCCTGGGTGTTGACATCGATGATGCGGCGGGGTTTGATATCAGTCCGGCGGGCGTTGCCCTTGCCGCAATGTCCACAGGCGGCATGTCTGGCTTGTATACCATTGATTTGGCAACCGGTGCAGCTGCCAAGGTGGGTTCTTTTGGTATCCAGATCCGCGGGCTGGCGATTCCGACGAACTAAGACTTTGTGATAGACAGCAGGCCCCTCTGCGCAGGCATGGGCCGCTGTTATGTTGATCCGGGCATACCAGAAACCAGAATTTGACTTTTTTGCTACTTTGATTTTTGGTATATTTGTATTCTTCATTGGGCCCGTTCCTGGATTTGACGGGGTGGCGAAGGATAAGTTAGCATGCAGTGCGTTGTACGGAGAGCACTTAAATCTGAACGTTCAAACAATAATTGGCGAAAATAACTACGCCTTAGCTGCCTAATTTAGAATTACGCAAGCTTTTGTTCCGCTAGCCTTTGCGAAATTGGGTTAGCACCAGGAGCATCGAACAAATCTCGCTGGCCGCTGCAGGGTGTGATGCAGGGGTAAGAACAAACACCTAAGGAAGAAGGTTAAGGCGCTTTTCCGGTCTGCCCCTTCCCGACAACCAAACGGAAAATAAGCATGTAGAAGGCTTGTTTTATCTCACAACCGGACAAGGGTTCGACTCCCTTCGGGTCCACATTTAAGAAAAGCAGACGTATCAGGTTATATAAAAACCGCGTCTGCTTTTTTCATTTAAGGCTTTTTCGTTATAACCTGATATAATGGCGTATCTAAAATTGTTTGCACCATACACGGCAACAACCGAAAATTTGTTTGCACCGGTTTGCACAATGAAAGCGTCAGTTCAACTTTGGCTATATAGAAACGAAACGTTATCGGACGGTCGGCCCCCAGTGATGGGCATGTAACTATCTACCCCTTGAAAGCAGTAGATAAGGACTAAGCGCTGAAGTGTGATGGTATACGGCAAATATTCAGCGATTTACAAAATTGTTCGAAACATTAGGCCAAAATGAACAGTTCCGATTATAACCCCTCTAATATTTGTTTTCTTGTTAGGGCGATATTTGTTTGTCAGCCGTACATGCTTCCGAATGACCAAACGGTTTATAATCACTTTGTTCAACTGTGCAGAGTTACGGGGTTATTTTACTAGTCCATTTTTTTAAAGGTTTACCATCCTAGGAGTAGTCTCCATTTTCCGGAAGGTGAGGATTTCCAGACTTACGGTTTAGCAATTATGGGTACTATCAAATTTCACTACCTTATTGCATTTTTTGTGCATGCTGAAGTTCCTTCTTGTGGCAATATTCAGGGTTTAAGTAACAAGGACTTACTATCGCAAAAAGATGTTTGAATAATTTAACGATCTGCTAACATTTGCATCGAAATTTCTCCCTGCTAAATAGTTCTTTGACACACCGGGAAGAAATTTTTCCATCCAGTTTTAGTGCAGCCATGTTTACATGCAGACGCTCTCATACTCATTCACTTATGTGACGGTAAGTAGTGAATGCTTTAGACATAATTTGTGATTTTAGTGGTGAAGATAACGGGCAAAAGACTTCGTACCTCCTCGCGTATTTCGCTCTTTCTTCAAAGCGAAGCCTCTGCAAAACAGGTCCAATAAACACCAGAGTTGTAGACCCCCATATTCGAACAAAGGACGTTTAGATCTGCAAATCTCTATGAACGTCTAATTTATAGTAGAGATAAATTCAACTAAAATCCACCTCTAAAAGCTGTCCGTTTTTCTTCAACCAGTTTTTTGCCTTTTCATAGGCTGGTACTTGTATCGAAAGAATATTCCAGAAACGTGGGGTGTGGTTGTTTTCCATTAAATGAACTAATTCATGGGCAACTAAATATTCCAAAACGTATACAGGCGCTTTGATAATTCGCCAATTGAAAATGATGTTATTTGCAGGTGTACAAGATCCCCATCTGTATTTCATCTCTGAGGTTTTGAACTGATTGTATTGCACCCCTAAATTTCTAGCATATTTGGTAGCCAAGGGTTCAATTTTTAGAAGCGCCTGTTTCAAATACCATTTTTTAAACAAGTCATTGGCTTTAGGCTGGTTGCTTTTTGATATTTTGAAACGTTGGTCAAATTCAACACCCTCTATTGCTTCATCAACTACCATTAATTGATAGTTTTTGCCAAGATACATTAATGTTTCTCCTGACACGAACTCCTTGCGCTCTGTAACAACAGGATATTTTTGAACATGGCTTAGTTTGTCCTTTATCCATTGCCGTTTAGATTGAACGATTTCATCAACCTTTTCGGCTGTTAAGTGATGCGGAGCACGAACAATAATACTCCTGTCCCTTTCAACAGAAATATTGAGGGTTTTGCGATTGGAATATTTTACCTGATACTCAATGATCATTAGTCGTTTACTATTTTGAAATGATTGGTCTTAGACAATTCCATAATTCTTGAAATAATTTCATTGCGCTTGATAATAATGTTCGGCAAATCTTTGAACTCCGGCGACAACAGCATCTTTTGCAATTCTGCTTTTAGCTTTAGTTGTGCCGGTGTGCTATCCCAAAAGCCTGTCAACTTTATTTCTGTCGCCACCAAGTTGAAAATGTGCTGTGTTAAATTCACATTCCGGGATATTTCATCTTCTGTCAAGTCCTTGTTACCAAACAATTCAGCCTTGAAAATACGGAAAAAGGGCATTTGCTTTTTGCGATCTAATCCGTAGGTCTCTTCCTTTTCCCGGTTCTTTATTTTCTCCCGCAATTTTTCCAGTTCTTCATAGATTCGTTTCCAGTTGCCTTTGAAGTTTTGCAGGATTTCTTCCAGTGCTTTTGCAAAAGAGGCAAACAATTCCGGGTCTTCGTCTATGTTCAAGTCAATAAAGTGGCGTACAGCATGTTCTACTTCAGCAGCCTTGGTTTTCTCCCGGTTTTTAGTGGCCACTACTTTATTAAAAAAGTCGTCTGCTATGATAGAAATAGGAGCAACCTGCTGTTCAATTCCTTTTGAGATTAAGTATTCGTCTGCAATGGCCCTTAGTTTTGGCGGAATACCTTTCATGCTAAATCTGCCATCTCTGAAATGCTTGTTGGCTAATGCATTGATTTCTGTAAAGGCTTTCCAATCGGTGAAAAACTCTAGGGCTTCTTTGCGGGGCAAAACGGTATTGAAACAGCTTGTGAGCGTATTGTATAGTTTTATGTATTCAAAGCGGATGTCTTCATCATAGAATACATCAAAAAATGCATCAGAATCGGAAAGGTCTTCTAAACCATACACTTTCAGGAAATTCCAGATATCTTTATGGGCTTTTATTAAATTGTTCAATTCTGTGTCATCATCAGAAAGGCAACCAATAGTTTCTTGCAGTTCTTTTTCTGCATATACATCCAGGGCCCTTTTTAGGTGATGTCCTACACCTACATAGTCCACTACAAAGCCTTTATCCTTTCCTTCGGGGCCTACACGGTTTACCCTGGCGATGGTCTGTAAAAGGTTATGCGCTACAATTACCCTGTCTAAATAAATTACCTGCTCGATAGGTGCATCAAAACCTGTGAGCAGCATGTTGTTGACGATAACAATACCAACATCGCCATTTAGTGCTTTGTCTTCTTCATCGGTTTTACCAAATGGCAGTTTAAAACGTTTGATGCTTTTTTTGTGGTATTCGCTATTTGTATAGGCTCTTATTGCCAATTCGTCATTGTGGTTTCCTGAAATAATTACTGCCGTTTCCAATTTGCTGAGCACATCCAGTTTTACCAGCATAGGGTTATCTTTCTCCAGTTCGGCTATCTTGTTTTTGAGTGCGCCATTAATGGCGGTTTTATAGCGGACAGCAGCGATTCGTGAATTAGCAACTACCTGAGCTTTGAAGCCACCCGAAAAAATATGTTCCACATAATGGTCCACCATGCTTTTGGCTTTATCCATAATGGTGATCATGCTGTCGAGGTACGCATCACGGGAACCAAATCCCAATATTTGCAGTCTTTCAGTTAGCTGATAATCGCTGAATACATCTGCAAATTTATCATCCATTCCTTTATGGTCTTCTACTTCGGCATTGTGGGTAAAGCCTTCATACACTATCTCCAAAGTAACGCCATCATCTATTGCCTGGCGCATGGTGTACTTATCGATGTAATCTTTATATTTCTTTTCAGTCTTCTCTGTGGGTGTTCCTGTAAAACCAATGGAAGTGGCATTGGGCATTGCCCGGTCTAAGTTGGCAGCCAACAGCGAATATTGCGACCTGTGAGCTTCATCTGTCATAACTAAGATGTTGCTATTCTTGTTCAATTCTGGAAATATTTCCAGGCCACTCAAATCACCATTTTCCTGGAACTTGTGTATCATCGCCAATACCAAATCAGAATTGTCATTGCTTAATAACTCTTTTAAGCTTTGCCCATTGGGCAGATTTTTCGGGTTGATAAAATTGGCGGGTTTAATCGTAAAGCCAATGCTTTGCCCTGTTTCTCCCAATTGTTCTTCTAATTGTGTTCTGTCGGTAACGAAGATGATTTTCCAGGACATGAGTTCCGGTCTCAGTTTCATCTCCCGTACCATAAACATCATTGTCAAAGATTTTCCAGAACCCTGGGTATGCCAGATGATACCGCCTCTTTCCAAAGGATTTTCCCCGTCAATTAAGCGTTGGGTTGCAATTTTTACAGCCCTGAACTGCTGGTATCTGCCCACAACTTTTATTTTCTGTCCTTTGTCGTTAGTGGAAAACACAGTGAAAACTCGGATAATATCCAGCAGGTTCCTACGATCAAGCATACCCGCCACCAATCGCTGCTGGTCGTTGGGCGAGGATTTTCCATGTGTCAAATCGTTAAGGGTGCGAGGATAGGGGTCTGTCCAGCGGTAAAAGTGTTTTTCTATCCGGGTAGTAATAGTACCGAATTTGGCTTCGGTGCGGCAAGTGGTTACCAGTACCTGGTTGTAGTAAAATAGTTCTTTATTGCCCTCGCCGGTATCGCCTCTTTGTTCTGCATACCGCATCAGCTGGTCTATGGCTTCGGGAATAGGTTCTTTTACTTTGGATGATTTGGCTTCTACCACTACTAACGGCAGGCCATTTACAAACAGCACGATGTCGGGAATGATGTGGTGGTCGGTGCCGGTAACAACTACCTTAAATTGAGCTATGGCTACAAAGCTGTTGTTTTCTAAATGCTCAAAGTCGATAAAGCGAACGGTGGGGCTTAGCTCTCCGGTCTGCTCATTTTTGGAAACAGTGGTGTTTTCAAGCAGGTAATGCAGTACCTGCTGGTTGTTTTCCAACAGGCTGTTTTTTTGAAACGTCGTTATTTTACGTTCCAGCTCATCCACTTGTGCAGCAGTAAGAAAGGGATTAATTTTAAGCGAAGCTTCTCTTAGCTTAGGTTTGAGCACCACTTCAGCAAAAGAAGTCCGGAAACTGTGCTCAGGCTGCTGTTGGGTAGGTAGCTCAATCACTTCCCAGCCCAAACCAGCCAACTGCTCTAAAAAGGGCTTTTCTACGTGACTGTATTCATCCAGTTTTAGAGTAGCCCCTAAGTTGCCTCTATATTTATTGTCGTTGCTTAGTATCATACCAATTAGCTTTTAAATTGAATGTCGATTGCACTAGTACTTTCTTTAACTATATAAGGTTTTTCTGCCAGATTATATACGTTTACCAGTTGGTGTTTATTTGTGCGGCTATTTTCTTGAATAAACCCTTTTTTTCTGAGTATTTTTTCTTCAATATCGCTTGAATGAATGGTTATATCGTCAAGATTAACCCCCATTTTTGCATTTAATATCTTCTCGATACTGCCATCGTGCTGAAAGTTGAGCTTTTCAAGGTTTCCTATCCCCTTAGTATCGTCGTCCGGATATAATACAATCAAATAATCTTTAGCTCTGCTTATGGCTACGTTGATAAGGTAGTGCTTGTGAATGAATGCACCATAAGAAGAGGAGGAAATGGAATAATTGGGCGGGTTAACAACGAAGTAGACCATATCGCATTCATCCCCCTGAAACCCGTGTACAGTATCGGTAATGACTGTAAGATTGGGTTTCAGGTTAAGTGACTCTATCATTTTATTGATTAAAGTTGCCTGTGAACGATAGGGGCAAACAATACCAATCGTCCACATTTCATTATCTTGCAAACTTTCATTGAATTTTTTTACCAGTTCCAAAATTAAAATAGCGGAATAGATATGGTAGGCGCTTTTCCTCAATTTACCCGGCGTGTACACCGAATCATCCATATTGACCGGGAACTTTAACAAGGTAACTGGCTTGATGCCCAAATGAGCAAACCCAGTTGGGAAATTCCGGGGAAATTTTCCCGGACCGTCTACTGTTGCCCTGTGATGATGCAGGTCGCCATTATATGAAAAGGCACTGAATAATTTCCCGATTTGTTCTATGCTTCTGTATTGGGTGGTTAAATTCTCAATTTTATTATTTTCACCGTAAACCGGAATAGCTTTTTGCGCTGCCTCCTCAAAGGTATTCAAGCCTATCATGGTATAGATATTGGCTTCCTTATTGAAATCTACCGGCAGGTCTTCATCATCTATTTCAACAACAGGTGGTATCTGAAATGGGTCGCCAGCTACCCAAAATGCCGTTGCTTTGTTTTCAAAGCGGCTTTCGCATTTGTACATTGCATACGTCATGTACGAAAGCGGAATCATAGAGGATTCATCAAAAATCACATAATCCCAATGCATATCCCCAAGCTCTGAAAGTATATCTTCGTTGTGCTCCTTTTTCAGTATTGCCCGCTCGTAGGGCAACCTGTGAATCGTAGTGATGCATACACATCTTGTATAAGCTTCGTAAATAAATGAATCTTTATTTTGAAGCAGGTCTCTTTCAACAATGTCGTTGGCAAAGGAAGCTCCATAACGCACCAGCCAATAATCATTCTCACCCGTGCATTTCATGATACGCTGGGTAAGTACATCGGCTGCTTTATTGGTGGGGGTCAACACCAGTACTTTAGCCGCCGAATCGGTATTCATGATGGCTGTTATTCGTTCAGCAATGGTAGTGGTCTTGCCTGTACCCGGAGGGCCAAAAATAAAATGAATGTTAGGTGATAAGTTGTCTTTCAGGTTATATGTTTCCTGCCAGCTTTTTTCATTGGTCAATCTTTTAAATGCATTCAGTAATCTCCTCAGCAAATCAACCGACCGGGAAAATCTAAGGTCAACTCTTTTAATATCATTCAGGTTAATGTTCTGAAGTAATTCAGGCCTTGCGGGCATTACGTTCAACACCTGCCCCTTTTTAGAAACATCCTGGATTCTTAACTCCACGGGTTTGCTGTTATTAAAAATAAAGGTTGCAGAGAAATCAGTACAGTATTCTATGGTTGGCGTAACTGTTCTATTGGGGTCTTTAAAATTCAGCAACTTCCTGGAATCTTTATCCCATTCCACATGAAAAAAAGAAAGTTCCTGTTCAGGTATGCTGTGATCGCTTTCATTATCCTGGTTAATCTGCAATTCAATGAAGCTCATAAACCACTTTAGGCTGTATTCACTTTTAGACAAATTTTCAATGAGTTCTTTTCTATAAGCCAGTTGCTCCAGTTCTTTTCTTTTATCTTCCACAAGCTTCCTTAGCTCGGTATCCATGATCGGGTTGTTCAGCAACTCAGCTACCTTCATCTGGTGCATATTAAATAATGATTCCAGGTCATTGAGGGCATTTAGCGATATCCATTTGGTGGTTTTGAGGGTGCTTATTATTTCTGAGAAGCTGAATTTTATAGGGCAATGGATGGCATTTTCATTGAAGTAATACTTATCCTTACTGATCGTTTTAATGTAAACGCCTTGCAGCAGTAGCTTTACCGGTAAATTATTATAGTAATAAAGCAGAATATCCGGATGGGTACTTTTCCATTCGTTGTAAAATGTGTCAGCCCATTCTTCTCTTGTATGTAAAATCTGGTCGTTGTCGTAAATTTCCTCTATTTTAATCTCCTGCAGCAGTTGCTTCAGTTCCTGTGACTCTGTCCAATGCGAGCCATTGTATATACTACATCCTGTACTCCTAATTAGTTCATCAACATCCAAGCCCAATTTATCCAATTCGTGATACTTATTTACATCATAATAATAAACTGTGCCAACCGACGTGTCTACAAAATGGTATTCTTCTTTATCGCCGGTTGAAACAGGTAATGGTATTTTTACCTGCGAATGTTGAATGCATATCTTAACCATTTCTTTTAAGAGGTCATAATGCTTAGATTGTTGATTAAATTTAAAATCGGGTAAATTTTGGTGTAAGAAAACAAGGCTATTGGCAACTAATTCTACCGGTAAATCATTCAATTCGGGAAGCGAGAAGGTTTTAATAGTCCCTGGGTTTATGAGTACTTCCCTCAAGGTATTTATGGGAGCCCAGGGTAGGTTAAAGCCCAAAGCAGAAAGCAGGGCGGCTTTATGCTTTTTTTTAATCGTGTCTGCTTCCTTCCAGCTCCATGTGTAAATGTGTTCCGGAAAATTTTCTACTTCTTTGAGCATGTATTTTCCGGAGCTATTGTATAGTTCTGGCCGAAAGCCAAATATGGCTGACCAAGTTTTTCGGTATAGTAAGGCACTACTGTTTTTATGATATCTGATCAAAAAATTAAGCAATTGAATCTGCTCGTCCTCGTGCAAATTTTCCTTTAAATCAGGACATAGTAAAACATTATTTTCAATAACCGGATGGAGGTAGCCGCTACATTCCCCGGCTTTAAAGGAAGGCGTTGTATCTGTTAGCTTTAGCAGACGGGCAAGGGCATCATAGCGTTCATCCAAGTATGAATCTGCATGGAACAGACTAAAATGATGCATGGACAGCGCAAAGACACCGTTCAGCTTCCGGGCCGTCTCTTGGTGCTTTATGCTGTATCCGGACAAGTCGAAATCTTTGTTGCAATACTTTTTATAAAGTAGTAAGAAAGCCAGTTGCGAAGCGTTGGGCTGGTATCCTGTATTCTGTATGGAACTGTTTATCCTGGCAAGGATATCTTCTTTATCCTCCGTAGTTTTCAAGCCAAATAGCTGGCTTAATTTGGCCTTGTCATAAGAAAAACCGATTGTTAATTTTTCAATCAGTATTTCTATGTATCGGGAATATCCTACGTTATCCGAAGTGAAAATATCTGATAGCTTTAGTTGGTATTGGTTTTCATCGCCAAAATAAATAGTGTCGCTGCCGGTACTTATCATATCGTTTAGTGTGAACGACAGCTCAGCATTTACTACAAATTTAAATGTGGTTTGAAACAAATCCTTGGATGCATGGATATCCGAAAAAGATAATGCTACTTTCACTACATTGTTAAGGATGGTAAGGCCGCTATTATCTTCAAAATTGTATACCACAGTTCCCAGCTTGTCTATGAACTTTTTTTTGAAGCTATCTTCTTTGGTCACAATTACTCTGGTGAATGCGTTGGTGTACGCTTCATTTGACGGCTCCCAGTGTTCCATTAAAAAATCTAAGAGTTCATTTTCTTTTAGTGCTACCAAATCTTTTAGTTCAGGTATCACAGGTGCAATAATCAGTGTTTTATGGAATCGGCTGAGGTGGTCTTGTAAAACAATATCTCCCTGGCTGCACCAAACCATTTCCTCAGTATCGTGCTTGCTTCTTACAATATAGTTCGTGGCTTCTTTTTCAATTACAAATTTTTCAAAGAATGGTAGACTGGCTATATGGAAGGCTTTACCTACCACCGCCATATCCGTCTGTGATATACGTTTAGGTGCTCCAAGTGCAAGAGTATCAAAAGTTGTGTTGCTTAAATTAAAGGGTGCATCTTTTAAATAGGGCACCGAGTCGAATAAGGGTAATGCTTTTCCAAATATATTTGTGAACAATACAGCCAAGATATTGTATTCTTCGGGCTTTAGGGAGCTCCAACCTGATTGAAAAAAGATAGTATCCGAATGAGCTGAAAAGCCGCTTTCTAATGGGATAAATACTTTATTGAATACGGTTTGATTTTGATTGGTTGCCTTTTGCAGTGAGTGAATATCTGCATAGAATGATTTAAGGTCTTTATGGATAAAACCTTTTTTATCAGCCATTATATTATCCCACAGAGGGATCACCACTTTGGTATATGCATCGTTTTCTGTTTCAACGAGGTATTTATGTAGAGTCTCATTGTTTTCTGCTTGACTGATTTTAAAAGGTTCAAGCCAGCTCTTTTGTGTGCTCTTTAGCAATGCGCCCAGGGCAACAATATCGCCTTGCTGATTACAAAACAACCTGAGTGCCTGCATTCTTATCAGCTGTTCCGAAGGGCTTTCTTTGCTTTTGGCATTTTCCAGGGTTTTAAATATCCGGTGTTTTTCTCTGGGGTTGAATTTTGCTTTTTCGAAGCCGCTGCTCAGGTAGTCATTTAAAACTTTATAGTCATTGTAGTCCACAGAGCCCCTTGCCCTGATAAAGGATTGGATACCGGGTACTGTTGACAACCCATTTTTGGAACAAATAAAGCCTGCTTTCTCCAATAAATCTTTTATAGTTTCTATTTCTTCAAAAAGCAGCAGGTATCTTTTTTCGGACGACCTGTCATTCAACTCGTTAATGCATTTTAAGGCACCATTATCAAATAAAAATAGCTTCAGCTCGTAAAAGTTATCTTTAAATGTTTCCGCATCTTTACCACTGCCCGTTACTGCATGAATATGTGTATTAATCTCATCAAGTATAATGGGCAGCAAATTAGCGTCAAGCTCCAGCTCCTTATTAATTTTTTGTGCCACATTAGGTTCATAAAGAAGCTCAAGAATTGAAAACCGGCCTAATCCAATGCTGATAGCCGCATTGCCTAACATCTCGTCATCGCTCCAATAAAACCATTCGTAGGGCAAATTGTAGTGAGCCGGATTCAACTCGAGTTTTGTACTCTTTATTTTAACTTTAAGCGGGTCGCTCTCTATTTCGAAACCAGAAGGAGTATTTGCTACAACTGGGATATTCGTGTTAACAAAATCCCGAATATTGCTGATCAATGGCTCGTTGATCCATCTCTTGTCGGCATCATTACTTTCTTCTGACAACAAGAGCAGGGGATAAATTGCGAGGAAATCGGAATAGCTTGCTTCATTCGTATTTGCGAAACAACTCGTTAAATAGGTTACCAGCTTCTGAGCAAATACTTCCAATAACCGTACATTCAATGCATCTGAATGCAGCGAGGTTCTTGCTGATTTTTTGTAAAATGCATTGGAGTGAAGTATGAATTTCAGTTTGTGCTTTTCCTCGCTTAATGGGAAGTATAAGTAGAAGTTGGGAACATTGTCAATTAGCTTTATGGCATTTATATAATCAGTAAATCCAAACAGGAACTGTATATCTGAATCTTTATCTGCAATAGCTTGTTCAGTCGGGGTTAATGCTTCTTTCTTTCCAAATCGTATGTACCGGTACTTTTCGGAATCTTTCGGTATAATAAACGATTTGAATTCCAGCGGTGCGTTTTTAATATCTGTGCCATTCAAATGCACATGTTGCAAGCCATTTACCTTAGAATCAGCAACTTTGTTCAATATGGATAGCGAAAATCGAATGCCTTCTTCAAGATTTTTATCGCCCAGTACATGGCTTTTATCGGTGCCGAGTTTAAGGAAGAATAAGGAACCGGTATCATAGTCATCTACCGGGATAATATTTTTAAACTTCGACAACCATGTGCCTAATTTTCGTACATCGCTCTGGGTAAAGGCATCATTTTTTTCTGCGTAATATGCATCACGGATAAGCTCGTCGGGCTGTGTGGGAAAATTCGTGATCAGTATTTTAAATAGCCAGGGTTCATGTGTTATTATATCAACCTTTAGTTCTTCTTTTTTACGTTCAATACTATACTCCTGTGCTACAGGAACTACACTTTCTACATTGCTCTTGATCAGATTTCTTAACTCCCCGTTTTTCCAACTGAATAATACAGGGCCGTAGTTTTTGTCCAGTAATTCATCAAGACCGTTTTCTTTACCCACCAGCCTGTGGGCCAATTTGAACCCGATGCCAAATTTGCCTATGGTATGTTCGTCTTCTGTTTTTGTGGAAACGCCTACATTTAAAATAGATTGTATGGCAGGAAAATCAAATTGCCATCCGTTATTAATGACCAACAGGTATTCAACGGGCTTACCCTCTTCGTTGAGTTCGGTTTCATCCTCTCCCCAAACCATTATAAAATGACTGCTATTGGCATCAACTGCATTTTGTAAAAACTCATACACCGCCTGCGCATCCTGGGCCATGTCTAAAAATCCTTTCAGAAATCCTTTTATACCATCTACTACACCCTTGGATTTTTGCCCATGATAAAGATCAAAGAAGCCAAAAACTGTTTTCTGATTGACTTCATCGAAATGATTGGTTCCAACAAAGTGCTCATCCCTGTTAGTATCTTCCGTTTCTCTGATATTTTTTTTGAAAAAGGTCCTAAACTGGCGTATGTCTTTTATTTTCATAAAGCAGCATATTTATCAAATACTATTTTTATTATTTCATCAATCTCCTTTACAGATACCGCTCCTCTTATGGTTCCATCCTCTATCTCGAAGGCTTTATCTTCTGTAATAATGAGTGTGCCATTTTCGCCGCCGCCTTCTTCAAACGGAAGAATGTCGTTTTCTCTGTACCATTGGTATTTTTCTTCCCACCGTTGTTTGTACTCTTTGTCGTATAGCATTCCGCAATGCTCCCAATAATAGACTTCACCCGTATCATCATTTTCAATGGTAAAATCGGGTAGCTTTTCCACTTCTTTAATCGTTAGCTTTTTCTCATACAATGGATTTAGCTTTTTATCTATTAACCGCTGGTAAATCAGCAATTCACTTTTTGAGCGCAGCATCTTTCCATCGCTGGCCTGGTGTATGAGGTTCTTTTCTAAATAAGCCCCATCAACCTCCACCAATTCGGGCTTTGCAAACAGGTTGGTAATGCGTTTGAGTGCATCCGACTTGGTAGGCGATGCCAATCCCTTTATATCAAAAGCATTGCCTTGAATCAGCATAATTACTTTATCCTTTTGCCGGGTAAGTGCGGTGTACAGCATTTCCCTTGACAACAAGAAGCATGGGTTGGGAATAACGATAAATACCTTGCCGAATTCACTGCCCTGGGCTTTGTGTACCGTTAGTGCATAGGCTAGCTCCAAAGGATTGTTGGCTTCTTCAGAAAACTCCCACCCTTTAAATGTGTATTTATAGCCTTTTTGTGAAGTAAACTCAATATCGGTGTTTTTGGGCTTACCCTTAAAGGTCATTTTAGGAGTCTTAAATTGCCCGATTACCATTCCTATCTCTCCATTTGCCGCATAGTTTAATGCGCCTTCGTCGGGCCATACATCTTTGGGATTTCTCCGGCTATTGTACAGATTAATGACTTTATCACCATAAACTATTTCTTCCAGGCCGATCGGCGAAGGGATTTTGCCGTACCGGCTTTGTGCGTATTCAACTTTGTCTTTCCTGAAATGCTTATGAATTTTCCTGTTTAGTGCCCTTACGCCATATACTTTCTCCCGCACTGGCGATAGTATCTGCCAGCTCTCCGCCTTATTGGCCGCTTCTTTAAAATTGAAATAACGACCATCGGATGAACCTAAAGTTTTATTGAAAGTCGCAACATCTTCCAAGGATTCCATCCCTAACTCTTTCACCAATACTTCTTCAAATTTCTTTTCAAAAGCCGCTTCGTTTTCCCAGTATTCAATCCGTAAATATTCGGAATCCGGCTTGCTGATAATATGGTTGATAATGCTGTCTGCTCCGGGTTCTAAGGTTTCGCCACTAAACCATTCGGCCAATTGTAAATCTTCCCGTTTGGCGCCGCCCTGCCTTCTTTTAATAGTGAGCTCTGCATAACCTTTGCCCATTCTTGGAAAAGCAGTATCTATTCCTTCGGGTTTTAAAAAATGAATGATATCTAGGAAAGGGCGACCGGCCCCAATAGGTGGCAGTTGCCGGTGGTCGCCCACCAAAATAAACCGCTTTACCCCTTTTAGGCAGTCTAAGGTGGTTGCCAGCATTTCTTCGGTAAGCATGGAAGCTTCGTCCAGGATAACCGTTTCGTATTGTCCCTCGCAGTATTGCGAAGAAAAAATATATTGCTGTATATCTCCATTGTACCTGCCGAAACCCGAAAGGAATTGTGCCAGGGTTTTGGCGGTTACATTGATGTCTTTGGCTACTTCTTCCATCCTAACCCTTGCTTTACCCGTTGGCGCAAGCAGGAGCACGCCATTATCTGCTACTTCTTCCTGACCGGCCAAAATGGTGAGCAAGGTTGTTTTGCCGGTACCGGCAGGGCCAATTAATACAGAAAATCTGCTTTCGGCAATTTCTTTTAAGGCTGCTGCTTTTTCTTTTCTTGCTTTCAGTTCCTGCTCATCGGGTGCGCCTTTGGTATGTTCTTTGAGTGCGTCATTTAAAAGGGCTGCCCAGTCTGCCTTTAATGCTAATCGTTTGGCATTGGTGCGTTGTGTAATTTTTTGATAGATGGTTTCACGGGTTTGCGCAAAGCGTTGTAACTGGTAGGCTCTTTCCCCGCCTTTCATTTCTGCTAATACAACAGCATCGGTAAAAGCTTCTTCTGCCAATTCGAAATAATCGCTATTGATGGGACATGCTGGCGTTATGGATAAATTTCTTACCTGGTTGATGATTTCTTTACGGGGCAATAAAGTATGTCCTGTTAAGGATGCCCGTTCTAATTGCTGGATGGTTAATGCCCGGATGCGGTTGTTCTCAAAGGGGTCCTGGTATAAAGTGCCGGTTGGCAGTAAATCATCCGGTGCATTTTTCAGGTATAGACCCAAATCAATGGTGCTTAAAGCTACGGGGCTGGTGGTAAATCTTAAATCTTCATAAATAAGATAAGGGTTGGCCAGATATTCCTCGTCCTTTCTTTCTATACCAAACGTTTCTCTTTCTTCCTGTACAAATAATGAAGTGGCTTGCTCTATACTTAAATCGAAGCGGCTGAGTAAATGCAAAAACTGGATACGGACCGGTGTGGATTTTGCCTTTAAGCGTTGGTATAGTTTAGCACTGTTGAAAGGGATTAATGCCGCAACAGCTTCAGACAATATTCCCTTCGGGTTGTCCAATGCCTGTTCAAACAGGTTCCAGGGATTATTATTTTCATCTTCTAGTTGATTAATAATTTCGGCTGCCACAAAATGCCCTTTGTCTATGCCGAAGGCACAGAGTGCTGCACCCATGCCCGGGTAAGCGCCTCTTAGTTTCTCCAACTGTGCTATTTCATTGTGTATCCATTGTATTTTGTGCGCATTGTTTTCTCCAATGCCCAAAGCCTCTGATTTTTCAAGGGCCTGCAAACAGGCCAGCAGCACCCTTATGGCGCTATCGTTACTCACATGTTCGGCAGCATACGAAAATTCAAACCGTTTATCCTGCGGTACTATAACGGCTAAATCTGCCACGTTAAAATCCGGATGCTCCTGCTGGTAGGCTAAAGCCTCGTGATAGGGCAACAGGAACCCGTTCTTACCCTCCTTGCGAATGGAGTGCAATATCATGTGCTCCCAATAGGCTGCACCAAAACGCTTGTTGCTGCCTTCATAGGGCTCTGATGGAATAATTTTATTGATCTTGCCCACACCGGCCAACACTCTGCCGCTCTCTTCTATAAATGGGGTTTGTTTGGCATAGAAGAATACCAAAGAGGTTTCCGCCTCCAGGTGTTCGAAAAAACAATTGAGCAGGGCTTTTTGGTTGGTGATTTCCTGTACCCAGGTATCATTGCCATTGGATGCCCAGTCCAGTACAGGCTCCCGGTTATCATCCACATTTAAATCAAAGGCTGCTGTCTTTTCTTTTGCATTTTCTTTCAGCATCCAATGATAAGGAACAGCAGCTGCCGAGAAAGCAGGAAACTGTACCCGGGTGGGTTTTAAATGTCCGTGTGTATTTGGCGAGCTTTCCGCATAAGGATGATGTAATGTTTTGTAGAAATTAAAGTTGGCCATAAACGTGGCTCTTTCACCCACGCATACAGGAAACTGATTTTCTTCTAAATCTTTCATCAATAACCCTTTTACACTTTCCTCCTGTTCATCATCCCGGTTAAGGGCACAGTTTTTCAATATAAGGCAGGCACCATTGGCTTTGGGATTGCTGCAAACGCTACCATTCCAACCGCTATCGTGCCAGGGCACACGGATGGATAGATGTTTGAGGATGTATTTAGGATTGTGCTTCATGCTTCATAGTTTCTTTAATGAGATGGTTTATCCGCACCTTACCACTTAGTAAATCCTGCATTAAGCCGGTTTTAAGGGATTGGAGTTTATCATTTGAGTACTCAAGTGCAGCTAAATGACTATTACTCTGTTGCATTTTTTCTAAAATGTGAATCTGTTCTGTAATCGTTGGTGTAGGAAATACTAATCTTTTGAGGATTTTAGAGTTTATCGAAGACATTATTCCCCCTTGTGACTCTTCATTAAAAGCTCTCAAAATCCAGGGAGAATAGTTTAATTGATAAGACACCAATTCTGGTATATATTTCTTTTGATTAAAAGTCATAGTCCAAACATGCTTAGAAGACAACGCATTTCCTATCGTATCTGGTACTACACAGCTCCTCCCAACCGTTCCCATGATTGTAATCATTACATCTTTTGGACGCACCGCATATCTCTCTAACTGTGTAAATTTCTTATGAGTTACGAAGCGCTTATAAGAATCTATAAACTGTTCTCTAAATACATTGTCAATTCCCAGATAGGGGATTCCTGTTTCAACCCATTCTGATTTCGTAAGGGAGCTACCGAACGGTCCACTTCGCATGTTATTGGGGACATTATCAAGCATATTTTCTAACGTCTGATATTCCCACTCCTTCGGAATCCTACCCATTGGACTGTCTTTAAACTCATGGGTTTCCTCGCTGCGAATATTGCCGTGTTCGTCTATACCTTTGGTGAGCAAGTCCTGCATTAAGCCCGTTTTAATGCGGGTGTATTTGGCGATGAGTTGCTCAGTTTGAGTAATAGCTTCATCTACTTTGGAAAGGATGCTGGCGATTTGGGTTTGTTCGGTTTTGGATTTTGGATAAAGAATTTGATGCTTCTTTAAGTCCTTTTTTTGAAGATGTTTTAATCCACTTCCCTGAAAATAATTGGCGTTGATATAATAAAGGATATTGAGTAAATCAAAGTAGAGATACTCAGTATCAATATCATCCTTGGTTGTTATAGTATAGGTATCGGTTGAATAAGCCGCGTCACCTTCATAATATTTGATATTAGCAACACCGCCAGTTGCTAAAAAGATGTTTTCCCCGTCAAGCAGTTTGTTCGTATGTTGTAAAACGGCTTCTCCACTAGTGAAAAATGGGTATTCACCAAAATTTGCCGCATCAGAAACTTTTAAAGGCGACTTTCGTCTTTCTTTAATCAGGTTACCCAAATCATCAGAAACCCATCCATCAGGTATATGCACTTGATTTTCTTCCATTAGTTTAAATAGTTTAACTGGGTTAGAAAATCATTGAGTTCCGCCATTGTCGTTTCCCGCTTTTCCTCTATGGCCTGGGCAGATGTATAGTATTTATCAAAGAGATTTTCGTAAGCGGCTACCAAGGCTCTTTTCTCGGCACTAAGGTAGCGTTGTAGCTGATCGTTGATAATGTCGAAATGCTTTTTAAGAATCAGTTTCTGGCTTTCTTCGGTGGTAATTATGCCACCTATTTGTTCCAGCAATGCGTCGATACTATCCAATTTGCTTTGCAGTATGCTGCAGTCTTTTATCCGGGCATTGTAGGGCTTGTTTATTTCCTTGAACTGCTTTTGGGCATTCAGTACCAGGTTCAGCTTTGCTACATCCTTGTTCCCCTTTTTCAATTCCTTTTCCAGTGCCGTTACCGATTTTTTGATTGCATCGTAACCGGCGGTATCTTTTAAATCAGCCTTAAAAGCCTTTACCAACGTTTCTATTTCAGTATCCAGGTTGGCTATTTCCTTTCGGGCAGCATCCAGTAGATTATTGCTTTCGGCTTTTACATCCTCACTGCCATAGCGTTTCAGCTCAATTTTCAATTCCAGTTCTGCCTGCTTTTCTTTCCACAAGGTTTTGCAGTCTTTAATAGCTTGTTCCAGGTCTTTTATTTTGGTTTCCTGCTCCTGGTATGGTTTGGCTTTTTTAGGTTGCTTTTTTTCCTCCAGGTAAAACTCAATCATTTTGGCCAATTCGTCTTTGGCCAATTTAGGGGTTTGTTTTACTTCGCCTTCCTCTTCATCTGGTTCAAACTCTACTAAATTCAGGGCTTCTTCGACCGCTTCTTCCAGTTGGCTTTCAAAATCAGCTTGTTCTATTTCTATTTGCTCAATCGCCGCCTTTTCGGCTTTGAAAAATGCTTCAATTAAATAGTCATCAGGTATTAAGCCCGCATCCCAACCGTTTTGCATGATTGTTTTAAGGTCGTACTTGATATTATCCCACCAGTTTACAAACACGCCTGCCACTTGAAATTTATCTAACACCCCTACCGGCACAAATTTTTCTTTAATCGTGTTTAATAACTCAGCTCGTACTGTTGGCAAGCTGGCTCTTGAGCCATTGCCATTGGGTGCAAGCATAGAAAAATCTTCTTTAGCCAATTGCCACCAATCTGCCAGGTGGATACCTAATTGTATAAGGGTTTCGTTTACGTTGCTATCTTCTTCAACCCTAGGTTCGATGTTGGCTTTATCTGTAATTGCAAAATCCTTGTAGTATTCGTTTTTATCATTGAACAACTGGTAACCGTCAAAATCAAATTTGGGAGCCAATGTGTTTTGCACTGTTTCAATTTCGGCAATAGGTACGCCACCAATTAAATGGGCTTTCACATCTTCGGGTTCGGGCAATGGCGTATTATCTACATACCGGCGGATATTAAGCGTATAATCATTTGCAGCAATAGTTGCTACGTCTACCAGCTTTGAGTAACTGACTTCTTCAATTTTATGCGTAAAAACAAAATCAATCTTCTCTACGTCTTCCGGGCGCAGCGTGTTTTGTTTTTTGCCTTCAGCATAGTCCTTATCGGCATTTACAATGAATACTTTGTTCTTCAGGTTATCAGGCTTGCTTTTATTAAACACCATAATGCAGGCTGGAATACCCGTGCCGTAAAATAACTGTGGCGGCAAGCTGATGATACCTTCCAGTACATCTGCTTTGAGCATGTTCTCCCGGATTTCTTTTTCCTTACCGCCACGGAACAAAACACCGTGCGGCATTACCACTACCACTTTGCCTGTTCGCTTGCAGCTTGCCAGCATATGCTGAACAAACATTAAATCGCCTTTCTTGCCTGTTTCGGGAGCAAAACCATAGCTAAACCGGCCGGTATATTGCATGGTCGCTTTGTTGTAATTCTGTGAAAAAGGCGGATTGGCAATCACCCTATCGAACTGGATGAGCTGCCCGTCTTTTTCATTCAGCGGTTCTTCCAGTGTGTCGCCATACTCAATATTATACTTGGTGATGTTATGCAAAATGATATTCATTTTACAAATGGCAACCACGGTGGGGTCATTCTCTTGCCCGAAGAGTTCCAGATCACTGGCATTTTGTCCCTGCTCTTCGATGTATTGATGGGATTGAATAAGCATGCCACCGGAACCGGCTGTAGGGTCATAAATAGACATCCCGGCTTCTGGCTTTATTAATTGCACCAACAAACGCACTACCTGGTTTGGGGTATAGAACTGACCACCTTTTTTACCACTTTCATCTGCAAAATGTTTGAGCAGGTATTCATAAGCCGCACCCAACAAATCCGGGAACTCAAAATTTTCATTGACCAGCCTCGGAAACTCATTGAAATGATCAATCATTTTTTTCAGGTCCACATTCTTTACAATCTGCTTACCATCTACTTCCTTGTTGAAGTTGATGCGACCTTTAAAAATTCCAGAAAGCGTTTCAGGGTTGGCTTCCTCAATAGCATCCAATGCCTTATTAAGCATTTGACCAATATTGTTCTGCAAGTGTTTTATCTCCGGCTGTTGGACACCATTTTCATCAATAAACTTTTCGTTCCACCTGGCTCTGGCCGGTACAAAAAATGTATCTCCATAAGTCAATTTATCTTCCAGAACTTCGGCCAGGGTTTCCGCATCCAAATGCTTATAATCGTTTTTCTTTAAATACTCCCGTTTCTGATCAAATACGTCTGACATCCTTTTCAGGAATAGCATCCCAAAAATGAATTCCTTGTATTCCGATGCATCCATTTTGCCCCGCAGAATATCTGCCGCTTTCATCAGGAAGCTTTCTAGTTGAGATAACTTGATTTTGTTTTCTTTCATCTAACGGTTGCTTTGTTTTCTATTTTTTCCAGGGGGCAAAAGTAGCGAAAGCTACCCAGTGCTCTTCATTTATCGAAGACAAAATCCAATGAGACACAAACTTGCGAATGCAGCCATATAAGTTTCTGAAGTACACTAAAATTTTTGACTGATGTATCAACATCAACGCTACGGGAGTTAGGCCTTGGTTTTTTTGATCTCTCTTTGAGATCGGCAAGTAATAACTACCAGTCAATCTTCAATTCCATTGCTGGCAGATCAGGTGAAGTAGCTTTTGCCTATCGATTTTTCTATGAATACGGTCATCAAATATGGCTCAAGTTTATCAAAAATAAATTGAGAAGGTATCGCGACTCGCTGTTTGAAGCCCTAGATAAAAAAATTTGATTGTATTTAACAAAAATACATTTAAACTAAGCAAAAGAATATTCTAAATATGACAAGAAAATAAAGAACTGTCATAAAATCACGACTGTGTTCGAACGTCCAATACTAGTTTTGAAAACCCGATTTTTAAGCATACAGCCATACATATTACCGCTTAAACAACCAAACTAAAAGCAGGGGAACAGTCAAGGGTGGCAGCAGTAGCTGCTATTTACTATACCGTTGATGGTTTTCGGGCATCATTAAAATTGAGTTAGTGGTGCTATGACTAATAGCCGAAATAGAGGCAGTCATCAGACTGGTATGAGGAAACGAATACACTCTTGCTATGGCGACAAAACGGGCATCTTCCTGTGAGAGTCTTGGACTCGCAATCGAAAAACGGTCACATACGACAAAATCGTGGTGAGCCTGCGACAATTCGATTCGATAGCCTGCAGGCAATTGCAATATGATTATAAGAATCGGAAAGATATAGTAGCAACATTATTCGAATCCTTAATCGGCTAGTTAATGCGATGATCCAGGAAAATGGAATCCTTCTACGAATAGAAAATGTGTTGACCCCCCAAACCCATCAGCTTTTTACAATTTCTCCCCTTCCCTGCTTGCTAGTTTTGCTTCCACAAAAGAGCAAAAAATATGAGCATGACAACCGAAGAACAAAACAAGGCGCTGATCAGGAAAATGTATCAGGATGTGCTGGTCGACTGGAATATGGAGCTTGTAGACGAATTGGTTTCGCCTGCGTTCAGGTCGCACGACTGGTCGGAAGATACCGCCGGACCTGAACCTTTCCGGCGGTTTTACGCAGACATTCGTAGCGCTCTGCCTGATGCCCGTTATGAGGTCGACGACCTGATTGCCGAAGGTGACCGTGTGGTTGTTCGCTGATTGCTGGGCACACACCTCGGCAAGTATATGGACATGGCTGCAACCGGGAAAGCAATCGAACTCAAAGGGATTGCCATTTACAGGATAGAAGATGGGCGGGCAACCGATCGCTGGGTGATCACAGATTTTTACGGCCTGCTAAAAAAAATGAAAGTTGCAGGCGCCTGGCGCTAAGAATCTTTAGATAAGGAGCAGCCTGCAATACATCCTGTCGATTTGTTGACATATGTCAATAGATCGTAGGTTCAGCGCTGCTACCTTTACGGTCATAAAGATTAAACAAGAAACTATGATCACCATCGAACAAATCAACGACGAGCGCCGGGGTTATTTTAAAGCTACTGAAGGAACAATTGAGGCCGGCCGGATGACCTATGTATGGGCTGGCAGCCAGAAAATCATTATAGACCATACCGAAGTAAACCCCGATTTTGGCGGTAAGGGTGTAGGCAGATTACTTTTAAACGAAGCCGTAGCTTTTGCACGCAAGACGCAGATAAAAATCCTTCCGCTTTGTCCCTATGCAAAAAGTGTATTCGATAAAGATCCTGAAATTGCCGACGTGCTTTTTTAAATCAACGGGTACAGCCGGTTAAATAAGCGGCTCGCAAACAAGGGTTAACCCGATGGTTCGCTTGCCGCCCATCTACCCTTACTTCGCACTCCGGCTGTTGGCCAGGCTGATGGCTTCCTCGAGTGCATTTAACAGTTCGGCCCAGGTATTGGCCGTTAACCTGAGCAGCGGCCGCATCCAGTCTGTATTCTTGATGACATAGACGATAAACTGTCCGGGTGTTGCCGTTCTGCTGTACCAGCCTGCATCGACAAGAATATGATAGCGGTACTCAATCTGCAGCAGGTCTTCTTTCAGGAAACTGGTATTGTCGAGCGGATCTGCGCTGTTGTCCAGCGCACTCAGGTCGTCAAAAACGACTTTCCCTCTGGCAGAGCCGATGATTTCGGCAATCGATTTTGGGGTCATGTCAGATCAGGTTATGCGCAGCTGCGCGTGCAGCCGCAGCAACGCTCCGGCCTTAAATTATGACCCCCTGAAAATTCGATGTTATATAGTAATCAACTGAATAACAATGCAAGAGCGCAAAACCAATCAGATTTAATCATAACGCCTGTATTATACCGACATTGCCCTGTGCAGGATGATTGTGTAACTGCTACACATTTTGCACCTAAAACTTACCATTTAGAACTCATTGTTGTCCGGTAAAAATTGGCGGAATGAAATGAGATCCTTCTGAACAGCCTCAAAGCATTATTTGACTGAGTCTTTTGAATCAAGCCCCTCTGTATTCTATGCCTGCGGGTTTTACATACAGGCGGTGCTTTTAATAACGGTTTTACCTGACTACTGCCATTGATAGATGCGAACCGGCCTTGTATCTTCTCGCCGCAGAAAAGTATTAAAAGTCTTGCACTGTTTTAGGGAGGTCGGGAGGAACCAAGGAGGGGAACTCTTTGGGAATAAGGAGCAACGAATCATGAACCAAGACCATGGCGCATAACCGCTCATAACGCCGTTTTTAAGTCTGAAGCTGAGAACAGCCGGTCCTTTTCCCGCCGCCGTAGGACTTTTGATGCTTTTATGCAAGAAGAGATACACAGCCGGAGCGTTTGTTCGTGTCTTGTATATTATTTTCAGTGGTACGAACGCTTTCGGCTGCGCCTCAGGTTGCTTCTTTTTCGCCAAAAAGAAGGAGCCCCCGCGGCGGTGAGCGGTTCGATACCATAGCCTCACATTTATTGGAAACCAAAGAACTATAGGCTTTCGCAAAACTTTCCCCGGACAACAATGACTTACCCCTTACAACTTACCACTTAGAACTCAAAACTTCACCTGATAACCGGAGGCGGAATTACCCGCACGCTAAGTTCCCCATGCTCCCTGACCTCCTGCAATCCAAAGGCTTTTAAGGAACGTTCTGCCTTCGACTGGCTAAAAAATCTCTCCAAATGTGCTAAGGCGCGTTCAGACGCCAACGGCTTAACAGCGCTAAGCAGCCTTTCATCAGAAGTCTTGCGTTTTGCCGCCACATGCGAAATCAATGCAAGGCGGATATAACTATCCCGGTAGTCGATAAAGAAGTCTTCAATGACAAGGACCCTGAGCGCGTTCAACAGCATTCCTTCGCTTCCGGCCTGTTGATTCAAGGCCTGAACGGCCAGATCATAACTGATATTCAGCAACTTATCGTGTACTGTGGTATCACCGGTTATTTCGCGAAGATCTGCAGCCCTGAGCATATCTCTCAGTTCCTCATTGTCTTCGAACTTCCGGATCGCTGTTTCGGGTTCACGCTCCAGCTCGGTGAGAAAAGCTTGTATTTTATTTATAGCCATTTGGTCTCATATAATTACCATCCTGTGTATAACCTGCGCGCTCCAGCATGTTTAACTCCCGGTCAAAGATTGTACGCGGATATTTCGGATCGCTGCTGATCCGGTTCGCATCGCTCGGATCTGAGGCAAGATAAAAACTTCGCTCGGCATCAATCCCACCCATTACCCATGAATCGTTTACCTGCAGCGACCAGTAGTTCGAATCGAGAATCTGCATACCGAGCGACTGCGCTGCCTTTGTATCGGCAAGCCGGCCCATTGCGATCTCCCGCGGATCAAAAGCGGTGTCCTGGTACACCCGCCAGCCCTCTGCCGCACGTTTTCTGCTCTCGAACCAGCCGCTCGTCTGCCGCTGAAATTCATTCCACGACGTAATGGGTTTGCCCATGCTCAAACCAAGCACATCAGTAAATGCGGTGCTGTCTTTTACATACTGGTAAAGCCGTAGTCCGCCGAGCAGGCCGATAGGATCCCGGCTGATATATGTTCCGGCCTGTGGGTCATAATACCTGAACCGGTTATAATACAGCGTAGTTTCTTTATCCTCATACTGTCCCTGAAAACGGAAAGGTATGAAATGCCGGTCCCCGGTTGCAGACCTTACACGGCCGTATATATCAAGCTCGCTGCTCCAGACCAGCTGTCCGTTTTCATCATAAGCCTCGGTTGGTGTACCCAGATAATCGCCGACCACGCTGTAACTGCGGCCAGCCTGTAGTTTTGCTACCGGGGTAAAGCTGGTCTGATCGTAAATCCAGGTAACCAGACCATCCACAGGCTCTGTCCCGGCTTCATTGAGCGCCCCACTTTCGTTGATTGATGAGGCAGGCCTTGCCTTTAGCGGATAGGTCCACTCGTGCAACAAAAGCTGCCCATCCCACAAAAACCGCGTGATGCTGTTGCCTGCAATTTTAGCTGTCCGCCGCCCCAGGGCATCATATTCAAACCTGCTCACCTCTCCGGCCGGATCCTTGACAGACCGTAGCATGCCATTCGCCTGCCAGCTGTACAGCCAGTCGCCCGCCTGCCAGCCGGGCTCTGCCGGTTCACTTTCTGCAAGGGCCTGGATCCGCACCGGACCGGATGTTGCCGGTATCCCCGGAAGGGAAGTTTGCCATTGCGGCGGACCGCTAAAAATGTCTTTCGCAACCGCGTCCTGATCCTGAGCCATTGTCTCTGACCGGAGGGCAATGATGTTTCGTTTACTTTTTTGAATCAGGTTTCCGCGTTCATCGTACCGGTAATGCCACTGATCATCTTTCAAAAGTTTGCCACCCGTGTCGTAGATCCGGTCATTCCGGTCTTCGGTTCTGTAAACATTGCCCGTAGGGTCGGGGGTTTTATACATCACTTCCCGCGTGTCGCTGTATGTTGCCGCATGCAAACTGCCCGATGTGGTGTGTACAAAATCAATCCGGTTTCCGGTGATGTTGTTCAGCAGTGCTGAGAGCTTTTCGCCCGGCCCCCAGCTGTATTGTCTGTAACGCAAAAGGGAAGCTCCACCCGAACCATTTAACGACGGATCTTCCCTCTTTTCCAGCCGTTCAATGACAGGGCGTCCGCGCTGATCGTATTCAAAAATGGAGTGAAGACCGCCCGGCAGGATTCTGGATATTTCCTGGCCAAATTCATTACGGAAGATTTCTGCGGTCCAGGGTGTCTGGCCATACACCGAACCGGTAAGGCTTTGCAGATAACCAAAGGTATCATAAGTATACGTTATATGGGCCCCAACCGAACTGTGCAGGCCTGTCAGGTTTCCTGTTGAATCATAGCTGTAGCTGATTTTATGTTGGTCCTGCTGTTCTTCCAGAATGCGCCCCAGGTTATCTCGTGTATATAAAACCCTGTTGTGCTCATTTTCGGCTGCAATCAACCGGCCCGCCTTGTCATAATCATAAGACTCATAACTGCCATCATCATACCTTTTGTAGGTTAACCGGCCGCTCCCATCGTAATAGTGAAAGGCAGTTCCACCGTTTGCGTAGCTCGTCTGGATAACCTGCCCGTCAGCATTCCGGAGATATGTGTCTGTGCTGCCGTCAAAACCCGTTTCAGCAATTACCTGGTCGTTTGCATTCCTGGTAAAGGTGTAGGTCTCGCCGTTTTCATTGATAATGCCCTGCAGTTTATTCCAATCATCATACACAAAACGCAGGCTTTCAGACTTTTCGCCACCCGCATAGATACGGGTCTGTGTCAGGAGCGTACCAAGCTGCGTATAACGCATTTGCCATTCTTCCCGGCCGTTCGAGGCGGAAACAGGCAGGTCATAGGCATCATAACTGAAGTTGATGTCGGGCTGCCCTGCTTCGGAAACCGTTTGCACACGTCCATACGCATCGCGTGTCCAGCGGATCCGGGATAAGCCGGCTACAGAAAAGGATAATAGCCTGCCGTATATATCATATTCCCAGGTACGCGCTGATTTGCCGTTTACAGTAAAACTGATTAACTGCCGCTGCCTGTTGTATGTCCATTCTTTGCTCAGTCCTTCATTTGTGACCGCTTTTGATGGCAGGCGTTCCAAACCGCTGTAATTATATTGTTCGGAAGAACCGTCTCTGAAAACATGTTCTGCCAGCCTCCCCAGTTCATCATACGTCCAGCTTTCCTTATTGCCTGCAGCATCGGTAAAACTGATCATCCGGCCTGCCTCATCATACGCTGCATGTTCCTGCTCACCATCGGGCAGGTGCCAGGTCGTTATATTGCCCATCTGGTCATAATCCCGGCCGCTTACCCGTCCCTCAGGGCTCGAAACCATCGTTTGTTCGTTGTAGCGGTTATATTCATACCAGGTCTCCCCGCCCAGTGCATCTACCTTTTTATACACCAGCTGACTTTCATCATACCAGTACTGCTCAATCTTGTCTTTGCGGTAGATCACCTCATTGTAGCCCTCCTTCGGGTGATATCTGATCTCGCCCCGCATAAAGCCGCCTTCACCTTCGGTATGGACCACCCGGCCGTGCTCATCATACCTCCAGCTGTACTCCATGCCATTGCGGTTGCGCCGTTTGATAACCCGGTTCTCCTGATCGTAACCGAAACGGAGGCTCTTCCCTGCCCGGTCGTAAACATGTGTCAGGTTTCCCTTTTCATCATACTGGTAACGAACCAGCAGGTCATCGGTATCGCCATAACAGAAGTGCACCGTTTGTATGTAACGCCCGTCTGCCGTTGGCTGCACCACCAGTTTTCTTCCTGAATCATCTTCAATCTCCTGCATCATGGCCCGCTTGCCACCCGTGTCATAACGGAAGGTAAGCGTGACGCCTTCCTTATAACTGATCCGGCTGATCCGGTAGATGAATCCAAACTCTTCTTCCCGGAATCTCCGGTACTCATACCGGTCAGCACCCAGGGTGATGATCCAGCTCTCCTCATCAGGCCGCTCCTGCCAGAGCCGCTGCTCCCGGTCATAGTGCCTGCCCGATCCGGGCGCGACCACCTGCACAGGCATCACCATATTTTCAGCCGGATGGTTAAAGCCCGCTATACCTGCCTTTTCATCCGGGTAGATGTACAGGTCATAATTGTTGTATACCCCATTGCCCAGCATACCGCTAAACGGCTTATCGCTTCGCCAGGTACTCCTCCATTCCAGTTTCCTGCCACCCTCCAGTTCAAAATCGGTCCATTCAAAAAACATGGCCCCGGTTACAAAGTTGACCGGTTCGAGCCCAAAGTGGCACAGCAGCTTTGACAACGGATTGTTTTTGCCGAACATGTTCTGCAGCATCTGGTTCAGTCCCTTAAGCGCCTTGCCTCCTATTTTGGTCAGGCCCCGCATGATCCCGATGGCTGCAAAACGCATCAGCAACTCGCCGGGTGTGTATTTGTGGGGGATAAACTCGCCGCCGACCAGCACCGGGTTGCCGGTATTGATCTGCACATACATGCTCAGCAGATCGCTGTAAAAAGCAAAATAAGCCAGCGGATTCTTTTTGATCTTGCCCGGAACGGTGGGCAAAGGCTTTAAGCCCATAGGCGGGCACCAGCAGGTCAGCACCTGTTGTGGTTCTGAACCGCTCATTTCTGCACCCTGGCCAAGCACTGTTTTTGAACCCCAGTACACTTCCCCCTCATGCGGCGAGCCGGGAATGTTGACGATAAAATAAACCGGAATAGAGGTAATGTGCCTGAAAGGAAGCAGCACCCCCATTACAGATGTGGTGGTGGTCGCCTTATGCCGCCCGTGTACAAAGATCGACCCACCCATGGGGATGCTTTCCGTACCCAGCATGCCCTGCAAAAAGGAAGGTACGGGGATATTGAAGCGCAGGTAATCGACCGGGTCGAAAACAATACCGACAAAGGGGTGCGGCAAGGGAAAGGGAATGATACTGAACGATGGAATAAACGGAAAAACTGTCCAGTGAAAGTCAATGCCCAGCACAATGTCAAAGTGTTTGCTCACGTGCTGAACCGCCGTATTGTTCATGGCAGGTTTGTTAGCCTTGATCAGCTGAAGGGGAACGGTCGGTATGCTCATAGGTGATTTTTTTGGCCGTTAACCGGCAGTTCATATTACTTCATCGTTTTAGGTTTCTTAGTCAGTTCGATCCATTCCGGACCGAAAAAAGTCTGCATTTCCTCGTTCAAAGCCCTGCCGGCGTCGCTTTGCTGGCCGTACTTTTTGATGAGAATGCCCGCAACGTAAGGCATAGAGCTTTGCCGCCGTTTTTCGGCTTCCATGTTACGGGCAATTTCAAGGCAACGTTCATAATGCCTGATCGCTTCGGCATCTCCGCTTAAGATGCCTTCAGAAAGCTGCCCGATCAGCCGGGTACATTCCATGGCGATGAAATCGTTGCCGATCTCTTCAGCAATGTCAACCGTCTTTGCAAAATATTCCTTAGCCTTATTCTGCTCCGACTGCGAAAGCAAAAAGCTGGCATAATTCATATGTATCTGCGCTGCAACAAGGTTTTCTTCGCCTGCGGCGGAAATAGCCTCTTTATATTCGGCATGTGCGGCCGATGTTTTTCCGTTTGGCGCCAGGCATTGTGCCAGCATGAGCCGCGCGGTTACCTCAGCCGGATTTAGCTTTTGCCTGCGTGCAATGCGGATAGCTTTTTCTAACGCTACGACAGCCAGATCGTGGTTACCTTTAGCAAGCTCGTTACTCGCAACCAAAATCTGTTGCTGGTAATCTGCTTCCGGATCGCCTTTTTTGGGATTGGTAAACTCCGCGGCATTTTGCATCATCGAGCTCAGGTTGGTCTCTACCCTGAACCGGGCAGCATTAGACAGCTTCTTATACGTTTGATGCTGGTGATGGTCTGTGAGCACCAACCTGATATTCGTTCGCCCGGTCTTCTTTACTGCCTGACACCAATCGCTGATCCAAAGACGAAAGGCGTTGAAATCACTGACAACTGTAGGTGCAACCTGAACGTAAATAGCATGTTCAGCTACGCCCGGATAAAGCTGGCAAAGCATGCTCAGCGACTGTACGGGTAGATGTGCATCGCTTCCTGCCGATGTCGTGTCCGTCGCGGTTTGCCAGTCGGCTACATCAGGCGCAGCCTTCTGCCACTCGTTAAAAGCCTCTGTCCATTCGGCCTGCAGACTCGCGCCATAAGTCTGCGCATCATTAAAATCCTGATAGTGGATCAGGTACATATCGTCAGTCCGGGCATCTTCGCGCAGCTGATATTTAAAGTACGTTTCGAACAGATGCACCTCGTGTTTCTCGCCCAGGCAGATAAACAGCGGCGAGGCCGGATTTTCTCTGACCACCTGCTTCCAGCGGCGGTCTATTTTAACCATTTCCAGATGTACGGGATTCACAAAGAGGGCGTTTAGTTCAGTTTAATGGTTCCGCTGGTTACGTTTGCATTGCTTGTTGCCCCGATATTGATGGTCTCTGATGCAAAACTACATTCTGAGCTTCCGCTTACCGCAAGGGTGGTTGTCGCGATATCGAGCGTTGTGGCTTCAATCGCGATTCCTGAAGTTGGTGCACCGCCTTCGGGCCCGACACCGATGCCCAGTGCGCTGGTAGCTGAATTGCCGATGTTTTCACCAAGGGTCATCACGTTTTTACCTTTAATGATGATGTTACCTGACATATCCATCGAGATACTGCTTTCGCCGCATTTGATCACGATAGACTGGCTGGTCTCAAAAAGGGCATTACCAGATCCGTCAAGTGTGATCACATTTCCTGCTTTATCCTGAACGGTTACCCCTGCGCCGTCATCGAGCCTGACCGTATTCCCGCTTTTCGAGGTAAGGCTTTTGTTGTTGTTCCCGGCACCGCCGCCTCCGCCGCTTTTGCCATGAAAAACTGAACCCATAACGATCGGCCGCGCAATATTACCTTCTTCAAAGGCTACCACAACCTGGTCGCCGGCTTCAGGAACAGATACCATGCCGCGGTTTGTGCCTACCTTATCAGAACTGCCTGCATCAGGTGCCATGACCCGCAGCCATTCGGTAGGCTCGTTATTCTGTGTGGCCCATTTAAACTGAACTTTTACCCGGCCCTGCCCCTGCGGGTCATTGTTATCTACTACATTGGCCAGCTGCATATCGGGTTGCGGGCGTTTTTTATCTTTTACAAGCAATCGCTCTGCAGATGCGACCACAGCCTGGAATGAATTGTTGTACTTGCCGGTGCCATCAATATGATGATGAATTGAGGTGACCAGGAACTTGCCCAGGTCTTCGGTTTGAAAGGAAACATCTTTACGCACACTCATGCTCACATCGACAACCTTGCCGATACCGACCATCGGATTCATGCCTGCAGCGTTTACCTGCAGCAGTCTGCTGATGTTTGCTTTTTCCTCGTTGGCTACATGTTCCCTGATTTCTTCATTACTTCCGACACGTATACTTGTTGGCTGGATGAATGTTTTGCCATACATCGCATTTGAGGCCTGGATGGCATGGACCAGGTCGGGCTGCCCGTCGGCCTGCCCCGGGCTTTCGCTTTCAAGCAGCTGGTCCTGACCCGGGCTGTAAGCAAATTTCTTGTGTTTAATGGGCGCAACCTCGATTCCGTAATCAAGTGTATGCAGGTCGCGCCCGTAAAAAAGCGGCACCTCTTTCTGATCGTCAGGACGGCCGAAGCAGAGGCGCTGCCCATCATAAAAGAACCATTCGTGGTATTCAGCAGACAACCGGTTCAGAAAGTCAAAGTCGCTCTCCCGGTACTGTATCACGTAATCAAGCGGCGATTTCCTGCTGGCGTTTGAAACGATCTGCAGGTCGCTGGCGGGCGTTTCTCGGGTGGCGATCCTGACGATATCGTCGAGACTTTTATTCAGGTAGGAACCGAGATCCTCACCGCGATCAATCAGGATGCTCGAACTGTATCCGCTTATGATCACGCTGCCATGAAAACCATGGGTCTGCGACAAACGTACACCGGTTACCAGACCTTTAAAGTCCTGCATCTGGTCCTGGAAATATCCAAACGATACATTGATGGTTTTGCCGACAAACTGCCGGCTCTCATTGAGCGAGATCATACCCGGCTCGCCCATTTTGTCGTTGTAAAGTACAAGTTCGAAAGTGTGATGGGCGTTAAATTCCTGGTTGAGCCTGAAAGAAGCGTAATTCAGAATGGGAGTATCCTCGATGTTGATCTCGACGATAAGCTTTCGTTCCATATGTTTTTCATTTAGGTAAACGGATGATTTCGGAACACTTTCGGGGGTAGCAGCCGCAAGCGATGATTCCTGGTTTCAAAACAAATATAACACCAAAAAAACGGCAGATCGAAGTTTTTATTGCTGCAATCCGCTCACTGTCACGGGCATCCCGGAACGCGTTCCTTCGGTAAAAGTACACCGAACAGACGGGCAAGATAGCTGCCTAAGTGTTCAATAAATTGTAAAAGACCGACACATCGCCACGCAGTGCCCCGGCAATTCACCTCGCCTGGTCTGAAAAAATTAGCTATTTTTCACCCAAAATTTAAACCAATGCAGACCTGTACACGTTTCCTTCTCCTCATTTTTCTCGCATCTTCACTAACAGTATCAGCGCAAAAACAGCAACAAACTTCAGTGCCGCTTACCAGCCTGCAGCAGCAATTCGTAGACCTGGGCTTCGGCATGTTTATCCATTATAATATCCCAACGTATATGGATGATGACTGGGCTGATCCTGATGCTTCGCCCAAGCTGTTTAATCCGCGGAAGCTTGATACAGATCAATGGGCCAAAGCCGCGCGTTCGGCGAACATGACCTACGGTTGTCTGACCACCAAACATCACAGTGGTTTTGCCATCTGGGACACAAAGACCACTCCATATAACGTAATGAACAGCCCGCTGAAAAAAGACGTTGTCAGCATGTACGCAAACTCATTCCGTAAAGCGGGCCTCAAGGTTATGCTCTATTATTCCATCCTGGATACCCACCATAAGCTTCGCCCGGGTCACATCACCCCAGAGCACATTCGTATGATCAAGGCGCAGCTCACTGAGCTGCTCACCAATTATGGTGAAATTTCTGCCCTTATTATTGACGGTTGGGATGCCCCCTGGTCGCGAATATCTTATGACGATGTTCCCTTTGAAGAAATCTACAGTCTGATCAAATCGATTCAGCCCAACTGCCTGGTCATGGACCTGAATGCAGCCAAGTATCCTGCCGAAGCACTTTTTTACACTGATATCAAATCGTATGAACAGGGTGCCGGGCAGCATATCTCAAAAGAGTCGAACCGTTTGCCCGCGCTTTCCTGCCTGCCTATTAATACGGCCTGGTTCTGGAAGCCGGATTTCCCTTCGAAGCCGGTTAAAAGTGCAGACCAGCTGGTAAAGGAGATGCTCATTCCCTTTAACCAGGCCTATTGTAATTTTATCCTGAATGTCGCGCCCAACCGCGATGGCCGTATCGATGACAATGCCGTCACAGAACTGGCGAAGATCGGTACGCTCTATAAAGGAAATACAAACCCACCTAAATTGCCAGTGTACGACGGGCCGCTCATTTCCCCGAACCTGGCCAAACGAAAAGCCGCTAACGGCAGCTGGAGTGATGACATGTGGATCATGGATTTTGCAAATGATGACAGCTTCAGCACGGCCTGGCGATCACACCGCAGCGTGAAACAGCCCTGGATAGAAATTGATCTTGGCAGGGAAACGGGATTCAATACGGTGTCCATTACCGAGGCAAAGGCAAACGTGACCGCTTACGAGATCGACTATTTTTCGAACAACTCATGGAAGCCCCTGCAAAATGGAAACTATACCGGGCGTGTAAAGATTCACCGGTTTAACCGGGTTTGGGGCCAGAAGGTCCGCATTCGCTTTGAAACATTTACCAGTTCGCCGGCAATAGCCGAGATCGGTGTATATAATGAGCGTAGGTAATAACTCAGCAACTGAATGACAGATTTCGCAGATATTGAATACCTGAAAACAGGCACGGACAGCCAGCGGAAGGCATACGAGATCTTAACACGCGGCCGGTATATGGATCTGCTGGTCCACTATGGCCCGAAACTGACGGGTAGTATCCCCATTGCCGTTGATCTGCCCGGCAGCGATATTGACCTGGCCTGCAGTTTCACTGACGCGATGAAATATGAACAGGACCTGCAGGAACGCTTTAGCAGCAAACCGGGCTATGCAATCCGGAAAACAGCTAAATACGGGAATGAAGCCATTGTGGTGCGCTTTGAAGATGCCGGCATGCCCATTGAGATTTTTGGTCAGGCGATTCCTGTAAGCCAGCAAATGAGCTACCGCCATCTGCTTATTGAAGCAAGACTGCTCCAGGAGCAGCCGCCCCGGTTTAGAGCAGATGTAATCAGGCTTAAGCAAGCCGGCTTGTCTACTGAAGCAGCATTTTGCAGCCTGCTTGGTTTAACAGGAGACCCATACATGGCGCTTTTGGAGCTCGAAAACCGTTAATTACCCCCAGGGATGCCGCCCTGCACGGGCCCAGGGATCACGACCGGGTGCAGGTGGAACAAAATATGCGTACCTTTGACGACACGAACACACGTTATGATACAAATCGGCCGATACAACACATTAAAAGCAGATCGTAAAGCTGAACCCGGCTGGATCCTTGAAGACCTTGACAGCGATGAAAATGCTTTGTTAAGCTTTCAGGAAGTACCAAGAGGTCTGCGTGCGGACGACCTGATCGAAGTATTTATCTATGCAGATAAAGAAGGCCGCCTGCTGGCTACCACCAAACGGCCGTTTGCCTGTGTGGGCGATTTTGCATACCTAAAGGTCGTATCAGCAGAAGAGTCGGGCGCGTTCCTCGACCTGGGAATCGCCAAAGACATCTACGTTCCCAAAAAAGAGCAAAAACGCCCTATGAAGGCTGGCGAATGGCATGTGGTGTATGTTTATCTCGACGAAGTAGACGAACGCCTGCTGGCTTCTTCAAGGCTGACCAACCATATCGAGAAGGGCAAGTATAATTTTGAGGAAGGCGATGAAGTCGAGTTGCTGATCACAGAACGTACAGACCTTGGTTATAACGCCATTATCGACAACCATTATCCCGGGCTGCTTTACCATAACGAGGTATTTACGGACCTGAACCCTGGCGAACGCCACAAAGGCTGGGTAAAAAAAATCCGTGCTACACACGAGATCGATCTGACCCTGCAGCCATCAGGATTTGGCCATATCCTGAATACACGCGCAAGTTTGCTCGAAGCACTGAAAAACAACGGTGGTTATCTGAAGCTTGGTGACAAAAGTACTCCTGAAGAAATTTACCAGCAACTGCGTATCAGCAAAAACGTTTTTAAGAAAGCCATCGGCGGCCTCTACAAAGAGCGGCTGATTGAGCTGGGCGACAATGAGATCAGACTCATCGCAGCAGAATAAAAAAAGCGGCAGAAATTATATCCTGCCGCTTTTTCTTTGGTTTATTTAAGGTAACCGCCCTTTCGAAGCACATCTTTCCAGACCTGGTAACCTGCCGGGATCAAATGCAGGCCATCAGCCGTTAGTTCCGCTTTCAGGTGCTGCTCGCCATCGAGGAAATGCGGGTACAGATCGATAACTGTAACACCTTTTTTCGAAAATTTCCGGATTTGATCGTTAAGCCACAGAATATGCTCATCCTTACCGTAATGATTTTTTGAATTTCGCAAACGAGCTGTTTACGGGCAGCAGTGTGTAAAAATAGATTTTCGTTTTTCGTGAGCCCTTTCTGATCCGGTCAATGATCTTGTTATAATTCGCCAGGATAACGCTGTCGGGAATATTGCGCGCAATGTCGTTGATGCCGATCAGCACAAAAACTTTTGCGGGTTTGCGGTCTATCACTTCCTGGAGCCGTTCAAGCACGCCAAAGGTGATGTCGCCGGAGATACCACGGTTCTTTGCCTGAGGAAGGTCGAGCAGTTTGGACCAGTTGGTACCGGCGGTAATGCTGTTACCCAAAAAAATGAAATCCCGTTTTGCCTGGGGCTCAGCTTTGAAAGCGGCCAGCTTTTCGGCATACTTACCCGGACGGTAAGTACTGTCCCATTTTGCGGTTACCTGCGCCCCAGCCTGCAGCGATAGGCTGATGGCGATTGCCAGGGGCAGTATCTTTTTAAGTTTTATCATGAGTTAATGGTTGTTAGATTTTTCTTCTCCCTGTTCCAGGTGAAAGCTGTAAAAACTATTGCAAGTATACATGCGGCAACAATTACTTCAAAACCGCCGTCCCAGCCAAAGGCATCGACCACGTAGCCAATCGCAATATTGGCAAACAGGGCGCCCCCGAGGTAACCGAACAAACCCGTCAGACCGGCAGCGGTGCCAGCCGCCTTTTTTGGAACCAGGTCCAGCGCCTGCACGCCGATCAGCATAACCGGACCATAAATAAGAAAGCCGATGGCGATCAACGAAGCATTGTCTATCCACACGTTTCCGGGCGGATTTTTCCAGTAAACCAGGACCGCCACAAGAACAAGAACCATGTAAATAATGGTAGCCGGCGCCCGGCGCCCCTTAAACACCTTGTCACTGATCCAGCCGCACAGCAGGGTTCCGGGAATGCCTGCGTATTCATAGAGAAAATAAGCAAAACCTGACTCTTTCAGATCAAAACCTTTTGCCTCTTTAAGAAAGGTTGGCGACCAGTCGAGGATGCCATACCTGACCAGGTAAACAAAGGCGTTTGCAAAGGCGATATACCACAGCATGCGGTTGTTAAAGACATACTTGAAAAAGATCTCGCGGGCGGTGAACTCCTGCTCCTGCGATTCTGAATAATTGCGCGGATAATCATTTTTATAAGCCTCGATGGGCGGCAAACCGCATGATTGCGGTGTGTCGCGCACCAGGATAAAGGCGATGAGCGCAAACACCAGCGCGATCATGCCCGGAAAGTAAAACATACTCTGCCAGTCGGTGAAAATTTCGATAGCCCAGATCGCTATTGGGCCTACAAGGCCCCCGCCAACGTTGTGCGCCACATTCCAGATCGACATCATGGTACCGCGCTCTTTGACCGAGAACCAATGTACAACAACACGGCCGCAGGGAGGCCAGCCCATACCCTGAAACCACCCATTGATAAACAGCAGCACAAACATGACCGCAATCGAGCTTGTTGCAAACGGGCTGATACCCATAAAAATCATGGTCAGTGCAGACAGGATCAGACCAGCCGTGAGAAAAATGCGTGCATTGCTCCTGTCAGAAACATTGCCCATCAGAAACTTACTCAGACCGTAGGCAATGGAAACGCCTGACAGTGCTAGTCCGAGATCCCCCTTTGAATAACCTTGTTTAACAAGGTCAGGAATCACCATAGAGAAGTTTTTCCTGACAAGGTAATATCCGGCGTAGCCGAGAAAGATACCCAGAAACACCTGTATGCGTAATTTTTTATACTCCGGGTCGATCCGGTTTTCGGGCAGCATCGGCTGGTGCGCAGCCGGTGGCGGGAAAAGTTTAAATGGCATTGAATAATTTGGTTAGAATTGTGTGTTTGATTTTCTCGGACAGATTATGGCGTAAGCAGGTCAGGATAGTCGGAAATGATCCCATCTACGCCGAGAGCCTTCAGTCTTGCGATATCCTCCCTGGTGTTTGCAGTCCATGGCAAAACCTTTATACCTTTTGAATGACAGGCATTGGTCATGGCGGCAGTAACCGTACTGTGTTCAGGGCTGTACCAGACCGGCGTAAAACCGAGCGCATCGAGATTTTCTGAAACCCGCGGTGCGGTCTTTTTATCGACCAGGTAGGACAATACCACCTTTGGATATTTACCGTGAATGTATTTAAGCGCCCTGACATCGAACGACTGGATGACGGTGCGGTTCAGGACCTTTTTAGTTTTAAGAAGATCAACGACGCGGTCACAAAACTCAGGAATTTCGGGGTGTTTGATGTTATCCCCTGCAGGCTGTGATTTGATTTCCATGTCGTAAAACATCTTTCGCCCCTTGCGCCTGGCATGCTGCTCTACCTGATCAATCAGCTCGGAAAGTAAAGGAATATGCGTGCTTACCTTTTGCTGCCGCGGAAACAGTGCATAGGGCTTCAGGCCGGTTTCATACTGTTTAATAAAGGCATAGTCCATGCTGTACCAGTAAAGTTTTTTGCCTTCTTCCTGCGTAATTTCAGCACCTTTTGGCGGTGTAACGAACAGGGTGTTTACATACGGATCATGGGTAACGATAACCTGTTTATCTTTGCTCATCCCCAGGTCCATCTCAAGGGTTCTAACGCCCAGATCTACTGCGTGTAACATAGCTGGAATGGTGTTTTCAGGCATCAGGCCGCGGCCGCCGCGATGCGCCTGGGTATCGAATTCCACTGCTTTTTTTGAGCGGTTTTTCAGGCCCGCGCAGCCGGCAAGGACAAGTGCAGACAGGACAAGTACATTAAACGTAAGTAACTTCTGTTTCATTGGCAGATTGTAAATTTGTGTGTGTCGGGGTAGCTGAAGGTATTTGGCACATCCCAGCGTGCTTTGTAAATCTGAAGGCCTTCGATGTTGAAAATAACAGCTTCCTTCTCGTTGATCAGTTGCTGATGGTACCATTTTTTGTTGGTATCGATGGCGCGCAGCATAATCAACGGATAAGTCTCCGGACCGGATGATATGCTTTTGATGCGGCTAAATGCCGTTACTTCAGAAAACTTCTTCGTGGCAAAATCAAGGCTCCAGGTATGGTCGTGCGTAGAGAGCCAAAGTTTGTCCTGGCCGAAAACGGGGAACAGATCATGGGCGCCGGCTTCCGGTAATGCAAGCTGCTCCCTGATCTCCAGCGCCGGATTCTTGCAGTTCATGTTGTATGCCAGGCCATAAAGCGTTGTGCCTCCGGTTGCCCACAGCAGCTGTCTTTTCCTGTCCCAGACTACATTGTGTGCATCAGGCATCTTGATACGTGTTACCTGGACGGCGGCAGGTGCGACGGTTGTATCTGTGCGGATCAGGGACAGGTATCCGCCGGTGCTGGAGGCTGCAACGATATTTCCGTCTGGCAACAGTTCGGCGGAATGTGTATTGCCACCAGCATAAGCGACAAAAACGGCTTTTTTATCATCCAGCCGTACCAGTGCTACGCCCCCGCCTGAAGCCGTGATGAGCAGATATTTCTGCGCGTAAACGGGTTTGACCTCACTCAGGTTGCTAAACCATTTTCGGGCCGAATCCGGAATCCGCTGATCAACCCGCCATTCCCAGTCAACGGCAGATTTACCTGCTTGTGCACGAATGACCCGGCTTTGCGCCTGGTCAACGGCATAAAAGGTTTTGGTTTGAGCAAGGCCATGCAACACAAAGAGGAAGGTGCAAGCCGTCAGCAGACAACGCAGAATCTTGTCAGACATCTTTTTTAATTTTATATCTTTCGCCGAATCGGTCTGTAACGAGAATTTCAACCGTTCTGACCGAGGCCGGCAGCTGCGCCAAAAATAAGTGTTCTGTGCGGTGTGGCTCTACAAACGGACGTTTTTTTGGCATATCCGCGCCCTTGTACATGCGCACGCATTCAGGATCGAAACCCTTGGTCATTTCCATCGCGCCCATTGCTTTCCCGTCTGCAAAATATTCCACCTTCCATTTCGGGTCGTAGTTCCAGACGTTTGCAATCAGGCGCACCTGCTTTTCGCTGCGCTCAACGTCAAGCGATACCTGGTGTGTTTTGGGCTGGCCGGTACCTTTATAATACCATTTTACATCCCTTCCGTTAACCTCATACACACCATAGCCGCGCGGACAGCCGTCGCTGCAGACGGGACCTGTCCACCAGGCACCGCACACCGTGCCGTGGTTATGCTCGAAAATATTTTCACTGATCTGCACATTCCTTGAATAGTGGGTATGTCCCGATAAAATATGGACGTTCTTATAGTGTTTAAGCAGGCTGTACAGCGCTGCATTGTTTTTTACAGCATTGTGAACCGGGATGTGAAGACAGATAAACAACAGGTTTTCTGTTGGTACAGATTTCAGGTCCTGCTCGAGCCAGCTAAGCTGCTGTTCGCTGATATAACCGTCATATGTTCTTTCAATGCCGAGGTACCGGACATCATCAAACACAACATAATGCGCTTTGCCGCGATTGAATGAGTAATACGTTGGCCCGTAATTCTGTTTGAAGGTTTTGTCTGAGGTTTCGTCGCCGCCCTGTCGGTAATCCATATCATGATTACCAAGCGCCTGGAAAAACGGAATTCCCATCTGTTTGACGGCCTCATTGTAATCGGCAAATAAGGCATGGTTGTCCCAAACAAGGTCGCCTACGGCGATGCCGTGCACCGGCGTATTACCCATGCTTTTTACGAGCGCCTGCACATCAGGGACTGATGTTTCCATCATTTCTTTTGCATCGCCTTTCGTCTTTATCTGCGGATCGGCCCAAACGATAAAGTTATGGCGATCATCATTTCTTTTCAGGCGCGTAAGCTGAAAATCATATTCGTTTCTGCTGCCAAGGCGATCGTATTGGCTGGCCAGGTTATAATCTGTTTTAAATTCATAGCCCGCCGGCGTGCTCATAAAAATAAAAGCGGCAGCCTCGTTGGGGGTAATGGTATAGCGGCCTGACAAATCGGTGAGTACAACCGAATAACCATCTGAGACCGCAACGTTTGCAATGCCCCGCCCCGATGCGGTAACCCGGCCGCTAACCGTAGCACTGCGCCTGAGGCCTGAAAGGGCACTGCTATTTAAGCTGATAAAGGCACTTCCCGACAGAAGGCCGAGACTTTGTATAAAGGTTCTTCTTTTCATATTTAAGCCAGGCCGTGGCGGCCTGTTATGTAAAGCGGGAACCTTGAAGGGCTCCCGCAACAGTTTATTGTGTGTATTCGTATCCGTTTAGTTGACCAGCCTGGTTGGCGCAATGGTATCTGTTCTTACAACAGCCCCATTCGCATCCCGGGTAAGCTTCAAATGAATGCCTTCGATTTCTGCCAGGGTAGAGTTTTTCTCCAGGTCGATATCGTTCTGTGACCTGGCTTTTTTCCATCTGCCGATTGCCGGGTTATAGATACCGCCCAGTTTATTGAAAAATCCCTGGTCAGAAGGCAATTGATATTGCATGCTCATCGTATTCGTGCCGCTCCGGTAATAAAGCTGCTCAATCCCTTCAATCGGTTCAATCCGTTTGTACAAATCGTTTCGCGCAACCCTGTACCCCATCAGCGGCGAAGTACTGTAAATATTTCCGCCGCCACCGATAAAGATACAGTCGATCGGTGTGGAATTCACATTGACCTCGGTGCCTTTGAAGATTGCAAAGCCCGACGCATTGCCGGAGTTGGCGAACAGGTTGGTTGTGTATAAACCGAAGCCGTCTCCGTTTCCTGCCGGATTATTTGCCGGGGTAGCCGTTGTATAGTTTTTAGCGCGAATCCACTTCGATGAAGCTATCGAGGTAGAGCCCGAACCATTGATCAGACGACTTGATCCGCCTACATAGAAAAATTCACCTTTTGAGACTGTGCCCGAGGTCAGGTTAAACTTGTAGGTTCTTGCCGTTAAGCCCACCGGACTCCGCGCTGCATCGGCACCCGTAGCCCAGCCTTTGGTAGGTGCAACACCGGTTGGCGAGCTGCCACCGGCATTGTTCGTTACGACTACCGAATAGGGTGTTACGGCAAAATTGATGTCTTCAGTAGCCAGAAACTGCATATATTCATAATTGCCGTCGCCGCCCTGTGCATCTGCCATGTAACCGGTGATAACCGCAGCAGCCAGTTCAGGCTCCGATGAAAGCGGTTTTACATCTGCCATGGTGCGTATGGCAAGATAAGGAGAAGGGACGCCATTCGCATTAACAGTATTAAACACAATGCCAGAATAATTTGCGGCGAAATTCAGGCCCGAAGTGTTTGCGAATTTGGCATTTGCTCTGGTCCGGAGCGTAAAATTGTCAAATCCGTCATTGATGGTTTTATCGCCCGAATAGGTATCTGCAGGTTTGGCAATCGGATCAAAAACAGCATCGACTACAATGACATGTGTACTTTCATAATCAAATGGTTTGGCAAGAATCAGTGAACTGGCAACAGGGTTTTTCGGGATCGCCCGGTTACTGGCCAGCTTGGTAATATCACCCATGGTAACACCTGTTATCTGCAGGATACCATCGCGCCGGGTGAGGGTTTTTCCTTCCATTTTTACTGCAATTGAGTCTCCGATTACAAACTTTGCGGCATCGGCACCCAGCGCAATTGAAATACCGCGTACAACATTCAGCCGCCTGCGGTCCTGCAGCACGAGTAAACCTTCAGGAAGGTTGCCCCCCGAATGATCTGACACGACCAAACCTGTTATTGCGGTTGAGCCGAACATCGCTTCGGCATCCAATACAAGGTCAGAGCCTTTATACAGGTTCTTCAGGTCGAAAAGTGGAATATAAGTATTGACCTGACCACCCGGATAATTTGATTTTTTACACGCTGTCCAGGCAAGTGCCATCAGGCCTGCAACAGCACTTAGGAATAAAAATTTCTTCATGTCTATATAATTAGTTGGCCTTTTGCCACCAAACATTTGTTGAGATAAGATCCGCGCCCTGTCCCGCTACCGCGTTGCGGTAATTTGTGGGATTTGCCGATTGTACGTAAACGGGATAAACCATGCGCGCCGGCATTACGCCGCCATTTCTCAGGCCAGGCCCTTTAGGCAGTACCGGATGACCGGTTCTCCGGTATTCAAACCATTGCTGCAGATCTGTGCAGAACAGGCTGTAATATTTCTGAATGTGGATTTGCTCCATTTTGTTATCAAGTGAGCCTGCAGGGTCCCAGGTAAGGTCTGCTGCGTCCACGTATTCGACAAAAGCCGCATCAGCAGGGTTTGCCGGGAAGTTTGGCACCCAGTAATTTATGGCCGCAGCCATGCCGCGGTAATAATACTGTTCAGCAGATCCGGTAATCCAGCCTTTAACGGAAGCTTCGGCAAGAATAAATTGCAGCTCTGCATAAGTCATAAGAATCCCGGTTAGTGGGTTAACCTGCAGTGAACGCGTTCCGTTTGTTGCATCGTCAGAAGATATAAAGTAGGCCTGGCGGAGAAATCCTGAACCAACCGCATATCCGCTTGGAACACCCGAATAACCGTTTGGCCCCTGCGAGATACCCAGGCGATTCACACCGCTGTTGCCCCATTTTGCGCTGTTATCAATCCTCGGATCGCCCCAGTCTCTCAACCGGTCAATAAAGAAGCTGGCCATTGACGGTGCACGGAAATCCTGCGCCCTTACACCGTTTACGAACGGCGAAGTAAAAGGATCTGTGGTGTTTGTCCCGCCGTTCCACCTGATTATGGCCACATCTGAATTGCTTCCCATAACAGGATAATTCGCGGCATTCGTTTCTACAATTTCCTTGATTTTTGCTATGCATTGTGCGGATACTTCAGATTTACCCGACACCCGCAGCAGCAGCCGCAGGTAAAGGGAATTACAGAATCTGCGCCATTTGCCGATGTCTCCCTTAAAGACAGGATCTGAAGTTGCTTTGATTGCTGTGCCTGCAGCCAGAAGTGTATTTGCTTCTTCCAGCTTTTTGAACATATCAAGATAGATGTCTTTTTGTTTGTCGAACACCGGCTCCAGCAAGCCTTCTTTCCCTTTATTGGCTTCGCTATAAGGAACATCACCATAGGTATCGGTCAGCATAGATGATACCCAGCTCTGTGCAACAAGCGATATGCCCTGGTACGATTTATTCGCAGCTTTCCCGGCAGAAGCAAGTGCATATACGTCTTTCAGGTTGGTAAGCTGCGGGTACCAGCTGTTCCAAAGATTATCTGAAAACGTATTTCTGAACTCATAACGAAAAACTGTTGCGTCACCGTCGCTGATGGTCACGGTAACCTGCATGAGTTCGTTATTAAAATTACGATTGCGAAGCATGTTCGCATTCATGACGTTAACCAACGCCGGTGCAAGAAGTTTTTCCGGCGTCGTTTCTACAATATTGATCGGATCTTTATTGATCTCGGTGAAATTCTTATCGCACGAACCAAGCAGCGCGCTCACCACAATCATACTCCCTAATGCTGTGTATTTTATTTTTTTCATGTCTCCTGTAAGAATTAAATGCCTATTACGAAGTTAAATCCGAAGCTCCGGGTCGACGGGAACTGAGCCACCTCAAAACCCTGTACAATATCACTTCCCGCCAGGGTTCCAAATTCAGGATCGAACATTGGCCATGGCGACCAGATGAAAAGGTTACGGCCGTATACGCCTACGCTCATTGAATTTAGTCCGAGCGACTTGGCTACGCGCGGCGTAAACTTATAATTCAGGCTCGCTTCACGAAATTTGATATAATCTGTACTAAAGGTATTTCCTTCGCCATTGTCTGTACCCATATGTGAGCGGTAGTACTCGTCTATATCGGTGGCCACGACATCGTTAACACGGTATGAGCCGTCTGGATTCTGCACCACACCGTTGCCGATAATGCCGCTATAGCGACCGGGTAAGGTGTTGGTTGTTTTACCCTGCTCTACCAGTTTGTAGTTGGTCAGCGAGTGACCAACGGCTCCGGCCTGGGCGTCAAACAAAACATTCAGGCTAAAATTCTGATAGGCAAACTCGGTTCCGATAGACGCGCGGTACTTTGGAATTGTATTGCCCAGATACACGACGTCACTGGTAATTCTTGCGAAACCGGTATTGGCATCGTAAACCACATTGCCCTGCGGATCACGAACATAACCACGGCCATACAAATCGCCCATGGCGCCGCCCACCTTTGCAACGATCTGGCCACCTGCCACAGGACCTGTGCGCAGGATGACAGAAGTGTCTACCAGCTCTTTGATCTCATTTTTGTTCGTTGAAAAGGTTGCAAACATCCGCCAGTTGAAAGCTTTGCCCCTGCCCTGTACAATCGTACCATTCACCGATGCTTCAAATCCGGTATTGTCTACGCGGCCCGCATTGATGATAGCCTGCGAATAACCAGACGATCTGTCGATTACCCTGCTCAGAATCTGATTTTTTGTGTTGCCCATATAATAAGCCAGGTCAAGCGACAGGCGGTTCTTGAAGAACTGAACTTCCGCACCAACCTCAAAGGTCGTCGTCTTTAATGGTTTCAGATCCGGGTTTGGCAGGATAGATGGGTTTTGCAGCGCGCTGTCAGGATATTGTCCGCTTGCGGCCAGAGAATAAGTATACGCTGTGCGGTAAGGAGTCGTACCGCCGCTGCCCACTTGTGAAAGCGATGCGCGCAGTTTTGCAAACGAAATGGCTTGCGGCATTTTAGCAACTTCAGACAGCACAAAACTACCGCTGACCGATGGATAAAAGAAACCAACATTGTCTGTACGGGTAGCCGTTGCCAGTACGCTGCTCCAATCCTGCCGGCCGGTTACATCTGCATATAAAAAGTTTTTATAACCAAATGACACGCTTCCATACAAGCTGTTGATGTTATACCGGCTCGTATCAGGAATCGACACAATAGCAAAACGGTTGTTGGTAAGCTCGTATAGTTTTGGTATAACCAGACCGTCTGCACGAAGGTCAGACCGGTTGTACCGGTTTTTCAGCTGGCTGCCACCTGCAAGTGCACTGATGTCGATCTTGTTTTTAAGCTTCTTGTTATAACGAACCAGAAATTCATTGTTTGTTTCGTTACCACGGATTCTCTGTTCACGGTGCGAGCCGTACAGTAATTTGCTGCCTGCATCGTAAGGACGATCCTGCGCACGCTGCTCGCCAACCCAGTCAAGGGTGGAACGCAACTGCAGACTTAGCTCTTTTGTAAACTGGTAAGACGCCGTTACGTTGGCTGTTACGTTATGACGACCGGTCCTGTTGATAAACTCGTTTGATATAGCATACGGGTTTTCGGGAAAGGAACTGAACGGATATTCAATGGCCTGGTTTTCCTTGCCATTCTGCCAGTAATTTTTTAACCAGTTGAGGTCAGCATTCGGTTGCCAGAAAATGAACCAGTACATAAGCGACTGGTTGCCATAACCTGCACCGGGAAGGTTATCGCTGTAGCGGTTGCCATAATTGATTTTTGTAGTAAACTTCAACTTCTTTGTGATATCAGTTGATGTAGACAAGGCAACGGTAGTACGTTCAAAACCGGTGTTTGGAATGATCCAGGTGTTTTCCTGGTTTGTTAGCGACAAACGACCTACTGTGCTGCCAACGCGGGTATCAATACTAAGGGAGTTGGTCAGGTTTCTGCCGGTGTTAAAGAATTCGCGAATTTGATTTGTATACGGAACCCAGGGCGTACGCGTTGTTGAGCGTGTTTGCGTAATCGGGTCATATTGGTAAAATAACAGCGACGGATCGAAGCGGGGGCCGTAAGCAGAGCTGGTTCCACTGGTACTTGGTCCGTCTGGCCCGGTCTCGTAAGAGTAATAGGCTGCGCCGTCGGTCCCCTGACCGTACTCATATTGAAGATCCGGCCAGCGGTTTACCGATTCGAGCGAACCGTTTGATGTGAACTTGATTCCGATTTTATTTTTCTTGTTCTTCGCGCTTCCTGATTTGGTCGTGATGATGATGGCACCGTTTGCACCGCGCTGGCCGTATAATGCTGCCGCACCCGGACCTTTCAGAACCGATACGCTTTCAATATCTTCAGGATTGATGTCGTTTATTGAACTTCCGTAGTCGGCAGGCATGTTATCACTTCCGGTACCGTAAACATTGTCTGAGCCATTGGCAGACCTGCGGCCGCCGCTGTTGTTGATCACAACGCCATCTACCACAATCAGCGCTTCGTTGTCGCCGGTCAGATTGTTTTCACCGCGAAGAATGATCTTGTTTGAACCCGCCGGACCGCTGTTTGAGCGTACAAGGTTCAGACCGGCCACCTTGCCTGAAAGTGCATCCGTCCAGTTGCTGGAAACGGCGCGCGTCAGGTCTGCGCTGTCTACTTTCGTTACAGCATACCCCAGCGACCGCTCTTCGCGTTTAATACCCAAAGCCGTTACAACGACTTCATCGAGCGCGTTGCTGGCTGGCTTCATGCGAACCACCACATTTTGCGCTGCAGTGGTAAAACTGCGGCTAACCTGGGTATAACCAACAATACTGAAGGTTACCTGTCCGCCGGATGGAACCGAAACCGAAAATGCACCGTTCACATCTGATGTTCCCAGCACCTGTTTCTGGGCATTCATAATGTTTACGCCGATCACGGCACTGTTATCGGTATCGTCCACTACCCTCCCTTTTACAACCAGATTTTGGGCCTTGACCCCCAAACCCGACATAACAAGCAGAAAAGCAATGAGCAATTGCCGCCGGAAACCGCTCCCACCCGAACCAGTCGCGCTGGTTCCCGGATGCAGGCTTCCGGAACGCATCGCTCCTGTAGTCAGGAGCTTACGGTCAGTAAAAGCTTGAGTAGAATTTTGATTCATAAATTAAAATAGAAGATTAATAAATAGCGTTATTTCGTTTAATTTCGATCTACAACCCTGCTGTCTTACAGCATATTGATAAGATATTGTTAATTATATGTTTTGGTAAAATAAAGAGAACTTTAACAACCCAAATGGTTGCTTCTCCGGGAAGAGCCACCGCTATTGCCGGGTTCAGATAAATGCTCAATTTTACAAGTTTATACTGGTTGATCTCATGCTTCCCAAAAATTATGATCTGTTTCGATCACAATCAGTTAAACAACAAAACGAAACTATACATAATTATTCGTAATGCAAATTTTTTTTAAACTTGTTACAGAGTTGACCTGATTGCGCTGAAAAACAGGCCATGTTCGGGAAAGATAAAGGAAATTAAAGATAATTAAACATGAAACTACAACGAGGAGTTGTAGTCAATCGAAAGGTAGCTTAGCACACGCAGTAAAATTCGATTAAGATTTAGCCGGACCTGCAGCCTGCACGGTATGCATAAGACGGATCAGACTGTCGAAAGTTGAATTAGCTGCATGCAGGCAAATTTCGGCATCGGCCGGAGATTGGACCTCAGCCTCAAGAACCGCCTGGAACGTTTTCCACTTTTCAGCCAGCTGATCTCCATAAATTCCGTAATAGGCAAAGTCGAGCCCCGCAAACTCATCGTTCTGAAGCAGCTGTTTCCTGATTACATTTCCTCCTAGTGTAGCCCCTTCCAGCACATACAATGTACCCAGCTGAGCGGGCTTTGAGTCTGCCGGTATAAAGATTTGCCCTGTATCAACGTGCGGAAGCGCAGCAGTGTCGATTCCTGCTCCTGCAGCATCCTGGCGGAGCGCAGGAAGTTTTTCGCGCGATTTGAGATCGAGCCGTTGCGCCAGCTCCTGATCCATAACATTAAATAGTGGTGGTTCAATCAACTCATGCGCAAGCAGGTTCACCGCAAGAATTTGACGGTATTGTGAGAGGTTAAGCCTGCGCGACATAATTTCATCTACAAACATAGCCGACTCAAGCGCCTTATGGCGGGCGGCAGTTTCAGTACGTAACAGCTGTGCAATCATTAAAATAGCGGAACGGAACGGGGCTTAGTTTACGTGAAGGTGGTGGTTAAACCAGAATTTCTGCACCGAGTCCACGCATTGCAAAAGTTTATCATAACCGTCTGGCTTGGTGACATAGGCATTCGCGCCGAATTCTATCGAGGCCCTGACGTCTTTTGGACTGTCTGATGTAGAGAACAACAGAACGGGAACTGTCTTCATTGCAGGAATTTCGCGAATAAACCTAAGGATATCCAAACCAGAGATGTTCGGCAGATTCAGGTCAAGCAGAATAAGTTTAGGAATTGTATGTTCTTCTACGAATTTCCTCAATGACCGGATGGCCTCCTGTCCGTCTGCTGCAACAGTTAAAATAAGATTATCTCCAACTTCCTGAACCGCATTTTCCATAAAAAACACGTAATCGGGATCATCCTCTACATAAAAAATATCTGGTGTTTTCACTGTATATCCTCCTGTCTGTTTCTGAATGCCACAAAAAATGTGGTACCGCTTCCAAGTTTACTTTCAAACCAAACACGTCCCTGGTGCCGCTCTACAATGCGTTTTACAATTGCGAGGCCAACGCCGGTTCCATCTATATCTTGGACATTGTCCATGCGCTTGAAAAGCTCAAAAACTCTTTCGTAATAGCTGATGTCAATTCCTATGCCATTGTCTGAAATACTGTAGATAGTCTCAGCACCTTGTATCTCTCCGTTTACCCGGACTTTCGGGGCGGGGTTTTTCGAGGAATATTTTACACCGTTGCCTATGATATTCGAGAACACCTGACTGAGCATGGTGCGGTCACCACGAAGAGCCGGCGTATTGCCAATTTCAATTGTCTGCTCTCCTGTCTTCATAGCCGCCCTGATCTCTGCAGCAATTTCCTGAAGAAGCGGCCCCATATTCACCTCAGCCATATCAATTTCGGCCCGCCCGACTTTTGAAAGATTTAATACTTCACGGATCAGGAAATTCATTTTATCCGTTCCGGCGATGATCCGTTCGACCATTTTTTTCGAGCTGGTGTCAAACTGCGGATTCGTTTTCAGCAACATCTCTGCATAAGTCCGCACAGATGTGATCGGCGTGCGGAGATCATGAGAAATCGTGTAACTGAAGGTATCGAGCTCTTCGTAAGCGGCCTGAAGTTTTTCATTCAGGGTTCTGATAGCGGTCGCTTTGTTATTGATGTCAGCAATAACAATCTCGCGGAGCGCCAGTACCGAAGTAATTTCCTCCGGTGTCCAGCGGGCAGAAGTATTATTAACCTGTTGTGTCCAGCTATCGAAAGACTTGCGTGGTGAAAGTTGCAGCACACCATCTGCATCGGGCTCAGCAGGTTTCTCCGGGTTGCCGGCCCACTGCACTTGTGTTATTCTTTCCGGCTTAAACCAGATCATCATCTCATTGAGCTCGCGGCTGATCAGACAGGCGAGCACACCGGCCGCAGTATCTTTATAGGCCGCTGCCGATTTGAAAACTTCCGGAAGCTGGTGCGTATGGTATATGGAGTCGGCCATATTCTGCTTCAGCCATGCAGCGAGTGCAGTTACTTCCGCCTCAGAAGGCGTCTGACCGATCAGCGTCAACGTGTTTTCAAAAAGCAGGGCAGCTCCGCCGGCAAGCGTACAATCAAGCAGGGTGCGGCTGTGGCTTGTAAGCGCGTCGATAAGATTTTTATCTTTTGTCAGGTGCGCAGAAAGAAAAGCTGTGCTTTCTTTGAACGCTGCAACCTTATCTGCGTCTTCTTCATCCTGGCGATACTCGAGCGCAGAAGAGAGAATCTGGCCAAGCAGCTTGGACCCTTCGCGCGCTTTGTAATCGATATATTTTGGCGAATAGTTATGGCAGGCAACGAGGCCCCACAATTCACCATGCGTAATCAGTGAAATACTAAAGCTCGACGCAACACCCATATTTTTGAGGTACTGGATGTGAATGGGCGAGACGGCACGAAGCTGACTGTAAGTCAAATCTATCGGCTCACTGCTAACAGCAAGCAGTGCCGCATCGCTTGCATTGACATCGGCAATCAGCCTGGTCAGATTCAATTTGTAAAGCGCACGGGCTTGCTTCGGTATGTCGCTGGCCGGGTAATGGAGTCCGAAAAAGGGCTCCAGTTGATCTTCTTTATCCTCAGCAACAACTTCCCCATGGCCGTCTTCGAGAAATTTATAGATCATAACCCGGTCGTAACCGATAATTCTTTTGATTTCAGTAGCCGCACTTTGCAGTAAAGTCTGAAGGTTTTTGCCCCCCAGCATCGCGGAAGCCGAACGCCCTACTGAACTTTGAATATCATAGTCCAGACTGACCGGTTCAAATTCAAGAAGCACGACATCTTCATGCATACTTACGATAAGATAGAAAGATGTGCCGCCTACCGTAATTCCATGTGGATTAATGGCGTCAAAATTCTGACGCTGTAAGCCCAGCTGTAAGAGCTGACCGAGCGACAAATTTTCGTCCTGCTCGTTTAACAAATGCTCAAAAACTGAAAGCGGCTTACCTGTCATTGATGCCGCATCAGCAGGAAGCCAGTTATGCAAATTAGCACTTACGGCTGTGATGGTCATTGATTTTTTGTCAACGGCCACGACAAAGCCATGCGGTTGAATTTTGCCGGGGATCTGAATCGGTTCTCTGTCACAATTGCTGAGATCAACCGTGAATGTAGTCATGCATTGGATTTAAGTTTACAAAACTATCAGTATTTGTAAAAAATCAAACCCTGACGAACGGAAAGCCACCAAAAGTTACAAACACTGCAGGAATGTCTTTAGTCAGCAGACTTTGACCTTCGGACAACATGTATACAAAAACATACAGCATAAATGATAAAAAGACACAAAAACAGGACAGCATAACAGAACAACCAACCAAACCCGGTAAAATCGAGCCGACCGTGCGCAGATGAAAACAGGTGACAAACGCCGGCTTGCAACCGTGATATTTTTTTCCTGTCTGCAAGTCAACAGTTTAAATAAAAAGATTGCCCAGAGATCGGTAAATTAACTATAAAGGCAATTTTTGGCATCGCCTTTGTAACTAACCCGACCGAGAGCGTTAATTTAGATGACGGGGGTATCCATTCTGGATATCTCCGTTTTTTTTATGAAGCCTGTGCATTTTGCTATGTAATTTGGCTATTTGATTAATCAATCTGATTAATATCTTTGTAGAAGTTTATCATAAGATTACTAAACACATCCATTGCTAAAGAAAAAAATACTGGTTATCGAGGATAACCATGCCATTTTAGATGTCATAACGCTCATTCTGCAAAGTGAAGCTTTCGAGGTCTCGGGCCTGAACAGGGGTCTGGAAATGATGCATCATATAGAGACATTTCAGCCTCATGTGATCGTAATGGATATCATGCTTCCGGACAGTGACGGCCGAACCTTATTAAAGGAGTTGCGGAGCAACGAACAGACGGCTGATATTCCGGTGCTGATGATCTCAGCCCGCTACCATTCCGGCAATTACGACGAAGGCGGGTTAAAAGCCAATGACTTTCTTGCCAAGCCTTTTGACATCGACGCGCTGATGGATAAGATCTACGCGCTGCTGCCTAAATAATTTTAAATTTATTGCTAATTCTTTTAGCATGTTTCGTAACTTCGAATCATGCTTTACGCTGTTGTCGATATCGAAACTACGGGTGGGTATGCGTCTGCGCATGCGATAACCGAAGTTGCCGTTTTTGTTCATGACGGAAACGACATCATTGATACATATCAGACCCTGGTTAACCCCGGCCAGCATATCCCTTCACACATCACCGCTTTAACTGGTATCGACAATGACATGGTTGCTGAGGCCCCCTATTTCCATGAGGTTGCAGCCGATCTGTTCAGAATATTAGAAGGGAAAGTTTTTGTAGCGCACAATGTAAACTTTGACTATTCATTTTTACGGCACCAGTTCGCGCTGAGCGGATTCAGGCTGGACAGACCAAAACTATGTACGGTGCGGCTCGGCAGAAAAATTCTGCCTGGTCTTCCCTCCTACAGCCTCGGCAGATTATGCCAGTCGCTCGGCATCCAGATCCTGCAAAGGCACCGTGCCGCGGGCGATGCGCGTGCAACAGCGATTTTATTTGGCAAATTACTGGCAGCTGATGCAGAAGATGTTATTGCCGGCATGCTTAAACGTGGCTCGAAGGAACAGAATCTGCCGCCTAATCTGAACAAACAAGACTTTTTGTCGTTACCCGATCTGCCCGGGGTGTATTATTTCAAGAGCGCTAAGGGCAAAATCCTGTATATCGGCAAAGCGTTGAACCTGAGAAAACGGGTAAGCAGCCATTTCAGCGGCAACAGCAAATCGCGGCAGCGCCAGGAATTCCTGAAAAATATCTACGCCATTGAGCACCAGGTTTGCGGCAGCGAACTAATGGCACTCATTCTCGAGGCTACCGAGATTAAACGGTATTGGCCCGAGAACAACCGGGCCATGAAGCGCTACGAGCATAAATATGAATTATACATTTTCGAGGACCAGCGGGGTTACCTCAGGCTTGGCATCGACAAAAGCCGCAAGAATCATATGGCGCTATATGATTTCTCGACAATCGCTGAGGGGCAAAATTTTCTGCAGCGCTTGGTAGAAGACTATGATCTTTGCCACAAACTTTCTTTCATTCATAAAACAAGCGGCGCATGCCAGGCCGTGGCAACCGGAAAATGCAGCGGCGCTTGTACCGGCCATGAGTCTGCAGCATCATACAATCGCCGCGTGAATGCTGCACTTGAACAAACAGAACTTGCGCTGCCATCTTTTTTGATAAGGGAGCAGGGACGAAATCCGGAGGAATCTGCCTGTCTCTGGATTGAGCGCGGGCGTTTCTATGGAATGGGTTATATCTCAAATGATATTGAATACGGACATGTAAACGAACTAAAAAGTTACCTTACGCCCTATCCATCCAACCGCTACATCCTCAATCTGTTATTTGCGCACGCGGCCCGGTTTCCCCAACGGGTTATCAACCTGGGCATCGAAAAGAATGAATTAATTGAGTGCTGACGTTGCATGTTTGAACATAAAAACAGACCTTAGCTGTTTAACTTGTATTCAGCAACTTCCGTAATTATGATCTTTGCGTTTGCACCGCACGCTTATTCTAGTAAACTTAAGTCTGGTTATTCCGGGTTAAAAGCGACATTTTCTGAAAGGAGGCCTTCAAATGACCGTTAAGAAAGTACTCGTCTGTGATGACGACGAGGCCATCCTCGATGTAACTACGCTTGTACTCGAAGACAGCGGATATGAGGTAACACCGGTTATTGAAAGCACACAAATCTACGATGTGATCAGACAGGTAAAGCCGGACCTGCTTCTTCTCGACCTTTGGATGCCAGATCTTTCTGGCGAAGACATCACACGTTTTGTTAAAAGCGATGCTGAGCTGCAAAACATTCCGATCATCATCATCTCTGCCAGCAGCGAAGGCAGGCGAATTGCGGAAGAGATCAAAGCAGACGGTTTTTTACCAAAACCCTTTGATATTGACGGGCTTATTGAGATGGTTGCCCGTTATACAGCTTAAGCTGGTTAAGCTGCCGCGCCTGGCAAAAACATAACCGATAGCAGCGACAGCACGTACAAGACAATGCCAATAATTGTTGCTACTCCCCAAAACTTGAACAGGGATTTCAGGCGGGAAATAGCCAGGTTAAGGCTTTCCTGGTCGCCATACAGTACGCCTTCTGCAGATGCCGATGAATATTTGAAAAGCAACAGGCTCGGGTAAAAAAACAATAGCCCGATAAGCAGGTAAATTACCATAATGCCCGTGCCGCCCAACTGAGCCAGTGGCCCCAGCTGCGCTGCAACCCTTGCATCGGTGTTGAGGAGCGCGCTGATGCCGAAGGCGCCAACCACCATAAAAAACGTAAGAACGAACCCGATAACGGCCAGAAACCTGGACCAACGGCCTATTTCGTACAGGTTGCTTCGCATGTCTTCCGTAACGATCAGTTGCGGATGCTGCTCTGCGGAAGGTGATTCAAATTCGCTCATGTGTTTTTATTTAGCGGCTAAACATACCAAAATAAGTACAGCCCCGGAAGCGATTTTTTCACAACGCAGTTAAAATCTCTTATCTTTGCACCCGTTTCAAACAGGAATAGAATCAAATCTTCTTTTCCGGCAGATATATATAAAATATACATGGCTTTACAATGTGGCATCGTTGGTCTTCCCAACGTAGGCAAATCAACTCTGTTTAACTGTCTTTCGAATGCAAAAGCGCAGGCGGCAAACTTTCCTTTCTGTACCATCGAACCGAACGTCGGTGTAATTACGGTTCCTGATGATCGCCTGACCAGGCTTGCAGAACTGGTGCAGCCACAGCGTGTAGTGCCGAATACGATAGAGATTGTTGATATTGCCGGCCTGGTAAAGGGTGCCTCTAAAGGAGAAGGTCTCGGAAACCAGTTTCTTGGTAACATTCGCGCCACCAATGCAATTATACATGTGCTTCGCTGTTTTGATGACGGCAATGTAATACACGTTGATGGTTCGGTTGATCCGATTCGCGATAAGGAAATCATTGATACCGAATTGCAGCTGAAAGACCTGGACACCGTTGAGAAACGCATTCAGAAAGTCGAGAAAATGGCAAAGACCGGCGGCAATAAGGAAGCAAAAAAGACCTTTGATATCCTGTCTGTTGTCAAGACTCACCTTGAAAGCGGAAAATCGGTTCGTACGGCAGCGCTCTCTGATGAAGATTTCCTGTTTATAGAAGAATTGGGATTGCTTACGCAAAAGCCTGTCCTGTACGTTTGTAATGTTGAAGAAACGTCTGTAGTTGAGGGCAACAATTACGTGAACCTTGTTAAAGACGCTGTGAAAGATGAAAAAGCTGAAGTACTGGTTATTTCTGCTAAAATCGAATCTGAAATTGCGGAACTGGAAAGTTACGAGGAACGTCAGTTATTTCTTGCCGATCTTGGCCTGACTGAATCCGGGGTAAACAAACTGATTCGCGCCGCTTACAAACTTTTGAACCTCTACACGTATTTTACCGCGGGTGTTCAGGAAGTGCGGGCATGGACCATTACCAAAGGATTTACAGCACCACAGGCTGCCGGAGTGATTCACAGTGATTTTGAGAAGGGCTTTATCCGGGCAGAAGTGATTAAATATCAGGATTTCGTTACCCTGGGCTCTGAGAATGCGTGTAAGGAAGCCGGCAAGCTGGGTGTCGAAGGCAAGACTTATCTTGTGGAAGACGGCGACATTATGCATTTCCGCTTCAATGTCTAAATCGGGTGTGTTTATCGCCTCCGGCGGATAGACAGGCCGCCTGCACATCAGGTTAACTAATGACCGCCGAGGAATTGGTCATGGACTCGCCGTCAGCGAACCTTTAATTTTTACGGAATGTTATTATACCAGGGGTGTGCAGCTACCGGTACAATGCCCGCCCTACCGGCCTGGCCAATATATCTGCGGGCAGCTACAAGCGTACGGCTTTGAAAATCGTCATAGTTTGCGCTGTCTTTAATCATGCTGTTGATCCGCACCATCCCGGCCGACTGGATAAATTCCCCATTACCCATGTATATGGCCGTGTGAGAGATCCGGCCGTTTCCACCGCGGCTTTTTGCCGCAGAGAAAAACAGAAGATCGCCCGGCTGCAGATTTTTCAGACTTTTTGCAACATCGAGCGTATCTGCAGTCAGGATGGGCACTTCTTCTCCAACCAAAACCTGCTGGGAAGCATCGCGCGGAATGATCACGCCGTTCAGGAAAAAACTCGTTTTTGTAAAACCGCTGCAATCGACACCTTTGACAGACGTGCCGCCCCACAGGTATGGGACACCGAGCAATGTACGGGCAACCGCCAGAATGTTCGCGGCAGTGGGTTTTGCGGTTTCAATCCACCTATAGTAAGGTTCGACAAGGGTGTTGGCTACATAAGCTTCGCGCCCATCGGGAAACCGCACCTGCGTAAACCGTTTCCTTTTGCCGGTAACCTGCAGAATATTGCCGGCAACGAGATCAGAAACGCGCGCCGCGGATGGGCGTGGTTCCGATAGTGCATGCGCATAATCGGCGGTAACGACCACGCGTTCAGATTGCTGCCATGCTTTAAAATCGGCGTCAGCCAGCGGCGTTACTGCCGCCGCATCAACCCACGACACGTAATGATCCGGGGTACGTACAATATAGTAACCGCCCTGCCTTTTCAAAATTTCTACGGGCATACCCAGGAGTCCCTGCGTCATCATTTCGGCAGCATTTCTGGGTTGAGCGCGGTTGTTGCTTACCGAGACGTTAATAAGACCCCGCTCGGGGAGGCCGGATGTTAAAGCGGGCAACAGGGTAATTTGCGCATGTAAAGCCGCATAATTGGTCGCTATTACGGTCGAAACTTTTTTAAACGCCGCTTCATTGCTGGTTTCAAAAATGAGGCTGTCATTCCGTACACGATAACTAAAATAATCGTCTCGTGCATCGGGTACAAGCTCAAGCTGCATCTGCGTCATCACTTTGCGCAATGCAAGCGTATCATACTGGGCGACAGCCGCATTGAAACAAAAAACAAGCAGGAAACACAGCAGTTTTGATTTCATTGTACAAGGATAAGCATTAAAACAAAGCGATGAGCAAGACATCAAAATTGATACGCGGGGCCAATTACAAACAGTAAAATTATTTTTCAAACCCAAAGCTGATATCTAACTTGCGCCTTTTACCGCCGGTTAGCCGGAGCAACACATGCGAAAAACCCTCCTCAAAATCATTGACTTTTTTCACCCGCCGTTTTCCCGGCTGATTCCTATCCATACTTTCCGGTACCTGGCATCTGGCGGAACCACGGCTCTGATGGGTGTACTCATCTATTTTCTTGCCTACAATTACATTCTGCGGCAGGAGAATATTCATTTGCCTTTCGTCATGATCACTGCGCCGATCGCCGCGCTGATCATTGAGCTTTGCATTACCTTTCCCATGGGTTTTTTGCTCAACAAATACCTCGTTTTTACCCAGTCGACCCTGCGCGGCAGGCAGCAGCTTTTTCGTTATGCGACTGTTGTTTTGATGAATATTCTGCTAAACTATGCGCTGATCAAACTGATGGTAGAAACACTTCACTTCTATCCCACTATCGCCAAATTCATCACAACCTGCCTGCTGACCATCTTCAGCTATTTCTCACAAAAACACTTTTCGTTTAAAGGAGGGAAAGGGGGGTGAAAGTGGCTTTTTAAGTTTACCTTGAGCGTCACTATTGTCCGGAAAAGTTTTGCGAAAATATCACTCTTCGCTTTTCAATAAATGTAGAGCTGTGGTATCGAACCGCTCACCGCCGCGGGGACTCCTTCTTTTTCTTGGAAAAGAAGCACCTGAGGCATAGCCGAAAGCGTTCGTACCATTTGAAATAACATGAAAGAGACGAACAAACCGCTCCGGCTGTGTATCTCTTCTTACATAAAAGCATCAAAAGTCCGACGGCGGCGGGAAAAGGCCCGGATGTTTTCAGCTCCAGACGCAAAACGGCGTTATGAGTGGTTATGCGCTATGGTCTTGGTTCATGATTCGTTACTCCTTATTCCCAAAGAGTTCCCCTCCTTGGTTCTTCTCAACCTCCTAAGAACAGTGCAAGACTTTTAATACTTTTCTGCGGCGAAAAGATACAAGGCCGGGTCGCACGTATCATTGGCAGTAATCGGGCAAATCCCTAATCAAGACCCCTGACTGTACGTAAAACCCACAGACAGAATATTCAGGGGGCTTGGTTTAGAAAACTCAGGCAAATAGTGCTTTAAGACTGTTCAGAAGGATCTTATTTTGTTCTTAAATTTCTACCGGACAACAATGAGTTGTAGGTCATAAGTTTTACGTTGTAATATGTGCAGGCCGAGTTACCGTTTACGGCACTTTCGCTTCTCAGTACAGACATAGACTACGCTGTACCTCCCGCGCGGTTATCCAAATACGAGGTACGGAGCACTATGTACGTCCGTAACTCCGCCCCTACCATAAAAATGCCTATCTTTGCGGCTTATTTGCAATTCACATGATTTCAGTATCCAATTTATCGCTGCGTTATGGCAAGCGGACCCTTTTCGAAGATGTAAACCTTAAGTTCACACAGGGGAACTGTTATGGGGTGATCGGTGCAAACGGTGCAGGTAAGTCGACATTCCTGAAAATACTTTCCGGGGAGGTTAGCCAGACATCCGGCACGGTAAGTTTTACGCCTGGCGAACGGATGGCTGTTCTCAAGCAAAATCACTATGAGTTTGACGAATTCAGCGTAATCGAAACGGTTATGATGGGGCACAAGGAACTTTATGACATCATGAAGGAAAAGGACGCCATCTATATGAAAGAAGATTTCACCGAAAAAGATGGCGAGCGTGCCGGCGAACTGGAGAATCTTTTTGCCGAAATGGATGGCTGGAACATGGAAAGCAATGCAGCGACCATGCTGAGTAACCTTGGCATCAGGGAAGCTGATCACTATAAGTTGCTGAAGGAGCTTGATGGTAACCAGAAAGTTCGCGTGCTTCTGGCACAGGCCCTGTTCGGCAATCCCGACATTCTTTTACTGGACGAGCCTACCAACGACCTCGATATTGACACGATTGCCTGGCTTGAAAACTTCCTGGCAGATTATCAGAACATCGTGCTGGTGGTGTCTCACGACCGTCACTTCCTCGACGCCGTGTGTACGCATATTGTAGATATCGACTTCAGTAAGATGACCATCTTTACCGGGAACTATACATTCTGGTACGAATCAAGTCAGCTTGCTTTAAAACAGCGCAGTGACCAGAACAAGAAACTGGAAGAGAAAGTTAAAGAGCTTCAGGAATTTATACGCAGATTCAGCGCCAATGCGTCCAAATCCAAACAGGCAACCTCACGTAAGAAAGCGCTTGATAAAATTGATCTTAATGAGATCAAACCTTCAAGCAGGAAATACCCGGCTATCATTTTTAATAACCAGGGCCGCGAAGCGGGCGATCAGATCCTGCAGGTAGAAAATCTGGGTGCCAGCCTGAATGGCGAAGTGCTGTTTGATAAGGTAACCTTTATGGTAAATAAGGGCGATAAGATTGCCGTGTTGTCTCAAAACAGTCTTGCAACGACCGCTTTCTATAACATTCTGAGCGGCCGGGACACCGATTTTAAAGGCGAATTTAAATGGGGTGTGACCATACAGACAGCTGATATACCAAATGACAACTCTGCTTACTTCGCAGGGAAGGATCTCAACCTGGTCGACTGGCTGCGCGAATATTCAGACTCCGACAAAGACGAACAGTTTATCCGCAGTTTCCTGGGCAGGATGCTTTTCTCCGGTGAAGAAGTATTGAAAAATACCAAGGTGCTTTCAGGTGGCGAGAAAATGCGTTGTATGTTTTCGCAGATGATGCTGAAGCAGGCGAATGTGCTCTTGTTTGATGAACCGACCAACCACCTCGATCTCGAATCAATCACGGCACTGAATAACGGCATGCAGGATTTCAGAGGTACATTTTTATTCACCTCGCGTGACCACGCATTGACGGAATCTGTTGCCAACAGGATTATCGAGATTACGCCAAAAGGTACCATCGATAAATTGATGAGTTATGACGAGTATATTACCAATCCGGATGTGCTTAGGCAGCGGGAAGAGTTATACCGTTAACAGGAATGTGTATATTTGTTAGAAAGGACTAACTTATGCTACGTAAAATTCTTTTTCTTTTTCTTATGGCCGGCGGACTTGCGGCACAGGCTCAGCACAACCCTGACGACCTGATCGAGTCTGCAAACTGGGATGTAATTGGCGGCGTCGATTTCAAGACACCGAACGACAATGAAATGTACGCCGTATACAATGCTAACATTAAAAAATATGAGAATAAACCGTTTGAACTATACGGTTATATCGTTCCCATAAAAGATGGCATGAAACAACAAAAATTCATGTTGTCTACGCTTCCGATCAATCAGTGTTTCTACTGTGGGAAGAACGGCGTTCCCATCATGGTGATGGTAGAACTTACCGAGGCTGTTAAGTTTACGTACAAACCCGTTACTGTAAAGGGCATTCTTAAATTAAACAAAGGTAATGCGATGGACGGCCCACCAATTGTGCTGGCCGCGGCAAAATCGATCTAATTCTGTTTATTGCAAATAAAAAAGGCTGCATTTTTAAGAAACGCAGCCTTTTTTATGCGGTATTTTATACTAGTGTCCGGAATGGCCGTCTACACCATGGGCGTGGCCATGGTTCAGTTCATCCTGGGTAGCTTCACGAACTTTTAGAATTTCACCACTGAATATCAGGTTCTTGCCTGCCATCGGGTGATTAAGGTCTACAGAAACGGTTGTCTCATTTACGCCTGTAACACCGGCGCGGAACTGGTTTCCGTTGTTATCCTGCAACGGAATCACGTCACCAACCTTTGGCAGTTCCACTTCCTGGAACATCTCTACCGGAAGGTCTGCATAGGCACCCGGATCAAGCTCACCGTAGCCATCAGCAGCGGTCAGCTCGAAGCTGTAGGTATCGCCTTCCCCGAGGCCTGTCAGGTGCTCCTCGAATTTAGGAAGCATCATGCCAACGCCGTATAAGAAAACGAGCGGCTGTTCTGCATCAGCTTTCTCTACAAATACCTGCTGTCCTTCTTCGTTGGTGGTGTGCAATTCGTACGTTAATCCTACAACTGAATTGGGTTGAATTTTCATGTATATTTTGTTTTAAGATAATGAACCGCCAAATTTAACGGTTCAGGAATTTGTTTTTTCTATGAGCTGGACTGCCTCTTCGGCCGTTTGAACAGGCAACTGGCAAACCTTGTTGCGGCAAATATAGATTTTTGTTTCAATGCTTTGTTTATCCTTCAACAATGGCAGCGTACTTTTTGTTCCGCCAAGCACAATTTTGTTGGGAATGTAATGACTGTTCAGGGCCTCACGCTCCTGTTGCTGGTTATCTCCGCTGAAAGCGATCTCATTCCAGCCTTTAACTTCGTTCATAAGCTGGATAGCCCAGTTCGAATACGCTGAGCCGTATGTTTTGATCTGCGGATGCACGGCTGCAAGCATTGCCGCTGCCCGGTCAGACAAATCCTCCCGGTCAAAGCAGATACCCAGACGCCTCAGATTCTGGGCCATAACCGAATTTGAGGAAGGAATTACATTATCCATCACTTCATGTTTTCTGGCTATGAGGGCCTCATTGCTGGCCGGCGTATAAAAAAACAATGCCCCGTCGGGATCGGTAAACGCTCTAAGTACCGTTTCTGTGAGTTCGAGCGCCTGGAGCAACCAGCGCTCTTCAAAACCAGCTTCGTAAAGCGAAATGAGGCCGTCGATAAAAAATGCGTAATCGTCAAGAAATCCAGGGATAGACACCTTTCCACTTTTAAAGTTCCGGTATAAGATCCCCTGCTCATCAATCATCCTGTCGATGATAAAATCGGCTGCTCTTGCCGCAAGCGCATAATAGCGGCTGTCGGAGAACACCTGTGATGCATCTGCCAGGGCTTTGATGGCCATGCCATTCCAGGCGGTTAGACACTTATCATCGAGGCCGGGGCGCACGCGTCTGCTCCGCTCGTCAAGCAGCAATGCATTTGCACGTGCTACCTTTTCCTTCAGCTCTTCAAGACCGATCTGAACATCTCTTGCAAAATCTTCATCAGTTGATTTTCGCAACAGAATGTTTGTTTCCTCTTCTTCCCAGTTACCTGTTGCGGTAACATGGTAATAATGCGCCAGCAAGGGTGCATCAGGTCCGAGCAGCGCATCAAACTCTTCACGCTGCCATACGTAAAACTTACCTTCTACACCTTCGCTGTCGGCATCAAGGGCAGAATAAAAGAGGCCCTCTTCAGATAACATTTCTCTTCTGAGCCATTCGATGGTTCCGGTTGCTACTTCGCGGAATAACGGCAGCCTGGTATACTGCCATGCTTCGGCATACAGGCCTATAAGCTGGGCATTGTCGTACAGCATCTTTTCAAAATGCGGTACGTGCCATTTACCATCTACTGAATAACGGGCAAAGCCACCGCCAATCTGATCGTAAATTCCACCGAGTGCCATTTTTTCAAGAGTAAGTAAGGTGGCTACACCCGGGGCATCATGATCGAAGAGAAAACTATAGCGAAGCAGAAAAGTCCAGTTGTTTGGCAGCGGAAACTTTGGTGAGCGGTTGTATCCACCGTCGGCCATGTCAAAACGCCGCTGCCAGGGTTCCAGTATGTCGGCAAGATCGGCCTGGGTGTAATCAGGCTGAATTTGTGCAGGCATAAACCGTTCACTTTCTTCAATACCGGCGGTGAGACGCCCGGCGTAAGCCATCGCTTTTTCGGGTTCCTCAGCCCATAACCGCGCCACATGCATCAGCACATTGATCCAGTCATCTTTTCGAAAATATGTTCCCCCATAGATCGGCCGCTGGTCGGGCAAACAGATGCAGTTAAGGGGCCAGCCGCCGCCGCCGGTCATCAGCTGCACGGCATACATATAGATCTGGTCAATATCTGGCCGCTCTTCGCGGTCGACCTTGATGCACACAAAATACTGGTTCATAACCTCGGCGACCTCCGGACGTTCGAAACTTTCACGTTCCATGACGTGGCACCAATGGCATGCGGAGTATCCAATACTAACGAGAATAAGTTTTTGTTCGGTACGCGCTTTTTCGAGCGCCTCCGGGCCCCACTCAAACCAGTCTACCGGATTGTGGGCATGCTGCAACAAATAGGGCGACGATGCGTGGATCAGTCGGTTGGGTTCATGATTCATCTTATAAAGGTAAGCAGATTTGACCGCCCTTTGTTTTTTATGGTTTATCTTTAGTGCAGCAAAGACCTGCATTATGAAAATTACGCACACCGAAATCTACCGTTTCAGTATCCCTATCGAACCCTTTACCATTGCAACCGGAACCCTTGAATTTGCGCAAAATGTACTTGTAAGGATTTATACCGACAACGGACTTTTCGGCAGCGGCGAATGTTCAGCCTTCCCGATGATTGTCGGCGAAACGCAGGAAACATGTTTGGCCATGGCAAGAGATTTTGCAAAGATCTGGAAAGGCAAAAATCCGCTGGAGATTCCGGAGCGAATGGCCGATCTGCTTGCTTACGCTGACCACAATACAACGATAAATAGCGCTTTCGACATGGCGCTGTTTGATATCTCTGCAAAACATGCCGGAGTACCGCTCTATCGTTTCCTTGGTGGAGAAAAAAGAACTATCGAAACGGATATGACCATTGGCATCGCAACACCGGAACAAATGGCCGCCACGGCGGCGGCATATGTCGAAAACGGTTGCAGAATTATCAAAATAAAGCTGGGAAAAGATGTTCCTACCGATCTGCAGCGCGTAGAAGCAATAAGAAACGCCGTAGGCAGTGATGTGACAATCAGACTCGATGCCAACCAGGGCTGGTCTTTTGACGAGGCGCTTTATGCCCTGGGTGAGCTTGAGGCCTTTAATATTGAATTCTGCGAACAGCCCATGCGGACGTGGTATGATGACCGCCTTCCGGAATTAAAGCTGAATGTTCCTGTGAGGATCATGGCTGATGAAAGCTGCTACAACCATCATGATGCGCGCAAACAGATCAACAGCCAGTCTTGCGACTACCTTAATATCAAGTTTGCGAAATCGGGCGGCATTTTAGGCGCCCAAAAAATTCATGAAGTGGCACTGCAAAACGGCGTCAAGTGTATGATCGGCAGTATGATGGAAAGCCGGCTGGCTCTGACCGCCAACCTGCATTTCGCACTGGCAAGTCCGAACGTCGTATTTTTTGATCTCGACACCTGCCTGCTTGGTCATAAAGTTGATCCGATTATCGGCGGACTGACTTATACCGGCTTCGAACTGCATGTGCCTGAGGTGGAAGGGATCGGCGCTGATGTTGACGAATATTTTCTGGAAAAATGTGATCGGTGGGTGGTGTAGGGGGCTGACAGGCTCTTAGTCCTTTAGTCCTTCCGGATTTGCAATCCGGAAGCATTGAGAGGCGGATATTTTATCCGCAAAACCCGGATACAAATCCGGGCTGACATAAGCGGATACCTTATCCGCATAATAAAATATAAGCCAATCTCGAATCGGCCCCTCAACTACCACAGCTCACAAACCGGGCTAACATTGGCAGTTGTGTTTATCATCATTGAAAAATTAACGGATTCGTAGCCTTTCGAGCGCCAGGCTGCCGCCGTTGAATGCATTAAAGTCTACCACATGCTGGATACCGTTTACCCTGGCTTTATCGGAGTGCTGCCAGAAATGCCATTTAGTTTTTGATGAGATGCGCAACCGCGGCTGGTAATAGTGTGCAATCCACAACGGATACGAATCAAAGTGCCCCTCAAGATGGTCCTGAAAAAATTTCAATCCCGTATAGATGATCGGCTTTGAACCCGTTCGCAATTCCATGTAAGCAAGAAAATCGGCAAGTTCGCCGCGCATTTTGGCGGGACTCGCACCATCCAGGGTTTCGATATCTACTACAGGCAGCAGGTCACCCTTTTCAAACCCAACAACCTGCAGGAAAAAGCGGGCCTGTGCCTTTCCATCACGCATGGGCCTGAAAAAATGATAGGCGCCGCAGAGTAGTCCGGCCTTTGGCGCCTCCCGCCAGTTGCGCTGAAAAAACCGGTCTACCTTTAGAAGTCCTTCGGTAGCTTTTATAAAGGCAAATCTGATCCGCACACCGTCTTCCTCCATATGTGCTACGCGTTGCCAGTCTATTTTATCCTGATAATACGACACATCAATACCGTGGATCTCGTGTCTGCGGGGAATGCGGATTCCGAAACTCTCATACTTTCTGTATTCGGGATCACCGGCAGGGTCGCGAAGCCAGTTCCAGGCTGCAGAAAAACCTTTCAATACATATCCATAATAAAAGGGTGACAGCAATATCAGGGCAAGACACACCAGGCCGACCCTGGCATACGTTGGAAAGGGTTTACCTTTCTTTTTCCGGCCGCGCTTCAAAGGGGTTTTACGCGCAGTCGGCTGTGCTGTCTTTTGTCTGGGTTTTGCTGGTCTGCTCGGCTTCTCCACATACAAACATACACAATGGCTCCCGCCCCGCCATACACAAAGCCAGCCATTCAGGCATCTGTATGATATTGAAGGACATTTTTTTCACTAATTTGCGGCATGTTCCAGAAACTTTCAACATTGCCGACCGCTGCTTTTATCATGATCGCAATCATATGCTCCTCTGTTGCCCAGGGCAAAGGAGTTAAAGTGCTCGCCTTTTACAGCGCGAAAAATGACCAGGCTCACATCAGTTTTGTAACGGAGGCCAATGCCTGGTTGCTGGAAGCAGCGCGTAAGTATGGGTTTAGCTACCGGTCCACCAATAACTGGTCAATGCTTAACCGCGATTCCCTGCGCAACTATAATCTGATCATGTTTTTAGATGCCCGACCTGAAGATGCAGCACAGCGCGCAGCGTTTCAGCAATACATGGAGCAGGGCGGCGCCTGGATCGGTTTTCATTTTGCAGCATTTGCGCTTAGCCCCTCCGCATACCCCGAAAACTGGCCCTGGTACCACAAGCAATTCCTGGGTTCAGGAGAATACGCAGGCAATACCTGGCGCCCGGTTCCGGCGACACTTCGCGTGGAGCAACCAAAACACCGCTATTTTAAAGGCTTTCCGGCTACGTTCAAATCTTCCGCGAATGAATGGTACAAATGGAAAAATGACCTCCGCAAAAACAATGATATCGAAGTGTTATTATCGGTAGATCAATCGAGCTTTCCGCTCGGCACCGGACCAAAGCAACACGAAATATGGCACGAGGGCGATTATCCCGTGGTATGGCGCAACAAAAAGTATCGCATGCTCTACATCAATATGGGGCATAACGATATCGACTATGAACATGCACCGCATAACAAATCATTGTCATCTACCTTTTCAAGCGCGGAGCAGAACGCATTGCTCATCCGCGCTATACAGCGCCGTGCCGGAAAATAGTTTTTACCTGAAGTCGCCCTCTTTATTAAGCAGGCTGAAATACTGATCCAGTTTCATACCGAGGCTTTCTTCGAACGACTTCTGGAGATCGCCCGGTTGCGGATGTTTTCCGTTCCATTTATTGAAATAGCTTTGAAAGGCTTTATCAATTTTTTCCCTGCCAACCTGCGATTCAAGAATATATACCCACAGCGCGGGTTTGAGATATGAACTCATGCTGTAAGCGTCTGATGTACTGAATTTTTCGGCCGACTTATCGATGGCATCGGGCATGGGCACGTTAGACAGCGCATTGTATATCGTAGCCTGAAAATCTTTGGTTGGCAGTGCTTTTATATTTGCAGGAATCTTATCGCCAAAAACAGAGTTACCTTTGTATTTTTCGGCCTCATACCTGAACTGAAAGTAGGTATTCAGTCCTTCATCCTGCCAGGCATGTTTGCGTTCATTGCTGCCCAGCATACTCATAAACCAGTTATGCCCTACCTCATGTGCAATTACAGCGTCTAACGATTCAACCTTTGCATCAGGACTGGTGATCAGCGTAATTGTCGGATATTCCATACCACCGCTTGCATTGTTTTTTGGCCCTTCTACAACCTGAACTACGGGGTACGCATATGTTCCAACCCAGGCGCTGTACTTTTTAACCGCATCGTTCGTATAATCGATGCTATTAACCCAAAGGGTATTCGGCTTATTGTGATAATACGTAAAGGCGTCAATCACCTTACCGCCAGCTACCTGAGCTGTGTCATACTGAATAACCAGGTCTTTATCTGCAAACCACGCAAAGTCCGGAACGTGCGTGAGGGTATAGTTGAGCGTTTTCGTTGCGCCCTTTGATTTTACCTGGTATAGCTCGGGCTTACCTGAACGGTTCTTTGCGTTCCTGGATCCGACGGCCTTGTATTGGTCAGCCTCTTCTTTGGTATTCAGTGTGCCGGAAGCTGCTACGACGTAGTTTGAGGGAACGGTGATGTTTACATCAAAATCAGCGAATTCACTATAGAACTCTCCCATATCAAGGTAAGGAAACTCATGCCAGCCATCACGGTCAAACACTGCCGGTTTAGGGTACCATTGGCATAGCATGAACTGACCGTCAGCAAAGCCTGATCTTGAAAAATAAGATGGCAATTTTACAGTAAATGGTGTTGTAATCGTACAAGACTCGCCGGGTTTAAGTGCCTGTGGAAGTTTTACTTTAATTACATCAATATAATCCGGATTGCTGTGTGGTTCAGTAACCGCACCTTTCCCGTTTACCTTGAAGGCCAGCCCCTCGATGCTGCCGGGCGTATACTTGCCAAGCTTCTCAGATCTTGAAGTGTCAGCTTTAAGTTGTTTAAAAAGCGCGGTGTTTTCACTTTTGTAGGCGTTTGGCCAGATGTGAAACCAGATAAATTCAAGCGTTTGCGGTGAGTTGTTTTTGTACACAATACTTTCGGTTCCCCTGATTGTATTTTCTTTCGTATTCAGGGTTACATCGATTTTATATTTAAGTGCCTGCTGCCAGTAAGCTGTGTCCTGTGCAAAGGCAAAAATTGAATAGCTTAATAAAATAAAGAGAAAAGCTGATTTCTTCATGGAATACGATTAAAGGGGTTCTATGATTGTTCGAAGATGAAAGACACACAATAGCATCTGGATTCTAAACAGGCCGGGCCTGACGCTGTTTGCTATTTTTGTAAATTTATGAGATGCCGCGAATCAGACCACAGCTGACCAGGGTGGAGTTTCTAAGTTGGAGGTATTAGGTTGTAAGTTTTAAGTTGTAGGTATTAAGTTGAAAGTGAAAAGTTCAAAGTTCAAAGCCCTGGGCGCAGAAGTCCCCAATGAGATTAAAGAGAAAAGAACCAAGATGAACGACCACGGCGCAAAACCGGCCATGCGCCATGCAGGGTATGCGCCCCATCTAAATACGAAGTACGAATGGCTAAATACCCTTTCTAAAGACTCATATCTCACATCTCAAATCTCCTTCAATGCCTCGTCTAAATACGAAATACGAATGGCTAAATACTAAAAACACATTACTGTTTCTGTGCGTCTTTTTCCTTCTTTCTAAAATAGCCCCTGAACAGAAAATTACTTTGCAAGGCCTTGAGGTTCTCATCCAGTTTCTGGCTGCTGCTCTCAAGGTTTTGCATAATGCTGCGCACCTGTTGGGCGGCCTTCGGATCGTTCAATAACATACCGGCGGCATTGTCTGTCTGGTTCAATTTGCCGCTTGCCCGATCCAGATTTTCGGTAATTGCTGATGCTGACCGCGCGGTCTTTTGCAATTCGTCTACCGAAGCATTCAGTTTTGCAAATACCGCTGTATCGGTAAACAGTTTGTCTGCAAGGCCATTTGGTGTATTCACCTTGCGGCTGAATGCACCAAGTTCTGCAGCCATGGAATTTACTGCTCCTGATGTTTTCTGAAGATTACTTACCATACTGCGAAAGTCGTTGGCTATCTGTTCATCAGTTAACAGCGCACCTGCTGCACCCTTGCCGTCTACCAGCCCTTTTGAAAGCGTCTTGAAGTCTGTAGTTATTTCGACCAGGTTTTTGTTGTTAACCTGCAAAGTTTTCATGATGTCGTCGGTGCTCAGTGTGGTATTAACCTGGAGCCTGTCGCCGTCTTCCACGAAAGGGAATTTCAATGTGCCGCCGGTTAGCACGATGATCTTGTTACCGATCAGGCCATCAGAACTGATACTTGCTTTCGCGTCTTTATGAATATAGCGGTGTGCTTCCTCTTCAATGCTTAAAAACACCTGAACCTGAGAGGTGCCGAAAAAGCGGATCTTTTTAATGGTCCCGATTTTAACACCAGAGAACCATACGTTGTTACCTGCCTTTAAACCCTGTATATCATTAAAGACCACATCTACAGTAAAACTCTTTACAAACGCTTTTTTCTGACTGCCCAGCGTGAAGACGCCAATCACAAAAATGAGGAGGCCAAGGAATATGAATAGTCCTACGGTGATTTTTCGGCGGTTTTCTGATACCTGCATAAATAGCTTATTGAATAAAATTGTAATCGTAAAATGTTTTGACGCGTTCGTCGTCGGTATTAAATACTTCTTCAAATGTTCCCTGCCGCTGAAAAGTGCCATCGAGCAGCATGGCAACCCTGTCGCCTACAGCTTTCGCGCAGGTAAGGTCGTGCGTGATAACGATCGAACTGGTATGAAAACGTTCCTGAACCTCGTTAATCAGGCCGTTTATTTCAAGGCAGGTTATAGGGTCGAGGCCTGCTGTCGGCTCATCATAAAGCATGATATCCGGCTGCAGAATTAATGTTCTGGCTATGCCTATCCGCTTACGCTGCCCGCCTGAAAGTTCTGATGGCATCTGGTTAAGCGTCTGCAGCAGACCAACGGCGTCGAGTACGCGCTCCACTTCGGCAGCTACCTCCCCTTTCGTCAGATTTCTGCGGTTGCGGACAAGGGGAAATTCTAGGTTCTGTCTCACAGTCATGCTGTCATACAGCGCACTGTTCTGAAACGAGAAGCCCACCCGTAGACGCAGGCTGAGCAAAGACTTGTAATCGATCTTGTCCACTTCGCTGCCGAGCACCTTTACGCTCCCCGAATCGGCATTTAACAGGCCAACGATTATCTTGATCAGCACCGACTTACCCGTGCCCGACTTTCCCAGTACCACCAGGTTTTCGCCACGGTATAAATCAAGATTTACGCCCTGCAATACATGGTAGTTCCCAAAAGACTTGTGCAGATCGCGAATTTCTACGACCCGCTCTCTTACACCGGTTTTATCTGTTACATCCATGATCAGGTGCGGAATAAACCAAAAAACTGAACAGTAATTACTTCCTCCACGAACACGAGAAACATACCGGTTACCACCGCCGCATTTGCAGCTTTGCCCACACCCTCAGTCCCTTTCGAAGAGTTATACCCCTGGTAACAGCCCACCATACCAATGGTGAAGCCAAACAGCACCGCCTTGATCGTAGAGGCAATGACATCAAGAAAAGTTATGGATTCGAGCGAGGATGAGAAGAAGGCTTGCCAGCTGGTTTCTTCATTTGTATACACATTAAGCAAAGCACCAAGCATGCCCACCATAGCGGTGTAGAAGGTCAGGATAGGAATGGTAATTGTAGCGGCGAGCACACGTGTGGAAACTAAAAATTTGAAGGGATTTGTCGCAGAGACCTCCATGGCGTCGATCTGCTCGGTAACGCGCATTGACCCAAGCTCAGCACCAATGCTGGAGCCTACTTTTCCGGCTGCAATCAATGCGGTTAATAAAGGTGCCAGCGTACGCAGGAGCGCGATACCCACCAGAGAAGGAAGCCAGGATGTTGCCCCAAACTCGGCAAGCGAGGGCCGCGACTGTTTCGTAAACACCACACCCGTTATAAATCCGGTTAGGGAAATCAGCAACAATGAGCGGTAGCCAATATCATAACACTGACGCATCAGCTCCTTACCTTCATAGGGCGGTAGAAAGGCCTCTTTGAAAAACCTTCCGATAAACTGCCACACGTCGTATAACACCAGGAACATCCTGCTGATGCGACCGGGCTTTTTTTCGTTGTCTTCTGCCATTGAATTAGAAATTCGTATCCTCTTTATTTAACGCGGAAAGAACCTGAATAGATGACTCATGGATACAGAAATTCTGTCTTTTGGTAAATAATCTGAGCTATAACAAAAAAATATTGCTTCTGTTTCGGCCTTTCTGCAATTTGAGGGCCAAGGTAAAAAAACTGACGCTTATATCAGAATAGTCAAAGTGAATAATATATTTAATATCAGCATCGCAATCAAACGGTCTGTCATCAGCTTAGTCTGCTTCTTCAATGGCAACCGAAATCGAATGGACACTTAATGAATCAAGTGTGCCCCATACCTGCTCCCACTCCCCGTAGGTGTTTTTCCAGAGCACAGCAATGCGGTGTTCATCCAGGTAACAGGTAAAATGAGGTCCATCCGGTCCGGCTTCCTTATGAACTTCGAGTTCTTCAGAGAGGTAATCTACATGAGCCTCGATTTTGAAACGTTTTGATGTTTGCTCCATGATTCAGGGCATTAGCATTTATGAGGAGCGATTAGTTAAACTACGTTGAAAGTGGTGAATTTGTTTTTACGAAAACACCTTTGCATGGCTCAGGTATTAATGATTTCGCCACCATTTGGATGGATAATCTGTCCGGTAATGTAACTGGCATCGTCTGATCCAAGAAACACATACGCGGGCGCAATTTCATTGGGTTCTGCGGCACGGCCCATGGGCACATCAGATCCGAATTCAGAAACATGATCTGCAGGAAAAGTAGCCGGAATAAGCGGCGTCCATACAGGTCCGGGCGCAACGCCGTTAACCCTTATGTTCTTTTGTGCAAGTGAGGCAGAAAGCGAGCGGACAAATGAAACAATGGCACCTTTGGTTGAAGCGTAGTCAATCAGATGACCGCTGCCGCGGTAAGCTGTTACCGAAGTTGTGCAGATAATATTCGAACCGGCCTTCAAATGCGGCAGCGCCGCTTTGCAGAGATAAAATTGCGCAAAGATATTCGTAGCGAAGGTCTTATGAAGCTGTATGGCGGTTATTTTCTCAATGCTCTCCTGTGGGTATTGAATGGCGGCGTTATTGACCAGGATATCCAGCTGTCCGTATTCGCGGATCGTTTCCCCGATGAGATGTTTGCAATGTTTTTCATCAGAAATATCTCCGCGTACAAGCAGTACTTTGGCGCCAAATTCCCTGGCCGCTTCCTCAGTAGTTTTGGCGTCGTCATCTTCGCTGAGGTAACTTAACACAAGATCGGCTCCTTCTTTAGCGTAGGCAAGCGCAACGGCACGACCAATACCGCTATCGCCGCCGGTGATCAGGGCAACCTTGCGTTCAAGTCGTAGCCGGGTAGCCCGGGGCTGATAGTCCGGATCAGGCCGCATTTCCGATTCTTTACCTGGTAATGATGACTGAGACTGTTCAGGACGTATTTTCTTGCTTGCTTGTTTTTTCATGCGTGTCGGTTAGAATAGCTGCCAGAGGAGGCATCTACTCCAATAACCAACGGATGTGAAAATTGTTTACGCTGTGCAGTCGTTCACCAGGCTTAAAATCGAGCGGTAGTTTTTCCCTACAGCTTCCGATAAAGCCATCTCGCATGTTTTAGATGAGGAGTAGTAACCATCACAATGTAAATCAACATCTGCTGCTTCTTTCTTTGTTGCAGATCGCGTCAGTTCAGGAAACAAAAATCCGCGGTCACCGGCCATCCCGCAACACCCCGCGTGCAGAGGTATGTTTACCTCTTCAGCATAGGCTGATGCAATGGCTGCGAATTTACTTTCCAGTCCAGGCAGTTTCTGAAGCGAACAAACCGGGTGCAGCGTAATCCTGTCTTTTTTGCGCAGAGGTTTGCTGCGTGGCATGATATATTCATGGATGTACTCCACGCTATCTATAATGGTCAGCGCATCGAAGCGTGCCTGCCGCTCAGAGTCCAAAACCGATCTGCAGCTAAGCAGCGTCTGTGTACAGGAACTGATATCAAGAACAACTGGTATTTCACCTCCACGCGTAGCGGCGAAAAGGTTGTCTACGGTCTGCATGCTCGCATATGCGCGGGCATCTTTGAATCCCTTGGAGGAATAGATCTGTCCGCAGCAGGAACCAGAAAGATCCGCCGGTAAAATGACACGGATACCTGCTTTCGCCGATACCTCAAAAAAGTCATTTGTTACGTTCCGGCCCGGGCGTTCTGCATCGCCCATTACACGTGAAATGCAGGCAGGGAAATAGACGACCTCAGGGCCGGATGGAGATGTATCAGGTTTTGGGAGCCGCGCTGCGGGAGCAAGCTGCCGGGTCCAGAGGGGAAAGCCCGGAATCACCTTTCGGATGCCTGCAGTGAGCGCCGGCATGGTACCCCGGCCGAAAGCTTTGTTAAGCAGATTTCCCGAGCCGAGTGCAAATCGCACGGCAGTGCTTACCGCAGAGAAGTTCCGGGCAGTAAGCAAGGCGATCCGGTTTGCGAACGCCGAGTGACTTTCCCTGCGAAGCCTCTTCACAAGATCGCCGGTGTTAATGTCTACCGGGCAAGCTGTTGCACACAGACCGTCAACCGCGCAGGTATCAAGACCCTCATACTGGTACTGATCCAGCAGCGTTTTGTAGCTGGCGCGCTCACCCCTGTTCTTCAGGTTGAGAAGCTCCCGCCTTACCACGATCCGTTTTCGTGGGGTGAGTGTAATATCGCGGCTTGGGCACTTATGTTCACAAAACCCGCATTCCATACAACGGTCTACCTCTTCCTCTACTCTTGGAAGTTCCTTCAGGTTTTTGATGTGTGCATTCTCATCAGCGTTGATAATTACACCGGGGTTAAGCAGGTTTGTCGGATCAGTAACCGCTTTAAGCCGGCGCATGACTTCATAGATCGTTCCACCCCATTCCGTTTCAACAAATGGCGACATATTCCGTCCGGTACCGTGTTCGGCTTTTAACGTACCGTTGTAGCGCTTAACAACAAGTTCGACCACTGCCCGGAGAAAACGGTCATACCGGTCAATTTCTGCCGGCGTATCGAACGACTGGGTAACTACAAAATGGATGTTGCCGTCTTTTGCGTGACCGAAAATGATCGCATTACCGTAATGAAACTCAGCAAATAATTTATGAAGGTCAATAATGGCATTGCCGAGTTGAGCTACCGGAAAAGCAATGTCTTCAAGGATGACGGTCGAGCCGCTCGCGCGAACGGCGCCAACGGCAGGGAACATCCCTTTGCGCACTTTCCAGAACAGTGCCTGCTGAATCGGGTCGGCGCTGAACGCTGCCGGAACCAGCAGCGGCAGCGAACCGGCTACCGCAGCAAAGGCCTCAAGGCTTGCTGCAATGCCGGCAGGCGTTTCAGCCTGGTACTCGACCAGCAAGGCAGCAGACGCGGGGGGTAGTTCTCTGAGAATCGGAGGCAGCCCTGCAATATGTTCTACAGATCGTAAAGACGCCCGGTCCATCAACTCAATCGCTTCTGCCCCTGAGCGGCTTAGCGGCACGATGGCCTGGCAGGCGGTATAGATATCCGGAAAATACAACATCGCGGTTGATTTTTCAGGCAGATCAGGTACCGTGTTTAAGACCGCCTCAGAGATGAAACCCAGCGTACCTTCTGCACCGATAAGCAGGTGGGCCATGATCTCCAAGGGTTCAGAGAAATCCAGAAATGCGTTCACTGCATACCCGACCGTGTTTTTTGTCTGGTATTTTGCACGGATTCGCGCCGCGGCGTGCTCATCGGCAATAAGCGCTTCACGAAGGTCCAGCAGTTCAGCGTACAAGGCGGGGCAGTCATCTTTAAACCGCCGGCGGTCTGCCTGGTCCTCGGTCGTAAAAACTTTCCCGTCTGGAAGAACAAAGCGGATATATTTCAATGTATGATAAGCGTTTTTTGTAACGCCGCAGCACATTCCGCTCGAGTTATTAGATAAAATCCCACCCATCATGGCAGAATTGATACTTGCCGGATCAGGACCAATCTTTCTACCGTATGGTTTCAGCTGCGCATTCACAATGGCACCAATAGCGCCCGGCTGAACACGTACCTGCTGTCCGCCATTTTCTACCCTTACCAATGTCCAATGGCGGCTGAGATCGACAAGTATTCCGTCGGTAACGGCCTGCCCGGACAAACTTGTTCCGGCTGCGCGGAAAACCAGCGGAAGCTGCAGACGCTGAGACAATGCAAACAAAGCAGCTACTTCACTTTCTGAAAAAGGAAGCACGACAGCCTGCGGACGCAGATAATAAAACCCTGCGTCTGCAGCGTAAGACACCACATCGATAAGCTTAGTTTTTACCTGTTCAGGTTTCAGAATTTCGAGCAGCTCAGCCCTCAGCAACGTATTTTCCATGATTGGCCTTTCGGTGTGCATGCTCAGAATAAGACAGCAGTGCACTAATATTCTTCAAATATTGCAAAAACCTGCATAATCCCGCAGAATTATTTAGGCTTTGGTATCCCGGCACAGTTATGGGTAAATGCCTGGTCAGGGGTCTGTACCTAACCTTGCCGCTTGGAAGGCTTGCATAGCTACGCCGAGATACGCGAGTGTATTTTGTTGCGAAGCGTCAGGATATCGAATGGCTTGGAGATGAATTCCTCAGCACCGGTATCGCCGGTAATATTTTCGTATTGAATATTTGCAGACATCAGCAGCACCGGAATTGAGGCGAGCGCGGGAGATGCCTTCAGCTCCCGGCATATTTCGACGCCGTTCCCGTCAGGCAACTTAATATCAAGAAGAATAAGATCGGGGGTTTCGGTTGCAACACGGGTTAAAAAATCTGTTGCATTTGAAAAGGCGACAACCCTCAGGGGCGGCTCGTCAAGGAAAAGTTCCAGCATTTCGCGTATATCCTCATCATCTTCCACTATAAATATGCGTTTTGTCATGTTGATTGGTATTGGCAGCCGGCCCTCCTTCCGGCTGTTGGTATTATTTTGTCTGTTCAGGTGCAAGCGGAATGCGGAAACTAAATACAGATCCCTCTCCTTTTACACTTTGCACCCAGATGCTTCCATGGTGACGTTCAACAATCTCCTTGCTGATAAAGAGTCCCAGACCAAGGCCTGAAATGTTTCGCGGAACTGTTTCTATCCGGTAGAACTGGTTAAAGATATTATCCATATGTTCCAGTTCCATACCAAGCCCCCGGTCGCGCACATGCACAGTGAGATCTTCATTAAGAGCTATGGAGACCTCGATTGGTTGTAAGTCGGGCGAGTATTTTGCTGCGTTGGTTAGCAGGTTACTGATTACCTGTTCAAGCCTTAGCTTATCAGCCTGTATGGTAAATTCAGGGTGTTCTATCACTCTGACTTCGTGCTGCATACCAGAAGTGCGCAGGGATTCGACAATTTCATTTAGAAATGCAAAAAACTCAAACGTGGTGTAATTTAACTGGAGCTTGCCCGCCTGGATCTTCGAAATATCGAACAGATCAGTAATCATTGCATTCAGCTTGCGCACCTGGTTCATGGCTTTATCCACGAACTGCCGCTGTGTAGGGTCAGCAATCTTCAGCTGTAACATCTGCAGATAACCGGTCATGCTGGTAAGGGGAGTTTTAAGCTCATGCGTAGCCATGGCAATGAACTCGTCCTTTTTCAGGCTCAATGCCCTGACTTCTTCAAAGAGTTTTGAATTATCTATGGCTATGGCTGCCTGCGAAGCGATACCAATAACCAGGTCTTCGTGTTCCTCTTTAAATACCCCTGCTTCCGGATGACCGAAAAACAGTCCGCCGATAACCGCGCCTGAAGAAGAAATAACCGGAACAGCAAGGTAACTGACAACGGGCAAATGGCCGGCAGGCATGCCAAAATGCGGATCATTTTTTCCATAACGCTCATCCTGAGTAATATCGTCAACACGTATTACGCCTTGTCCACTAAACGTGGGATGAAAGACGGCGGTGTTTCTGGGCATGCCAAACTTTTCGAAGGCTTCGCGGGGAGCGCCTGACAGCGTAAAGAGCATATATGATTCGCCCTTGTCGTCGGTCTTGTTATAGAAAAACGCCCCGAATTTTGCACCGGTAACGCTTGTTGAAAGATCAGTTACCTGCTGCAGAATTTCATGAACATCAAGGCTTTGCGAAAGTGTTTTTCCAATCGCGTTAAGCTGAAGAATCCGTTCAGCGTTTTTTGCGCGGAGCTGTTCCCCGACAATTCGCTCAGTAATATCACGTGCAACTTTCGAAGCTCCCGTTATATTCCCGAATTTATCTTTTACAGGGGATACCGTCAGGGATATGTCGATCTCATGCCCGTTTTTATGAAGTCGCCGGGTCTGAAAATGGTCTATTTTTCTTCCGCTGCGAATACTGCTGATAATCGTTTCTTCTTCTGCCTGTAAATGCGGCGGAATCAACATGGTGATGTGTTTACCGAGAGCCTCCTGTTCTGAATAACCAAAAACTTTTTCGGCACCTTTATTCCAGCTGTTGATATATCCCTGAAGGTTTTTACTAACAATCGCATCTTCAGAAGACTCTACAATGGCAGACAGAATGGAATGCTGAGTGGTATCTTTATAGGCTGTGATATCGGTCAGGGTATAATAACCGCCGGTAACGGTCGAACCTGCCTTGAGCAGCGCGGTATGAATCAGCACGCACCTTGCCTGTCCGTCAGCACTGCGGATAATATATTCTTCTGCCGGACCCGCTTTATTGCCGGCAATAGCTCTCGCGAGCGGATGCTGATTAACGGGAACCGGCTCTCCGCCCGGCGTATAAAGTGTTTCCTTAGTGATCCAGCGGTCCGCAGCGTCGGGTGCACGACCGAGTATTTCCCGGCCAGGTTCATTAAAAAAAGTAATCACTCCGGAGTTATCACAAAAAAACACCGGAGTTGTGCCATGCTCAAACAGACGCATCAATTCGGCCCCGGCGGCACCGGAAAGCTTTTCGGAAAGTTCCATGAATCCTCTATTAACTTGAAAGTACCAAATTAATTTTTATTTACGAATCGCATGAAGCTTTTCTGAAAATGGCTGAGCTTTTTTTAATTGGAAGGGCCTGCGAAGGCATTTTTTTGCTTCAGATACGCCTCAATCGTCTGAACATTAACATCGCATGTTGCACGGATAGCTGACTTCAGCGAAGCCTCGCTGACTTTCAGACGACGGGTCCAGTACAGGGTTTGCTGTTCTTCAGAAATATCAACGGTTTCACGAAGGTTTGAAAAGTTCTTCATAGGGAAATTAAGTTTAAAAGGAGATCGGTTTAGCCGGCTTCCTGCGGAAGAAACAACCACCCGGCGCAATTGTTTTGCGCTGCAACGTTTTTTTTTCTGATGATGAATATAAGTATGGGTTATAAACACAGGATTAAGTTATGATGAAACTTAGGGGAGGAAAAGAGGGGAACCACGAGCCACCAATCATGAGCAAGGACCTGGCGCAGAGCCAACGGGACCAAAGAAAAAGGAAAAATGAGGAAAGACCGCTTGCCGAACCATGAGGCACGAATTTTGAGCCAGGACCTGGGCGCAGAGCCTCAACGGGACCAAAGAAAAAGGAAAAATGAGGAAAGACCGCTCTAAGTTAAAAGTCAAAAGTGAAAAGTTGAAAGCCCTGGGCGCCTAACCCCTCAGCCGCCAAGGGCCACTGCCCTTCCCCCACGCCGTCATCCCGAAGCGCGTTTACGCAATCCCTTTCTGCCGGGATCGCAACGGCGAGGGATCTCCTGCGACGAAGCAGTTACGACCGTTTGCAAAGGGAGATCAAAGAGGAAGGAATAAGGACGAAGGACCAAAGCGCCTAAAACCTCAATGAATTTAAGGAAAAGGGAGGAAAAACCACGGCGCATAACCCCTCAATACGCCCAACCGGCTGAGGGGTTCTGCGCCATGTCTAAATACGAAATACGAACGGCAAAATACTATCATAAGATCTCGAATCTTACCAAATCCATTGGCTTCATTTCGGGTTGTAATCTCCCACGGGTCATTCAGAGCGTAGCGAAGAATCTGGCTCGGGATCTAATTTTCAGATCCTTCCGACGCTCCGCTCTGTCTGGATGACTTCAAGGGGAACCAAGAGCCATGAATCATGAGTCAGGACCTGGGCGCCTAACCCCTCGATAGCCCTAACCGGCCGAGGGGTTAGGCGGCACGTCTAAATACGAACTACGAATACCTATATACTATTGCAGACAAGACTCATATCTCATATCTCACCAAAATTCTTTGGCTTCATTCCAGTCCTAGATTCCCCCACCGGGTCATTCAGAGCGTAGCGAAGAATCTGGCTCGGGATCTAATTTTCAGATCCTTCCGACGCTCCGCTCTGTCTTGATGACCCGCGAGGCGGAGCCACGAGCCAGTTAAGTTTTTAGTTGTAGGTTCTAAGTTTTAAGTCTGGGCGCATAACCCCTCAATACGCCCAACCGCTGAGGGGTCTGCGCCATGTCTAAATACGAAATACGAACGGCTAAATACGATCATAAGATCTCTAAGCCACGTCTAAATACGAACTACGAATTACTAAATACTATTAAATACCTCACATCTGCACACCAAATACGAATAGCTAAATACGGCAACATAGCAACTCCCCTCAAACTTATCTACAACATTGATTGTTGTGATTCGCGGCACTGATGGTGCCTCTACTAAGTCACAAAAAATTGAAACACAATCTGCGTATTGGCATTCTCGGCGGCGGCCCGGCAGCACTCCTGCTTTTAAAGAAATTACTTGAATCAGGACGGGAGGACCTGACGATCGACATCTTCGAAAAGAAAGATCTGCTCGGAGCAGGTATGCCTTATAGCCGCGATGGAGCCGGCGATGAGCACATCACCAATGTATCTGGTAATGAAATTCCTGAACTTGTGACAAGCGTCGATGAATGGCTCAGAATGCTCAGTGCAGATACCCTTTCGCGGTTCTCGATAAATCCCGAGACGTTCAGCGACTATAAGGTCCTGCCCAGGCGGTTGTTCGGGCAGTACCTGTGCGATCAGTTCAGCCTCCTCAGGGACGATGCCAAAACGCGGGGCCTTTTAAACAACGTTTTCCTGAACGCCACCGTCAGTGATGTCGAAGACTTGTCCGAATCAGAGACTGTAAAAGTTGTCCTTGAAGACGGACGCACATTTGAATATGATCATGTGGTGATCTGCACCGGTCATAACTGGACCAAAAGCCATGAAGGAGAGATCAAGGGTTACTTCGATTCTCCCTATCCACCCGATAAGCTGAATTTCAGAACACCTTATCCTGTCGCCCTGCGCGGAGCCTCCCTGACAGCGATTGACGCAGTACGCACGCTGGCCAGACAGAACGGAAAATTTGAGAAAGATGCTAACGATCAGCTTCACTACGTTACAGACAGCGAGAGTGCCGGTTTCAGGATCGTCATGCACTCGCGAAACGGACTGCTCCCGGCAGTGCGGTTTCACCTCGAGGATACACGTCTGGGCAAGGATGCCATTTTAACCAAAGAGCAGGTGGCAGCCAATAAAGCAGAAAATGGTGGATTTCTTTCACTCGACTTCGTTTTCGAGAAAAATTTCAAAGATGCTTTCAGGGACAAAGACCCTGACTTCTATGAGTTTATAAAAGATATGCGCATGGAGCGGTTTGTTTCTGCCATGATGCGCAACCGCGAAAATAAAGACCCTTTCGAGCTGTTCGAAGGCGAATATAAAGAGGCCGAAGAATCGATCAAACACAAAGAATCTGTTTACTGGAAAGAAATGCTCGGTGGGCTTAGCTTCGCGATGAATTATCCCGCCAAGTATTTTTCCGCAGAAGATATGCAAAGGTTGCAGAAAGTGCTGATGCCCCTTATCTCGATCGTAATTGCATTTGTACCGCAGAGCTCTGTGGAAGAGATGCTCGCATTGTATAATGCCGGACTGCTCGAACTGATTGAAGTTGGCGATGAAAGCCGCATAGAGCCGGATGCAACAGGTGGCGTAAATTATTTCCTGGACAAAAACGCAGCGCCCGTTCATTATCATACCTTTATTGATTGTATAGGTCAGCCACATATACCTATCGAAAAGTTCCCGTTCAGGAGTATGGTAGACAAACGTACCGTTACGCAGGCCCGGGTACAATTTAAAGATCCGGGGGCCGGGCGCCGGGAACTTGATTCAGGGAACAAGCATGTGTCAGCAGACCAGCATGGCAATTATTTCCTGAATGTTCCGGGTGTGGCCATAGACGATTCGTTTGCGGTTGTCGACTTCTATGGAGCAAGAAATGAGCGCATTTATTTAATGGCCGTACCTTATATTGGTGGCTATAATCCGGATTATTCCGGACTGGATTTCTGCGAAGCCGCAGGCATTGCGATAGCGCAGTCGCTGACCGGTGTAACTTTAATATGACGCATAAAAACAGATACAATGGAGCAAACTGAAAATTTGAAGCTCTTTATGGTACTGCTGGGTTCGAAGGCTCCGGCGAGAAATGTTGAACAGCATGACTATTTTTTTGGCATTGCACATTCGCTGAAGGCGCTGGTACCCCGGCTTAAAGCTTTCTGGCCCGAAGCAGGCGACAGCCTGCATATAGACGGCTGGCGTGAAATAACATGTGTTGATAGCCGTCGAATTCACATCGCCCCGAGGCAGTCCGGGGAAGAAAACGAAAGCGATAAATTGTTTTTTATCAACCTGGGCGGATATACCGCTTATAAACTTGAAGAACAACATTATACCCTGCTCACTATTCAGCCGACCCGGGCGCTGGCCGTACAGCACGCCAAACGTAACGTATTTTTCAAAACGAACACTGTTCGCGACCGGAAAGGGGCAAACGCACATATCGATGAAAAGTATGGAATTGATGTGGACGACATCTACCGGATCGATGACCTGCTGAGTGCGGAGCAAAAGGAAAGTTACCGGGTGGTCATTGATGCCGGACCGTATACCTTTGAGGATGAGATACATCTGGGGTACTTTCAGCTACACAAAATCTAATCACAATTTATAATTTCTCAAAACCATTCTTTTCGGGACATGTTGATTAATCAGTACATAAAAAACATCGCCATGAAAAAAACAGTTTTAACGTTGCTTATGGGCGCATTTTGCCTGAGCACATTTGCCTTGCCACAGCAAGACACAACAAAGAGAAAACAGGATACTACAAAAAAAGAACGCAAAACCCGCCCTGGCAAAACCGACACGGCACGCAGAGACACGACAAAAATGCCTCCTGCTGCAACCAAAGCTACGCCGCCACGCAAGTAATTTCGTTAGAAAAAGAAAGCCATCTGTTATGCAGATGGCTTTTTTTTCGCATATCAATAGATTCCGGGCCGAAGCCTACACACGTTCCCTCCTGCTCTCCACCGTATAAACAAAACTATCAGCCTTGTAATAGCCGAGATTCAGTTCGATCGGGCGCTCGCCCTGGTCAAAGACAAAACGTTTGCGCAGCAGGATCGGGCTTCCGGGGTCAACTTCCAGCTTGCCGGCTATCAACTTGTCAGCCCCCCTGGCGCTGATTTCCTCTTTTGAAAGGTTCGCGATAACCTTATGATCGGCCATGAGGTCATAGAGCGGCCGCTTGAAATCTTCCTCGCCGGTAAGGCCGATACGGGGATGAAAATAAGATATAAAATACACAAAGGGCTCCTCGGGCCGGCCGCGCAGACGCTCCATTTTCAGAATTTTCCGCTCCCGGCTGATTTCAAAAAAGTTGGCGATTTCTTCTGTCGGCGCAACCCAGCTGATATGAAGCTCGAAGTTCCTGATCGGTATACCACGCGCCTCCATCTCCTGCGAAAAGCTAAGCCAGTTATTCGATTTCGAACTAACCGATTTGCCTGTCACTTTGGTTCCTACGCCCTTTTTCCTTGAAACCAGCCCCTCAGATACAAGCTTATTGATGGCGTAACGAATGGTCGTCCGCGAGATCGCAAGTTCTTTCGCCAGATCAACCTCATTTGGCAGTAGTTTACCCCCGGCATATTCGGGCTGCGTGATCAGTTCCCGCAACAACATTTCCGCCTGCACATGCAGCGGCACCGGACTCTTGTGGTTTAAACTAAGTTTCATATCAAGGCGTTCACCGGGTCAAAAATATAAAAATTATTTTGCGGGCCATCAATATGTTACTATGTTTGTACATATTCAGTTCTCCGCTTCTAACCAATAGCCGGGGGCATCATAGCCGGACTTTTCCGACACCGTACATCAATATTATGCAACACACAGAAACCAACGAACAAACAGCAGCGCCGGCGCTTCGCCGCAGCCTGCAGCCGCTCATGCCCACCCGCCTAACCGAAAGCAGGCCGGACGGCTATAACATTTACCCCGCTCATTCACTGGAAAGCGGAAAAATAGCAAGCGGGTATGCCGGGCTGGCATCATGGATTGCCGGGCATAAGTTCGTTGCTATTGATGGTTTTCAGGGTGTTTTTTTTGCTGCTATCCGTTCGGCGCTGGATGAGGAGTTGCGTTCAGCCGGAATTACCGCCAACTGGATCGATGCTGCAGATTTTATCAAACCCGAAGATCAGGTTACACAACTGGTAAGTCCTTTTACCGGCGAACCGGGCACGGTTTGGGGAACACGAAGTACCCTGAAGCTGGCCGACTTTTTTGATCTTCCGAATGAAAACATCAGCCTAGAAGGCAATCAGCTAACCATTTTAATCGGAACCGGTGCCGCCTTGCTGGCTCCCTCTGCGGCTCTCGTTTACATAGATCTTCCGAAAAACGAACTGCAGCTGCGTATGCGGGCAGGGGCTGCAAACAACCTCGGGTCAACCAGACAGGCTGAAAATGCAGAGACCTACAAACGTTTTTATTTTGTTGATTGGGTAGTGCTGAATGCACACAAAAAAGAGATTCTGCCCCGGATAGCGGTGATGGCCGACGGCCAGTGGCCCGATAACCTGACCTGGATGACCGGCGAAGATCTGCGCGAGGCACTGGCGGCTGCGGCAACTTCAGTGTTCCGTGTTCGTCCGTGGTTTGAACCGGGCGCCTGGGGTGGTCAGTGGATGAAGGAGCGCATTGCCGGCCTTAATCCCGAAGAAGTAAATTATGCCTGGTCATTCGAGTTAATTGTTCCGGAGAACGGACTGGTATTTGAAAGCGACGGAACACTGCTTGAAGTATCATTTGACTGCCTGATGTTTGCGCAGCGCGACGCCGTGATGGGCGACTTCGCCGAACGCTTCGGCGATGAATTCCCTGTGCGTTTCGATTTTCTTGACACCTGGAACGGCGGCAATCTGTCTATTCAGTGTCATCCTACCCTGCCGTATATTCAGCAGCACTTCGGCGAGAAAATCACGCAGGATGAAACCTATTACATCCTGGATTGCCAGCCGGACGCCGATGTTTACCTGGGTTTCCAGGACGGTATAGATCCTGTTGAATTCAGAAACGAGCTCGAAAAAAGCCAGCAAACCGGGAGCGAGGTCGACATTCACCAATACGTGCAGCGCTTTAAAGCCAGCAAACATGATTTGTACCTGATCCCGAACGGAACTGTGCACAGTGCAGGCAAGGGAAATCTGGTGCTTGAAATCAGTGCCACGCCGTATATCTTTACGTTCAAAATGTATGACTGGCTCCGGCTCGATCTGAACGGTAAGCCACGCGCAATTAACATTGGTCATGCCTTCAATAATCTTGATTTCAGCCGTCAGGGTGAAAAAGTTGTCAACGAGCTGATATCGAAACAGCAGACAATTGCAAACGGCGCAGACTGGCAGATTGTACATGTACCAACGCATGAGGCGCATTTTTATGATGTTAAGCGCCTGGAGTTTGATACGCAGCTGGAGCAGCAGACAAGCGGTTCGCCGCATATCTGTATGCTTGTAGAAGGCGAATCTGTACAGGTTGTCCTGAAAGACGGCAGGCAGGTGCAGTATCACTATGCCGAGACGTTTGTCATTCCGGCGGCAGCCGGGACATACAGCGTGATCAATAATGGCCGGACAAGGGCCAAAATTGTTCAGGCCTATTTAAAGCCTAACCAGCACTAACCAATTATGAACCTAATTATGAGACAACTAACCCGTGCATTGCTGCTACTGGCTGCAATGCTGATCAATCCTTTCCCCGACTGGGTTGCAGAGGTCCGGGCCCAGGCAAAAGACCCTGTCGATTATGCAGACCCCCTTCTTGGTACTTCAGAATCGAGGTGGATGCTGAACCCCGGAGCCACCATGCCGTTTGGAATGGTGCAGATCAGCCCTGATAACCAGGGCGGCGTTTGGAAATCTGGATACGAATACAGCCTGAACAATGTGGGGGGCTTTAGTCACATCCACTCCTGGACCATGGCAGGCCTGTCTGTAATGCCAACCGTTGGGGTGCTGAATGTCAGGCGCGGGCCTGCAGATGGTCCGACAACCGGCTGGACAACCGGCTACCGGTCGCGCATTGATAAGCGCTCAGAACAGGCACATCCGGGATACTATGGCGTTACGCTGATGAACGGAAACATCCGTACAGAAATAACCAGCACCACACGTGCGGGCTTTTTCCGGTTTACTTATCCGGAAGCGGAAGATGCGCATATCCTGCTCGACATGGATATTCCCTTTGAGAACACCGCAGAAGTGATTGAAGCAAAGTTTACACAGGTCAGCGACCGAGAGATTGAAGGTTATTCAAAACAACGCTGGAGCTGGAATGAGTATACGGTGCATTTTGTGGTGCGTTTCGACCGGCCGATTGAGGCTTTCGGTGCCTGGCAAGATGGAAAAGTAAGCAGGGATCTGAAGACCTTTACCGGGAAAGGAAAGACCGGTGCATTTGCCGATTTTAAACCCAAAAAAGGTGAGACGATCCGCATGCAAACCGCTATTTCATTGGTTAGTATCCCACAGGCCAGGCTGAATCTTGAGACAGAAATGAAGCCATACGGCTGGGATTTTGAAGCGGTTCACCAGGCAGCTCGAAAGGTTTGGAATGGTCTCCTGAGCAAAATCCGAATTGAGGGCGGCAGTGAAACCGACCGGAAAAAATTTTACACCAACCTCTATCGTTCTTATGTAGCCCGGACCACCTGGAGTGATGTTAATGGCAAATACATCGATGTAAATGAAAAGGAACGGCAGGTAGATCCCGGTTCGCCGGTTCTTGGCTCTGACGCCTTCTGGAATACATTCTGGAATCTGAACCAGCTATGGACACTTGTCAATCCCGATATTGCCAGCAAATGGAGCCGCTCGTTCCTGGAAACTTATAAAACCGGCGGCTGGCTTCCCAAAGGGCCGGCCGGAATAGAGTATTCGGGCATCATGGAAGCTTCGCACGAGATTTCGCTGCTGGTTAGCAGTTATCAGAAGGGTATCCGTGATTTTGATGTGCCGCTTGCTTTTCGGGCCATGGTTCATCAGCAAACCACGCCAGGAATCAAGACTCCGGAAAACGGTTTTGCGGGCAATAAATTTTTTGAATCGTATATGAAACTTGGTTATGTTCCGCATGAGGAGGGCCAGGTATCCAATACCCTTGAGTATGCCTACGATGATTGGTGTGTGGCGCAGATGGCAAAAGCACTTGGAAAAAAGAAAGAATACAATCTGTTTGCCGCAAGAGCCGGAAACTACAAAAATGTTTGGGATCCGGCAGTGAAGTACATCCGTACAAAACACCGGGACGGCAGCTGGGTAAAGGAATGGACACCTTATTGCTGCACGAGTTTCAGCGGCTCAGGCTATCTTGAAGGAAATGCCTGGCAGTACAGCTTTTTTAACCCGCATGACATACAGGGCATCCTGAACCTGATGGGTAAGGAAGAATTTAACAGCCGGCTGAACGATGGGTTTGAAAAATCAGCACGATATAATTTCAATGCCGAGGGCGATCTTTACGATCTTGTGCCCATTAATCACGGCAACCAGCCCAATATGCAGGCCGCCTGGTTATTTAATTATTCAGGAAAGCCCTGGCTTACGCAAAAGTGGACCAAAGCAATTATGAACCAGTATTACGGCTCCACGCCCTACCAAGGCTGGCTGGGCGATGAAGATGAGGGACAAATGGGCGCCTGGTTTGTCATGGCATCGCTTGGTTTATTTGAAACAGATGGCGGCGCATCTGTCAAACCTTTTTACGAGATCGGCAGTCCGTTGTTTCCCAAAGCAACCATCACCCTTGATCCGAAATATTACAAAGGAGATTCGTTTACCATCGAAGCCAGAAACGTCTCTGACACGAACATCTACGTACAATCGGCAAAATTGAACGGCAAGGCGCTTAATAAACCCTGGTTCTATCATGAGGACCTGGTGAAAGGCGGCAGCCTGGTTCTGGAGATGGGGCCGCAGCCAAACAAAAACTGGGGCAGCGCGGCGGCAGATGCGCCCCCCTCCATGTCAAAACCTTTAAAACGATAAATGATGGAGTCGAAAAAATTCAGTATCGGCCTGATTACACTGGTCGCCTCGCTTGGCGGGTTTCTTTTTGGCTTCGATATGGCCGTAATATCCGGGGTGCTCCCGCTTGTAAAAATACAATACGGATTAAGTCCGGCGGCCGAAGGATGGTTTGTATCATCGGCGCTTGTCGGATGCATTATTGGTGTTGCCCTCTCGGGCGAAATGAGCGACCGCTCTGGCAGGCGCTTTCCATTGCTTCTTTCGGCCGTGTTTTTTGTCCTTTCTGCGATTGGCTGCGCTTTACTGCCGGGATTATCGCTGGTCATCGCAGCACGCATGCTCGGCGGCATAGGTATCGGCATTGCGTCAAACGTAGTTCCGCTGTACATTTCTGAGATTGCGCCGGCTGCAAAACGCGGCCGTTTGGTGACGTATTATCAGCTTGCGCTTACATTCGGAATCCTGGTGGCTTACCTCAGTAACGCCGCATTGGTGCAGGTTGCGCCATCGCTGAGCGGCAAACTGTTTCATGACGAATTATGGCGCGGCATGTTCCTGGTGGGTGCCCTTCCGGCCGTGGTATTCTTTGTCGGGTTATTAAGTGTGCCTGAAAGCCCGCGCTGGCTGCTGGCGCGGGGCCGGCATCAGGAGGCCGCAGCAATCCTGACGCAAACCGGCGAACCTGTGCCCGTTCTTTCTTCATCTTCAGATAAACAGCGTTCCTCATACCGCGAGCTGTTTTCGCCAAAACTGCGTACTGCCTTGCTCATCGGCCTGCTTTTGCCATTGTTTTCGCAGTTCAGCGGTATCAATGCCATCATTTATTACGGTCCGAGCATTCTTGGCAATGCAGGCGTCTCACTAAGCAATTCACTCGTCAGCCAGATTATCTTTGGCCTGGCAAATATGTTGTTTACGCTGGTGGCTATCTGGAAGGTAGACAGCTGGGGGCGGCGCCCTTTGTATATATACGGAACCGCTGGTGCAACGATAACGCTGGGCCTGACCGGCCTCTGTTTTTACACCGGCGCAACAACCAGTATCTGGCTTCTGTTATGCGTGCTGGCTTTTCTGGCGTGTTTTGCCTTCTCCATAGGCCCGTTAAAGTTTGTCGTCGCCTCCGAGATCTTCCCGGGTGCTATTCGCGGCCGGGCAATGGCGCTGAGTATTATGGTGATGTGGATTGCCGATACAATTGTCGGCCAGCTCACACCCATCCTGCTTGAGTCGCTCGGCAGCGCCGGAACGTTCTGGTTCTTCGGCTTCTTTTGCCTGATCGCATTTATTACCGTTTACCGGCTGCTGCCCGAGACAAAGGGCCGGTCACTTGAAAATATTGAACACACACTGGAGGCTGAAGAAAAAGGCCCCCTGGTTATGCACTAAAAATGAAAAAGATCCTTCAACTTACCTTCCTCTCCCTGTTTTTCTGCCTGGCTGCTGCTGCGCAGGATTTTACCAGACTCGTCGATCCCCGAATCGGAACGGCCCACTCCCGCTGGTTTTTCTTTACTCCCGGTTCAGCGCCTTTCGGCATGGCCAAACCCGGTCCGTCTACAAATGGAAGTTACGGAAATGAGCAGGGCTGGGAGGCTGTCGGTTACGACGAAAGACACACCTCGATCGAAGGTTTTGCAAACTTTCATGAGTTCCAGGTAGGCGGTGTGGTGTTTGCTCCCAGCACGGGCGCTGTAAAAACCGTTCCGGGAAAACTGGACGACGTACAGGGCGGATACCGCTCTGATTTTGACCGGAAGGAGGAACACGCCCGCGCAGGGTATTACAGCGTCCGGCTCAAAAAATACAACATTAAAGCAGAGCTTACCGCTACGCCGCGGGTTGCCTTTCACCGCTATACCTTTCCGCAAAGCAGGCAGGCGAATATCCTGTTTGACATCGGGAATAAACAGGGTGAGAGCGGTCCTGTAAAAGATGCGCAGGTTCGCCTTATGCCAGATGGCCGGATCGAGGGATATGTGATCACGCAGCCGGTATACGTACAGAAATATCAGCCGGGCGCCGAAGTGGCCATGTATTTTTCGGCCGTTCTTAGCAAAAAACCGGTTTCGGTGGGCAGCTTCAACGGCAGCCGGATAAACAAAAGCCAGAAAAGCGCCGCGGGCAAAGGTGCCGGCCTGTATTTAACCTTCAATACAAAGGCGAATGAACAGATCACGATCAAAGCAGGCCTCTCTTATACCTCGGTTGAAAACGCCAGAAAAAATCTGGCTGCTGAAGCAAAGACCCTGACCTTCGACCAGGCACTGAAACAATCGCAGGCAACCTGGAACGAGGCGCTGGGCAGAATTGCCGTTAAAGGCGGGAAACGGGACGACCAGGTAAAATTTTATACCGGCCTTTATCATGCGCTTCTGGGCCGTGGCCTGGCGAGCGACGTAAATGGCGCGTACCCGCGGAATGACGGGACCGTTGGCCAGATCGCCAAAGGACCAGACGGCAAACCGCTGCATAACCACTACAATACAGACGCGATCTGGGGCGGCTTCTGGAACCTGACGCAGCTATGGACCCTGGCTTACCCTGAGTACTATTCAGATTTTATAAAAAGCCAGCTCCTGGTGTATAAAGACTCCGGCTGGTTGGCAGACGGAATTGCAAACAGCAAATACGTTTCCGGGGTCGGTACAAACTTCGTCAGCCTGGTCATTGCGAGCGCTTACCTGAACGGTATCAGGGATTTCGATGTGACCACAGCCTGGAATGCTGCATATAAGAATGAGATCGAAGGTAAAGACCGTCCGCGGGGCGCGGGAAAGCTGGATGTAGCCCGTTTTGTCGAGAAAGGTTATGTAGGTCAGATTGACAAGTCTGACTCTTTCGCTGAGAGCTGGCAGTTCTCGGCTTCCCACACATTGGAATATGCATACAGTGCTTACGCTATGGCAGAATGGGCAAAGCAGCTTGGCAAAACAGCTGAGATTAAACTGTTCAACAGGCTTGCCGGCGGCTGGAAAGAAATCTTCGATGATAAGCTGAAACTGGTACGTCCCCGGTATGACAATGGCCGGTTTATCGACAATTTTGACCCTTCTGAGGTCTGGCGCGGTTTCCAGGAGGGCAATGCCTGGCAATATACATTTTATGTTCCGCAGGATCCTGAAGGACTGATAGCCAAGGTGGGAAAATCAGCGTTTAACAAACGGCTGGACAGCATTTTCACTGCCTCACAGCAGAATGGTTTCGGCGGCGGAAAAACCCTCGATGCCTTTTCAGGTCTGCGTGCACCATATAACCATGGCAACCAGCCAAACCTGCACATTTCCTGGTTATTTAACTACTCAGGCAAACCAAGCCTGACGCAGAAGTGGGTGCGCGCCATCTGCGATGAATTTTATGGTAACGATGGTATTCACGGCTACGGTTACGGCCAGGATGAAGACCAGGGCCAGTTAGGCGCCTGGTATGTCCTTGCCGGTATGGGCTTGTTTGACGTACAAGGTATGACAAACGGAGCCGGTACAATGGGTATCAGCACACCGCTGTTTGAGCAGGTGCAGATCCGCTTAAGCAAAAAGTATCATGGCGGAGGAACCTTTACAATTAACAGCAAAAACTTCGGTGCTGCCAACCGGTATATTTCCGGGATCCGGGCAAATGGAAAGCGGCTAAGCACACCTTTTGTCAGCATCAGCGATGTACTTAAAGGGGGAACGCTGGAACTTGATCTTTCGCAGCAGCCGACAGACAGTCTGTAAACTGATATCTCGCGCAATGAGCTATGCAGGTGAGACGCATCTGCTTTAGCAACAGGCTTTTATCACAAAAAAGGGACGACGGGCAGCATGCTGCCCGTCGTCCCTTTTTTAGACCTTCTTATTTATTAATCAGCAACTTTCCATTGTTCTCACTTACTTTATAAACTACAGCGTGTTCTGTGAGACTGTTCGGCGCATGATAAGAAATTGTCAGCTGCCCCGAAAAATCGTTAAATAACATCGCATGCCCGCCATCGTCATCGTTCAGCGGTGCAGCATCGTGTAACCACGGCCCGGCTATTGTGCCGCTTGTGGAACGCGATAAGCCGATAGCATATTTGCCTGTTTTTGTAAAGCTTGACCAGGTCATGAGCAACTCACCATTTTTTGCCCTGTATATAAAGGGCGCATCACTGACATAACCAACTTTGCTGCCATATGTAATTGTGCCCGTCCAGCCGGCCTGACCTGCGCTGAACAACACGACCGGCTCTCCAGATGCGTTTTTAAGATCTTCACTAAGGCGCTGGGCAACCACTTGTCCGTCGGTAACCTCCAGCCACTCCCGGCAATAGAGAATCCAGGGTTTATTTTCATCGTCAATGTATAAAGAGCCGTCTAAGGCCATCCAGTCTGCCGGCGTCACGGCCTGGTTTACCAGTGGCTGAAATGGCCCGCCGGGTTTGTCGCTTATCAGTACCGATGTACCGCGTTTCGCAGTACTACCCGAAAACGTGGCAAAGATGTAGTACTTTCCTTTATAGAAATAGGTGTCTGGCGCCCAAAAATCGCTTTTTCCCCAAAAGTCAGATCCGGGTGTAAATGAAGACCCGTCATCACGCCAGTTCAAGAGATCCTTGCTGCTATATGTTTTAAAGCCACTGCCCGTGCTAACGTTTAGATAGTAGGCTTTCGAGGCCTCATCCTTCAGAATGAACGGGTCACGAACCCGCAGTCGCTGTACAGGGATAGGATAATTTGCCAGGTCGCTGGCCGGAGGCGGCGGAGGCGTATCGCCGGGACCGGTTTTCGTACAAGCCATATACACCAGGAGCACAAAAAGGGCAAGTGCGGCAAGCAATACAGGGACAAAAAGCCTTGGCAGGGCCCTTATTGCGGCTGGTTTATACGCAGCGGTCAGCGCTATTGATTTTGATTGTTGTTTCATATACTTTTCTATGATTGACGGATGTCAGGTTGTTTGTACGTATGCCTGGTAATACTGCTGCCTTTCCCTCTGGAAGAAACAAGCTTGTTAACCGACAAAATGGGGTGCAGACATGTCTTAGTTATAGCCGGGATTTTGTATCAGATTTGGATTTTCCACAATACGCGAACGGGGAATTGGGAAGAGCAGATTCGTCTCGCTGAAACTTGTTGCGTGCTGTTTGCCGACCTCAACGTATTTTCCCATCCTGATTAAGTCCTCGCGCCGTTTACCCTCGTACCAGAACTCCCAGCCCCGCTCCTTCAGGAGGTGGTTTCTTAAGCTCTCTTTTGATGGAAAATCTGCAAGCTTTAATTCATTCGGAGAGCCAGCGTAGTTATCAAAGGCACGCCGGCGCACATCATTGATCAGGCCAACAGACTCTGCGTTCGGTCCGTTCAGTTCATTTAATGCTTCTGCCTTAAATAGCAGCACTTCAGCGTAGCGGTCAAGTACTTTGTCATTCCCTGACCAGATACCGAATGCGCGCGGATCTATACCATACTTCAGCGGAAGCGCACCGATGTCGCCGTTTGTGCGCAGGTTTACGGTTTGTCCCGACTTACTCGTATACTCAGCAAGGGCCAGTCGCCGGCGCTTGTCCTGAGGATTGAAAGAGTCGTAAAAGGCCCAGGGCATGCGGTGACCGTTCCAACCATCAAGCGCATTGCCTGAAGGTGAGCGAAAATCGCCTGGCAGAATATTCACGTAACTGTGGCTGCCGAATTCTTCCAGCGGCTCGCTGACTACGACAAAGATCAGTTCCTTATTTTTTTCATTCTGCGCAGAAAAAATGCTTTCGTAATTGTTCTGCAGGCTGTAGTAACCGAGACCGATGATCTGGTTTGCCGTTGTCAGTGCACTTTGCCAGTCTTTTTTATGCATGTAGAACTTCAGCAGATAATGTAGGGCTGCGCCTTTTGTCACCCTGCCATATTCTAGCTGCTCGACCGGCAGATTGTCTGCGGCACTTTTCAGTTCGTTAACGATAAAAGCCTCCACCTGCTGACTTTCGGGCCGGGCGGGCTTGTAATCAGGATCCGGGTACAAGGCCTTGTCGTATTCCAGGATAAGAGGAAGCGGACCGTACAGCCGCCACATATCGTATACAAAGAATGCGCGAAGTGCGCGCACCTGTGCCATATACCCACTTTTTGCAGCCGCATCAACCGGCGACTCTTCCATCCTGGCGAGTGCATACGTTGCCCGGGTCACGGCCGGATTCAGCCAGTTGTAAAACTGGATTGCCATGGCATCATTTACGTTCCAATTACCATTCAGGAAGTTTGTCCAGGCCCACGTTGTTGTCCATTCGCCGGTGGCGACTTCATCCATTACAAACGAACTGCCGTCGCTGAACATGTATGGTGCCCAGCCGCCGAGTCTAAGCTCATGGTAGATCGTAGTTGTTGCCACCTCCAGATCCTGCCTGGTTTTATAAAAGTTTTCGCTGTTAATGGTACCCGGCAACTCAGGGTCCAGCCCTTTTTCGCAGCCGCCAAACGCTAACATAGTCAGCAGCAATAAAGATTTTATAATTGTTTTCATCTGATTCCTTTTAAAATTTTACATCAAGACCCAGCGAGAAAGTGCGCTGTTGCGGATAGGTAGCGCGATCATTCTCAGACTCGGGATCCAGGCCCTTGTACCTTGTCAGCGTGAAAAGATTTTGTGCCCCGGCAAAGAGGCGCGCACCTTTTAGCCAATTCACTTTGATTGCAGAGCTTGCGAAATTATAGCCCAAAGTCAGGCTTCTGAGCCTCAGGTACGAAGCCTTTTCCCAATAGGGCGATCCGTAACTATCATAACTGTTTACTTCGCCGCTGGGCATATCCGTATTTGGATTGGTTGAAGTCCAGCGGTTCTGGACTTCCCGAAGGAAATTATAATTCGAGCGGAAAAGCTGGGTACCATAACTTCCGTAAACACTGTGTTCCATGCGGGTAGATGCCCATTTCAAACCGCCTACCGAAGCATAAAGAAAGACATTAAGATCAAATGCCTTGTACGAGAAAGCGTTGTTCATCCCCATAGAAAAACGAGGTGCGCGCGTACCCAGAAACACCACGTCTGCCTGGTTGATCTTGCCATCCGGTATGCCGGTAAGTTTCCCGTCGGCACCCAGCCCGTTGATATCCCTGTATTTTTGCTGTCCGGGAAGGAGACCGGGCATAGTCGGTGTACTTTCTCCTGCCTGCTTGATGCCATCGGCGACAAAACCAAAAACAGCAGTCAGCGGATCGTTATCGCCTTGGTAGGCTTGCAGGATCACCTTTGGGTCCCGCGCTTTCCACCTGTCAGAAAACGAGGTGAAGGTAACGAGTGTGTTCCACTGAAAAGGACCGGTAAAGTTTGATGAATTCAGTGTAACCTCTACACCTCGGCCGCGTGTAGAGCCAATGTTCCATGGAACGTTACTAACAACTGAACTTTGAGGCAACGCACGGTAACTCAGCAGGTCTGAGACATTTTTATAATAAAGCTCGATTGCACCTGTTAACCGGTTTTTGAAAAAACCGAAATCAATACCGAGGTTGTAGGCGGTTGTACTCTCCCACTTCAGGTTTGGGTTGCCCAGTTTTGACAGACTTACACCATTGCTCAGATTGCCGTTGAAATAATAATTCCTTCCATTGAACCCATAAAACTCAGAAGCCGCGCTGTTGGAGATATTTTCGTTACCTACCTTACCCACACTGAGACGAAGTTTTAAATCAGATACCATTTGCGTGTTTTTAAGGAAAGGCTCTTCTATCAGCCGCCAGGCAAAAGCTCCCGAGGGGAAGAAGGCATAACGGTTGTTCTTGCCAAAACGGTCACTGCCGTCTACCCGGGCAGAGAAAGTAAAGAGGTATTTGCTTTTGAAACCGTATTGCAGGCGCGTAAAGTAAGAAGCGAGAATGTGCCTGTCACGATATGAGCTGACAACCGGGCGTTGCGCACCCGCTCCGAGTGCGTCATAAAGCAGCGCATCTGAGGCGAAATTCTGTGCCCTGGCCGCAGACCCGCTGCCATGATAAGCCTGATAAGAATAACCGATAACGCCCTGCACATTGTGAATTCCCGCCAGATCCTTTTTGAAGTTGAGCGTCAGGTCAGAAACGTAGTCATTGCGCTCGGCACGATTGATGTCTGCCTCGCCATTTACCTGGCTGCCATAACGGCTTGTTTTCGGATAATAGCTTTGCCGCAGGCTCGTTCTGATGTCGCCGCCAACATTTAGTTTCAACCAGACATCAGGCGTAAAGTATACATTGGTAAATACGTTGGCCAGCATCCGTTTTATATCTGTATTGTCGGTTATCTCAAGATATGACAAGGGGTGTCCGAGCAGCGGCTGGTTCGGATCCTCGATCCACTTGTTGCTGGCCGGATCACGCGAAGGTGTTATCGTCGGACTGTAATTCAGCGCCGCTTCGATGATTCCTGCATCGGCATCCCGGCCATCGCCCAGCTGGGAATTTTGCGATTGGGTTAACGCCCCGGTCAATGAGGTACCGTATTCCCACCACTTTGTAATCTTTTGGTCCAGATTAAGCCGGAAAGAATAGCGATCCATGCCGGAACCGCGGATGATCCCGTCCTGTCCGAAATAATTAGCCGAAAAAAGCGCCCGTGTGTTGTCATTTCCCCGGCTCACCTGCAGGTTGTGCTGGTTGATCTTTCCGGTTTGCGTAATCAGGTCATACCAGTTGGTACCCGCGCCCGCCGACTCTATAGCAGCCTGTGAGTTACGTGGTATGAATGCAGGAACAGCAGCCGGACTCGTTGTGCCGTATGGGACAATTTTATTTTGAATGAGATAAAGTTCGTAGAGATATCTATTCTGTTCAACCATAAATTCGCTGGCATTAAGCAGTTCGGGTGCCCGGGCTATCTGCTGTACCGATGTATTCAGGTTGTATTCGATGTTTGAACCCTGTTTGCCGCGTTTGGTGGTAATCAGAATAACCCCGTTGCTTCCGCGGGCACCGTAGATCGCTGTGGCAGATGCGTCTTTCAGTATCTCAATCGATGCAATATCATTTGGATTAATATCATTCAAAGCCCCGCGGCTGCCGTTATTGTATTTATTGCCGCTGCCCGGTTCTACCGGATCATAGATCACGGGGAATCCGTCAATTACCACAAGCGGACCGTTTCCGGCTCCTGTCGAGGTAGCGCCGCGAATATTAACAATCGTGCCTCCTCCCGGCTGAGAGCTGTTAACAACGCTGAGACCGGCCGCCTGCCCCTGCAGCATCTGGTCAATAGATGGTTGTGCAGTCTTATCGATTATTTCGGGCTTAATACTTACGATCGCTGCGTTTACATCGCTGCGTTTCTGTGTACCATAACCAAGCACCACAACTTCTTCCATGAGTTGTGTCTGTGCTTTAAGCGTTACGTTCAGGCTTCCAACGGCAGGCACCGCCATTTCCTCGGTCTGGTGACCTACAAAACTGAACACGAGGGTACCGCCGGCTGCCGGCAGTTCGATCGTAAATGTTCCGTTCTGGCCTGTTGATGTGGCCTTCTTGCTTTCACGGTGAACAACATTTACACCGCTCATGGCTTCACCACGCTCGCTGACCACCCGCCCCGAAACCCGGAACTGGCGTGGCTTTTCATAATCGCCGGCGCGTTTTATGAAGATGCTGCGATCTTTGATTGTAAAAGATAGCCGCTGGTCTGCCAGGACCGATCTTAATACCCTTTCGACCGGCTGGTTGGTAAAGTCGGCCTTGATGATACGGGCCGGGCGCAAAAGTGAGGCATCGCACAACACATCGAAGCCGCATTGTTTGTGGATTTCGCGAAACAAACGCTCCAGGGTAACTTCTTTCTGAAGGGTAAGGGTCTGGCTATAACTTTTTGCACTCACGTGCAGAAAGCTTGCGATCAATAAAACGAGTACCAGTTTCATCATCAGCAATAATCTGAGGGGCATGCACAGGCGAACCGCCGGGAACCCCGGTAAAGAAAATTTCATACATTTGAAATGTTTGGGTTTATATCTGTCTTGGTTAGAAAGCTTTGGCAATGGGACCCGGACGTGTACCGGGAGTGTCGTAACCACTTCCGGTTTTTTTTCAGGTGCCCGCTAGGTTGTATAATTACGGCATGACGGTCACCCTCCTTCCTTCGATTTCAAAGCGTACCAGCCCGGTCATTTCCAGTTTACTCAGTACCTCAGAGATATTTGCTGAACGCGATATGGTTGCCCAGAGCGCTTTGTCCGACAGATCACCCCGGTAAATGATCTCCACATCATACCATCTGCTGATCTGATCCATAATTGTTTTAATGTCTTCATTCACAAAAAGAAAATAGCCGTTTTTCCATGCCAGTGCCTGCTCGGTATCTGCAGCTGAGACCTGCAAGCCGGGTCTGCCATGCCGGAAGACAGCCTGTTCGCCGGGTTTTAATACTGCTTTCCCTCCGGCAGCTACGCTGATCGAACCTTCAAGCAGTACCGCTGAAGATTCCTGAGACTGGTCGTAAGCACTCATGTTGAACTGCGTGCCTAAAACCTCGACGCGCATATTGCGCGACAGGACGCGAAACGGCTTATGTTTATTTTTGCTCACCTCGAAATACGCCTCGCCGGTTAACACCACTTCCCGGCTCTGCCCATTGAAGGCGACGGGAAACCGAAGCGATGATTCTGAATTTAGCCAGACGCGTGTTCCATCAGAAAGTCTGACCTGGTATTGACCACCGCGAGGTGTTCGAAGGGTATTGTACCCTGCATTGTTACGCCGGTCAGGCTGCAGCTCATAGATAAGCTGCCCCGCTGCTGATTTTCGAATCCGAACCCCTGCCTGTGCAGCGAGATATCCGCCTGATTCATGCTGCAGTGATACTTCCCTGCCGTTTTCCAGGACAAGTGTGGCCTGGTTGCCGCCTGAAGGAACGTCATTTTTGTATCGTTCGTTTTTGACCTTGCTGATGGGGAGCTCTTCATCTGGCGACGCTCTTAAGAAAACCAGGGCGATCAGGACCAGTGCAGCCGCTGCACCTGCGCCATACCAAAACAGGTTGGGTAGTTTTCGCGGTTCCGGCTTCATCTGCGAGGCGATGGAGCGAAACATCCTGTGCTCTACCTCGGCGGCGGTTTCATCAGACGGCCATTCTGCCTGGCGCGAAGCCTCCTCCCTGTACCATTCGAAAAGTCGCTGTGTTTCCTGCTCGGTAATTGAGCCATTAAAATAACGCTCAATAAGTTCTTCTGCTTCCTGATCAGACATATCCGGTTTGTTGGTTTTATGGTATGTACCACAACCCCGGCTGTTACCCTTAGTCGGCAGTCAGTTTTTTTATCCGGCAAGGAGGGCCGCCAGCAAAAGCAGACCCGATTGCTTAAGTTTTAACCGGAGCGTTTTAAGTCCTTTACTCAGATGTGCCTCTACTGTTTTCTCGGCAATACCTAACTTTTCGGAAATTTCGCGGTTGCTTAACCCATCTTCGCGACTCAACCTGAAAACCAGCCTGCATTTCTCAGGCAGCTGTTCTACCATACCATCTATGTATTCTTTCAGGAACCTGGCAAAAATCTCGTCTTCACCGTCGGCAATTATGCCCGGGTTAACCTTATCGGCTTCAATTTTCCGGCGCCGCCCCCGCCGCTGAACAAAACGAAAAACAGAAAAGCGAATTGCTGTTGCCAGATAAGGTCCCAGCTCGCGGATGTCCACCTCCGCCCGGCGGTTCCAAAGCATAACAAAAACGTCCTGCACCAGCTCTTCTGCGGTTTCTTTTTCCCGGGTATGGTTATAGGCAATTGCAAGCAGATGTTTCCAGTACCGCCCGTAAATTTCGGCAAATGCCATCCGGTCACCCGTTCGAAGGTGTGTAACCAGTTTTGAATCAGCATATGCAGATAAGGAAGGCATGACGTCAGGGAGTTCGAATATTTGGTGCTTAAATGTAGTAAAAAATTGTTGTACAAAAATTGCTGTTCAGATTTGAAACCGCGCTGTTTCCCTTTGCAGCTCAACAAAGCCATTGAAACTAAGCTATTCAAACGTTTGCGCAGTGTTCCGTTTCCAATTAACGGATTAAGCGTCTATTCTTGCTTTTCTAACCAGATCGATATGAAACCAGGACACACTACCAAATACCTGATCCTAACGCTCCTGCTCGCCCTGGGCATCGCTTCTTACGCGCAGCGCATCATTCCGCAGCCTGCAGAGATGGTTGCAGGAAAGGGGAGTTATACACTTCCGGCTGAGGTCACGGTATCCGCCTCTGCGGGGCTGGATATTGAGGCTGCCGGCCTGACTGCTTACCTGAAGGAGACTTTTGGCCTGGGCAGTCGCAAAACTTCAGGCAAGGCTGCAATCCGGCTTATCCGTGACCCGTCTCTTAAAACCGGCAGCGAAGGTTACAGCCTCACAATTGGCAAAGCGGGCGTTAAAATAGAAGCAGCTACAAACGCCGGGGCGTTTTATGGGATCCAGTCGCTCAAACAATTGCTTTACAAAAGGGGCGTTGTGGTTCAGGCTGCGCATGTAACAATAAATGACCGACCGCGCTTTGCCTGGCGCAGTTACCTGCTTGATGAAAGCAGGTATTTCCAGGGTAAGGAACTAGTAAAAAAGGTGCTGGATGAAATGGCCATGCTGAAGCTTAACATCTTCCACTGGCATCTTACTGACGATCCGGGCTGGCGTATCGAAATCGACAGTTATCCGGACCTGACGCGTATTGGTTCGAAACGTGACTCGACGGTTACGGGTTCTGGCCCTAACCGCAGGATTGGCAAAGCGCACAGCGGCTTCTATACCAAGGCCGAAATCCGCGAGATACTTGCCTATGCAGCTGCGCGGCACATCAAGGTGGTGCCTGAGATCGAGATGCCCGGGCACTCAAGCGCAGCCATCGCCGCTTACCCCTGGCTGGGTGTTACCAAACAAGCAATCAGGGTGCCCACACACTTCGGCGTCTTCCAGGATGTCTATGACGTGTCAGATCCGCGGGTGACGACTTTTCTGCACAACGTTCTGAATGAAGTGATTGACCTGTTCCCTTCAGATATTATTCATATTGGTGGTGATGAAGTACGTTTTGAACAATGGGAAAACTCTGCATCTGTAGCTGCTTATAAGAAAAAGCATAACCTGTCCTCGTCAGCAGATTTGCAGATTTTCTTTACAAATAATATGTCTGCCTACCTTGCCGGGAAGGGAAAACGGATGATGGGATGGAACGAAATCCTTGGTTCGAAGATTCATGACTACAGCGACACCAGGCCCGTTACAGGCAAACTTGCGCCGAATACCATTATACAATTCTGGAAGGGCGAACTCGATATGATCACAGATGCGGTAAGCAAAGGCTACGATGTGGTAAACTCTTATCACTTGTTTACCTATCTCGACTACAGTTACCAGTCCATCCCGCTCAAGAAAAGTTATGATTTTGATCCGGTTCCGGCAGGCCTGGACCCGCGTTACACGGCGAAGATCCTGGGCAGCGGCTGCCAGATGTGGGGTGAGTCAACGCCTGATGCCGCAGCCGTTTACAGGCAAACGTTTCCGCGTATTGCCGCTTATGCCGAGGTGAACTGGACGCCGGCTGCGTCGAAAAATTTCGAGGCCTTCAGCCGGCAGCTCGAATTTTTCCTGCAACGCTGGCGTAGCATGGGTATTCACGCTGGTTCATAAAAAAATGGCCTTCAGTATATCGGAAGGCCATTTTTTTTATCGGGTTTCCTCATCCTCTTCGTCAGACAGATCGTCTTGATCGTCGTCTTCTTCATCAAGAACAACCGTAGGCACATCGCCTGAGCCCGTGCCCAGGGCATCTTCCTCCGGTTCCGGTACCACCTCAGCATCAGCCTGCGCAAATTCTTCACGCTCGGCGGCGTCTGCGTTTGCCGCCCCTGTCTTTACACGCTGATCATCGGTTCCGGCCAGGATTTCCCGGTCTGCTTCCTCCGTTTCGCGCCGTACCGGCTCGCCGCTCCCCTCACCACTCAGTATTCCTGTCACAGCCTTTGCCGCTTCTGCATTGCTGTTCATCGGCGAAGCACGCGGTCTGTCTTCGTCATTTGCCGGTGTGTATGGGTTGTTCTCTGAATTTTCCATGGTTGATGTGTTTTTTATGGGCCTGCGCCCGTTCCTGTCTATAACATTACGCTGCCGGGTTTGGTTTGGCAGATCGGCCGCAAGAATAAAAAAGGCAGCTGAGCCGCTGCCTTCATATTATCTGTAAATGTTTTCATCAGCCCGGTAACCTGCGGCTGTATTGATGTACCAGTCGGTAAAGAGTGTCCCGCCAGACCTGGCCCAGTTAAGGAAATTCAGGTAAGCTGTGCTGATGGCTTTTGTCTCGACCGGGTAACTAAAGGCATCAGGAAAATTTAGTGCCCATGGTGCATTGTTGGCATCAAGGTAATATCGTCCGGCTGTAGGCAAACTGTTGTCAGCCCCTGTTCTTAGCAAGGCCTTATTTGCTTTGTCTGTTGGCGCATAATTGGGCAGGTGCACCTCATAGCCCCTGCGCTTGTTGCTGATCAGGAACGGATTTAACGAACTGACTGCAAGAGCAGATTGTGCAACCGGCGAAGTAAACGTAACGCCGACGTTTACCAGACTGCTTGTTGCTCTGGCTTTGCCCAACACCGTATTGACCAGCGGTGTACCGTCAGCATTTCTAAGTAAGTTACGATGGCTGTCGAAAGGAATAATGACCGCCTTTGTCTGACCGGTTTCGACGCCGTTCGCGGCAATGGTGATATAACTATTTAACAGACTCTGCCCGGTTACGCTGCTGACAGCCGCGGGAGCAACGGGCAGTTGGATGCCGAAACCGTTGTCATAGTCGGCTCCCGCCGCTACCGGCTGAAAGGTTCCCGTCAGATCGACTACGTTGTTGGCGGCATTGCTCACATACCGGTAGCGGTAATTCACAACCAGGTCATTTACATCATAGTCGCCCGTATTAGGCCAGTTGTCTTCAAAAGCAAGCGTGGCCCAGCCGGTAGCTGAAGGATAGTAGCTCGTATAAGCGCGCGCGGGATCGTTCGGAAATTCATCCGTCGCATCATCAACGCCGTCACCGTCCGTATCGACGCGGGTGTCTATTGCCGGAACATTTGTTTTCGAAATGGCGGCCGGCGGTGAGGCCGACGCATAGACAACCAGATCATTGAAATCATTATCTGAACCCGCACTCCTGTTTATATCTTCAAAACCCATTACAAAGACCTCATGCTCCGCATCATACAGCAGCACCGAGTGTTTACGCAGGGCCGCAGTTGTTTCGGGATTAAAGCGTGAATCAGTGTAAAACTTTGTATTCCCGGTTTCGATACCTGAACTGGCGTTCCAGGCGTCCTGGATGAGCACAAAGGCAACCGTTGTTCCTGCACTGAACCTGCCGAGGCTTACCTTATTGCCTGGCTTTAACCCGCCGCCGGATCCGTAAGCTGATGCGTTCGGAAAGACCATGGTTACACGGTCTATGGCTCCGGTAAGGCTTGAGCCTGTTGCCGAGGTTGGCGGATTGTTTGTCGGGTAGCTATACCAGGCCAGGGTGTTATTGAAGCCCGCTCCTTCAGAAACGAATGTAACGAAGACTTCCGTGTTATTCTGCGTTACAACCACGTTGGGCTGGGTTGTACCGGCCAGGTATTCGGGATGCGTCTGCGTAAGGGGCTGGCCCTCCGGCAGCGATGCATTGATATATGAAAGCAGGCTGGCATCGATCACATCTGATGTGGCGAGGAGGTATCGCGGTCGCCCGAGCCGGAATGGATATTCGGTTGTATTGACCACCGCATTTGCAGTACTGGTATAAGGCGATGGGTAGACATAGTCAGTGCCAAAAATACCAGCCGGCGACATGTCGTTCTTTCCGGAAAATGCAGCGACCGGAGCAGCACCTTCCGTTCCCGGAATGACTACATCACCGCTAAGGTTATCAGGGCCGCCGATGACGATATTGAGGGCCGACTTACCGGTTACTACGGCTTTAACCTCGCTGAGCAAACCGGTATATTTTGGGTAAATGGTAATCGAGTCCAGATACGAGGGAACATCGACAATGCCGGTTACCTCTCCCCTGTCATTACTCACAGCCTTTAACAGCACCTTCGAGGTGTCGTTGGTGGCAATAATATTAAGAAGCGCGCCGGTTATCGGCTGACTGTTATTGGTTAACAGGCGAATATTGATATTAACCTTCTGACTCGTCAGGTAATTAAAATTGTAGGGAATTCTGGTACCCGGAGGTTCGGGTTCGGAACCGTTGTCTTTTTTGCAGGAATAAAAAGTACTGCATGCAATCAGCAGCAGCAGCGCTGTTTTGTGTAGGGTATTGATCGTCATATTCGTTACAATAGGGTCAGAAGGCCAATGGATGCATATGAACCGTTCCGGATTGCCGCCTGACTCGTTTAAAAGTTATCCTGCGTAATCGATTGCAAAAATCATGAAAAAACACCGTATTGAATACATTTATTTTCCGCGGTTGCCCGATTTCGATTTAAATCCGCGGTTAAAAACACAGTAAACCACTCAATTACAGCAGCGTTTCGGGTTTTGATGCCGGAAGCATCCGCGGCTGAACGGGTTTATCTTTAAGTAATGGGGGTTGACTGAGGAGTGCAAGCAGCCGGTCTTTTTCCAATGCAGGCAGCCCTCCGGCACCGGCCGGTACGAGCCGGGCGGCGATGTCCCGCTTGCTGTGTTGCAGGTCAAGAATTTTTTCTTCGACGGAGTCACTGCACACCAGCCTGACTGCAACAACACGCTTATTCTGCCCTATGCGATGTGCTCTGTCAATCGCCTGATTTTCAACTGCCGGGTTCCACCATGGGTCAACCAGGTAAACGTAATCCGCTTCGGTGAGGTTAAGCCCGGTGCCCCCGGCTTTCAGGCTGATCAGGAAGACGCGGGTCTCTGTATCCTCCTGAAATTTCCGTACAACCTCTTCACGGTTGCGGGTATTGCCGGTCAGCATGCAGTAAGGCAGTTGACTATGATCGAGCTCTGTAGCTATCAGATTCAGCATACCCACAAACTGGGAAAAAACCAGGATCTTATGAGATGCGGCCTTACTCGCAATCTGCTCCATCAGCAGCTCGATTTTTGCTGAGCGCGTGCCGGTTAGCGCCTCCGTACCGAGTAGTTTTGGCGAATTGCAGATCTGCCTGAGTTTGGTCAGCCCTTTCAGCACATTCATCGGGCTCGCCTTTAGTTCTTCGCCGGTTACGGCGTCGATATACTCGCGAAACTCCCTTTCGTAAGCATCGTAAATGCGCCGCTGCTCTTCGCCCATGCTGCAGTAAAGAATCATTTCCGTTTTTTCGGGCAATTCTGCTGCAACTTCCTGTTTGCTGCGCCGAAGTACAAACGGTGCAATGCGCTGCTGTAATTCAAGGGCCCGGCGGCTTACTTTGAAGGTATCGATGGGCGTCGCATAGATGTCCTTAAAATATTGTTTGCTGCCCAACAAACCCGGACAGGCGAAAGACAACTGGCTGTACAGGTCGTAAGTATTGTTTTCAATGGGTGTTCCGGTTATCGCAATACGGTTTCTGGCCTGCAGTAACCTGGCGGCCTTGTAGCGCTGACTTTGCGGATTTTTAATGTTTTGAGATTCATCAAGGAAAATATAATTGAAGCTGTATGTCTTCAAAAACCCCACATCTGAAAGCAGCGAGCCGTAGGTCGAAATGATGATTTCATACTGGTCAAAATCTTTGGTCGTCCGTCTGCGGTTCGCTCCATGTAATACGAGGACGCGCAGGGAGGGCGCAAAACGGGTAATCTCTTGCTGCCAGTTAAAGATCAGTGTTGCCGGAACAACAAGCAGGTTTGTATTTTGCTGCACCTTTGCACGCTGCGAGAGGATAAAGGCCAGGATCTGAATAGACTTTCCAAGCCCCATATCGTCGGCCAGACAGCCTCCGAAACTCAGCTCGTCGAGCCGGCTAAGCCAATTAAGACCGGTGTACTGATAGTCGCGCAGTTTGCCTGTCAGTCCGGCCGGAACAGCGGTCGGACCGGTAGAAATTTCCGGTTTCAGTTTATCCTTCATCAGCATGATTTCTGTCTGAAGCTGTGTGTCCAGCTCTTCTGCCTGCGCTGCCTGCTCAAGTGCCGCAAAATTTACCTTCGGAATGTGGACTTCGTTGTCTTCACCTATTTCCCCGAGTGTAAAAAAGTGTCCGAACCTGTTTATCCAGTGCTCAGGTAAAATGCCCCTGGTACCGTCATCAAGCTGCACATAATGGTTCCGGTTGCGCACCGCCTGGTAAACACTTTTCAGCGAAGCTTTTTTCCTGCCATAACGCACTTCGATGACTGCATTAAACCAGTTTATGCCACTCAGCACCTTGATATCTACGTTTACCTTATTTGGATTCAGTTTGCTGCCTTCCAATTTATCAAAACCGAGCACATCGATACCCCGGGCGCTCCAGTCTCCGAAGGCCCGCAAAAACCACTCATGGTCCATAAAACGAAGGCGGTGCAGGTAAAAAAAATCAAGGTCATTATCCATCTGTCCGGCAAAAGATTCATGCTGTCTGATGACCTGTGCGAGAAATTCTTTTTCAGCTTCTTCATCGCGCCTGATCAGGAACGCCTTGCCTTTATCGTCCTTACCCTGTATCATTCTCTGACTTCTTACCGGAATTTCGACATCCTGGTAGCGCATGACAGGAAGAATGTCTACATAATTTCCAGAGTCTGACAGGTAGATCAGCTTTCTTCGCTCGTCAAATCCCTGTTGTTTGATCTGGCCTGCTGTTGCGGGCGGAATGTAATGCCGGTCTACCCGGATCCTGTCGCCAAGAGGGTCGAGAAACTCCGTCCTGAAAAACTCATACCGCGCCGCATGTATCTGAAGCATGCCGCCGTGCTGGATCAGAAGCTCTACAACACCCAGCGATTCAAGTCGTTCAGGCAAATAGGCCTTTCCGGCCAGCAAAATGAAATAGCCAAATTGCAGGCTGCAGTCCTGTATGGCAGCTGAGGCTTCCCTATGCTCAAAACGTCCGCTCACTTCGTAGAAATTTCCGCTGCGAACAATCTTCAACGACACCTTGCCTGTGCCGCTGACTATCTGCAGCGGAGTAATTGATGCTGCATTTACCTGCTCTGCGACTTCGGGCCTGTGCGCAAAGAAGTTGTAGCCAGCCGGGTTTGCGACAATAGCGCGCAGCGCGGCAAGATCTTCCTGACTTTTTGTGCCCGCGTTCGGCTGCTGGAAGCGGTGCAGGGCAGCAAAGAACTTGATACGTTCAGCGTTGCTGGTATTCCATACAAGTTCAAGCGGCTGGATTGCTGTGAGGGGATTTTTCGGCTTGCCGTTTTTTCCTGTTTCGGCCTGGTACAGTTCGGTGACGAGGTGCTTATAAAAGCGGTGCAGTTTAAAAACTACGAGTGTTCGCCTGGTTGATAATTCACCCCTCCTTGCCAACGAGGTGTTTGATACGGCATTTTTCAATACCGCCATATCATCGCCGGTAAGGCGCAGCAGCCCGGGCGTTTTAGGTGTTATGTTCAGGACATCATCATCAAAAGACAGTCCGAAATAACGCTCAAGCTGCTCTTCGTGTTCCATGCCATAGCCCATTGCCACCTGCGTTAACTTTTTTTGCCGCAGCTGCGAATCGAAAAATACAAGCCAGTCGTCGTTGCGCTGCAGGGCTATAAGTACCGTTGCCATGGTAAGGCAGACTTTGTCATGCACAGCACCACAGCTGCATTTGAGCACGAGGCGGTCTGCTGCATGGTCGGCACGTAGTTCCACACGTGCATCGGCTGCCCCGCGATCTTCGAAAATTCCGTAGTCAATGTTCAGGTACACAGGCTGAACAGTCCGGCCGGCAAACACATCAAAGAAATAGCGCGCGGCGGTATGTCTGCCCAGCTCCTGCTGCGAAAGCTGCAAAAGGTCAGTCCCCGGAATGGCGTAGTTGTGTGTGTACATGGATGAGGATCAAAAATAAGAGTTTTAAGGGAGAGTGCATAGGTGAAAGGACTACCGAGCCTGGTAGCGACCCATAAATCATAGGATACCACTGCACGCTTGCATTTATGTAGTTAACTACGTAGTTTTGCATAAAAACATAGACATGAATTCATCTTTTCACATCAGGGAGCTTGGTGAGCGCGACCAGCAGCAGGTTGCCGCTTTGATCCTGCCTATTCAGCAGCTTGAATTTGGTTTACCGATCGGCATTGAGGATCAGCCTGACCTTGGCGATATCGAGGGCTTTTATCTCGCCCCGGGCGGAACTTTTCTGGGCGCTTTTGACGGCGAGTGTCTTGTCGGAACCATTGCCCTGGTGAAAGCTGGCGATATCGGTGCCATCCGCAAAATGTTTGTTCACCGCGATTTTCGCGGCAAGCCTTTTGGACTTGCGCAAACGTTGATCGATAAACTTCTGGCGCACGCAAGGTCGGCAGACATAAAAAACATTTATCTTGGTACGGTCGAGCCGATGAAAGCGGCACACAGATTTTATGAACGTAACGGCTTCCGCCGGATAGCGAAGACCAGTCTGCCACCGGCCTTTCCTCTGGCAAAGACAGATACTTTGTTTTTCCACCTTCCGCTTGATACCTGAACATGAATGTAATTAACGAAGCCGGCCTGCTGGCACTGGCAACGCGGCTGCAGCGCCTTAGCGAACGCATCCGTAAAGATGGCATGCAGATTTACAAGGAATGCGGAATTGATTTTGAGCCAAAATGGTTTCCGGTTGTATACACGCTGCAGCTCAGGCCGCAGCTAAGCGTGGTGGAAATTGCCGCTGAGATTGGTTACACGCACCCCTCCACCATCAGCCTGCTGAAAGAACTGGAAAAACAAAAACTGATCGTATCAAAACGGGATAAGAACGATGAGCGCAAGCGATTGGTTCAGCTGAGTAAAAAGGGAAAGCTGCTGGTCGAACAGATGCGGCCGGTATGGCAGCTGATCACTGATCTTACTGCACGGCTAACAGCGACTGAAAACAATATCATGCGGGCGATTGAAGAAGTAGAAGCTGGTCTGGACAAACAAAGTTTTCTGCAGCGGGCACGTGAAATGCGTATTTCCTCAGAAAAATCATCCCTCGATATCTGAATTTAAGTTGCAGGGGTAGCTACCGGCCGGGCTTTGGGAATACCTGGTGTGTGCGGGCCCAGTTTTGCCAAAGCGCCTGCAATTCTTTCGCTTTTGCGGGGTGTGTAGCTGATACGTCATGCTGCTCTGTGCGGTCCTTTGCAAGATCAAAAAGGCGCCATGTCGTATCACGCGCAGCGGCAACCAGCTTCCAGTTGCCTGACCGTACGTAGCGTGCACCGAAATGCTCATTGAAGAGATTTTGATGCCCCCCGGCTAAACGGCCCCTGAATGCCGGAACCAGGCTTTCGCCCGTAGTCGGGGCAATACGCCGGCCCTTGTATGCTGTGGGGTAACGCGCTCCCGAAAGCTCTGCGAATGTCTTCATGAAGTCCATCACATGCCCCCTATGATCACTGAAACCACCTTTTTTTGCCTTCATCCCCGCGGGCCAGAAAGCAATCATCGGCGTGTTTACACCCCCTTCATATGATTCGGCTTTCCAGAACTGGTAAGGCGTATTGGCTACGTTTGCCCAGTCCGCGCCGATCGAGGCATAGGTGGTTTGTGGTCCGGGAAGCACCTGTTTTTTTGTTGCGTATACCACCGGTATCCCGGCTCTGGTTTCACTGGCCCGGTCAAAGCCAGCGCCGTATGCAGCAGCATTTTCAGGGCTTGCGCCGTTGTCTGACAAGAACACGATCAGTGTGTTGTCCAGCTTGCCTGTTTTTCGCAGCGCCGCGATAATTTTGCCTATTCCCTGATCCATTCGGTCTACCATAGCGGAGTGAACGGCCATGGCGTGCGCATCCCATTCCTTGTCGGGGTTATCTTCCCAGTTCTTCTTTGCACGTTGTGGCGGCGGCAGTTTTGTCGTTGCAGGGTCTAGCAGGCCGATCCTAACCATCTTTTTATACCGGGCTTCACGAATCGCGTCCCAGCCTTTTTTATAGGTGTCTTTGTATTTTGCAATATCTTCGGGTCGGGCCTGAAGCGGCCAGTGCGGCGCATTATGCGCTACATATAGAAAAAATGGCTGATCCGACTTCTTCCAGCCATTGATGTAGTTGACCGCCGAATCAGTAATGGCATCTGTGTGGTAATAGTTGCCGGGAACCTTGGTAATCGGTTTCGTGCCGCTTACGAGGCTGAACGGATCAAAAAAATCAATGACACCCCAGATTGTTCCGAAAAACCGATCAAAGCCGCGGCTGGTTGGATACTGGGCCAGCGGAGAAAAATCGCCAAAATCTTTTTGATGATTGAGCCAGGCTAACTGGTCTTTCGGATCTTTCTGCACGATTGTATTCGACACGTGCCATTTCCCTGTCATGCCCGTATGGTAACCCGCAGTCTTCAGGACCTCCGCAAGCGTAACCGTGTTTTCTCCAAGATGGCCGAGGTAGCCGGGCCGGTTTTCAGCTTCTGTCATTTTCCCAATCCCCGCCTGGTGGTTGTACAGTCCTGTAAGCAGGGATGCGCGTGTGGGGCAACAGCGGGAAGTATTGTAAAACTGCGTAAAACGCAATCCATTCTTTGCCAGGTAATCGAGGTTTGGCGTATTGATTTCCCCACCATAACAGCCTGCATCTGAATATCCGAGGTCGTCTGCCAGGATCAGTACGATATTTGGGCGCTCAGCAGTCTGTTGCTTCACTGGGCGTACCGGCGATTGAATTGATACGGCAGCAACGGCCAGGCTGATCAATACGGAAGAAAGTGCGATGATATGTTTCATAGTGGTCTATTCAGGTTTCCGAAGATACGTAGTATTGTAGTATTTAGGCATTCGTAGCTGGTATTCAGACGTGGAGGATTGAAGGAGATATGAGATTTGAGTCCTGAGACTGCAATTGTATATAGGTATTCGTAGTTCGTATTTAGACGTGGCGGATTGAATGAGATTTGAGATATGAGATTTGAGTCCTGAGACAGCGCAAAAACCCCTCAGCCGGGTATGCGCTTGAGGGGGTCGGGTGGTCTTTCATCCTCGTTCTTTTTTCTTTGGTCTCGTGGAGGGGTTATGCGCCCAGGTCCTGACTCATGATTCATGGCTCTTGGTTCGGCTGGCGGCCATTGAGGGGTTCTGCGCCGGCACTTTCAACTATTTACTTTCGACTTTCAACTTCAAATATTGCCTTCCTCCACTCTCAGCAACCGGTTCAGGCTTCTCAGCGTGATCCCAAGATATGCGGCCATGTCTTCTTTAGTCAGTTTGACGTTTTGCCGTTTTTGAAGATCGAGCAGACGGGCCAGGCCATGCTGAATGGTGTATAATTGTTGAAAGGAGGCCCGGCTGCTGGTGTTCACCAGGCGCTCAGCCAGTTCTTCCAGGATAAGTTTGCTAAACGAATTATTTTCGCGGAGGAGCGTATGAAACATGGGCAGGCTGAGCTGGTAAGCCGTTGTGTCGGTAACCGCAGCAACATTGCAAAGACAGTCGCTGCCGCGAATGGCCTCGATCTCACCAAAGATCTCCCCTTCTGACATAAATTCCAGGATGTAGTCCTTCCCGTTCTCTTCAGAAAAGAAACACTTGCAGATGCCCGAACGAAGCACCAGCACCCTGGTTGTCACTGCCCCCTGAGAAAGCAACAACTCGCCGGGTGCGAAGGATTTTAATGTTATGTCGGCCGCCTGCGACCGCTTTGCGTACAGGTGGCCTACAAGGTCGAGGAGCGCGGGATTTACTCGAAGCATCATTTTCTGATTTGGGACAAATGTCCTTTTCTCAGCGGCCATTGCCGCCGATCTTTACCGCGAAAATAACATTCAAACATGGAGACACAAAAACACAGCAACAATTCAGCATCTGAACTTGACCTTGAAAACTGGGCGCGAAAAGACCATTTCAACTTTTTCTCAAAGTTTGAAGAGCCCTTTTTTGGGGTAACCATCCGGGTCGACTGCACAGCGGCTTACCGGGTGTCGAAGGCAAGCGGCAAATCTTTTTTTCTGTATTATCTCTATCAGGCGCTCAAGGCCGCAAATGAAACCGAGGCCTTCAGGTACCGGATCTCCGGCGACAAGGTACTGGTGTATGATCAGGTCCATGCCTCTCCAACAATCAACCGTCCCGACGGAACGTTCGGTTTCGCCTATATTGACTTCAATGAAGACGAAGAGGCGTTTCACCGCGCGGCACAACACACCATCGCAGCGGTTAAGGCCGGTTCGGGGCTGGTACCAGCGGTTTCAGGTGAAAATGTGATTCACTGTTCGGCGCTTCCATGGCTCGATTTTACAGGCATTTCACATGCGAGAAGTTTTTCCTTTCCCGACAGCTGTCCAAAGATCTCGTTCGGCAAAGTAACGGAACATGCAGGCCGGAAGTCGATGCCGGTTTCCATACACGTTCACCACGCACTTGCCGATGGTTATGATGTTGGCAGGTTTGTGACCCATTTTGAGGAGCTAATGGCCCTGGGGTTGTAATCTTGTCTTGCACCATCAGCCGGCATCAAGGCTGATCATCGCCTTGATGACCCCGCTAGCAGGGTCCAGCCAGCGTTCAAAAACACCGGCGGTCTGCATAAAAGCGACACGCTCGGTGATATATGTCGCCGGATCGAGCCTTTTTGCTTTCATGCACTGAACCACCCATTCAAAGTCTTCGCGCGTAGCGTTGCGGCTGCTCATGAGTGTAGCTTCCCGCTTGTGAAACTCCGGGTGACTGAAACTGATGGCTTCCTTCTGCAACCCGATCAGTACGAAACGCGCGCCATGTGCCATATAAGAAAACGCATTTTCTATGGCTTTGCGGCTACCGGTGGCATCAATGACAACGGTTGGCATCTCGCCGCCGGTAATTTCCATCAGCCGGGCCGTTACATCTTCGGTGATCGCATTGATGGTATGCTGAACCCCGGGCAGCCGGCCGCAAAATTCGAGTCGACCGCCATTTACATCGAGGGCAATCACGCGCCCGCCCGCTATGGCAGCAAGTTCCATAGTTCCCAGGCCGATCGGACCGGCACCAACAACAAGCACAAACTCGCCCCGCCTTACGTCAGCCCGGCGCACACCATGCGCACCGATGGCCAGCGGCTCGACGAGTGCGAGTTCATCAAGGCTGAGGCCATCGCCATGAATCAGGCTGTCTGCCGGAACAGACAGGTATTCCCGCATGCCGCCATCCTCATGAACACCGCAAACGCTGATGGAACTACAGCAGTTTGGCTTGCCGTTGCGGCAGGCCACACAGCTCCCACAGTTGAAATAAGGAATGAAGGTCACATGCTCACCAGACGCAAACCCCTTAGCCCCGCCGGTATCGATCAGCTCTCCTGACAACTCGTGTCCGAGGATGCGGGGATAATTAAAAAATGGCTGCGTACCCTGGAAAGCGTGCAAATCGGTTCCGCAAACGCCAATCCGCCTGATACGGATGATGGCTTTTCCGGCCTGCGTTTCCGGCATAGCCGTCTCACTGTAAGCAAATTTTCCGGGAGTTGTACAAGTCAGTGTTTTCATAATAGCTATTATTTTGTTTGCTGCGCGAGCATATTGATCACATCTTTACGGCGGCTTTCGGGAAAAACTTTCAGCATCGTCATTTTTCCTTTTTCCAGTTTTGCTTCGACGACCGTTTTTCCCGGTGCATGAAGTTTAAAGTGCACATCCTGATCTGCGGGCCACGCCGGGAACAGCCGGAGTTTGTCGTCTTCGCACTGCAGCAGCATTTCCTGGAGAGCGATCATACCAGAGCCGCCCCAGTTGTGATCAGGTACCCAGTCAAAGCCCGGACCCCAGAACGCCGGAAAACGTCTTCCGGAATCCTTTAGCTTTAAAAATGTTAGCCTTGCCGCCTCATCTGTCAGACCAAGCCGGGCAGCAAAAATTGCGTCCTGTTTCCAGCCCACGTGGCTTCTAAACCGCTGCACATCGGGGTCGAGCCGATAGGTGCTGATGGCCGTATCAAGCCCGGGCTTGCCAACGCCGAACAGGCCCCATGGAAAAACGGGATATAACTGCGGGCTTTCAGTATTATTTATGCGTGCCCAGGTAACCGCCGGGGCGAGTACCGTATGCCCGGAAATTTCCCTGAAAGAAAGCGGGGGTAAAATGTTCAGAAAATCTACCCATTGCGCCCGTTCCTCAGGCCCAAGCAAATTCAGATGAGCCAGGCTGGTCGCCACTACGCGGAGCGCCGCAACTGTTGATATCGGATTGTAGGCCATCTTGTACGTTTCTGCGGCAGATCCGGGATACAGGACGAGCTGACCATTTGAATCGTAGATCTTACTGCCCCGCTGTTTAGCCAGGTAAACGTAGTGCTCTTTGAAAAACACCAGACAACTTCGTACCAGTGGCAAATATCTGTCTATGTCAGCCGCAGTATACCGATGCTGATCGAGGATCATTTTACAGAATTCAAGCGCTGTATCCCACTGATATTCAAGCCAGGCATTGTGTTCCATGCCTTTGTCGTAACCGGGCGGACGTTTCCAGCCGTATTCTGCCGGGTTGGGCAAACCGAAATTCTCGAGCTGCTCGGTGAATGATGCACCGGCATGGCCCCAGTACACCTGGCTTCGTAATTCAGCTGCCGGCAGCAGCCGCCGGTAAAACTCAAACTGCGCCTGCATCAGATCCGTATCGCCGCTCTTCAGCAATGGCCAGTAAACAAGCCGCTGATTCTGCGCCGTATGGGTACCGCCGCCCCAGTTACGAAAATCAGGTGTGAAACGCTGTGCCGGGTCGCTTGTAACCGGATCGGTTGTGAAAAGTCCGCCGTTAAATTTGACCGGCCATGTACCCCTGGCGGTACTTCCCAGCATAAAACGAAACAGTGTGTAATTTTTTGCTGCCTGCTGCGCCAGCGTATCTCCACCCTGAACGCGGATAAAACTCCGGTCCCAATATGACCGCCACCAGGCCGCGCTGCGGAGCGCAGACTCGCCTGCATTTGCAAGGGCGGCTTTAGTCTGCTGCCTCATTGCCTGCAGCCAGGCCGACCGGGCGCCCTGAGCCGGTTCAGGCAGGACTATAGCCAGCAAGACCGATCGAAGCGGCTTCCGGCTGTGCAGCGCCCAGCTTTTAAAGGGCGTATTCATGTATGTCCCTGTATGCGTCCCATCAGGAATCATATTGGTACCCTGCATGCGCCCGCCGGATATGCGCCAGGCAAGCGGATTATAAATCTGCTTCTTCAGACTATCCAGACCCTGTTGCCTGACTGCTACATCGAACACCGTTTCTGCCCTGTTCTGGTGATAAAATTCAACGCCGTTATTATAAAAACCTGTGCTGTCTGCGAAGGTGAAGACCGGAGCCTGCGGCGCCCATTTGTATGAGTTCTGGTTGTTTTCCCGGCCCCTGGTTTCCTGGTCCCGGAAACGCCAGCTTTCATACGCCGCCCGCACCGTGACTTTATGTGAAGCGTTCAGTTCTGCATAAAACTGCGGTTCGGCAGCATCGGCCCAGATTTTCAGGCTGACGTCCAGTTTGCCTTTTCTGCCCCGTAGCAGGATGTAACCGCGTTCGGCATGTAATTCCTGCCTGAACTCGCCTCCATCAAAAGGATTGGGCGACAGGGTGATGCGCAGCCGGCCGCTTTTGAGCAGGGTATTATTTTCATCAAAGCTACCGCCCCTTGCCATATAAACAAATACGTCATTTTTCTCGGCCCAGACATTCAGACCAACATCAAGCGCGCCGACAGGCATTGACTCACCCGAATGTCTGCTTTGGCTATTCCATACTACGTTCTGCTGCCCCTGCAAAAGGTTCGGGCACACAAAAAACAAGAGAATGGCGCAGCAAAATTTCATCATGGTTTATCGGCTTAAAGGCAGCCAGACAGACATTTCTGCGTGGCCGCGGTTTCCCCATGCAAAATACGGAACCAGCGTGGCCGTTGCTTTTGTCGTCTTTGCATTGACAGGTCTGTACAATTCGTTTTTCCACGCAGTCCGGTCATTTAGTTCGAGCTCGGTTTCCAATCCTGTTAAGCTTGTACCGGCAACGTTCATTTCAACCGGCTTAAAATCGGCATGCACCGGCACCAGGGCATTAAAAAGGTTGTTGCCCGGAAGCCCCTGGGTTTCGAGGCAGTAGACAACCGGGCCACGTTTAACAGCAACCTGGTTACGATTTTCTTCTACCAGCGGGTTGGCTTCGATCAGTCTGGTATTCATGGGTAATTCCAGCTCAATCACATCTCCTTTTTTCCAGATGCGCTGCAGCTGCACATAACTACCGGATCCGGGGACATTTTTTTCGGGATGTCCGTTAACGTTTATGCGGGCAGTTTCTGCCCAGCCCGGTATGCGCAAAAAAATTGAAAATGGCCTGGACGGGCTTTCCCTGATCTCAAATCTGATTTGCCCTTTCCAGGGATACGCAGTTTGCTGCTCCAGCAACAGGCGCCCCCCATCTGCAAGACTGGTTTGTACAGTATTACCACCATAGAGGTGCACCCATATACCTGCTTTTGATTTTGAATAGGCATAGTTGCTTACCTCTGCGATGGTGCGGACAACGTTTGGCGGACAACAGTTAGAGAGTTTGATGTAAGGCACGCGGTCTTTTGACCAGCGCTGTTTGAAGGGCAGATCATCGCTATAGGCCAGCGGATTTGTGTAAAGAAAATTTTTACCATCCAGGCTGATTCCTGAAAGCACGCTGTTGTATAAGGTAAGTTCCATAACATCCGCATACTTTGCGTTGCCTGTAAGCTGCAGCATGCGCCAGTTCCACATCATGTTACCGATGTTGGCACAGGTTTCATTGTGCGCGGTGAAGTTAGGCAGCTGGTAATCGCGGCCGAAAGCCTGGTGAATTTTCTGAACGACCGCAGGATCATAGGCAGTGCCGTCCGGCGAAGTGCCATCATACAGCGAACCGCAGCCGCCGGTAATGTACATCTTATGTGCCTGCACATCGTCCCAGATTAAATTCAATGTACGCAGCAATGAATCGGCGCCTGTCTCGGCGTACAGGTCGGCCGCACCGGCATACAGGTAAGTGGCCCGCACAGCGTGTCCCATGGCCCTGGTCTGCTGCAGAAAAGGAATGCGATCCTGATTGTCATCAGTGCCATCGTCTATCTTTCCTTTTATAGCGATCAGGTGTTTGGCCAGTTCGAGGTAACGGGGTTCCTGCGTGGTACGGTACATCTCAATAACGCCCATATAATGCGACGGGCAGATGGCGTTTCTTGCCAGCGTGGGCGAAGCCGATTTATAAAACCGATAGAGGTATTCTGTTGCCTTTGTTGCAACAGCCAGAAGATTTTTTTGTCCTGTTGCGCGGTAGTGCACACAGGCTGCCGTCATCAGATGCCCGATATTATAGGCTTCAAAGCTCAGCCTGTCCTGAAATTGATTTCTGGACCCAGTTTTTCGCTGTTCAATGAGTGATTTGGTATAGATATAACCATCTTCACGTTGTGATTTCGCGATAACGGTAATCGCCTTATCCATTTGCGCCCTCAATTTTTCATCACGCGTAGCGGCATACATACCTGCCATGGCCTCAAGCACCTTGTAAAAGTCGCCATCGTGAAAGGAAGGACCGGCGTGAGAACCTGTATCCAGGCCGGCCGCAATCTCAAAATTTTTAAAGGCGTGGCTGATTTTGGGATCATGATATATTGCCCAGATATTTGGCACCATGGCATCGCGCGCTACCTGAAATCGCTCTGCCCAAAAGCCTCTCGTCCAGTGCACATCCTGCATGTTCAAACTCTGCAGCTTCGAAAACCTGCTTGCGTTGTTTGCAACGAGTCCTTGCTGTCTTGCTGAAACGCTGAAAGCTGGTGCCAGTAAAGCGAAACTTATAAAAATGTGAATAAAAACCTTCATGTCATTTCGTGCTTTCTGTGATCAATTGAACGGGACCGAGGAGGCCGGCCGGATAGAGCGCTTTCCCGGCTATGCGCATTGGCGCGTTGGTACTTGTTAACCGATCTGCTTCCGGCAAACGAAGGTCGCCGATCAGACGGTTAGCCCAGGTGTTTGTCATTTCGATGCGAATGTCGTTCCTGCCTTTGCGGAGCGCAGCACTAACATTAACCCTGTAGGGAGGCGTCCAGGCCGTCCCACATTCCTGTCCGTTAACAAAAACTGTGGCAAGTCCTTCTATTTTACCCAGATCAAGCCATGCCTGACCACCAGGTAATGCAGTCAGTTCGGCATGGCTACTGTAAACTGCCGTACCCGAATAATACCTGATTGCCGAATCCGGGTGGAGGCTCCAGTCGGTCAGCTGCTCAAATGTCTGCGCTTTTAACGGTCCGCGGTTTGCGTGGTCAAACTGAACCTTCCAGTTACCCGACACGCCGGCAAGAGTGTTCGTCGTTATGGTTGTGCCGCCCGAACGCTGTGCTGTACGTTTCTCAAAAATGACAAAGACCGACCCCGCCGGCGGAAGGCTCAACTGCAGGCTTGTTCTTCCGTTTTGCTGCTGCCATGATGCACAGGGCCGGGTTTCGCCAGACACCGCATCGTAAAGGTGCGGTTCTTTTCCGCTTACGCGAAGGGATAGTTCCAAATTCCGCGCACCAGTTTGCTGATTACTGATGAAATAAATATCTCTGGCTGTTGAGGAGCGGTGTGTATAAGCGATGCCTCGTGCATAACCGTTCATTCCGCGATCCTGCACATATACATCCCTGTCATGCCCGAGTGCGGTAAAATCTTCCTGGTTGAAGGGCGTATACTGTACAAGTCCATTGCCCACTTTGAGTTCGTTCGCAGGCGTACCGGGCCAGAGCTTTTTCCGGAGTTTTACGAATTCCTTCTGCGGAGCCCGTTTCATTCCCGGCTGGGCCAGCGGCCGTTGCCTGTCTAACAAAAGTGTCGCCCCTGCATGAGCCAGCCTGTGCAGTTCACGAAGCGTTTGCAAAGACATCAAACGGTTGTTGGGGTTCATTGCAGTCGCCCCGGGAATAACCAGAAAAGCGTACGAAGCACCTGATTTGAACACCACACGGCCATTGTTTACAACCGCGCTCGCCAGTACGTCAGGTCCGAAAGAGTCATAGGAATAACCGCGCAACGGGTTTATCCAGTTTTCAGCATTCGCCATGTTCGCCGAATGGTTTACACCCTCGGGCAGCTGCCGCAGCGGTTGGTTTATATTCTCAAGCCGCCTCCGTTCTTCAGCAACCCGGGCCGGGCCGAAAATTCCGGGTAAGGCAGGGAGCAGCCGGTCTGGCAGAACCGATCTGCGCGGATACTCCTCACCAGTAAACACGGCAATATCGGTAACTGGATTGCCCTCCTGCAGAAGCGCTTGTACCCGTGTTGCATAATCAACCCAGGCTTTTCCCGGCTTCCACCAGGTTTGGTCACGCTGAAAATAGAGGCCAATGCCATCCAGCGTCATTCCGGGTTTACGATTCGTCCATGGATTATGCGTAAACACATGATAAGCCAGCTTATTGATACCGAGCGCATAGTTACGGTCCTGCAGGATTTTCAGGTTACCGGGGTGTTCATTCCAATCCATCCGCAGGGTGGTAAATGCCTCTGCCTGGATAATGTTTTTTCCATAGATATGAGCGCCTGATACCGCATCTGACATATCGTTTGGTTTATCATGCGTTGGACTGTTCAGCCAAAATTCTCCCATTGGTACATCGACCCGGCCATAGTGACTCAGACCATCGCTCATCATGGTGGGCGCTACGCTTTCTGCGGTAAATATCAGGTTATGTTTTTTTGCCTCGCCCGCCAGGGTTCCGTAAAAGCGATCGGTTACCAGCTCTGCAATGGTTTTTCTCATGTCATACAGGAAGCCCTCTGAAAAGGCTGCGTTCTCAACAGGAAGCCCACTGGTTATAGCCAGATATGGAAGGGGGTCATAACCGCGGCGCTGTTTAAATTCGTCGCGGAAAAGCGGCGACCAGTTCTGGCTTCCGCACTCCCAGCTGTCGACATGGAAGGTATTGAGGGTTCCCGGTGCAATGCCTGGTCCGAAACGCTTCAGCGCTGCACCATACCAGCCCGAAAATTGGAGTCTGATTGCTTCGGGATTAAATTTGTCACATTCCAGCCCCTTGCCACCTCCACCCGTTGCGTTCCGGTGGCCGGTAGAGGTGTGCCCCATACGTAATATGACCCACTCCCCAGCAGGCACTTTCCAGTCAAGCGTACCATCGGCCCGCAGAAACCTGGAAATGTCAACCATTTTTTTGAAAGGCACATACATATCGCCGCTTAGCTGTGTATCGGCGGTGCGTGCGCTTACGCGCCAAACCGATCCGTTCTTACTTTCATATTGATGAATAGACGGCGCTTCTGATAAGATCAGGCTTTTTATTTTCAAAGATGGCTTCCATTTGGCGGCATCCAAATCTTCTGCCCCCGGTTCTGTACCGGTTTTATCAAAAATAAAACGAAAATAGCGTGCGGTTAAAGGTGGTATAGAATGGCTTACAGGTTCATCGGCATCCTGCCAGCCGTGGCGCGGCGCCTGGAGTCTTCCGGCCTCACGCCAGACCTTGCCATCGCTGCTGACTGATATTTTGAGGCGCTGCGCCTGATAGTTTGTTGGGGCACGAACAATTACGGTGCGGCACGTGAAGGGTTTTTCAAAAACATATTGAACATACGCGGGTTCGTTTGTACCAAAGTTCTGCTCATTTGCCGGATTAAGCAGCCGGGACAGGTCTGCGCCGTCGGCAGCGGTAACACGCGGCTCATTCTTAGCCGGCGTACCGTCATGAAGACCTGCTGCCGGAAACGCGAAAACCGCAATGTCACGATAGTAATCTTCTTTGTGCGGCGGTGTAGCGAGTTGGATGCGATCGGCTCCCGCTCTGACCGCTGTGCGGCTCCAGGTAAGTTTTTGCATGGAAAGTTCAGGCCTGATCCAGGGCCCGCCCGCCAGTGCAAAACCATCACTGACATGCATGCCCATTTTCAGGCCGAGCCGTTTGGCTTCTTGCATGGCAAAGGAAACAAGCTCCCACCATTCGGGTGTAAGCTGATTAACTGCCGGCTGATATAGAGGCTTATCGGCCGGGCCTTTGATGCTCATCAGGTAGGCCCCGCCAATCCCTGCCATTTTCATTGCTTCCAGATCGGCGGTAATGCCTGCACGGGAAACGCTTCCCTGCATCCAGTACCAGAACACCCAGGGTTTCGCGTCGTGAGCCGGCGATTGGGCAGTCAGCTGAAAGGGCAGCACCAAAATGATCAGCAGAAAAATATGACGAATCTTAAGCATTGACAGGGGGCTTGACGATCTTATATCCCCGGAGGGCAAACAGAAAAACAAAGATGAAACAGACCGCCGGTATAAAGTAGCCAGCCTGGATCCGGTCGCCGTTGAGATCAATGAGGGTACCCATGGCCAGCGGGAGGATGGCTCCGCCAACGATCGACATGATGAGCCAGGATGAGCCGGGTTTCGTGTCATCGCCGAGGCCTGCTATGCCAAGCGCAAAAATGGTCGGAAACATGACCGACATAAAAAAGCCGATCGCACCGAGCGCGTAGATAACGATCAGCCCCTGTGAGAAAATCGCTATGGCACACAGCAGCAACGAGATCAGCGCATAGATGGCCAGAAGTTGATTTGACCGCACAAACTGAAGCAATGCCGTACCGGCAAAACGACCTGCGGTAAACAAGGCTCCGTATATACCCAGGTAGTAGGCCGCCGACTTTTCATCAAGACCTGCGCCTTGCTGGGCCATCCGGATAAAGAAACTTGTAACACAGACCTGGGCGCCGACATAAAAAAATTGGGCAACGACTGCCCATCTGAGGTGCCGATGTCTTAACACATTAAAGAAACCGCTGCCGGCAATGCCATCTTTATTTTTTGTGCGGATCTCCGGGAAACGGATGAAGCTGAACACAATAGCGATGGTCAGCAATACGCTGCCCAGAACAATGTAAGGCAGTTTAACCGAGGCTGCCTCGCTCATAAAATAGGCTGTACGTTCGGCTTCGGGCATGGCTGCCAGCGCCTCCTGACTATGGGCGGTGCCCGACAGTATAAATAAGGAACCCACAACAGGCGCTACCACCGAAGCCAGGCCATTGAATGAGGCAGCCAGGTTGAGACGGCTGGTTGCCTGTTCTGGCGGCCCCAGCACGGCTGCATAAGGGTTGGCAGATGTTTCCAGCAAGGTGAGCCCGCAGCCAATGACAAACAGGGCCACAAGAAACAGCAGGTACGATAGACCATTTGCAGCCGGCACAAACAAAAAAGCGCCCAGGGCAAACACCAGCAGGCCGGCGATCATACTTGTTTTGTACCCCCATCGTTTCAGTATCATCCCGGCTGGAATGGCCATCAGAAAATACGCGGCAAAGACGGCTGTATCAATCAGGGCCGACTGCGTATTATTCAGGTTACACGCTTTTTTCAGGTGTGGAATCAAAACTGAATCCAGGTTATGTGCCATGCCCCACAGAAAAAAAAGGCAGATCACAAGCGTGAAGGGAAGCAGGTATTTGGCCCGGCCATGTACGGCAACAGGCTGGATGTCGGTCAGTTCAGCGTGTTTCATTTTTCCGGTTATTTTCTTTTTACCAGCAGCAGGTGGTCGCAGGCCAGGACCACCTCCCCCCGTTGGTTGATGATATCGACATGTTCGGTCACGGTTCCATACTCCGGGCGTTTGGCATCTGTTTTCTCTGAAATGGTAACCTCAGAATGGATGGTATCACCGATAAAAACCGGTTTGACAAAACGCAGCCGGTCGTAGCCCTTTGAAAAAGCTTCCGGGTTAATCTCAGACGCAGTTAGCCCGATACCGATGCTGAAGACCATGGTTCCATGGGCGATGCGCTGACCGAATGGCTGGGTCTTACACCATTCGGCATCAAGATGATGCGGAAAGAAATCGCCGGTATGACCTGCATGAACAACAAAGTCGGTTTCTGTGAGCGTACGCCCCAGGGTGACACGTTTATCGCCGAGGGTATAGTCTTCAAAAAAAGAGGATTTAAAATACATAGCAGATAAATTAAGATTGTAGCGTACCGGCAATTACATCCTGAGGTCTCACCCCGCCCTGGTCGCTGGACCGGTAGGCAGACTCAACAGCGGCCATGGTGTGTATAACGTCTTCGACGGATGTGTGCAGAACCGCATCGCTCCCTTCGCGATACCGCATCAGGTTGGCCATTGTACCGATGAATGCCTCGGGAAACCAGGTTCCTTCGAGCTCGAGCGTGTTCCACTGTGGAAAGCCAGGTTCATCAAACAGACAATATTGAAATACGTCTGGCACCCCGTGCGGATAATCCATGAGGAGGCCCATCTTTGCCTTGATGGCACCTTTAGTTCCCTCCCATTTAATAAAGCTTTCCTGGTGTTCTGCACCAAATGCGTGGTCGTGGTTGGTATTGATTACCGCGCGAAGCTCTGTCCCGTAATCCATAAGAATCGTTGAGCGCGACGACGAAAGGTCTTTAGAAGGATGCCGGAGTGTCTTTGCCAGCACACTGGCGGGATTCCCCAAAAAAGAACGTACCAGGTCTACATAGTGAATGCTATGGTACTGTATTTCAAGCCGAGGATGTACGATGACGTGCGGAAAGATTTCCCAGGGGGTTTTGATTGTAACCCGTACCTCCATATCATACACGGTTCCGATGGCGCCCGAATCAATCAGCGATCGTGCGGCGGCTACAAATGAAGCAAAACGAAGCTGGAAATTGATTGCAGCAATCAACCGTTTGCGGCGGCAAAGCGCAAGGATATCAAACGCCTGCTGCAGGTCATCACCCATCGGCTTCTGAATCAGCACTGCGCTGCCATCGGGCAGCTGTGCAAGTGTATCCAGGTACTGTTCCGGCATGATGGTCACATCATAAACAACGTTTTCAGGTGCGTTAGCGACTGCATCTGCAACGGTGTCATAGACGTTGGGGATATTGAAGCGTGCGGCCAGTGCTTCGGCCCTGGAACGCGTGCGGTTCACGATGCCATGCACGCTGAAGCCGGCTTTGGCATAGGCCGGCAAGTGTGCATCGGCCACGATACCACCTGCACCGATTATGATGACCGGCTGCCTGGTCTTGGGCAATACTGGTTTGTAAATTATTTCGTCTTTCATTGCAGTAGGTCAATTTCGGTTTGCGCCTCCCGGAGCAGGCCGGAAATATTTCCGCCTTCAAGCGCTTTTGTAACCAGGTTGTCGATAACCGCTGCGGTAGCAGGCCATTGGCGGCTTCTGGGCAGCACGCGCGCCACATCGTGCAGATGCTCCAGCTTGTGATAGTAAGGAATGACCTTATTTACATCGGGGTCTTTCCAGGTAGAAATACGACAGCCTATACCTCCGCCAAGGGTAAGGTCTTTATCCTGCGGTGCGGCAGTTGCATAACGCATAAAATTATAAGCAACCTGTTTATGCGGACTTCCGCTACCCATCGCATATACCCAGTAAACGTTCAGGGAGGCTGAACCGGATCCCGGCTGCGCCGGAAGGCCCGTAACATGAACGCGGCCTTTTACCTTTGAATCAGTGTCCACCTCACACATAGCGGCAAAGCCAAACCAGTTGATCATCATGGCCGCCTCGCCCCTGGCAAATGCAGCTCCGGCTGCTACCGATTCAAAGCAGGCAGATCCGGGATGAACCGCCTTTGCATCTGTGACCAGATCGCGGTAAAAACGCAAACTGTCTGCGGCGGTGGTTGTGTTTATATTGATTTTACCGTTTGCATCTTCCAATGCGCCGCCGCGCGTCCATAACTGCAGGCAAAAGTCAAAGACTGCGTTGTGCCCGTCGGGGTAACAGGCGAAGATGCTGCCGTAAATGCCTTGTTCAGGACGTTGAAAAAACCGGGCTATCTGATGGAAATCCTCCCAGGTTTCGGGTGCCTGAAGCGGTTTACGGTAAATTGCCTGGTAATTGCGCTGTTCTTCCGGATCTTCAAAAAGATCACGGCGGAGCAACAAACATTCCGGTCCGTCATGGAACGGAACACCAACCACCTGGTCGCCGAATCGCTGAAGTCCAAGCAGGGACGCGCTCCAGGCGTGCGGAAAACCCTCAAGCGGCGAGCGTGTCATATAGGGGTTTAAAATTTCGAATGCCTTTTTATCATAACCTGCCGCCAGCCAGTCTGTATTGATATGTGCAACGTCAAACGCACCATTCGCCAGGCCTTCGTTTGCAATGGTCTCCGCATACAGCTGATGCAGGTCCATCACGACCATGTCCAACTGAAGTTTGTTTCCTGTTTCTGCAGCAAAACTATTCCAGAAGCGCTCCATAGCGCGTTCAAACGGACCGAACTGCCGCACGGCGATACGAAAAACCTGGTTGCGTTCAAGCTTCATGTATGGTTTTAATCTGGTTAAATTCATTCCTGATCTGCTCGTTGTCCTGACCCAGTTTTGGCGAGCCGACACTTGAAGTCAGCAATTCGCCATCAATTCTGATCGGGCAACGTGTAGTGCGGTAGCTGTACCCGTCAGACATTTGTACATCCTGGATCATGTTCAGCGCCGCAAAAGCTTCATGTGAAGACAACTGGTCCCAGGAAAGCACATCGGCGCACCAGATATCTGCCGGTTCAAGACGCGACAACCAGTGTGCGGTTGTTCCGGTAAGGAGGTGCCCTGCCAGTATTGTTTTTATCAGGTCGCGCTGATCAAAAGCCTGGGCGGAGTCCTTAAAGACAATTAATTCTTCACAAGAAAGCAGTTCAGCCAATACGGGAATTGAACCCATTGCCAGGGCGATGTGCCCATCGGCCGTCTGGTAAATCCCGTACGGTGCACCAAGGTATGCATTTGCATTGTTTTTTTCTGTTCTCAGCGGCAGTACCCGGCCATCGTTCAGAAACGTAGTGATGGTCTCAAACTGAAAATCAAATGCAGACTCCAGCATACTTACCTGTACCAGACCACCGTTACCATGCATCGCCTTCTGATACAGACAAGCCAGGAGTCCCTGCGCCAGGTGTGCACCGGCGAGCATATCGACAATCGATAGGCCCATTGCAACCGGTCCGCTTCCGGCATTTCCCGTTAGCGAAGTGAGCCCCGTCAGCGACTGGAGGAGGAGGTCTTGTCCGGGCTTTTGTTTCCAGGGTCCTTCGTTTCCATAACCTGATATTTCGCCATACACAATACCGGGATTAATGGCCGATACTGAGGCGTAGTCAAAACCCAGCCGCTCCATGACGCCAGGCCTGAAATTGTGGATCATCACATCTGCCTTTAGCAGCAGCGCGGTAACCAGTTCACGGTCGTCGGCATCATGCAGGTCGGCAGCAAAACTTTCTTTATTTCTGTTGATGGCATGAAAAACGGAAGACGCGCCGTTCATTTCCAAATCTGACGTATAGAGGCTACGGCAGATATCACCTCCGCCCCTTCGTTCAATTTTTATCACCCGGGCCCCGAGGTCAGCAAGTCTTAATCCTGCAGACGGTCCGGAAAGAAACTGGCTGAAATCTACAATGAGAAAATCTTCGAGTGGCTTCATATTAATTCAGTTCAAATTCAGCGTTCAGCGCACTGTTGTGTGCGCCAAGTCGAGGTGCAGGAATAGCAGATTTGAATTTTTCTCCATTAATTCGGAGCGGGCAAACCACTGTGCGGATGCTGTGCCCACCGGGAATCAGTACCGTTTGTTCAATATCGGCGGCTTCATAAGCCTTGTTTGACGTAGCTTGTTCGTAATCAAGAACAGGCGCACACCAGAGACCTGCAGCATCCAGCTGATCAAGCCAATGCTGTCCGGGGCCCGTGATGAGTCTTTGGGCCAGACAGGCAATGATCTCATCGCGGTTACGAAAAGCCGCAGCATCGCCGGCCGTGAGGCCGTTGAGATCGGCGCCAATTGCCTGGGCAATCTGTTGCAGGTCGCCCATGGCCAGGGCAATATGCCCGTCGCTGGTTTGATATAAGCCATATGGAGCGCTCAGATAAGCATGGGCACCCTCGCGCGCGGCACTTCTTTGCGGCAATTTGCCGCCGTCGTTCAGATAGGTAGTCAGTACTTCGAACTGCAGATCGAGGGCAGATTCCAGCAGGCTAACCTCGACCAGGACACCTTTTCCGGTGCGTGAACGTTTGATGAGGGCGGCCAGCAGTCCCTGGGCCAGGTGATTTCCACAGAGTATATCTGTTACAGAAAGACCAAAGGGAACCGGACCGTCGCCCGCGCTTCCGGATAAATACGTCAGACCCGACACTGACTGAACAAGCAGATCCTGCCCCGGCTTGGCCGACCAGGGCCCTTCGTTGCCATAGCCGCTTACAACGCCGTAAATAATTTTCGGATTGAGGCTGCTTACCTGCTCAAAACCCAGTCCGATCTTTTCCATAATACCAGGCCGGAAATTGTGGGTCATGATGTCTGCCCGGGCAATAAGTTTTTTTACTTTGCTAAGGTCATCAGGGTCTTTCAGGTCGGCTTCGTAACTTGATTTGTTCCGGTTTATCGTGTGAAAAAGGAGGCTGTCATCATCAACAAACAGGTTTTTGATGGCAAGGCCCCGGCAGGCATCGCCGGTGCCGCGGCGTTCGATCTTAATAACGCGTGCACCCAGATCTGCGAGCCTCAGCCCTGCAGAAGGACCGGCAAGAAACTGGCAAAATTCGAGCACAAGAAGCTCTTCTAATGGTTTTTTCATGCGGGGATGAGGTTTTTTGAACGGACGTACAATTCATTCAGTTCACAGAGCACTTGTTCCTCGTTACCGCCCTGCATCAGGTAATCGCGTACAATATCGCCGGCATGGTCCTGGAAATACATATGCCCGGCATAACGTGGCCTGAGAAAAGCCCGGTCTAAGGCTGGCAGGGTATCCAGGAAATAGTTTCCGCTCCTGCGGTTCACTTCAGCGTTCAGCCAGGCAGCACGATGCCCCGGCTGCCCGCCATTGTCAAAGTAAAGCGTTTGCTGTGTCTGCGGGTCGGCGCAATAGCGCAGGTAGGCCACGGCAGTTTCAACCTCGCTGCAACGGGCTGAGATAGCAAGACCGGTTCCGCCGAGCGTGCTGCGCAAACGTGTCTGGCCGTCGAGGCTGATCATGTCGTGGAAACGAAGTTCGCGACGGGCATAACCTGCCCGTGCATAGTTTGAATAACCATATGCAAAGGGGCAGTACGCAATATCATCAGCGCATGTCATGGCTTCGTAAACCTGGATCGGATTGCGATTGAAGTTCTCCCGATCAATCAGTGAAGCAAGTTCCCGGTACAGCTTTAAAACCCTGATTCCGGTCGCTTTCGAGACCACTTCGGTTTCTGACTGGCAGGGATCTTCACCTGAAGAGCAGCACAGCGTGTAAAAATTCATCAGCACATCAATCGGGATACCGGCAAAAGCAACCAGCCCCTGTTCTGCCAGGTACAGAAGATCGTGAAATGACCCGGGCAGCGACAATTGTCTTTCCTTTAACAGATCAGGCCTGCTCGCCGCAACCGGCGTTGCTGCATCAATCGGAAGGGCCCATTGCCTGCTGTCGAACGAATAACTTTCATACGAAGCGCCAACACTCTGCCGCGCCTGGTCTTCAAGAAACGCGGCTCCAAGGTATTTGTCAAGAGGCAGAATGGCAGCCGATTTTGCGGCATAACCAGCCCATGGATGGTCGATAACCAGTAAATCGAAACGCGCGGCCAGTTCAGCGATCGAAAGATCTGCGAACTGCTGCAGACTTCGTTTCTCCCAGCTTATCTCTACACCCGGATTTAGTTCAGCAAAACGCTGCGCGGTTGCTACCATAGGCAGCAAACCGCGGCTGTGGTTCCAGGTAATTCCTTTTAGTCTTATTTTTTCCATCCCGAACGCTGATCTCTGTTTATGCTATTTATGTTGATTTATACTCTTTACGACGATTTGCGCTGCCGGTAAGCCATCTGCAGATGCCGTTAATTTTATTGAACCTTCCACGCTGCCCGGCCTTACAATAACCAGGCATTTACCACGGTACGCTTTACGGTAATTTGCTTTGAAGGGTTCAACACTGGCCTGGAAACCATTGTCCACTCCGGCTATTGAACCGGGTCCCTCCAGCCTGAAGGTTACCAATTGTTCGGCATCAGGCACCAGGTTACCCTTTTCATCGACGATATCGACCGTGATGAAAGACAAATCCTCCTGATCTGCCTTGATTGTGGTCCGGTCTGCTGAAAGACGAATCTGCGCAGGTTTTCCAGCCGTACTTACCGTTTTCTCCAGCACGGTTGTGCCGTTTTTTCTTGAGACAGCTTTCAGCGTTCCCGGTTCAAACGGAATCCGCCAGGATACATGAAGGTCGTCGTTTTTCTTCGATCTCTTTCCAAGCGACCTGCCGTTCAGGTAGAGTTCTGCTTCCTCTGCCTGGCTATAGTATGCCCAGACCTCGACTGTGTCTCCCTGCTTCCAGTTCCAATGTGGCAGCAGGTGCAGTACGGGCTTGTTTGTCCACTCACTCTGATACAGGTAATAGGCATCTTTCGGAAATCCTGCCAGATCAACGATGCCGAAGTACGAGCTTCTGGCCGGCCAGGGATAAGGCAGCGGTTCACCCAGATAGTCAAAGCCGGTCCAGACAAAGATGCCCGATACATGGTCATATCGTTTTGCCTCTTTTAGCGTCTCCTCATGTGTGGAACCCCAGTAAGCAGAGATATGATCATAAGATGAAGCGGCCCATTCCTTATTCCCTTCTGTAAATTTCGTTTTACCGTCTCTCGGCCAGCGGCGGATGGTGTCGACAGGCATGTCATAGAATCCCCGCGTTGCCAGTGCTGAAGTTGTTTCTGTTGCCAGGAATTTTTGCCCCGGATAGTTTTTCGGAAAGTCCCTGTATTTTTTGTGGTTGTAGTTTAGTCCGTAAATATCCAGCACACCAGCCTGGTAAATAAAGTTCTTTGACGAATCTGTTTCCGTCAGCGCAGAAATGACGGGCCTTGACCGGTCAAGCTTTTTAACTGTAGAGACCAGCTCGCGGGTCAGGGCAATACCCGTGCTGTCAAACTGCTCCCGGATCTCGTTGCCGATACTCCAGAGAATGACCGAAGGGTGGTTGCGGTCACGAATAACCATATCCTGCAGGTCGCGGGTATGCCACTCATCAAAATGGAGGTGGTAATCCTGTTTGTTTTTTTTCTTACGCCACATGTCGAAGGCCTCATCCATCACAAGCAGTCCCATTTTATCGCAGAGGTCGAGCAGCTCTGGTGCCGGCGGATTATGGGCGGTGCGGATGGCATTTGCACCCATTTCTTTCATGATCTCCAGCTGACGCTCGATAGCACGTGTATTTATGGCAGCACCAAGTGCGCCCAGGTCGTGATGCAGGCAAACGCCGTTGATCTTCATGGTGCGGCCATTTAATGAAAAGCCCGTTTTCGCGTCGAAAGCAAATTTCCTGATCCCAAACGGTGTTTCGTAACGGTCTATAACCCGGCCGCCTTCGCTAACGAGGGTTACCATCTTATAGAGGTATGGATTGGTTAACGACCAGAGCATGGACTTCGGCAGCGCAATTGTAGCGTTTGTTTCGGTTTCACCGGAACGAAGCACGACCTGCTGCCGGCTGGCCCGGGCGATGATCTTCCCTTGCGCATCAACTACCTGGTGCTGTATTTCTACACGGCCCGGAGCATCCTGGTTAATAAGCCTGGCAGCAACCGATACACGGGCAGGCGCAGTGCTTCCCGAAACATCTGCAGACCCCGTCACCTCAGCCTGCACAAATGTTCCCCAATGCGCAATTGCCTTGCGCGCAGTCGACGTAAGCCAAACATTCCGATAAATGCCTGAACCCGAATACCAGCGCGAATCAGGCTGTGCAGCATTGTCAACGCGGACAGACAGGACATTATTCCCGGTCTTTAACCACTTGTTGAGGTTGTAAGCAAATGAACTATAACCGTAAGGACGTGTTCCGAGAAGATGGCCGTTCAGGTAGACCGAGCTGTTTTTGTAGATGCCGTCAAACTCAATGGTCCAATTTTTTTTTGCGAAACCTGCCGGTATGCTGAAGCTTTTCCTGTACCATGCGATACCCGTAGGCAGTCCTCCCCCTTCAGGTTTTGCCGGATGTTTTTCATCAAATTTCCCCTCGATGCTCCAGTCGTGCGGAAGTGTCAGACTGCGCCAGTTCCTGTCATCAAACGACCCCGAAACTGCTCCGGGGTGATCGCCCAGGGCAAATTTCCAGTTTGCATTGAAATTATTTCGGAGCCTCACCTGCCCGAATGCAGCCGAAACGATGAGTGACAAAACGAGAAAAAACTTCAGAGACTTAGCGATCATTATTTTCCGGGCGATAGGGTTTTAAACTGGATGGTACTTTTGCCGAGATCGACCGAGGTTGCAACGGCAATTCCACGTTGGTCCCGCCGGTCAACAGCGCAATAAAAATGGTAAACGATGCCGCGGTGTTTAATGACACATGATTTGTGGGCGTACAGCGCGTCGTAAGGTTCAGAAGATTCGATCAGGTTGTCGCCCTGCCAGTCGGTCCAATGGATAAGATCTTCAGATACGGCAAAACGGTTGTAGGCGCCAGGCCGGTCCTGCCAGAAAGCGCCGAAATAAAACATGACCCACAACCGCCCGATTTTCTGGATACTGGCATCGCCGGTTATGCCCACGGGGTGGTGCATAACGGGATCTTTACCAAAACGTTTCCAGTTACGCATGTCATTTGAGACCGCCATTCCAATGCGCTCATACCAACGGGTCTTCTTGTTATTTTTAAGAGAATCGCCGACTGCGTTGTAATACATAACAAAGCGGTGACCGGTCAAACGGCTTTTGTCTTCGATGACGGTGCTTTTGAAAAGTTTGTTCCGGTTCTCCCACCAGCGCACATCCTGATCAGCGGCACTAAGGACGGGCTGGGCCTCCCGCTCCCACTCAACCGCCGAATCCGGGTAGCGGCCTACCGAGGCCACGCCAATTGAAAGGGGTTCGGGTTCATAGCCTTGTTCACGGCCGCCGAAATATGACATCCAGTACCGGTTCTTGTAAGTGCCTAATGCATACGACCCGCCCCACCGTGTATCTACAAGTGCGTTATAGCCTGCTTTCTGGCTGGCATCCCAGCTTCCTTCAGAAAAAGAAAGCTGTCTGCCCAGTGTTTGCCAATTCAGCAGGTCCCCGCTTGTAGCCAGCCAGGTCTCGTAACCCCGGCCATTAAAAACAAGATAAGTCATAAACCACTTTCCATGCCGGCGGTAAATGGTCGGACAGTCAATCTTTTGGGTAGTATCTGCCGGCACCAGTACGAGGCCATACTTATGCGGCGTCCTGACCTCGGTGTAGATCCGCTGCATATCTGCGGAAGAAACGGTTTTCTGCGCATAGAGCCGCGGATAGGCTAAAAAAACCAATATGACGATTAGCCAGCTTATTTTCATTTCACCAAAAATTTATAGGTTCCTGAGCCAACTGCTACAAGGGTATTTTTTTCTTCGCTCCGCAAAATTTTTATGTCCGGATGCTGGCGCGCGTTCATGCCTGATTCGGTGATGCGCTGACCGGCTTCCGCCGGAAGATATACCGTTGCCGAGGTATTCGGCGGGATGGTCGTTTCGAGCATAAATTCTGAGCCGTCGCGCTTCCACCTGGTGCTGATCGTGCCGGAAGGCGAATCATAAGAAGCAGCGGCGTGTCTGATATCGCCGACCGGCTCCGGCCTGATGATAATTTTGCTGAAAGCGAGACCGGTTGTATCCTGTCTGATTCCGCCCAGGCCACTGTATAGCCACTCCATCAAATGGCCCAGCATAAAGTGATTATTCGACACCGATGGCAGAGCCGCCCATGATTCGGTCAGCGCCGTGGCACCCTGGGCAAGCTGATAGCCGTAACCCGGAACGTCGCTCCTGCTGTTCATATCATAGATCACATCAGAACGGCCTTCCTGTTCAAGTACCCGGAGTACATACCTGTATCCGATATCGCCGGCAGTAAGGCTGTTGCCGCGTCTGCGAATGTCCGCGATGAGGTTCTCAAGCACCTTTGCCCTGTTAGCCGGCTCTGCCATGTCCATGTAGAGGGCCATCGCATTTGCCGTCTGGCTGCCTGTGGCATACTGCCCGGTAGCAGCATCAAAAAATTTCTTATTGAAAGCGATGCGTACATTTTGTGCAAGCGCTGCATATGCCGATGCATCGGCACGGTTTCCCAGTACGGCTGCAATGCGCGCGGCGGTTACAAGATCAAGATAATAGATGGCACTGGCTGTTACACCCATCGGCGTAAGCTGCGAGACACCCGGCGGGTTTGGTCCCAGGTCATACCAATCGCCAAGGCCCTGAAAAAGGAGATTTCCTTTTGCCCTGGCAGCGAGGTAGGCCAGGTAAGCCCTGATCATCCCGTAGTTCTCATGAAGTGCGTTTTTGTCGCCATACCATTCGTACATGTTCCATGCTGCCAGGATCGAGCTGCTGCCCCATTCAGGCGAGTCTCTGAACATGCCATCGCCGTAATCGAATTTGACGTACTCCGGCGCTATTTCCGGCACCAGGCCTTCGGCGGTTTGTGAGTTACGCATGTCTTCAAGTGCCTTGCGAAACATGGGGGCAACATCAAAATTGTAGCGGACTGAGGCGCCCATCAGGTGCACCTGTTCAAGCCAGCCGAGTTTTTCACGGTGCGGACAATCGGTAAAAACGCTCGCCATGTTACTTTTTGTAGCCCAGTTGATCAGCTCAAAGGTTTTGTTAAACAGCGGCTCAGAACAGGCAAAGGTTCCGGTTTGCGTTGCTGCGTTTCGAACATGCAAAGCAGAAAGCGCCCTTAGCCGCGGCAGTTCCCGGACCTCCGGTTGGCCCGCAGGTATTGCACCTTCAACCTGCAGGTACCGGAATCCGGAATAAAAGAATCGTGGCTGCCAGGTCTCGGTTTCCCCGCCTTTCAATACGTATGTAAAATAACTCGGACTGCCCGAGGGTTTTTGGTTAATTGTTCCGTCTTCATTGAGCAGCTCGGCCTGGCGGATACGCACCGTATCGCCCCGTTTGCCTTTAACTTCCAGGCGGATGATGCCTGAGGCATTCTGCCCCAGGTCATACACCCAGCCCTTTGCAACAGCCTTTACAGATTTTGGTTCGAAGCGGTCAAAGAAACGCATGGGCGCTGTCTGCTGGGCAGATAATGCCGGTCCCCCGGTCAGCACCGCCGCTTTCCAGCTACGGTCATTAAACCCGGGCATATCCCAGCCGCTTTGTTCCAGACGCGCATCATAATCCTCACCGCCATAGATGCTTGAGAAAGTTATCGGCGAAGGCGCAGTTTTCCAGCCGGTGTCAGAAACGATATTTTGCTGACTGCCATCGGTGTATTCGAGCAGCACGCGGCAGATCATTTTGGGGTAGCCAAATGTGCTTTTCAGCTTCCGGTACCGGCCCTTTACAGGCGGCGTGTAGTAAAACCCGTTACCAAGCATAACCCCAAGCGCATTTGCCCCCCACCGGAGTTCTTTACTGATATCAAAAGTTACATATAAGGCTTGTTTGTCATACTTGGTCCAACCCGGATCAAGGAAATGATCGCCAACCTTTTTACCATTCAACGTCAGTTCGAAGTGTCCAAGCCCGGAAACGAAAGCTGTAGCCCGTTTTATTTTTTTTGCTATACGAAATTCCCTGCGCAGCATCGGCAGCACATTGCTGGTGCCGGCGGCAAATTTCTTCTTATCAGACGGAAGGATATCAATACTGCTGTCGGGCATTTTTTCATATCCGATCCAGGCAGCCTTTTTCCAGTCTCCTGGCGTCAGCAAACCCATTTGCCAGCTGGCTACCGGGCTCCAGGCCTGCCTGCCCTTATTATCCCAAACAGCGACACGCCAATAATACACCCGCGCAGCCTGCAGGGTCTTCCCGCCAAAGCTGATCTGTTGTGTTGTGCTCCCGTTCAGGCGACCCGAATCCCAGATATTTGCTTTGCCTGCCAGGAGCAGCTCTGGCTGGTCGGCAACCATGACCCGGTAAGCCGTCTGCATAATTCCGCGATCAGCAGCACGAAGCTGCCAGCTCAGGGCAGGTTTTGCCTGATCGACACCGAGCGGATTTTTGCGGTAGGCACAGGTCAGCCCGTCAACAGCAAGCCCGGTACCGGCCAAAAGATGCATAGGTACCGACAGAACCACTATGACGGCAAAAAACCGAACCATCCGGAAAGAGATAAGGGATATTGTACTCATAACACGAAGTTATGCCATAACTGCAAAGACGCAGCCGGTGGCAGAACGGGTTTTATTGGTTTTTGGTTAGACTCGTTTAATTCAAATATAAATGTTTTTTTTAAATATGAACAAATACTGCATGCGAAATTGTAACTTGAAATAAAAACATCGCATTTTTGTATGTTTGAATGAATTAACCAGGTATATGAAAGAAACCGAGTCAAAATATCAGGCACCCGCTCTGGATAAGGGCCTTGACATTCTCGAATATTTATCTTCTCAATCGGTACCGCTCTCGCAGACCGAAATTGCAACGGGTATCTCCCGCAGTCCGAACGAAATTTATCGTATGCTCATGAGCCTTGAAGGAAGAGGTTATGTGCTGCGCGACGAAGTTTCGGGAAAATACAGGCTTTCGCTGAAACTTTTTTATCTCTCGCACCGGCATTCACCGATAGACGAGCTGCGAAAGGCTGCGCAGTTTCCGCTGGAGGAGCTGGCCAACACGGTGCGGCAGTCCTGCCACATGAGCATCTTGTATATGAATCAGGTCATGGTCGTTATTCATGCAAAGAGTCCAGGGCCTATTGCGCTCTCAATCGAAGAAGGGAACCTGTTTCCGTTGCCGCTTACAGCCTCGGGCCGCGTTCTGCTCGCGTTTATGCCTGAGCAGGAACGCAAAAAAATCCTGTCCGTTAACCCCGTCTTCAAAAAATATCCGAAACCTGACCGTCAGCGTTTCATCGATTCGTTAAACGCAATTGCCGACAGCGGCGCTTATCTGAAGCCGAGTGATCTGGCAGAAGGTGTTACTGACATTTCAGTGCCGATTGGCAGACATCAGAACGGCGTGGTAGCGTGTCTGACCATTTCTATGCTCAGCGCCTTGCACAACACCGACTCACTCAACCAGGACCAGATTCTGGAGCATGCCAACCAATGCGCCGCTAAAATCGAGCAACGCATCGGTCTGATCGGTTTCCCGCTTTAGTTGCGCAGGCTTACGGTATAACTTTTCCCGGGCTGCAGTGCTAATTCATATTGGCCGTTACCGGTTTTGCGGGCACTGGCGCCATCACGGCCCGGTTTTGATTTGCTAGTAAAGCGCAGCAGGCCTTCGCCTCGGGCAGCCCTGACACGAATCTCTCGGCTGCTTGCGTAAACCTGCACATCGCCTTTTGGGGTAGGTACGGTACCTTCAATCCACTCCAATCCGCCGCGGCTGGGTTCAACCAGATAGGTGGCATAACCGGGCGAAAGCGGTTTTACACCAAGATAATATTTGCCGAGCAGGTAGAGCGGGCTTGCACCCCAGGCGTGGCACAAACTTTTACCAAATGGCCTGCCATACATAGCCAGGTGCCCTGCCCCGCTTTTATCAGGGTTGTACTCTTCCCAGAAAGAAGTCGCTCCCAGCTTCAGCATACCGCCCCAGTAATCTTTTATTTCTTTGGTTACCAGCGTCTGTTCGCCAAGTGCACAAAGTGCCTCCAATTCGTAAAACCGCATATAGGGGGTCGTGATCTTCTTAACGTCATTATTCAGCAGGACGGATTTTTTGACTTGCTGTTTCTGCGGTGCATTAAAGTAATCGAAAAATATCCCGAACATGTTGGCATACCGTGTTACGTTACCGGCAGGCTTACCCTTGATTCGGCTATGAACAAGCGCCTGTTTTTTTTCGTCCCAATACAGGCTGAAAATCTTTTCGCGAAGTGCCGACGCCTGTGTCCGGTATGCTAAAGCAGCGGCTGTATCTTCTGCCAGGTCGGCGCACAGGGCCATGGTTTCCAGACTCCGGCAAAAGAGCACCTGCTCGAAACTTACAGCGCCTTCTTTGCTCAAACCTTCTGCCCAGTCTATAAACACCCAATCGCCCGGCATCCACTCAAGCAACCCCTCGCTGTTGCGCCGCTTATTAGTAAACTCCATCAGTGTTTTCATGCGCGGATAAATGGCTTTTACAAAGTTTTTGTCGCCCGTATAATTGTAGTAATCATAAATACCAAGAAACCAGTAGAACGAATAGTCCATGATGGTGTTGATATGAGCGGTTACGGGATCTTTGCCCCTTTGCGCCCAAAGGGTGCGTACCACTGTCGGCGAGTCGAAAAAAGCGTAATAATTCATCAGGTAACTCTGATACGCATCACCAGACCACACCCAGCGATCTCTTTTAATACCGTCAATAAAGAATTCCCGCGTGTTCAATTCAAATGTATACCTGGCGATGTCCCATATTTTGTTGATCCCGGCATCATTACACCTGAAACTTCCCCGATTGTTTACCGGTGCAAATTCGTAATCCATCCCGATGCCATCGAGCTGTATGCCCAGGCCATGTTCAACCTGTACAAATCTGAATGCCTTTGAAAGCGATAATACGCTGTCGCGTTTTTCGGGATTGTTTATATCAAGTATGTCTAGCGTTTCACAGAACTCTTTTGAAAGGGCCTCTTCTTTTGACTCACCATAATAGAGGGTGATCAGGCCTGATCCGCGCAAACCTTTCAGGCGCACAAAACCGAATGTTTCCCGGCCAAAATCTGCAATGAATCCGCCTGCAAGTTTTTCAACCTTTACTGCTTCCACAGGTTTTACCGGCAGGCGGTATGCCGACGGCAGTACAGCCATGTCTGTCATCCCCCAGCTGCCCGCAGGAACGAAAGTGGTTCCCGACTTATCGGAGGTTTTGCCGCTGGCATCAATCCATTCTTTATCCTCAAAAGTTGCCAGCCAGCTGGTATCTGAATGGATGGTTTTGCCCCGGATGAAAACAGCAGGCACGTGAGCCTGGTTGTAAACTTTCAGGCTGATGCGGTGTTTGCCGGCGGGTACCCGGAAAGTGCCTGGAGAAGCTGGAATGGCTTTACCGTCAATTTTCAGGTTGTACTGCCCTTCGACCTTTACCAGTACCTCTTCCTCTGCCGGCACCGTTACCTCCTTGTGAAAGTCTACCAGCGCATAGTGACTATCCATTTTCCAGAACGGTGGAAAAAACGAGCCGCGCTCGGTACGGCGGTTCTGCATTACATTACTCATCCAGATATCAAAATCGCCGGGATACCAGATCCAGGAAGCCGTTTGCGCCTGCAGGCTTTGCATGATGAAAAAGAAAGACAGAAACAGGCAGGCAGACTTCGAAAGTTTTTTGAAAATATACATCAGGGTATGAATTTAATGTCCGTTAAAAAAGAGATATAAGCCAATCATGACCACTGCAAGTGCTGCCCACACCAGCCAGACGCGTGCTTTTGTACGCGGTATCGCTGTAGCGGCAGCAGAACCGTTAAAAACGACCGGCGCCGGGTCTGTTAGTGTAATGGCTACGGCCAGAATGGTAAGCAGCATAAACAAAAGGAAAGACAGGACGAGGTAATGCGGCCAGAAAGCGTATTGGTCGGGCGGAAGTACCCAGAGATACAGGACTCCGGTGCCGAGGCTGATCACGGAACCGGCCGACAGCACAAAATTAACGGCACGCCGGCTGTTGCGTTTCCAGAATACGGTCAGGAGAAAGACTACCGAAAGCGGCGGTGCTATAAAACCAAGTACAGACTGAAAAACATCAAAAAGGTTCAAACCTTTTATGTTGTCTATAGCCAGGGTGACGAGAACGGCGAAGATACAGCCGGCAATAACGGTATAGCGGCCAACACGGATGATCTGTTTCTCGGTTGCTGCCGGATTCATCTTTTTAACATAAATATCCATCGTGAAGACCGTGCTTAGGGAATTGAGCGACGAGCCGATGGTACCGACCAGTACCGCCACAAGCACGACAATAACCAGCCCGTTAAGCCCCGGCGGAAAAAGATTTGTAACCATAGTCATGTAAGCTTCGTCGGGATTCTTAAGACCGGGGAAGAGCACATAACATAAAACACCTGTTAAAATAAACAGCGGAAGTGAGAGGATTTTTAACCAGCCGATAAAATTTACGCCCAGCTGCCCCTGTTCGAGGTTACGGGCGCCAAGCACTGATTGCACCATAGCCTGATCGGTACAAAAGAAGGCAATAGCTGCAACGGGATAACCAAGCAATATGGCGTACCAGGGGTATTTCGGATCACTTGCCGGCTGCACCAGGTTCCAGAATGCGGACGGCGTACGGTTATACAGTTCGCTGATGCCGCCCACCCGGTCAAGCCCGATCCAGCTCAGGGCCAGCGATACAGCGATCAGGAGGATCATCTGGAAGACATTCACACGTGCAATGGCGCGAAGGCCGCCAAAAAAGGTGAAGATTCCTGAAAAGAAGACGAGCACAATTACCGATTGCCACATGGGTATACCAAGAATCTGCCTGACAAGAAAACCACCGGCAAACAGCCCGAGTGAAAGCCAGGAGATCAGCATCTTGACGAGCGCATACCAGGCCAAAATATTTTGTGTCGAGTCTCCGTAACGCTGCCCCATAAACCCGGGCATTGTACTAACGCGGGCAGCAAGGTATCTAGGCGCAAAAACAATGGCAAGCAGAAAGAGAAACACAAAGGCGTACCAGTCAAAATTGACCGCGACGATGCCTGTGCTATAACCGATGCTGGCAAAAGCGAGCAGCATGGAAGGGCCTACGTTCGTTCCCCACATATTGAAGCCGATGCTGTACCAGTTTAGCGACTTATTGGCCAGAAAAAGCGTTCCGCCGGTCTTACGCGCGGATACACTGGCGCGATAACCGATCCAGGCCAGCACCAGAACATAAATTACTACAATGGCATAGTCCAAAATTGTAAGCCGGTCTAAAATGTTGTTCATGGCAGCGGCTTAAAATGAACCCTTTAATCCTGCAGCGTCAAGCACGGTGCGAAGTCTGACCGGCTTACCGGTTTCCAGCGAACTGTCCATAGCCCGCAGCAGCGCGACGGTGCCGATGCCTTCACGGATGTCTGGCCAGGCCGTAATTCCTTCTGAAAGGCATCGCGCAAAGTAGTCGAGGTAATTCTGGTATTCACCTGCATGATGGCTTTGACCCTCGAAGCGGAAATAGTGTTTCAGGGCGGAATCACCCCAGGTAATGAGTTTCTCTTCGCCCCGGCGGTCGGTGAGTGCATAACGTAACTCATGGTAATCGGCCTGGCTGGCGCCTTGCGTTCCGCGCAGAATGGTGCTCATGCCGCTGTCGCGAAGTGCCGGCTGTGTTGGGCCGGTATACGCGCCGCTTACCCGGGCAATGCGCCCGTCTGTGGCTTTGAAAATAAAGTGCATCGTATCATGATTTTTGAGACCCGCCCGCGCGCCGTTGCTGCTCAGCATACCATAACCCATTACCTCCTCAATATGAGGTAAGTACCACCGCACAAAGTCAACAGGATGGCTCAACCCACCATACAACCATTTAAAGGATTCCTTAAGCGACCACTCCTTTTGAAGAAACCACCGGTGATCGGCATGGTACTGCGCTTCGATGGTGATCAGCTCCCCGATCTCTCCCGCTTCAAAGTCCTGGCGCTGCCGCCTGGCCGGTTCAAAAAAGCGCGAACTCTGACCAATAAATACCTTTTTACCCGAGGTTTCTGCAAGTGCCAGCAATTCCGGCGCAGCCGAAAGATCGTCGATAAAGGGTTTGGTACAAATGACGTGTTTGCCATGCTGCAAGGCTGCTGCCACGTGCACAGCGTGCAGGTGATCGGGTGTATAAATAGCGATCACATCAATCCGGTCATCGGCCAGGAGGGCTTCGTACCGGGTTGTCATATTCTGAAAATCAAACTCCTGCGCTCTTTGCTGAAGAAGCGAAGGGTTCACATCGCAGGCGGCGATCAGCTCATAAAACGGACTTGACAGAGCGGCAGACAATGTACTTCTGCCTTCGCCCAGGCCAAGAATGCCCAGACCAAGTTTGGTGTTAATGTTCATCTTTCTTTTCTTCGGTTTGAAGCGGAAGGAATTCGACCCAGGTCTCGCCAACTGCGCTTCCGGGAATTCCTTCCTGGTATTTTTTCATCCGTTCATTCCACTGATCTACGCGCGGATTGTCTTTGGCAGTTAGTGGATTCAGCTGGTTCAGTTGTTCATGTTCCGGAATGCTGATAACAAGCATCAATTGCCGGCCGTGTTTGAACACCAGCAGCTGCTGAAACTGCGCACGGCAGAAACCCCTGGCGACCTCAGGCCATTTGGCAAACTGCGTACGGTGGTCTTCGATATATTGCTGCTGTAACTCCTCGTCATCGACGAGACTGGCCGAAAGCAGGTGATGTTTCCAGCGCAGCGCCGGTTTTACGCCGCAGTATTTCTGTCTGTTAAAATCGTATACCAGGTCGTCGAAAACAATCACCTCAGCGTCGGGGAAGCTTGTGGCTATGCTCTTCGAGACATTAGCCTGTTCAGCTGCAGGCACATACATGACTATTCTGTTTTTCCAGGTATACACCACAGTCGAGGGAAGCCCCTTCTCGCGGCAGAAAGCCTTGAAAGCTTCGGCGGAAGAACGGTTTTTTCTGAATTCGAGCTGATAGATGACCGCCTTACCCTGGTAACCTGACACCAGGTTGACCGGCTGACTTACCGGATAAGCAGCAGCCCCTTGACGCAGATAATGATATGTATTCTGCAATCCTGCCGCCTCGCGAATAGCGGCCGGGACCTGCGGACCATTCTGCGCCCAGCGATTTCCCGACCCGTTCGCATTCTGAAGATATTTTTCTGCAGGCGTCCAGTTTTCAGATACAGTCATACCTGCTGAGCCCTCATCGCTATAGAGGTAAAACCAATGTTCCGGAAGGTGCGCATACGGTGCCTTGTAAATACTATCTACCCTGTTACGGGTTATTTTCGTACCCGGCTGCGCCGAAAGAGTATAAATCCCCGCCACATCATACATTTGTCGGCCATAGTGGTGGATGTAGTTTCCCTCAACCAGGTTATTTCGCATGGCATTGGGCGAGCTGGTCCAGCCCCAGCCCAGGCTGATTCCGGTATAATTCACATGCCTGATCTCGTTGTGCCTGATGCGGATGCCCCGGACATATCCGGCACCAATCCCGACGCAGCCCCAGTCTTCGTTGGTAACGTCACTGATCAGGTTATTTTCGATCCTGTCATTCACGCTCAGTTCAGCATCATGAGCAGGGTTGAACGGAATATGAACTTCAGTCGCCTCATCAGAAAAAATCCCTGCAAGGATGGCGCTTCCACCCACATCTTCAAAAAGGTTGCCTGTGATGATGTTTTCGCGGGTAGCGCGACGCAAATCGAGCGCTGTAGCGGCCATATGGCTGAACCGGCAGGAATCAATGCGAAGATTCTGTGCATGGGCGATATCAACAGCGGCGGCAGGTCTTCCCACCCAGGCCTGGTTTTCGAGCGTTTTTTTATCGGCTGTGCCCGGTTTTTTGAGTTTGTAGGCGTCAAGCATAAACATGCCGGCCTGGTGCGGCACATGGCCGTATTGGGAAGGACGCAACCAGGTGCTATGCTGAAAACTGAGTCCGCTGATTTGTATGTGCTGCACCGGTCTTTCCAATGTACCTTCCGCGCGCAGCAATGTTTCCAGCAAAGGGACGGTAGCGGTCATGGAGGCCGGGTCTTGTCCGCCGTTTGGCCAGAAATACAAGCGCCCGGTCTGGGAATCAGCGTACCATTCGCCTGGTTCATCAAGAAATTGAAGGGCATTGCTGAGCACATATGCCGAGTTGCCGGTTGCTTCAGAAATCCACGGTGCGGGCCATGGATGTTCAGACTGGATCCGGCTTTCGGGTTGTTCAAAAGATAAGACCGCCGAACTGCCCTGTGTCCGGACAGATTTAATGCGCAGGTTAGCAATGGCCCACCACTGGTGGATCATCATTTCCATGCCCTTTAATTGCCCGATATCTAATCCGGCGGGAGCCGCAATGGTGCAGGTCTCTGCAGTTTTATTCCAGGATATAATCCGGTCCATATGCCCGCCACGCTGAAGCTGAGCACGCCTTGCTTTCTTACCATTTACCCACAGCTGCCTGAACACAACGGGCCGACCGTTAATGCCGGGTATGGGCGCCCACCAAACCTTTCCTGCGGCAGCAGCTGGCAGCCCCGGAACTCTCTCACGAAGCAGTTTCCATCCGGCTACAGGCATCCCTCCGCTCAGGATTACCTCCCCGCTTCCAAAATTGCTGATACGTGTCGGACTTTCAGCCGTCCCAGAATCTTCGTGACGTAAAATGAGGGGTTCGGGCAGACGGTAAATTCCCGCGTGAACCAGGATGTTTATCCCTCCTTTCATTGCAGGATCATTCAGCCGCCGCATTTCGCGCGCAGCCCTGACAGCCGCGTGCAGTGTTTCAAGTGGTTCGCCGGGGGTTCCCGGATTGCGATCAGAACCGCCGGGTGCCACATGGATATCCGCCGCGACAGCCCCCTGGCCAAGCTGCAGCAACAGCGAAAGGATAAACAGCAGTGTTCTCATTTTATTTTTGAAAGATCGATTTCAGGTAAGCGGTATTGGCTGTGAAGTTTTTGAGGACATTGGTGGGTTCACGCTGGTCGCGCGAACGCTCTGCCACCAGCCAGCCCTGCCAGCCCATACGGTCAAGTGTCTTTTTAACAGCCGGCAGATCTATTTGAGGGTCATGCTGCAGCCAGACACCGTCTGCATTGGTCGCATGAATCTGGATAATGTTTTTACCGCCCAGAATGCGAAGTTCTTTGTGCAGATCGCGGCCATTCTTTATTGCGTTAGAAAAATTGAAATAACTTTTTATGCCCTCCGAACCGATGTCGCGCAACAGTTTCAGTTCAGCGCGCGCATCAAGGGCTGTCTCGATACCGATCACCAGACCACGCTTCGCTGCCATTTCGCCTACCCTGCGCAGCCGCGTTACCATCACCGGTCGCAGCTGCGGGAATTTTACCAGGTCGCCCTGGACACCAAGCGGCAGAAAAGCTACCTTTATATTCATTTCTTCCATCGTATCCAGGCAGTCGCCAACAGTCCGTTCATAACCCGGACGCGCAGCAAAAGATTGGGCATAAAATCCGGTCATGGCCAGCGAACAGATTTCGAGACGATGCGACCTGGCTGCCTCAAGAAATTGCCTGCGGATAACTTGATCTGAAAGTTTGTTATCAAAAGTCTCCCGGTTGCCCAGCCCCCCCATGTCTATTTCGATACCGTCGGCACCGATCTGCCCTGCCAGTGCAAAGGCACCAAGCTTTTGCCTTTTCAACAGCATCAGATCAATTACCGCTACCCGGTAACGCGGCACCGGTGGCTTCAGCGCTGCCTTTAGCCATGATGGCAGCAGCACTGTCCCAGCGGTCAGTGCTGCCGCGTGCTGAAGAAATATTCTGCGGCTATCAGTTTTAACTGGCATCTTTTTCATTTCTTCCGGTATCTGTCAAAGGCACTAACGAGTTCATCAAAGCCGTGGATGGCGGTTGCGGGCAGGTACTCGCCGTTGTCGCCAAAGGCATAAAGCGCCTTCTCGGGTTCTACAGTACAACCGGTTTCATCGTAGTCGCCGGCATGAGTCCTGATCCGGGATGCATCCAGCTTGAAATGCCTGACGAGAAAGTCATACAACGCCTTCCGCTTGGAATAGCCGAAGTCATGACCTTCTTTCGGCAGGTGCACATTCTCGACCAGGGCGGACGCTCCATAACGGGCGTACTGCCTCTGAAGCCATGGAAAGTCATGTTCAGGCATTTGTGCGGTCCAGTCCTGTCCGTCTGAAACGACAAGCTGCGGCCGCGGAGCAGCCATGGCCGCCAGCTCAACGTTATTGGTACCGCCTTCGGCAAAATGTATCGGCATACCGCTTTCGCAGGGGCAGCCGCCAAAAAAGTAAGATGATAAGGATACGACCGGGGCGCTGAGTGTAATCCGGTCATCAAGAGCAGCCATGAGAACCGTGTGGCTGCCCCCGCCCGAGCCGCCGCTGATGGCGATCCGTTGTCTGTCGGTTTGCGGCAAACCGTAAATATAGTCCAGCATGCGGATCCCGCCAAGTGTCTGAATGGTCATCGCAAGGCTGCGCCTGTGGTCGGAAGATTTAAATTGCAAAAGCGATTCACCCCAGCCAAACAGATCGTAACTGACAGCCATCGCACCCATTCGGGCCAGTGTAGCGCAGCGAACCTGGCAGTCTTTCCGGTAGCGGTGTCCCGCCCAATGGCCGTCAGGGCTCATGACCACCGGCACTTTTCCTTTCATCTTTGCCGGCTTATAAACCGACCCGTTCAGATAAAGACCGGGTATCAGTTCAATAGAAATATTTTCGACGGTATACCCGTCAAACAACCGCTTCCTGGTTAATACCGGTTTAGTCGCTGCAGGCCTGGGCATGGGCGACAGCTGCAGTGCCTGAAAAATAGCGGGCTTCAGCGCTGCTTTGCGTTTTTCCCAGCTTTCAAGGCTGGGATATCGTTTAGAGAGGCTGTCAAGCATGGCCCAGCCGTCTGCAGGTGCCCAACGATGGTATTCGTATTCCTTTAGTTTGTATACGCCATGGCCTTCATCATTCACCTTCATGTCAAGCGGTTTGAGCACCTCTTCGAATGTCTGGTTAAGATCAGGTCTGAAACGCCAGCCGGCGTAGTTTACCCATTTATCTTTCACCTGTTCGCGGCTGTATTTCACTTTCACGCCGAACCGCTGGCTAATCTGCTCCAATACTTCCTGCAGCGGTTTCCTGTAGGTGTGGTCGCTGTCAGATTGCGCATGAGCCGGCCGGTTTAAAAACAGCAAGCAGCATAAGAAAGTAAAGGAGAAAAAACTCCGCATAATTTGTTCAGGTTTAACTTTCTTCATTTTTTGTCTCGGTGATTACCGGGGCGGCATACCCTTTCAGTTCAGGCCACTTGCCGTTCTTTATTTTTCTTAGCCGGAGTTTGGCGGGATCAACCACCACGTGTTTGATCTTCTGCCTGCGCCAGGTGTAGATAAAATGAAGCATCCCGTCGCTGGTCTGGATCACAGCCGGGTAAGAATACTGGCTGACCGGCGAATCTTCAAGGATCAGCGCGGCAAACCATTGTCTGCCATCTTTGCTAACCGATACGTTCAGCGGCGTACGCGGTCCTTTTGCCAGTTCGCCCGGTGGCAGCACATGGTTATAGACCAGCACATGACGGCCATCGGCAAGGCTTACAGCGTCTGTGCCCGAGTTGTTATTCGGCAAGCTGGTCTTTGCAAGGGGGCTCCAGGTTTCACCAAGATCATCAGACCAGGATTCAACCAACGCGCGGTTCCGTGAACGGGCCAGCAGCTGCAGTTTCCCGTTCTTGTGAATAAGCACACTTGGCTGAATGGCATCAAGACCATTACGATTGAGCGGACCAATGTTTCGCCAGGTTTTACCCGCATCAGCGGTGCTTTCGATGTGCAGTGTCCACCCGTTGCCTTCCCTGCTGGAGGGCGCTAATAGTTGTCCGTTGTTTAGCAGCACAGGTTTGTTTTTTACAGGACCAATATTGCCGACCGGCAACCGGACAGCTGCAGACCAGGTCTTCCCGCCATCCGTCGAGCGCTTAAGCATTCCCCACCATTCTGAGGGTTTTGGTCCGATCTTATAAAACAACATCAGTTCGCCCCGGGGCACCTGGTATAAAACCGGATTCCAGGTCGGCAGGCGCTTTCCATCAGGCTGCACACCGTCCGCGACCGAAACAGGCGGCAGCCATTTGCCGTTTTCCTGCCGGCTGATGTAAATTTCCACGTCAGGCGCACGCTCCTTTGTGCCGCCAAAATAGGCTGCTACCAGGCCCGCCGGGGTTTCGGCAATTGTTGCAGAGTGGCAGGATGGAAAAGGCGCACTTTCATACAAAAATTCTGCTTTGATCAGCCCCTGCTGCCACTTTTCAACCTGTGCATGCGCATTCCTGACTACGAGTGAACAGGCAATTATGAACGCCGGATAAACTATACTTCGGAATCCCATACTAGTTCGGTTTTTTAGCCGCCTTTTCGGCCTTGATTTTTTTTGTGTAATCACTGTACAGCTGTCGCCAGTTGCGGCCATTGCTGTTCAGGTACTGTTCGCATTTGGTTTTGTAGATCTCGAAGATCGCCGAGATCTGTTTCATATTTTTATAATCAATGGCCTGCTCGCGCGCCTGTTTCAGGTACGCTGTAATCTTCTCTGTCTCGGCAGCGGTCAGATCAGGTACAATTGCCTGGTAACCTTTTAATGTGAAAGCTACCTTGCCAATCGTGTACTTATCCAGGATCTCTTCTATTTGCTCCGGCTTCAGGTCTCTGCCAAGGGCCGCCATCAGGTTGCGGTGTACCGAGTCGGGCATAGCCGAATCTGCAATAATCTGTCTGTCAAGTTCGCTGAGCTTATTGCCCGTTGCAGGATTAATTCCTGCAGGTACTGTAGACGCCGGGTGATTGTTGTGCCAGTCGCGCACCTGCGTAAGGTGCGTAGCGATGGCTGTGCCGACACGTTTTGCCTGGTCGCCGGTCAGGTTGAGGCCGGCAATCCATTCGGCGGCTTTTTTATTCGATTCAGCATCCTGCGCTTTGCTTCCGAGTGCGGTGCAAACCAGCATTGAGAAGCAGATCATTTTAATTTTCATCATGTTTCTGAAATTTCAGAGCTAAACACATAGGTACCCGAACCAAGTGTAAAGACCGCCCGGTCACGCTCCATATCAAACTTTTGTTCCTTATTATTTTTGTCATGCCCGGATACTGCAGATCTGCGAGCCGCCGGCACATATATTTTTGCTTCCGAATTCGGCGGAACGGTAACCTGCCATTGAAACTTATTGCCGGTACGCTTCCATTCACTGCGAACGGTACCATAAGGCGTTTCGAGTGAGGCCTGCACCGTGTTAAGACCATCAACCGGTTCAGGTTTCATTTCGATCTCTTTATAACCCGGCTGCGCTGCGCGGATACCGGCCAGGTTTTCGTAATACCAGATCAGCAGGTCGCCCAGCAGCATGACGTGGTTTTGCGAATTCATTTTCGGACTGGCGGTGTTGCCGTTCCAGAGCTCCCAGATGGTCGTGGCGCCGTTTTCGGCCATGTAACCCCAGCTTGGATATCCGGTATTTGTTGCCAGGCGGTAAGCCAGGTCGGTGCGGCCAAAGCGGCTTAGTGTACGCATGAGGTATTGCGTGCCGATAACGCCAGTTGAAATATGGCTTTGATCCGGCCCTGTAAGCCTGTTTACAAGAGTCCCGAAAACTTCAGCCCGCTCCTGTAAGGAAACCATATCGAAAGCCAGCGGCAGCAGTTGTGCTGTTACCGTACCATTGCCGTAGGCATGTTTACCTGCGTCGAAATACGTTTTGTTAAATGCTTCTTTTGTGCGTGTTGCGCGATCCCTAAAGTTTGTAAGGTCCTGTTCTTCACCAAGCCGTTCAGCAAACTTTTGCATGAGTGTCAGCAGGTGGTAGTACGTGGCTGCGGCTATGAGTCCGCCGTCGGTCAGGCGGGCGGGGTCTTTTGCATGGATCAGCTCTTTTGCTTCGGGCGGAACACACCAGTCACCGTATTTATCTTTTTTCACGAGCTCATTGTCAGCGTATCGCGTCCACATGTAATCGATCCACTTTTTCATGGCAGGATAGTGGTCACGCAGGGATACTTCGTCGTCGAAATGAGTTAGTAACATGTCTGCGACCTGCAGATACGTACCGGGCCAGGTCACATTATCGCTGTAGTAGCGCCAGAAGGCCGGCGCAACATCCGGAATACTCCCATCGGCCCGCTGCGACTCCCGGATGTCGTTCAGCCACTTTGCATACAGCCCGGCATTGTCAAACACAAACGCCTCGCCATACGCACCGGTACTCCGGTCGCCAAGCCAGGGTTGCCTTTCGTTGCGCTGCGGACAGTCGACCGGCATGCCCTTATAATTCCCCCTGATTCCCCAGACTGCATTGCGGTAAACCTGGTTGATCACCTTATTGTCGGTTAAAAAGTTTCCGGTTTGCGTAACCGCATCGTGGACCACGCATGCATCAAAATCTTCCTTTCGCGGAACACCGGGATACCCCGTTACCTCAACAAAACGAAAGCCATGGTAAACAAAGGTTGGATTCCATGTTTCCCGGGCGCCACCACGCAGGGTATACTGGTCGGAAGATTTTGCATCGCGCAGGTTTTCGGTATAAAGGCTTCCGTCTGCGTTCAGACTCTCGGCAAAGCGAAGCGTAACCTGCTGGCCTGCCTGTCCCTTTACGCGCATGCGGATCCAGCCGGCTATATTCTGACCAATATCCAGGATGTAAGTTCCGCTTTTTGTACGCGTGATGCCGGCTGGCTGCAATACGCCGGTAACCTTCATGCCGGGCGTTGTCTGGGCAACAGGCATGCCGCCCGGTTCCTGCACAAATTCGGCTTTGAGCCACTTGCGATCATCAAAACCGTTGACATTCCAGCCGGGCATGGACTTACGGGCGTCAAAAATTTCCCCGTCATATTCATTGTTCGATCTGATTGGACCATCTGCGGTGACCCGCCAGCTATCATCTGTTGTGATGGTTTCAGAAGAACCGTCGATATAGTCGAGATCAATATTTACAAGCAGCTTCGGGTAACCGAACGTTTTGATCTTGTAGGGCTTGTATGCCTGCCGCATGGTATAATACCTGCCGTTACCGAGAATAATCCCGATGGTATTTTTGCCTTCATGCAGCTTATCTTCCAGCGTGAAGGTATTGTAGGCCACCGAACGGCTGTAATCTGTCGGTACCGGGGCCAGCACCTGGTCACCAAGTTTTTTACCGTTTATGAATCCTTCATACAGACCGAGTCCGATAATGTACGCCGTTGCCCTGCGCAGCTTTTTTTTGACAAGAATCTCCTTCCGGAAATACCGCGCCGAAAGCCGGGAAAACTGAGTCTCACTATCCCAGGAAAATGACCTGTCCAGACCGATCCAGCGCCCTTTCCAGTCGCCCGCGAACAGAAGCCCCAGGCTGAACGAAGCAGGCTCCGACCATTGTGTTTCCCCATCGGTTGTCCAGGCCCGCACTTTCCAGAAAACCCGCTGCCGGCTCTTTAGCGCCTTCCCTGCGAACTTTACCTGGTGCGACAGGTCTGCGCGTACCCGGCCTGAATCCCAGATATCGGCTTCGTTTGCAGCTAACTTTTCAGCCGAACCGGCCACCATAATCTGGTAGCCCTGTTGCCTCAGATCTGTACCGCCGCCGGTAAAACGCCAGCTGAATCTTGGCGTTGCCGTACCCAAACCTTCCGGATTGATCAGCCCTTCACAGCGAAGCGACCCGGCTTCGGGCTGCGCGAGCACGGCTGCAGAAGCAAAAATTGCGATCAGAAAAACACTCAGGATTTTTCTCATTTCCGGTCGGGATTAAAATCGAAATAAAGCGACATATGTAAAGCTCTTGCGGGTTCCTTCTCAAAGTCATAAAAAACGTGCTTCATGCCCATCGGTCCGGTAGTCTCAGGCTTTTGTGTCTTGGTGCCGATTGCAGAGATACCATTCATGAATGAAATATCACCCGCAGGGAAAGTCGGGCTCATGTTGTCATATTCGGTGTCTTTTGATTTTTTTGGCGTAAACAGGCGTAAAAAAACATCTTCCTGGTCAGTAATTACCTTGAACGACTGACGCTTCCCTATAAATTTACACCAGTACATATTTGCATGATAACCTTTGAATTCCGGATACTGGAAAGGTACCTCGCCGGTGGCGGATGTGTTGTAATCCTTATGCCATACACCGAGCTGCTGACCCTTCATCCGGTTTTTCCATACGCGGTACGGTCCGCGACCAAAATAGTCAACACCGCTGATTTCGTCTTCCGGATAGGAGAAGTTCAGTCCGACGAAAGTGCTGAAATATGCACCGGGGAAGTAGGCAACCTCCATTTTTAGCAGACCGGAAGCAAAGACTGTCCAGCGCAGGGTATTATAACTTTCCTTTTTATCGAAGGTTGAGGCAATAACGACGCTGTCTCCCTCCTGAACGAGCGTAAAATTTTTGAAATTGTTTTGGCCTTCCTGAATAACAGGGCCGTTTGCGAAGGGAAGAATGCCCTGTGTTGTTTTTACATCTTTCAGCAGCCCGCTCTGACGGTCTATGCGATAGGTCAGTCCTGCTGCTGTGATTTCGAAATACCCGGAGGTTTCGCTCACGACCGGCTTTCCGGCAGCTGCTTTTACAAGCATTGGAATGGCTTTTTCTGCCGGAGGTTTAACCGGATATGTCCAGGTAAATAACTCCCGGCCGTCGGCGCCTGTAGCAGTAACGTATAAAACATCATGGTTTTGCCAGCCCGCAGGGAGCTGCAACTGCAGGGTGCCTTTAGCGCCCGGAGCCACCGCAGGAGCGGCTACCGAACCGGAATCTGTGCGAACCGGCACCGGGCCATCTGCAAAAGTCTTTAGCTTCCAACTGAAGCCGCAGCGGTTCAGATTGGTAAAATCATACCTGTTTTCAATAGTCAGACGCCCGTCGAAGTATGGCGTTATTTCCCGCGGTTCGATGTAAACGGGGCTCCAGACTTCCTTAATTGTAAAATAACTCCCTTCTTTTTCATGATACGGACCGACGATGCCATCGGGAGCGTGGTTTCCGTCGGTATCAAGCAGATTATTTCGATCGGTGCGAACAATGGCCTGGTCGGCAAGATCCCATAGGAAACCTCCGGCAGATAGCGGGTTACGCAGCATGGCGTTCCAATAATCTTCAATGCCGGCGCCGTGCCCCCCGTCAAACATGCCATGCAAAAATTCGGTCGGCATAACGATGTTATGGCCATGATCATAATTCCCTATTCCATAATTGAACTCCCGGTAATGGGTAGTTTCAAAACCGCCAAACACTTCCCAGGGGTGAACAACAGGTCGTTTCTGTATATCGAGTTCGTTGAATTCGGTATCAAATGTCCGGTTGTGACCGCCCTCGTTCCCGTTAGCCCAGAAAATAATCGAGGGATGGTTTTCGTCGGTCCGGAACATTTCTTTTAATAATTTTTTCCCGGTCGTATCGTTGTAGTGTCCATGCCAGCCGGCCAGCTCATCCATCACATATAATCCCAGGGAATCACAAACATCGAGAAAATGACCGTCTGGCGGGTAGTGCGACATACGGACGGCGTTCATATTCATGTCTTTGATCAGCCTGACGTCGGCTATACTGATTGCCTTACTCGTCGTGCGACCAGAATTCGGATGAAACGAGTGACGGTTTACTCCTTTGAAACGGATCTTTTTCCCGTTAACATAAACGCCATCACGCCGGCGCACCTCGATCGTACGAAAACCGGTCTTCTTTTGAAGAACATGCTGCACACGGCCTTTCCTGAGCAGTTTGAATGTCGCCAGGTACAGATGCGGGAATTCTGCACTCCAGAGGTCGGGTTTGCTGAACACCGCTTCAAACTGTGTCCGGTTACCGGTCAGGGAGAAGCGGGTTTTTCGACCAAAGGTTTTGCCGTTTGCAGCAGTCAGTGTGAGCTCAACCTCGTCAGCCGGCCCGGTAGTATGAACGGCTGCACGCAAAGTGCCATCTGCACGGGCGTCGAGCTGAACGCGTTCAATGTGTGCCACCGGCACGGAACTAAGATAAATGGGGCGAAAAATGCCCCCGAAAATCCAAAAGTCAGCTTTTCTTTCAGCCTCGTTTACGCTCTGATTTGCGGAATGTTTTGAGACTGTTACTTCGAGAAGATTTTCTGCATCATATTTCAGGAGTGAGCTAACGTCGTAGCTAAAAACATAGAACGCGCCCTGGTGTACGGCCCCGGCCGGTTTGCCGTTTAGTTTTACTTCGGCATCGGTCATGACACCCTCAAACACAAGTTTGTTTACCCGGTCTTTCCAGGAAACCGGCACGGTGAAACGATACCGGTACTTTCCCTGCTCTTTGCCCCGTGTGGCTTCTTTCGAAAAACCATAATTATATGTGCCAAAGCCCTGTAATTCCCAGTTGGACGGTACCGGGATGCTTGTCCATTTGCCGGCATTCATTCCCCCGGTACAGAAAAAATCCCAATTTACCGTGCGGTCACTTCCGGTTCCCGACAGGTATTGCCGTTCGGTTTGTTGTGCTGAAACAACAAACGAAAAGAAGAGGAAAAACAGGAACAGCGGCGTTGATCGGATCATTTTGTAGCAGGGTTGAATTTCTTGTAAAGCGGATTTTCGGTCCGGAAAGGCATGGCGGGTATGCCTGTTGCATTCGTCAGGTTATCATGGCCGCGCTCATGCCACGCAAAACGCGCCTGGTGTGGCCGGATCACGGCTGATGAGGAAAGTATGATTCTATCGCCGCTCAGTTTAGCAGATGCAGGATAAAAGACGCCATCCTGACCGGCAAGTTCAAACCCTGTAAATGGCTTACCGTCTGCAGATTTCAGCCCGGCAGCGTAATCGAACGAGAGGATGACTGTACTTTTGCGCGTTTTTGCTGATTTGAATACCGGACCCGAATAAGCAACCGGTTGTCTGTAAGTTTGCGAGAGGGCCTGCAGGGCCAGCCTGCGCCCGATTTCCCATTTATAACCGGGGTGCAGTTCCGTTCCCTTATCATTCAGATCGGTGGTTACCACCAGGCCCGTCTGGGGCAAACGGAGTACCTGCGCCTGCGCTTCCCAGAAGCGGGGCAGGGTCGTTGAATCGAGCGCTACCTTCCCCTTTGCCGTGCTGTAATCGTACGGCGCAATCTGCACAACGTAAAAGGGCAGTTGCTTTTTCCAGGCCCGCCGCCAGGCGCTGATCAGTGTCTTCAGTTTATAGCTGTAGCTCAGATCTTCGTTCAGGAAACAGTTGGTTTCGCCCTGGTACCAGAGAAATCCGCGAACGGGAAAATCTGCAAGGGGCTCGATCATCGTGCTGTAGAACTTGCCCGGATCATTGCCCGGCCGCGACCGGAAAAATTCTTCTGTATCGAAGGCGTTTGCCGGAACCCAGGGTTCGATGGCGCTGCCGCTAACCGCTGAAGAAATCATCCCAACCGGTATCCCGAGCCTGTGCTGCAGCTCTTTTGCAAAGAAATATCCGACCGCAGAAAATGAGCGCAAGGCCGAATCGCGCGCTACACTCCAGCTTTTGTGTATTGAATCTGGCTTTGAAAGGGTTTTCCGGTTGACTAAGAAAATCCGGATCAGCGGGTTAGTGGCTGTTTCTGCTTCGTTCTTTGGAAATCCGAGACTTTTATTTGCCGGCACCGGTATTTTTGCAAGTTTACGCATGGCATATTCCATGTTCGATTGACCGGAACACAGCCAGACCTCTCCTACCAGTACATTTTCCAGGCGAATGATATTACTGCCTTTGATCTCAAGCACGCGCGGTTCAGCAGAAGCTGCCATCGCTGCGAGGGTGACATGCCAGTTGCCGCTGGCGTCTGCCGCCGTTGCAAGGTTTTGTCCTGCAAAACTGACTGTTACTTCTTCGCCGGCTGCTCCAAAGCCCCAGATCTTTACCGGTTCGTCGCGCTGCAACACCATACCTGACGAGAGGATCTGCGGCAGCAAAATATGCGCTGAAGCCGGCATAACAGCGGTAAAAAAAACGAACAATAAACCCTGGAGATATTTTTTCATAGCAGAATTAAAAGGTTGAGGTTTTGACCATATGAATGCTGTACCGGTGATTCGGCGCCATTTCACCTGCATGCTTCAGGTCATAGGTTTGATCTGCGGGCGTATCGACATCCGGGAAACGCCGTACTTCGCCGGTTCGGAAAACCAACCGTGATACCGAGGCAACGGGTACAAAGGTTAAACTGGTCAATACGTCCTTGCCATTCATTGATATGGTATAAAAACGGTTCCCGGTGTTCAGCCTGATTGCCACTGACATGGTTTCACCGGCTTTATAGTTACCAAAATTCTTATATCGTGAACCTGCTTTGGCACTGATCGTACCTGTACTGTCGAGCGTTAGCCGAAGTGCCGCAGTACCTTTTGCATCCTGCAGTTCAACTGCCAGCAGACCCTTTGCATCTGCCGGGGTCAGCTTAAACTCTACCCTGAGCCTGGTTGCTTCAGGGAATAATCGCTCTGCCTTTGCATAATCGAAAGGATCTTTGTCTTCAAGGACCAGGCTGTTGTTCCTTACGTTGACGGGTGCCCACAGCGGACTGTAGATATTCCAGTTTTCCAGTTCCCGGCCCTTCGGCAATACGCTGAAGTCGTCGTCCACGTGAGCGGTTGCCTGACTGCGCAGCGGCACCGGAACAGAAGAAACCCAGATATCCTCCTTATTCATGCTATAAGTCAGCCACACTTTGCCATCAGCCGGCTTGCCATTGCCTTCAACAATCCCCCGAATGTACTGGGGGCCGTATGATTTATAGTTTCCGCCATAACGCATGGGCGAAATTTCGCCATTTACCAGCAAAAGATCTTTGTATTCCAGCCCGTTATCACTCGTCGAGACGGCAAGCGGCCAACGGTACTCTGACGGATTATACACCGCAGCAAACCGGCCGTCGCTGGTGCGCTGTCCCCAGATCTTGGCTGTGCCATTGACAAAACCAGGCGCCCTGACCGCATTTTCGGGCCAGGTTTTACCATGATCCGTGCTAATGGCGGTAAGCGCGTTTTTCCAGAGGCCAACTACACGTCCGTCAGCGAGGTGGTAATAACTGAAGGCCTTGTACTGTTTTTTCAGTGGAATCAGGGGGTCTTTCCGGTCTGCCTCTTCATTCCATTGCTGCATCATGAGCGGATTCGAAAGCAATTCATCACAAGCCGCGACGAAGTTTTTGTTTTTACTTTTTGTATAGAACGGGTAGCGGGTATTGGCTTCAGACCAGCCCGGATTGTAGCGAATGAAATAGATCGCACCAAAACTGCCGTCGGCATTCACTTCCCTGACCACGCGGCCAATTCCCTTGCCATCGTTCGGATCGTCTTTTTCATCCAGGCAAATGCCGTAAAAGCCGAGAACCAGCAGCACATCTTTTTTCGATACGAAAAATCCCATGCGCTGGTGCATCACGGCATCAAGGTCTTTGGCTACGCCGGGGTGCCCTTCCTTACGCGTACCATCAGGAATCCGGTAAACAGGGAAAACGACCTGCGGACGCGACCAGCTGTAACCATCGGCCGATGTCTGAAGAAAGGTCTGTCCCGGCGGAATACTCTCACCCACACGGTCACTCAGGTACTCCAGGTAAAATTTACCCCGCCAATGAGCAAGCATGGGCGCATGGTTATACGTCCAGCCAAAGTCTTCTGCCAGCTCAGGGTGTTCGCGGTTTGCACGAAAGGTCTGGATATTGTGCACACCCATTACAGGGCTTAGCTGGCCATGGTGATAATCGGCATTTACAAGCGTCTTGCCGGTATAACGCACGGTATCCTGCGCCGCAAGCTGCTGAAATGTCCATGTCATCAGAAAAAAAAGAATACGTTTCTTCATGTCGTCATTTTGGTACTGCCTTTTCCGGAAAGCAGGCTCCGTCATACTTGGGTCACAGCAGTCCTGCCATTCGCTGTACCGCCTCGTTCCTCAGCGTGCGCCGCTGCTGTCAGGTTTAACCTGGATGGTCTGTACATCAACTCACGGCACCTTATTCACCGCACGGAGCAGTTTTTTGAGTTGGCTTTTGAGTACCGGTACAATGGTTCCGTGTTTATGGCCTTCAGGCAGGCTGACTTCCGCACTTATGTCTTTGAATGTTTTAAAATCGCTGGTTTTTCTGGCCGGGTACATTTTATCGCCGTAGGCATCAAAGTAGATCAGCCAATCTTTAGCCCGCCGTACAGCGGTTGGTCCTTCGGTTAATTTTGGAGTAAAGCTTTCAGACGCCTTGCTCCAGGGTCCGGAAGCCGATCTGCCGAACGCTATTTTCATATTGCGGTTCGGACGGGTATTATCTTTCAGGACCAGGACGTAACTTCCGGGAGCGCGTTTCAGGATCACCGCATCAATTACGCTGAAACCCGGATCGTAAAAAAGGCGTGTCGCCGAAAATGTTTTGAAATCGGCGGTGCTTGTCATATACATTCGGTGGTTATTGTCTTCCGCTTCAACCCCTCTCGGGAAACGACCAGGAATAGTCGAAGCCCAGATAATCAAAAATCTTTGGCTTTCGTCATCATAGAAGAGCTCCGGGGCCCAGACGTTTACGGTAGCCGGTTCGTGCGCCATTACGGGAATAAACCGTTGTTCAGACCAGTTCAGGAGATCTTTTGAACTGGCGTAACCGAAACCTTTATCGCCTTTCCAGCTACTGGTCCAGACCAGGTGGAACGTGCCGTCAGGGCCTTTCACCATAGACGGATCGCGCATCACGCGCTGCTGTCCGATCGTGGGTTTAAGGAAAACGGTATCAAGATCCTGCCAGTGCAGCGCATCCCGGCTATACAACAAACGCAGTCCGTCTGTAGCCGGTTCCTGAAACGACGTAAACAGATAGGCGCGGCTTTTACACCCACTGGCGAGCAGCAGTGCCACAAGGAAAGCCGATATGTACAGCCGCGTTTTCACTATATCTTGCTATCTAAAATAAGCACCCAATCGTTGCCGGCAGCGGGAGTTCCCGGGGGATTGAACGTTTTTACACCAATGTTTTCAATTTCGCCTAAATCCTGCTCCCTGCCTGTCCGGGGATCGAACCAGGCGGCCTTAATCCTGCTGCCGGGTATCCTGCCCATGTTTACCTGAAAATCTGCACCGGTGTAGCTGTAAATGAATGCATACGTTTTGCCACGCGTTGCCACCACACGGTCGTATTTCATTTTGCCGATATTGCTAACGAGCGACTGGTCGGGCACACGTTCCGGAACGGGCCTGGAAAGCATAAGTTTTTTCAGATACACCATCTCGGTTGCACCGCGCGCCTGCAAGGCCTCCTGCCATGTTGCTCTCGGCCCGTAAGAGGCCTTATCCCCTTTGCGATAAAACTGCATGACCGAATTATGCCCATAGGTGTAACCAAAACCACCCGCAAATACCGACCAGTACCCATAGCGCCTGATATCGGCAGGTTTCCACCTTACCTCAAGCGTATCATGAAGACCATGCGGAATGTCTTCATAAGATGGTTCGCCGTCGATGGTTGGTTTGACCGGCGTCATCGCATAATCGCCTGCTGCATAACGCCAGTTGTCTTCGCCGTAGTGAAGTTTTTCTTTTGCAGACGTATCCTGATCGTAGCGCCGGTGACCGGACTGGAACATATTAAAATCCAGCCAGGGGGCGTTGTGAAACCAGGCCGAAGAGGTGGTCCTTCCGCGCGGATGAAAGGTGATAAGGTGCTTTGCATCGTGTTTCCTCAGGTTCTCGCCTATTGCATTCCATACCGGCATGCCATCGGTGCCTTTGATATCTCCACCGTTCAGCCAGATAATGTTCCAGCGGTTACGGTATCTTTTAGCCAGAAATTCTGCAAAGGCAGCGCCTTGCTGCGCGGTTACTTTTCCGCTCTTCACGTTTGAGCCCCATACCGGCACCAGCGCCATGTAGAGTCCCTTTTTTGCGGCCAGGTCGATGATGTAATCGGCATGGTCCCAGTAATCATACTGAAGACTGTCTGCCGGATCGCTGCCTTTCGTTAACAGTGGCCTGGACAGATCATTCCGGCTTATTGCAGAATCACCGTAGGCATTCATTTGCGGCAGGTCATGGATGACCATGACCTGAATGACGTTGAAACCTTTTTTACGGCGGTCGTCGAGGTACTCGTTAGCTTCCTCGCGCTTCAGTTTGCGAAACAGAAGCCAGCCGGTGTCACCGAGCCAGAAAAACGGTTTCCCATCGCCAGTGGTTAAAAAGCGGCGGTTTTCGGACACGCTGAGCCAGGGATCAGCCGCTGCTTTTTCCTGCTTGCAGGCCACAAAAAGACATAAACCAAACAGACCTGCCAGTATATACAGAGATTGATACCTCAAAGAAAACGCCGTTCGTTTCAGGCTGCTAACTGGCCGGCAAGGCCCTGGTTTATTATCAAGGTGCTTCATTGTTATGATGTGCTTCCGCGAGGGCATCGCAGTCAGCAGTTTTTAATATTTGGTTAGCCTGTTGTACAGGTAGCATGCCGGTGCATGCGGGTTAATCAGTCGGAAGACATGAATAACCGTCAACCGAACATTTAAATATAAAGACAATATTCATTAGCAAACGAATTTTAATTAAAAAATATTCGTCCGAGACTGAAGCATGAGTGTTTGTCAGATTTGAGACAGGAGACTTTGTGTGGTAATCAGGTATTCGTAGTTCGTATCTGGACGTGGTGCAACTGCTATAGATTTGAGATTTGAGATTTGAGTCCTGAGAAAGCAACCCACTCGGCCGCTTATGGCGATTGAGGGGTTAGGCGCCGTGGTCTTTCATCCTGGTTCTTTTTTCCTTAGTCTCATTGGAAAACGTTCGCCGCTACCTCTTCGCAGGGGATCCCTCGCCGTTGCGTTCCCGGAACAAAGGGATTAGATAAACGCGCTTCGGGATGACGGCGCGTGGGGGGGCGTTGGTCGGGCCTGGCAAAGCGAGGGGTCCTCCACCCAGGTCCTGGTTCATGATTCATGGCTCAGTGTTGTCCGGTAAACCGAAAAAAAGTGCATAAAAAAAGGGGCCGAAGCCCCCTATAGTTTTTAGATTTGGAGTTACCACACAACAAAAATAAACTATGCCTAAAAGTACATTTTTTACCGGAC
>NZ_RXNQ01000036.1 GCF_004138205.1 Pedobacter sp. SYP-B3415
TCTGTTTCGGGCTGATTCCCCTCCTTGGTTCTTCCCAACCTCCTGAAAACAGTGCAAGACTTTTTAATACTTTTCTGCGGCGAGAAGATACAAGGCCGGTCCGCACCTATCAGTGGCAGTAAGCAGGCAAAACCGTCATCAAAACTACCGCCTGTACGTAAAACCCGCAGACATAAAATACAGGGGGGGCTTAATTCAGAAGACTAAGGCAAATACTGTTTTGAAACTGTTCAGAAGGATCTTATTTCATTCAGCCAATTTTACTGGACAACAATGACCCGGAGGTCATGACTCGAGCAGAATAACCTCGACACCGAACTTCCGTAGAAAGTCTACGCCCTCATCGCTGTCAAGGCCTTTATACGCCGCGTATGAATATTTAAAATACACCGTTCTGATTCCGGACGACAGGATAAGCCTTGCGCAGGCAATACACGGAGACAGTGTGGTATACAACGTTGATCCTTCGATCTTGGCACCATTTTTTGCGGCATACAAAATCGCGTTCTCCTCGGCATGCAGGGCGAGCGAGCAACTGCCTTTGGAATCGCGCTGACAACCGGTGTCCGGCCATTCCTCATCACAATTATGCGTGCCCGCCGGCGGACCATTGTATCCGATTGAAATGATGCGCGTGTCTTTGGTCAGAACCGCACCAACGTGCGCCCGTACACAATGCGAACGGGCCGCCAGTTCGGTAGCAAGGTTCATAAAAATATGGTCAAAACTAGGTTTCGTCATTTCTTTAAACCGACCTTATAGCCGGCAATGGAATAATATAAAATGTAAAGATAACAAGGAAGCATGGTGACAAGGAAAGCAACGTTATTGGCAATTCCAAAACCTGACTTCAGCTGTGCGTAGATCTGGGGCATGATCGCACCACCGGCGATACCCATTACAAGCAGTGCGGAGCCGATCTTTGTAAACCTCCCCAGCTTATTAATGGCGAGTGGAAAAATAGCCGGCCACATAGGCGCGTTTGCCAGCCCCAGCAGCGCAATGAAAGTCACCGCCGTATAGCCCTCTGTTAAAAAAGCGCCCGCGGTAAATACCAAACCAAGTATGGCTGCTATCCGCAAACTTGTCTGCTGACTGATGTAACGCGGAATGGTGAAGATGCCGATCACATAGCCGACCAGCATGGAAATAAGCGTAAATGTTGTAAAGTATTTTGTCGTATCCAGGCTCATACCCATGGCCCTGCCGTAATTACCAATTACGTCGCCAGCCATCACCTCAACACCAACATACAGGAACAGACAGATCACGCCAAGCACCAGGTGCGGATGCCCGAATACGCTGCCCTTTGGCGCCGCCTCTTTGCCCTCGACCGCCTCTTCCCGATCCGTATCGATCTCAGGAAGTGACGACTTTTTGATCAGGAAGGCGAGAATTACAAGCACTACCGCCATGACAATATAGGGCATGATCACCTTTGCAGCCAGTTCATCAAGCAATGCCGTACGCTCGGCCTCACCTGCGGCCACCTTAATTTTCTCTTCGATGGCAGTTGCGTTATTCAGCACAATGGCGCTTAATACCAGCGGGCTAATGGCTCCGGCAATTTTATTACAAATGCCCATAATACTGATACGCTGTGCGGCACTTTCATTCGGTCCGATGATCGCAGCATAGGGGTTTGAGGCTGTTTGCAACAATGCCAGGCCCGCACCCTGAACAAATAAGCCTGTCAGAAACAAGCCGAAGGCCCGTTGCTGCGCAGCAGGGATGAAGATGAGCGAACCGATTGCCATCACAAAAAGGCCGAGCGCCATTCCGTTTTTGAACCCGGTCTTTTTCAAAATAGCCGATGAAGGGATAGCCAGAAAAAAATAGGCCATGTAAAAAGCAAAGGTTACGAACAGGGCCTGTTTTTCATGCAGATCGCAGGCAATCTGCAGAAATGGAATGAGTGTGCCATTCAGCCAGGTTACAAATCCAAATACGAAAAATAGCGCGCAGATAATGACCATCTGCCTGACGTAGTTGTTCTGAGGTTTGATCTCCATAGTTTGGTTGGTTGGTTTGGTTGGTTTGCAATGGTGGTTAAAAAAAACCCGGGATGCGCTCCCGGGTTTCGTAAAACTTATTAATGTCCGCCTTCGGCTTCGATCTTTTCAATGTCTATACCTTGTTTGGTAAGTTCAGCGCTTACTTTCCATGCAAAGTAGATCAGATACAGGAATCCGACTACCGGTACAATATACGAGCTATGAATACCGATGCTGTCGGCAAGTTCTCCCTGAATAGGCGGAATAATTGAACCGCCCAGGATCATCATGATCAGAAATGCAGAACCCTGGCTGGTATATTTACCAAGGCCGGTAATAGACAGGGCAAAAATAGAAGGCCACATGATTGAGCAGCAGAGACCGCCGCTCACAAATGCAAAGATAGCCACCTGTCCTTCGGTGAACAACCCGATCAGCATGGCAATTGCGCCCAGGCTACCAAAAATAGCCAGCGTCCTGGCCGGTTTTTCCTGCCCGATCATAAAGGCAGCAATCATAACGGCAATGCTGATTGCATAAGCATAGAGATTACCCACATCTGTTCCGGTTGCATGATTGACTAGCAGGATCACGCCAAAAGCGATAAACGGAACAACAATAGTCAGGATAGTTCGTGTCGATTTAGTGAGGTTAAACGCGCTGATCGCACCGGTCCAGCGGCCAATCATCATACTTCCCCAATACAGTGAAATGTAAGGTTTAATGGCCGAGTTGGTCATTGAACCAAAATTTGGCTCCGCGAGCAGGGCGCCCAGGTTACTTTGTATCGTTACTTCGGTACCTACATACATAAAGATAGCGAGCATACCCAGTATAAGCTGCGGGTAACGCATCGCACCCCATTTCGGCAGGCTTGCGCTGTCTTTTTTCACGAAGTACGCAAACAGCAGGGCACCCAGGGTAATGACCAGGGATGAATAAACAAAAATTGATGAACTGATGTTGGTTGCTTCCGCAAGCGGGCCTGCAGCGGCTACCATAAGGAAGCCGATAATCATGACGACGAGCGGACCATTTGGTTTCGGGCTGTTCTCCATCGTTTCATTGCTTGTTACGTTGGGGAGTTTTGTTACCGAATAAAAGATAGCTACGGCAAGAAACAGCCCGGAAAGAATATAATACAGCGTATTAATCGACGAAATCTCGACAACTTTAGGTACAGCATCGCTCGCCGTGCCGAACAGCACAACACTGACAATTACCGGTCCCATCAGACCACCGAAGTTGTTTATACCACCGGCAAGATTAAGACGGTGTGTACCTCCCGCCGGGTCGCCAAGCGCCACAACGAAAGGGTTTGCTGCCGTTTGCTGAAGGGAAAAGCCAAGGGCAATGACAAAAAAGGCAAAGAGGATAAACATAAACGAACCCGAGCCAACCGCCGGAATCATAAGTAATGCGCCAATGGCAGACAAAACCAGGCCGAAGATTATGCCTTTTTTGTAACCAACCTTATTTAATATATCTATACGGCTGGCTTGCGAAGCAAAATACAGGATCAGGGAACCAATAAAATAGCCGCCATAAAAGGTAAAATCGATTAATTGCGATTCGAACTGCGTTAAATCAAAGTGCTCTTTACAGAAGGGTATAAAAATGCCATTTGATGCTGCTACAAATCCCCAGAAGAAGAACACCGTGATAATTGTGTACAGTGCAGTTCCATAATTCTTTTGTGACGTTTGTTCCATTAGTGGTTTTTGATAATTAGTTTTTTGCGGGCTAAACATAAGTAAAAATTAATACTTATTGAAGTATTATCTCGGTTGCAGGCAGAGCAAAGAAGAATTAGGCTGCGCCGATAAAATCTGGGATTTTGGTTTAATTTTAATATAATTGCAGCATGTTCGAAGCGGCACTGCAAGGTATCGGAGCGGGGATTTTGTTCTCCTTCCTCACCGGACCTGTTTTCTTCTCCATGATCAAAACAAGTATAGAGAAAGGCTTCAAGGCTGGTGTTTCGCTTGCCATTGGTGTAGTACTCAGCGACATCATCTTTATTTCCCTCACAATCTTCAGCTCCACCTTTGTTGATTACAACTCAGACTATAATAAGTACCTGGGCCTGGTTGGCGGGGCATTTTTGTTTGGCATAGGCCTGTATTACGTGCTTAAAAAAGTAAAAGTAAACTACGACCTTTCAGAACTGATCAAGGTGCGTAAGCGCGGCTATATTCTTAAAGGTTTTCTGATGTGTCTGCTATCGCCCACAACCCTGATGTTCTGGCTTATGGTCGGCGGTATCGTTTCAGCGCAGCTCCACTATGAAATGAATGAAAAAGTGCTCTTTTTCGTGGTAGCGATGGTAACGCAACTCAGTGTCGACACGATCAAAACTTATTATGCTTCCAAACTGCGGTACCGGATTAAAGAGAAAACCATTCAAAACCTGAACAAAATTGCGGGTATCGTTATTCTGATCTTTGCGATCAGGCTGCTTGTCCAGGTTTTCATTAAGTATCATTAATTTATTCTTTTGGGCCAATATGAAAACGACCGAAGACACTGGCCATACAGGTAAGCAGCGACGGATCCGTGCCATTCTGGGTGGCTCTGTTGGTAACCTTGTAGAATGGTACGACTGGTACGCTTATTCTGCATTTGCCATCTATTTTTCCGGCGCTTTTTTTCCGCAGGGCGACTCAACCGTACAGTTGCTCAACACGGCCGGCGTTTTTGCGCTGGGTTTTCTCATGCGTCCGCTCGGCAGCTGGATCTTTGGCTCCATGGCCGACCGCTTCGGCAGAAAAAGATCTATGACCATGTCTGTGCTGCTCATGTCTTTCGGCTCACTCCTTATTTGCTTTACCCCCACTTACCAGAGCATCGGTCTGGCAGCACCGGTTTTGCTGTTGCTGGCACGCCTGTTACAGGGGCTTAGCGTAGGCGGTGAATACGGAGTCTCAGCAACCTACCTCAGTGAAATGGCCAGCAGCAGGCACCGGGGTTTCTATTCAAGTTTTCAGTATGTAACGTTGATCGGCGGACAGCTCATTGCACTTGGAATTCAGCTTGTGCTTCAGAAACTTGTGCTCAGCGAAGACCAGCTCCATAACTGGGGGTGGCGCATTCCCTTTTTTATAGGGGCTGTACTTTCTGTAGTCGCTTTGTTTCTGCGAAGCACATTGCACGAGACGCAGGCGTTTGAATCGGCAAAATCCAGCGACAAGAACAAGCGCGGGAGCTTGCAGGTATTGCTAAGTCATCCACGGGAGGTACTTACCGTTGTAGGGCTTACGCTTGGGGGCACGCTGGCATTTTATACGTATACCACCTACATGCAAAAATTCCTGGTCAATACGGTCGGCATGACAAAAGGCGATGCAACCCTGTTATCGTTTCTCAGTTTACTTGCCTTTGCATTGCTTCAGCCGGTCTTTGGTGCCTTATCTGACCGAATTGGTCGCAAACCACTTCTTATTGGCTTCGGGATTTCAGGCACGCTTTTTACAGTTCCCTTATTAACCGGCCTGAGCAGGGCCTCCTCGAACGGCGAAGCGTTTATTATTCTCATGCTTTCCCTCATTATTGTAAGCGGTTACACCAGTATCAATGCCGTGGTAAAGGCCGAGCTGTTTCCGGCCCGCATCCGGGCACTTGGCGTGGGCTTGCCATATGCACTTACCGTAGCTGTTTTTGGCGGCTCTGCCGAATACCTGGCCCTGTACTTCAAACGTTCCGGCCATGAGCACTATTTCTACTGGTACATAACGGCCTGCATCTTTGTTTCACTTCTCGTATACCTGAAAATGGCTGACACGAAAAAACACACACGGCTGGAAACTGAGGCGTAACGCGGGCAGATCGCTCAAAAAAAAGACCTGCAATACATAAGTAATGCAGGTCCCGAGTTTAAAATCAGGCAGACTAGTATGCCCGCTGATTAATTCCTTCGCGCCAGTTAACAAAAGCTTTGTTCACAACCTTATTGCCGCCCGGTGTTGGGTAGTTGCCTGAAAAGTACCAGTCGCCCCGGTGATTCGGACAAGCGGTATGCAAGTTTTCAAGCGACTGATAAATCACCTCGACTTCGGCAACCGTATCTTTTGGCGTAATGATTTTCGCAATCTGCGCCGAAATCTCCTCGCGACTGAATGGCCGGTAGATATCTTTTACGTGATTCACAATTTCTTCCTTCGGCAGCAAGATCGAAGCTTTACATTTTTGATAAACTTCTTCGATCACATGCTCCATGCCACGCTCAACCAGCAGCTGGATCGCAGCCTCAAACGCAACAAACTGCCCCATTCGCGACATGTCGATACCATAACAGTCAGGATAACGGATCTGCGGCGCCGATGATACAATAATGATTTTTTTCGGATGCAGGCGGTCTATGATTTTAATGATACTTTGTTTAAGTGTTGTCCCCCTTACAATCGAGTCATCTATCGCCACCAGTGTATCTGTATGGTTGCGGATAACGCCGTACGTCGAATCGTACACATGAGCTACCATCTCCCCGCGGTCTGCATCCTGGGTAATAAAGGTTCGCAGTTTGACGTCTTTAATTGCCAGCTTTTCCACCCTGGGGGTGATAGATAACAATTTATCAAGCTGCTCATCGCTCAGCTGCTCCTTATTTTCGAGCAGTGTCTTCTTTTGAAGGTCCCGGATGTACTGATGTACACCTTCTACCATACCAAAGAAGGCTACTTCTGCGGTGTTCGGTATAAACGAAAATACCGTATTTTCAATATCATGTTTTACCGTCTGGAGTATTTCATCGACAAGGAGTTTTCCCAGGTGCTTGCGTTCACGGTAGATCTCCGCATCGCTGCCGCGCGAAAAATAAATCCGCTCAAATGAACAGGACAGCTTTTCGGTCGGCTCACGGAACATCTCCTCACTCACACTTCCATCTTTTTTAACAATGAGCGCATGCCCGGGTTGAATTTCTTTTACGTTCTTGTACTGAATGTTAAATGCCGTCTGCAGGGCAGGACGCTCGGATGCGGCAACAACAATTTCATCATCGGCGTAGTAGTAAGCCGGGCGGATGCCTGACGGGTCGCGCATAATGAAAGCGTCACCATTGCCTACAATACCGCAAATGGTATAACCACCATCCCAGGTTTTTGCCGAACGGCGAAGAATGTTACCAATGTTCAGGTTATCGGAAATCTTTTGCGTAATTTCGACATTGCTCAGGCCTTCCTTTTTGTACTGGTCAAAGAGGTCCTGGTTTTCATCATCAAGAAAGTGACCGATCTTTTCTAATACGGTTACCGTATCAGCTTTTTCTTTGGGATGCTGCCCAAGTTCATAGAGCTGCTCAAGCAGTTCGTCAACATTTGTCATGTTAAAATTCCCTGCAATGACCAGGTTACGGGTCATCCAGTTGTTCTGACGAAGAAAAGGATGGCAGTTTTCGATACTGTTTTTGCCATGCGTACCGTATCGCAGGTGCCCCATGAGTACCTCACCGATAAAACTTACGTTATTTTTAAGCCATTCGGTATCCTGCATCAACTCGGGTGTGTTATTTTGAATATCTACAAATTTGTTCTGCACATATTCAAAGATATCGGCAACCGCATTTGATGCCATAGACCGGTACCTGCTGATGTACCGGTTCCCCGGCTTCACATCCAGCTTAATGGTCGCAATTCCCGCCCCGTCCTGCCCACGGTTGTGCTGCTTCTCCATAAGAAGATACAGTTTGTTTAATCCGTAAAGTGCAGTGCCGTATTTTTCGCGGTAGAATGAGAGAGGTTTTAACAAGCGGATGAAAGCAATTCCGCATTCGTGTTTGATCTGATCGCTCATGAAAGAAGTTTCAAGGCGCAAATGTAGGGTTTTTCATGGCCGTAAGCCACAGAAAAATGTAAACTTTTATGCTATAAAATCACTTTTGAAAGCCGCCGACTGCGCGTGCCTCTATAGCACTTCCGAAGAAGGCCGAGGCGTGTTCTTCGAACGATGCTGCATCGCCGCTGGTAAAAAACTCACGCCGCTCTCCGGTTGCCACCCTCGCTGCCATTTCGGGGTGGCGATTGAGATACTCCTCGAGGCTGGAAGCCACTATTGCACCCTGGGAAATTACAGAAATTCCCGCAGGTAAATACCTTCGTATCTTCGATACGAGCAGCGGATAATGCGTGCAGGCGAGCAGTAGCGTATCAATATCCGGCCGCCCCGAAAGCAGTTCATCCAGATACTTCTTTACGAAGTAATCTGCGCCGGCCGACTCATGCTCATTATTTTCTATCAACGGCACCCATAACGGACAGCTTTGCTGGCTGACGCTGACCTCAGGGAAAAACTTGGCAATTTCAATCGGATAGGATTCCGAGCGTACGGTGCCGCGTGTACCCAACACACCAACATGGCCTGTCTGCGTAAACGCGCCTATGGTTTCGGCCGTTGGCCTGATCACCCCAAGCACGCGGTTGTCAGGATAGTTCTGCAAAAGTTCTTTCTGCTGTATACTGCGCAGCGCTTTTGCCGAAGCCGTATTGCAGGCCAGAATGACCAGCGGACAGCCCTGTTCGAACATCCACCGAACACACTCCCAGGTATACTGATAAACGGTTTCGAAAGAGCGGTCACCATAGGGTGCACGGCCATTATCGCCAAAATAAAGATAATCATATTGCGGCAGCCGCTCCACGATCGATTTGAAAACGGTAAGACCACCGTAACCTGAATCAAATATGCCTATTGGTCCCTTCATTTTGGTATACAAAAAAGGCGGAAATAATTCCGCCTTTCTTAGAACAACAGTCCTGAATTATTTTTTCGTTGCTGCAGGAGCCGCTGCTGCTGGTTTCGCTGTTGCAGAGATTCCCAGTTTAGTTTTTACTGCTCCGGTAATGTCATCACCACCGTCCCAGAAAACAACATTGTTTCCGGCACCCTGGTCTGAAGTATCAAACACATAAGACAGGCCTTTTTCTTTTGCAACCGTTTTAATCGCATTATCAATTTTGATACGCATTGGGTTCAGCAGGTCTGCCTGTTTTTGACGCAGTTCCTGATCAGCTTTCTGATTTGCATCAGTAATGCGTTTCTGAAGTTCCTGAAGTTCAAGATTTGCGCTTTGCAACTCTTTAGTCACCGTTTCTTTATTGGCTTCACTTAAGGTTCTTTCTTTGTCCTGAGCTGCTTTCAGTTTGGTCTGAAACTCAGTCGTCATTTTGGTGATTTCTGCTTGTTTTTGTTTACCCAGGGTTTCGAGGGTAGTCTGAGCTGTTTTTGCTTCCGGAAGCGTCGCAAAGATCTCTTCAGAATTCAAGTGCGCGATTTTTTGCTGAGCGCTAGCCACATTGCCTGCAAGCACCAATCCTCCTGCTACAAAAAATACGTTAATCAACTTTCTCATCACTTTTATTTTTCTTTAATTGTTTTATTTACGTGTTTATGGTTGGTTTATTGTCTTTGACCAGGTTTATAACCTAGTTTGGTAACAACCTCGTTGCTGATATCGAAACTGCTGCTAGCATAAATCATGCTTGCATCATTGCCTTTATCAAATACAAAGTCAAGGTTTTTTGTGCGTGCCAGGGTGCGGACCATGTTCGACACTTTTTCCTGTACAGGTTTCAGCAGCTTGGTGCGCAGTTGAAACAGGTCGCCTTCCGGACCGAACTTGATTCGCTGGTATTCTTTAGCCTGTTTCTCTTTTTCGATGATTTCGTTTTCACGGCGTTTGCGCATTTCATCGGTAAGCAATACCTGGTCTGCCTGGTAAGCCTTGTACATTTTGTCAATCTCGGTGAAATTTGCATCCACCTGTTTTTGCCATTCTTTAGTTACCGTCTCCATCTGGTTCAGCGCCGACTTGTATTCGGGCATGTGGCCAAGAATGTATTCAGTATCTACATAGGCAAAACGCTGTGCAGACGCGGTATGCGCGAGCACGAGCAGGAATAAGCCTAAAAGATATTTTTTCATTTTCATTTGTATGTTAAGTGTTAAAATCCACCCAGCTGCTGCGCAATGCTGAAGGTAAAGCCTTGCCTTCCATAATTGTTTGCCGCTGAGATTCCTGGAATTTTATCAAAGCCATAGCCATAATCAATACCCAGAAGACCAAATATCGGTAAAAATATTTTAGCACCAATACCTGCTGATCTTCTGACATTGAACGGATTAAAGTCTCTGAACCTGTCCCAGGTGTTACCGCCTTCAGCAAATGCTACAACAAAAGCTTTAGCCTGCTCGGTATCAATTACAGGGTAACGCAGCTCAAGTACGTATTTGTTAAAGATCGGGCTACCCGACTGCTGCGCTTGCGCCACGTTCGCTCCAAGTGGGATAACCGCATTATTTGCATAACCACGCATAGCGATGATCTCAGATCCCTGCAGGAAGTCGAAGCCCATCATACCATCGCCACCCAGTTTGAAACGCTCGAACGGCGATTGCCCGACTGCACTGTTATACTGCCCAAGGAAACCGAATTGTGCCTGTGCTTTGATAACCAGGTTACCTACAACACGCTGGAACCACTGCGCTTCAAATTTCCATTTGTGATATTCAGAGAACTTGTAACGCTCCTTATCTGATGCGGTAGCGTAGTTTACTTTATTCATCAATGAATACGGCGGCGTTAACTGAAGTGTGAACCGCAGGTAACTACCTGATTTCGGGAAGATCGGTGAGTCACGTGAGTCGCGGCTTAAAACCTCCTGAAGGTTCAGGTTGTAAGATGTACCAGTGCTGAACTTGTAACCCGGATAGTTATTCAGAATGAACTGCTGCAGGTTTAATGCATGCGTAATCTGGAAGTAGTTATCAGGCCAGTTTAGAACCTTACCGATACTTACTGTAACACCGTTCAGGCGGATTCTTTGCTGCGCATCTGCACTTGTATTCAAGCCGTAGCTGTAGTTAGACAAAGAGGTAAAACCGCTTATACCAAAACTGACAGGCTTATCTCCACCCAACCAGGGCTCAGAAAACGAGAAGCTGTATGACTGGTAGAATTTACCATTTGTTTGGCCGCGGATGCTAAGCTTTTGTCCATCGCCTTTTGGCAGCGGTTTGTAAGCGTTAATATTAAAGATGTTGCGAAGCGAGAAGTTATTGAACGTAAGACCCAGTGTACCGATAATCCGGCCTGCGCCAAAACCACCCGAAAGTTCGATCTGGTCAGATGGCTTCTCTTCCACGCTGTACTCGATGTCAACCGTACCGTCTGCAGGATTAGGCTTAGGTACAGGAACCGTTTTTGCCTCGTCGAAGTTACCAAGAGCACCAATCTCACGCACGGTACGGATCAGGTCATTCTTTTTAAACTTCTCGCCCGGTTTAGTCCGTATCTGGCGCATCACCACGCGGTCATTTGTAATGGTATTTCCTTTCAGAATGATCCGGTTGTTGGTGAACTGCTGCCCCTCAACGAGCCTGATCTCAAGATCTACTGTATCGCCATATACTTTGGTCTGCACCGGTTCCGCGTTAAAGGTTAGGTAACCATCATCCGTATAAAGGCTGTTGATGTCTCCGTTGTTCGGATCGTTGTTCAGTTTCTTTTCAAGTTTCTCCTCACTGAAGACTTCGCCTTTCTTGATCGCGAGCACCTGCTGTAAGAACTTGGTCGGGTATTTCGCATTTCCAACAAAGGAGATATTACCAAAGTAATATTTTGGACCCTCGTGAAGATCGATTTTGATACCCACAGACTTGTCATTATAACGATAGATGCTGTCTTTCAGAATTTCCGCATCGCGGTAACCCTTCGCATGCATCTTGGCGATCATTTTCAGCTTGTCCTCTTCGTATTTCTCCTTGCTGAACTTACCTGAACCAAAAACTTTATAGAATGCCTGCTGCTTTGTTTTTTTCAGGTACTTTCTCAGTTTTGCTGAACTGAAATCTTTATTGCCGGTAAACCGGATTTCATGGACCTTTACACGGTGCCCTTTGTCTACCCAGGCTTCGAGAATTTGCGAATTGTCCTGTGCGGAGTCTTTGCGTGTTTTAAACTCGACCTTGGTAAAGAAAAACCCTTTTTCAAGCAGGTAATTTGTAATGGTCCTGCGGGTGGTGTTGTAAAGGTTGTCGTTAATGATTTTACCTGATTCGTTTAGTTTTTCACTGATTGCGGTACGTTCAGATTTGCGAAGCCCCTTCAGGTCAATTGAACTAAGCCGTGGCCGTTCAACTACCGTGATATCAAAAAAAACAGAATCGCCGGTAATGCGTTCTATGCTTAGTTGTACATCGTCAAAAAGGCCTTGTGCCCAAAGGTTTTTAATAGCATTGGCTGTCGCCTCGCCGGGGAGTACGATCCGGTCGCCTTTGTTAAGCTTGGATAAAGTGATGAGTACCTCTTTATCAAGATACTGTGTGCCGGAAATTGTTGTTCCGCCGATGATGTACTCTTTCGGGCTGAAATAATCCAGGTCAGAACCATTGATCTTAAGAGACGGCGGCGCAGGATTCGTTTTTGGAAATTGGGCAAAAGCCGACGAACTGATCAGCAGTAAAAAGACGAATTGATATATTTTTTTCATTAAGAATACATTCTTTTTTTTGGGCGACTGGCATCCTGCGGGATTCATTTTGTTTGGTACACTCACCAGTCGGGGCACTGTTATTCTAATCTCTAAAAGTGCTGCTAAGTTAACTTAAAGGCTTGTTAAAAAGTGTTAAAAGAAAAATTAGTTCAATTGTTCACTGATTTTTCCGAATCTCCGCTCTCTTTTCTGATAGTCTACAATGGCTTCAAAAAGATCTTCTTTTCTGAAGTCGGGCCACAACATATCAGTAAAATAAAGTTCCGTGTAAGCCAGCTGCCACAACAGGAAATTACTGATGCGGTGCTCACCTCCGGTACGGATCATAAGTTCAGGATCAGGCTGCCCGGCGGTGTTCAGACAGGAAGAAAAAAACTGGTCGTCGATTGCCGCAGTATCAAGCGTGCCTTCCTGAACACGGGCAGCAATGCGTTTTACTGCATCGAGAATTTCCCACTTGGAACTGTAGCTCAGCGCCAGGTTCAACGTACATGCATCGTTTCCGGCAGTTTCTGCGCGTGCGGCCTCCAGGTCATCGATACATCTTTGCGGCAATGAGGAAATATCGCCAATGGCGTTCAGACGAACGTTATTTTTATTCAGGGTAGGTGTTTCGTTTCTGATGGTAGATACAAGCAACTCCATCAGAGCCTGCACCTCTTCCGCCGGACGATTCCAGTTCTCGGTAGAAAAAGTATACAGGGTCAGGTATTTTACGCCGACTTCAACGCAGCCTTCAACGATGTCTTTAACAGACAACACACCGCTTTCATGACCAAATGCCCTGAACTTGCCCTGATTTTTTGCCCAGCGCCCGTTGCCATCCATTATAATTGCGATGTGCTGCGGTACGTTAGACCGGTTAATTTGTTCTTTAAATCCCATCTATCTATATCAAAATCAGCTTAAAAGCGATAGCAATTTTGAGGCACAAAGGTAAAAGATATGCCAATACCAACAAACATATATGTGTCTCTTTTTCTAAAATCACCGCGCTGGCTCCCGGCAACGTTTCGAACGCCGCCCGGCAATTCGGCAGACCGGTCGGCGAGTGCCTTCCGTAAGGCCGGCACATCGTCTGCAAAGCGGGCATAAGCGCCACTTACATCGTCAAGATAATCGCTTGTGCTGCTGCGGTACCCTATCTCTGAGAAAACGCTCCAGTTACCTCTGAAATTATACCTGAAACCTGCTCCGAACGGAATGGATACCGCAAATCTGTTGTACGGATCATCCTGGCCTTCGGTCCGGTAACCGGCAAGCTGATACTTTGTACCCTGGTAGGTAGCAGAGGGGTTAAATGCGGTTACGGCTGCTCCCGCAAAAATATACGGGCTCATGTACTGCCGCCCCCCGCCCGAGAAATAGTCCATGAAGTTGAAATCAAGCAGAACTGCGGCTTCATGCAAAGGCGTTCTGAAACTCAGGTTTCTTGCCCTGAACTGCTCATTTGACGACTGTGCATCTTTTGCACCGACAGAGCCGTAGCTATACTGGGCGCGCAGGCCAAAGTGGGAGTCGAAGTGAATTTTCCCGTAAAGGCCGGCTGAAGGTCCGCTTATCCTGACAGGATTTGAAGGATTTAAATCGCCCATATATGTGGCCGCGCCGCCGCTTAAACCCAGTTCCCAGACCGTGTCAGGAAAGGGCTGCTGTGCATAGGTGCGGCTGCCCGTCAAAAAAAAGCAGGCAAATACATAAATGATGTATCGGGTATGACTCATGTTAGTAATTACGCGTATCAATGCCCCACAGCAATTTATTCCTGAGTGTAGACAAATAGGTTTCATTGTTCAGCCTGACAAGATTAAGCTGAAAGCCGGCTTTGCTGATACCGACCTTTACCGAGCGGTCTACGGTAACCGTTCTTGAATCGCAGGAGACCAGGAACTTGGCACTTCGTAACTCCACCTCAAAAGAAAGGTTAAAATGGTCTGGCAGAATAAGTGGACGTACGTTCAGGTTGTGCGGCGCAATGGGTGTAATGACCATACTCTGTGCGCTTGGGTGGATGATAGGTCCGCCGCAGCTCAGTGAATAGGCCGTTGAACCGGTCGGCGTAGCAATGATCAGCCCGTCTGCCCAGTAAGAATTGACAAACTCATCGTTCATAAAGGCATGAATAATCATCATGGCCGAATTATCGCGCCGGTGAATGGTGATGTCATTAAGCGCGAAGTTTTCATCGCCAAACAGACCTTCTTTTGATTCGAGCAGCAGTAATCCACGCTGATCGATGCTGTATTCCCGGTTTACCAGAGCATGAATAGCGTTGCGTATCTCGGTTTTATTGATACTGGCCAGAAATCCCAGGCGGCCAAAGTTAATGCCGATTACGGGAATACCTGAATCGCGTACCAGCGACAGCGTGTCGAGCAATGTACCGTCTCCCCCCAGGCTCAGCAGGATCTCTGCGCAGTCTTTCAACTCATGGTGGTTCTGAAAAGTGCCCGTACCTTGCGGCAAGGTGATTTTCCCTTTCAGGAAGGCGTGAAAATTGGTGTAAATGAAGGGTTTGACTCCAAATTCCTCAAGCGCATCAAGTACTTCCTGAATGTAAGGGAGCACGCTTTCGTTAAAATCTCTTCCGTATATGGCAATTGTCATTCCCCGGGGCGGTTAGTAAGATGTAAATAAAAAACATTGCCGTTGCCCTGCCGCTCTAAGGGTTCTTACTGGGCTAAAGTGCAGCCGGATGAGCAAAAATAGGATTTTCAGCCGGAATGCTATACATTGAGGTAATTCATCAGCGAATCGTACCGGTCACGGCTTCCATTTTCGCTGTCGCTGTTGTTGTGCACACCCAATACTTCATAGTTATAGCGTTCAAACGAAGCCAGGATTGAAGACAATTCCATTTTATTTATTTTCAATGTTACCTCCAGCCGGGTCGAATCGGGAAATGCCTGTACATAAGACGATAAGATCTGTGCATTATCTGCTTCAACGATCTGAGCCATGTGCGATAGTGAATTGCTCCTGTTGCTGATACCCAGCACGATAATTCCTCCCGGTTCGCTTACGGCGTAAGTCTGAGACACATACTCGAGTATAGCATGAACCGAAACAACACCCAGATAATTTTTCTGCATATCCAGCACAGGCACGAGCGAAAGCTGACGCTGATGAAACATCCGCACAACATCGTACACATGCGCATCTTGGTAAACGAAGGGGTTAATCAACGACAGCGAAAGGCTACCAATCGGCACATCGAGATCCTGCACTTCAAAAAGATCATCTTCAGATAACAATCCCAAAAATTGTTCGCTGTTCACTACAGGCATATGGCTGACCTTAAAGTCGGTCATCCGGTCCAGCGCTTTCTGCGCTGAATCTGAAGTTTTGAGCGGCGGGATGGCATCTGATATGATCTCTGAAGCATTCATTATTTAAGTAATATGCGCGCTAAAAATTTTTCAAGCAAAACATTAAATTGTGCAGGGTGCTCCATCATCGGTGCATGTCCGCACTCATCAATCCAGTTTAATTCTGAATTTGGCAGCAACTCATGAAACTCTTCCGCAACATCGGGTGGTGTAACCCGGTCGTTTTTCCCCCAGATCAGCGATACCGGGATGGTAATTTTCGGTAATTCTTTGGCCATGTTATGCCTGATAGCAGACTTGGCTATTGTAAGAATGCGCAAAACCCTTGACCGGTCGTTGATAGTTTTAAAAACTTCATCGACAAGTTCTTTTGTGGCTACCTCAGGGCTGTGGAATGTAAATTCTACCTTTTCGCGGATATAATCATAGCTCTCGCGCCGCGGAAACGACCCGCCAAAAGAGTTTTCGTACAAACCGGAACTGCCCGTAAGAACAAGAGCTTTTACTTTTTCCTGGTGTGCAACGGTAAAAACCAGACCGACATGACCACCCAGTGAGTTTCCGACCAGCACGACCTGTCCAAGCTTTTTGTACTTGATAAACTTGTGAACGTATTTAGATATGCTCTTTACACCCAGTGTCAGGATCGGCAGCTCGTAGAGTGGAAGAATCGGAACAATCACGTTATAACGTTCTTTGAAATAGTCGATTGTCGACGCCCAGTTACTCAGTTCACCCATAAGGCCATGAAGTAACAACAAGGTCTCCCCCTCTCCTGCTTCTATGTATTTAAAACCGTCCGCTTCAATTACTTCGTATTTCATATATGGGTGCTAGGTAAGCTGCTACTAAGTTAGCAGAGTAATGTTTATATACGGGCAAAATAACAAATAAATTTCAATCAGCAAACGAAAAACGGCCTGACAAACAATTCAAAGCCGATTTCGTACCGAAAACAAAAAAAGATCAACTGACTAACTCAGCTGTTTTTTAACAAGTTCGGCAATCAGTTTTCCGTCAGCCTTACCTGCCAGTTCTTTGTTTGCCAGGCCCATTACGCGCCCCATATCTTTCATTGACGAGGCGCCTGTCTGCAGAATGACCGATGCAATGATTGCTTCAACTTCTGCTGCATCCAGTTGTTTTGGCAGGAAACGATTAATAACCCCGATTTCTTCTTCTTCTACTGTGAACAGGTCTTCCCGACCCTGCTGCCTGTAAATATCTGCAGACTCTCTTCGTTGTTTAATGAGTCGTTGTAAGATTTTCAGTTCGGCTTCTTCATCAAGCGTCTCTGCGGCGCCTTTTTCCGTTTTTGCAAGCAGCAATGCAGCTTTGATGGCCCGCAGGCCGCGCAGTTCGGCGTCATTTTTTGCCAGCATGGCTTTTTTAATCTCCTGGTCTATATTTTCTGAAATCATGCAGATAAATTTTAAAGACGGCTTCTGAAGAACCGCCGTTGGTTGATTTTTGTTTGATCCCGGCGTTGCGGGTTGTTTATTTTCTGTTTACAATGGTTGCCGTAGCCTGCGCTGCAGGCATAATGAGCAGGTCATTGATATTCACATGGGCCGGCCGGCTTGCCGCATACCAGACAGCATCTGCGATGTCGTCTGCCAAAAGTGGCTCCAGTCCCTCGTAGACTTTTTTTGCCTTTTCTTCATCACCCTTAAAACGAACAATAGAAAACTCGGTTTCGACCATACCGGGTTGGATAACCGTGACCCGGATGCCATGTGGAAGCAGGTCAATGCGCATACCTTTGCTGAGTGCATCTACCGCATGTTTAGTTGCACAGTATACATTGCCATTAGGGTATACTTCTTTACCCGCTATAGAACCTATATTGATAATGTGCCCCCGCTTATTCTCTGCCATCCAGGCCGAAACAATGCGGCTAACATACAGGAGCCCTTTCACATTGGTGTCAATCATGTTCTCCCAGTCATCGGTGTTACCGCGGTCAATAGGGTCCAGGCCCTGGCTCAGACCTGCGTTATTTACGAGAACGTCTACCATACGGTCTTCTGCATCCAGGGAATCCAGCGCAGCTTCAACCTGCAGTTTATTGCGTACATCGGCAACACGGTATATCACGTGTGCCGCATATTTATCTGCAAGATTTCCGGCAATTTGCTCGAGCCGTTCTTCACGTCTGGCCAGCAGGATCAGGCGGTATCCCTCTTTTGCGAACTGGTGGGCACAAGCCTCACCAATGCCGGAAGTTGCACCGGTAATCAGGGCTATTTTAGGCATGGAATAGTTTTTTTACCTCACAAAGGTAAACTATTTTCTGAGCGGCCTGCTATTCGAAATATAAACTAAATGTGACATTACGCAGCATCAGCCGGTCTATCGGAGTGGCGTAAGGATGATCCTCGTGCTTTAAAACATCATTCAGGCTCTGGGATAATTTAAGCTCAGGCGACATTTTGAAGTATTCGAAATAAATATCAAAGCCGATTCCGGCCTCATATGAGAGGTAGCTGCGCTGGTTTTTTAATAATTTATTAATAGGCGCCTTGTCATCATCGTTCGTCTTCTTGCCCGGCGTAATGTCCAAAGAATATTTAAGTCCGCCGAGTACGTATGCCCTGAAGTTACCGATCTTGTCTGATTTCAGCTTTACGCCCAGAGGAATATCGACCACCGTGGTTTGCACGCGCTGCTGTATGCTGGAGAAACTGGTATTAACAACTGCCGGTTCCTTGTAAACATAGTTCAACAACCTGTCATTGAAAACCAGCGATGGGGTCATCCTGACGTCGAACATACTGCCAAGCCGGTAATTTACCACAAAACCGATCCCAAATCCAGGCGATGAGCGTCCGTAGATGGCGTTTAAGGAGTCGGTAACATTATCATTCAAGGTCTTGTCAAAATACGCATCGCGCCAGCCCGCCTTTTTCATCACCTTATATTCTGATGTGATATACTGAAAGTTGAAGCCAAAATGTACAGGTTCTTCATCCACACCGCCGCCCCACTTCTGCGCCGCAGCCAGCGTGCTGTATAACGTTAACAGAAGAAGGAATGTAATGCGTTTCATTTGATGCCGGTATAAATAGAGCTGATACCAAAGGTAAGCCTGCGATGCCGGCTCTGGGCAAAACCAACTTTATCCATAAGCGCAGTAAACTGCGGACCGTCAGGAAAAGCTGCTACAGACTCGGGAAGATATGAATAAGCGCGGCTGTCTTTTGAAAACAGCCGACCGAAAAAAGGCGTAATGTGTCTGAAGTAAAAGTTATAAAGCTGCTTAACCGGGAATACGGATGGTTTGGAAAACTCGAGCACCACGATTTTGCCGCCCGGCTTCAACACGCGGTACATGTCTGCCAGTCCTTTTTCCAGATTTTCAAAATTGCGCACCCCATATGCAACGGTAATGGCGTCAAAATGGTCGTCTTCGAAATGCAGCCCTTCAGAATCGCCGAGCTGTACAGAAAACACTGAACCGATATTTTTTGCAGCGATCTTCTTTTTTGCTACCTCCAGCATACCTTCAGATATATCAACGCCAATAATCTTTTCCGGCTTTAGTATAGCGATAGCCTCAAGGGCAAAATCTCCGGTTCCGGTTGCCACGTCAAGCATCAGCCGCGGTTGAATAGCTTTCAGTTCGCGGATCGCTTTTTTGCGCCAGATAATATCTATACCCAGAGAAAGGAAATGATTTAGAAAATCATAGGTTCCGGAGATATTATTAAACATGTCGGCAACCTGCTCTTTTTTGCTGGCATTATCGACCTGGTAGGGTGTTATGTGTTGACTCATGGTGAGCAGCAAAGATAATGAATTCGGCGCTTAGTACCCATGCGGGGATTTTCCCGCAAGCAAAGACCCGCCTAAAGATCTGTCAGGGATTGACAGCTAACTTTTGCCTACCTTTGCAGCATGGTTATAAAAACGGCGGTATTTGTTTGCAGCAACACGAAGGTTTCAGCCCTACCTGTAGCAGACAAGCCAGAATATGCTTTTATCGGGCGCTCAAATGTGGGCAAGTCTTCCTTGATAAACCGGCTGGTTGGTCAGCACGGCCTGGCCAAGACCTCGCAGCGTCCGGGCAAAACGCAACTGATTAACCATTTTCTGGTGAATGACAGCTGGTATATTGTCGATTTACCCGGCTATGGTTATGCAAAAGTTTCAAAATCTAGTCGCGAGGCCTGGGAAAAGTTTATCCGGAATTACCTGACGAAACGCGAGAGCCTGCAATGCGTCATGGTTCTGATAGACAGCCGTCATGAACCCCAGCAGATTGATCTGGATTTCTGCTACTGGCTTGGCGAATGCGGGTTGCCCTTTGCATTGGTATTTACAAAAGCCGACAAACAGGGCGCCGGGAAAACCGACCAGAATGTGGCAAAATTCAGAAAGGCGCTTTCTGCCTGGTTTGAAGAAGTGCCGCCTGCTTTTGTAACATCGGCAGAAAAGGGCGATGGCCGGGAAGAACTACTGGCCTTTATCGACGAGGTGAACAAAGATTTTGTGTTGCCAACCCTTTCCTGATACTTTTGTAAGTTTCCATTTCGAGAAATTAATGATGAAAAAATATTTTTCGCTCGTACTTTTTGCACACTCGATTTTCGCAATGCCCTTTGCACTCATCGGTTTTTTTCTTGGGGTAAGCCGTACCGATGCGCCGTTCTCCTGGATCAAGTTGCTGCTGGTTGTACTTTGTATGGTCTTTGCCAGGAACGCAGCCATGGCATTTAACCGCTATCTGGACCGGGATATTGACGCGAAAAACCCGAGAACCGCAGACCGCGACATTCCTGCCGGCCGCGTCTCAGCGCGTGAGGCTTTCCTGTTTGTCGTACTGAATTGTATGCTGTTTATGGCGGCTACATGGTTTATCAATCCGCTTTGCTTTTACCTTGCTCCTGTTGCCCTCTTCGTTGTTCTCTTTTATAGTTATACTAAACGGTTTACGGCCTTATGCCACCTGGTTTTGGGTCTCGGCCTGGCCCTTGCGCCCATTGGTGCCTATATCGCTGTTACAGGCAAGTTTGACCTTGTACCGCTGCTTTATTCATTTACCGTGCTTTTCTGGACCGGCGGATTTGACATTATCTATGCATTGCAGGACGAAGACTTCGACAAACAGGCTAAGCTGCACTCAATTCCATCGCTGCTGGGCCGCCGGCGGGCGCTTCAGGTCTCTGTAGCCTTACACGTTCTGTCGGCCTGTTGTGTCATTGCGCCCTTATTTTTCAGCACGTTTGGTCCCGTTTATTACATCGGGCTCATATTTTTCTGTGCAATGCTGGTCTATCAGCACCTGTTGGTTAAACCGGACGACATCAGCAAGGTAAACCGGGCCTTCGCAACGACAAACGGAATCGCTTCGGTAATATTTGCCGTATGTTTTCTAATTGATACATTTATCAGAACCTATCCCAATATATAATACATGAGTAATCTTAATATCGACAAAAGCACCCGAGAATGGGTTCCTGCAGACCTGCAGATAAAATGGGAAAATCTTGAGCCCCTGTTCACAGAATTACTGGAAAGGCCGGTCGAAAGCGCCGGTGAACTTGAAAGCTGGCTCAGGAACAGAAGCGAGCTTGAAGCTGCGCTGGAAGAGGATTTTGCCTGGCGGTATATCAGGATGACCTGCGACACGGCAAATGAGACGCTTGTTCAGGATTTCCAGTATTTCGCAACAGAAATTGAACCGAAGATTGCACCGCTGAGCAATCAGTTAAATATCAAACTTACAGAAAGCCCCTATGTAGCAGAGCTTGACCAGGACAAATATTTTGTCTACCTGCGGGGAATCAGGAAGGCACTGGAGCTTTACCGGGAAGAGAACATACCTCTGTTTACAACATTACAGGTTACCCAGCAAAAATACCAGTCGATAACCGGCGCCATGAGCGTTCAGATTCGCGGCGAAGAGTATACGCTTGAGCAGGCAGCCAATTTCCTGAAAGATCCTGACCGGGAACGGCGCCAGCTGGCCTGGGAAACAATTCAACAGCGCAGGCTGATTGACAAAGATGAACTCAATCAGCTGTTCGACGAACTGGTAAAGCTAAGGCACCAGGTTGCTCTGAACGCCGGGTTTGAGAATTACAGGGATTACATGTTCCAGGCACTCGGCCGTTTTGACTATACACCGAAAGATTGTTACGATTTTCATGAAGCCATTGAAAAAGAAATCGTCCCGATTTTACAAAAGCTGGCCGAAGACCGCAGCAACGCGCTTGGCATTGCCGAATTGCGCCCCTGGGATATGGATGTGAGCACCAGCGGAAAGCCCGCATTGAAACCCTTTAACAACGGTACAGAACTGATAGATAAAAGCATTGCCTGCTTTAACAAAATCGACAGCCGCCTTGGCGAAAAGCTTGCGGTTATGAAGGCCAACAACCTGTTTGATGTAGAAAGCCGGAAAGGTAAGGCGCCAGGAGGGTATAATTATCCCCTGGCTGAAACCGGAGCTCCGTTTATTTTTATGAATTCGGCAAACTCGTTCCGCGATCTGACCACAATGGTACATGAAGGCGGACATGCTGTACATACTTTTTTAACAGCCGGTCTGGAGCTGAATGATTTTAAACACTGCCCTTCTGAAGTGGCCGAACTGGCATCGATGAGCATGGAGCTCTTGTCTATGGATAACTGGGACGTTTATTTCGACAAGGAAGAAGATCTGCTTCGGGCCAGGCGCGAACAACTGGCCGATGTGTTGAAAACCCTGCCCTGGGTAGCTGTGATTGACCAGTTTCAGCACTGGATCTATACTAATCCTGACCATAATGCCGCAGACCGCGACGAAGCATTTAAACAGATTTACAGCCGGTTTGGAGCAGGTTTCGCCCACTGGAATGGCCTTGAGACCGAGTTTGGCAATGCGTGGCAGAAACAGCTGCACCTGTTCGAAGTACCGTTCTATTACATTGAGTATGGTATTGCACAACTTGGTGCGATTGCGGTATGGAAGAATTACAAGGAAACGCCAGAACAGGCATTGGAGCAATATCTGGCGGCACTTTCACTCGGTTATACCCGCCCGATGAATGAAATTTATGAAACTGCCGGGATTAAATTCGATTTCAGTGCCGATTACGTACAGAAACTGGCGGCGTTTGTAAAAGACGAATTGGAAAAACTGGGTTAGCCCGGATGTAGAACGCCATTTAACATTTAAATGGCTAAGTTTGACAAACTAAACTTATTGGACACGGATGTTCAAAACATTATTCAGAAAAAAATCGATCGATAAGATCCTGCTGGATGCGCAAAAGGGTTATGGTGAGCATGACCATAGCCTGAAGAAAACACTCGGCGTACGCGATTTGACAGCTTTTGGCATCGCTGCCATTATTGGTGCCGGTATTTTCAGCACCATTGGAAAAGCCAGTGCAGACGGCGGACCTGCCGTGATCTTTCTGTTTATTTTTACCGCCATAGCCTGTAGTTTCGCCGCCTTTGCCTACGCCGAGTTTGCATCGATGGTTCCCGTTTCGGGCAGCGCCTATACCTATTCATACGTTGCTTTCGGCGAACTCGTAGCCTGGATTATCGGCTGGTCGCTTATCATGGAATATGCCGTGGGTAATATAACGGTGGCTATCTCCTGGTCTGATTACTTTACCGGCCTCCTGTCGTCGATAAATATACCCGCGTTTAACATTAACGGGATCCATCTGCCGGACTGGATGACGATGGATTACCTGACCGCCTACAACGGGCATCTGCACGCAGAGGCACTGCAAAAGGCCGGCACCAGTCTGAACAACCTGGACGATGCTACAGCACTGGCCAATAATGCCTGGATTACCGCACCAACCCTGGGCGGCTTCCATTTTGTTGCAGACCTGCCCGCATTAGGCATTATCATCTTTATAACCTGGCTTGTTTACAGGGGCATGAAAGAATCGAGAAATGCAAGCAATGCCATGGTGGTCGTGAAACTGGCGGTCATTCTGCTGGTTATTTCTGTCGGCATTTTTTATGTTGATACCGCCAACTGGAATCCATTTGCGCCCAATGGTGTGTCTGGTATCCTTAAGGGGGTGTCTGCTGTATTTTTCGCCTATATCGGTTTCGATGCAATCTCAACAACCGCAGAAGAATGCCGGGATCCGCAGCGTGATCTTCCCCGGGGAATGATGTGGGCCATTATTATCTGCACGGTTTTATACGTCGCTATCGCGCTGGTTCTGACAGGAATTGTCAATTATAAAGGCCTTGCTGTAGGTGATCCGCTGGCCTATGTATTTGACAAGATCGACCTCAAACTCATGAGTGGCATCATTGCGGTAAGTGCTATTTTTGCTATGGCCAGCGTGTTACTGGTGTTTCAGCTTGGTCAGCCGCGTATCTGGATGAGCATGAGCCGCGACGGCCTGCTTCCCAAAGCATTTTCGCGTATACATCCTCTACACAAAACCCCATCATTTGCCACTATTGTAGTTGGTTTCGTGGTCGCTGTACCATCCCTGTTTATGAACCTGACCATTGTAACTGACCTTTGTTCTATCGGTACATTGTTCGCTTTCGTGCTGGTATGTGCGGGCGTGCTGGTTCTGCAAAACCGCCCCGATGTTAAACGCGGGCGTTTCAGAATCCCCTACGTGAACAGCCGCTACATCATCCCGGTAGCCATGGTTGTTCTAGCGGTCCTGGCCTTCACCCGGTACAAACCGGAAACATTATCATTCCTGACGAATGAGGCGAAGGTGAACGAGCCGGTAACCTTTGTAACCTCACTTGATTCTGTAGAGCTTGCAACGGTACGCAGGGAGATCAGCACCTTCGTAGCGCCGGTAATCCTTCCGAAAGGGAATATTGATGCAGTAGCTTACCTGACCGACCTGAAAGCAGACCGGTATGCCGCGTTTATCAACCAAAGCAAAATCAGCCAGGAGAAAAAATACGAAGCCGGTTGGGCGCTTTTCAAACACAAAATACCTATGTGGATCTTTCTTGTGATCTGCGTCGTGATTGCTGTACTCTGTGTGACACACAAACTGTCGCTGATTCCGGTCTTAGGCCTCATCAGCTGTTTGTATATGATGTGTGAGTTAGGCATCTCCAACTGGATCGGTTTCGGCATCTGGCTTGTAATCGGTCTGGTCATCTACTTTATGTATGGTTACCGTCACAGCAAACTGCGCGAGGCAGCCTGAAAAATCAGAACGTGAGGGCCGGGTTTCCGACCGCCGGCGAATTCTGTCTACATGGCTGATTAAAAGAATTTTGTAAAAAACTTGGAGGCTTAAGAATTAATAGGTTATATTTACATATAGTCTCCTGAACGGGATGAAAAGTGTGAGCGGAATGAAGGAGCAGGTCTTGAAAGACCTTTGGAAGTGTCCCTCCTAGTTATCCCTATAGTTTGTTTTACAAACAAAGGCTCCATCCCCAGGAGCCTTTATTATTTTAGCACATTTTTAAACCGGAAGCCTGTTCAGGTGTATATCGTCTGGCGTCACAAAAATCAAAGGAACCTTTTCCACATCTACATAACTGCTGTCGAGGCCGAAACTGCGTTCTTCGGAAAGGCTCATCCGTTTCAGGATGAAGTAGTAATCCATGATAGAACGTTCATAGAACCCAAGCTTATTAAATCTCGACAGGTGTTTTTCGAGTATAACGAACCTGAAATCGCCTGCAATTTTATGCCGGTTCAAAGATGTGTACTGGCTTGTGATGTCAACCTCACCATTTTTCACAAGCTCTTCAACAACCTTACGGTAAAGCAGGTTTACCCGCTGTTCGATTCTGAAACCAAGCCTGAAATCGATTCTGATCAGTTTTCCCGGAATGAGAAATTCAACCTTGTAATCTGTCGTATAGGGCTCGTCCATTACATCAACGTGCACCAGCCAGTAAATATCTGCCCGCTTAGGCTCCTTTTGAATAATTGAATAGATAATTTTTGATTCGATCTCCGTTTTAAAGTTTGCGCTGGTCAGGTAAACCAGCTGCGAAGAGAACTTAGGCACGCTTGTATCTTCGCTCAGTTCGCTTATGATCGGGTAATAATCTTCAATTTCAACATACTTTACAAAGCGGTTTTTGATCTTGCGCGCCGCGTACCAGGTCCACATTACGCTGAACAGCAATGAGCCGATCAATACGGTTACCCAACCACCGTGCAGGAACTTCGCTACGTTACCAACCAGGAAAGTCAATTCAATTACCCCGTAAATGATCACAAAGATCGCTATAATGTATACTGGAATTTTTTTCCGGCGCATGTAGGTAGCTACCAGGATCGTAGTCATCAGGAAGGTCAGGTTGATAGCCAGGCCATAAGCGCCTTCCATCTTTTCAGACTCCTGCAGGGTAAGCACAATGATTACACAACCTACAAAAAGCAACCAATTGATTGAAGGTACATAGAGCTGTCCCTTCTGGTCGCTTGGATAATTGATCTTAATTTTCGGCCAGAGATTCAGTCGTACGGCTTCCGAAATCAGGGTGAAAGAGCCGGTAATCATCGCCTGGCTGGCAATAACCGCCGCCATGGTGGCCAGGATAACGATTGCCACGACATAATTATCAGGTACGATTTCAAAAAACGGATTAACACGATCGTAGTTGCCCGAATGGTGCATCATCCAGACGCCTTGCCCCAGGTAGTTGATAATGAGTGTTGCCTTGACAAATATCCAGCTGATGCGGATGTTTTTGCGTCCGCAGTGCCCCAGGTCGGAATATAACGCCTCGGCACCTGTGGTACACAGAAAGACACCACCCAGAATAATCAGGGCCATCGGGTTGGTTACCAGCAGGTGTACGGCATAGTAAGGACTGAGCGCTTTTAGAATGGTCGGATCCTGAAAAACATAGATCGCGCCAAGCACCCCGAGAACCGAAAACCAAAGAAACATAATCGGCCCGAATAGTTTCCCAACCAGGTTTGTTCCAAACTGCTGGATTACAAATAGTAACACAATAATAGCCAGCACGATCGGGATAACCTGAACCTGCGGAAATTTGACCTGCAGCCCTTCGACCGCAGATGTAACTGTGATACTGGGTGTAATGATCCCGTCTGCCAGCATGGCGCAGCCACCAACAATAGCCGGGATGACCAGCCACCGCGCTTTTTTTCTTACCAGCGAGTAAAGGGAGAAGATACCACCCTCACCTTTGTTATCAGCGCGCAGTGTAACAACCACATATTTGATTGTGGTTTGTAGTGTGAGCGTCCAGATGATACAGGAAAGTGATCCGAGTACCACATCGGGTGTGATGTCTCCTCCATTACCTTTTACGCTGTTGAAGATGGCTTTGAGGGTGTAAAGGGGTGATGTACCGATGTCGCCGTAAACAATTCCTAAACTGATGAGGAGGCCGGCGGCCGTTAGTGTGTTTAAATTCTTATGACTCGACACTTTTCGTTGATATGACGCGACAAAATTAGCCTATTTAATTACTTCCGCAAACAATTGTCTGACAATTGGAAACGCAGGTGTTTTTCGCCGCAACGTAAGGAAGCTTGTTAAATTGTGTTAAATATTCAGGGAATGAACAAAAAGTTTAATTTCTTTGTTTTTTATATATACTTTTATGCCGCAAACCTATAATGTCAAGACTCTATAAAATAGCGCTCCGCATTACCCTCCCGGGAATTTTCTTCCTGGTATTCGCTATGTCTTTTGGCACATATGCACAGCAGGACAGTATTCGCACCGCACTTCGCAATAAAGGTAAAAAGGCTGTGAAGGCCCCGGAAATCAAGGCAAACATAACCCCATATAAATCTTTTACCGGTGGCAACATCTCTTTTGGCGCGGGTTCCTTATCTTCAAAAACCCAGCAAAGCCCGAAACAGGATAAATTACTTACTGTGATCAAGGTATCTCCTAATCCTGTCGACGCCCAGGTAAACCTGGTTTATCGCCTGGAAAAAGAGAGCATCGTATCAGTAAAAATAATGGATGTGCTGGGCAATGAAATCGTTACGCTTTCCAACGAGCGTGTGTCATCTGGCGAGCAGACCAAAAGTTACACCATTCCAAGCCGTCTTAATCCCGGTATTTACTTTCTACGCATTGTTGCGGGCAATGAGAATGTCGTTAAACGCATCTCTGTCCTCTAAAGCATGCGTCTCGCTTATTTGCTAAGCCGGATCCTCACAGCGCTATTCGTTCTATCATCATTTTATCTGAAAGCCCAGTCTCTGAAGGCCTACCATATAACCGTAAAAACTACCCGGCACAGGCTTACCGGCGTACTGCAAAAGATCGACACCAGCACGGTGGTTCTGCAAACCCGATCGGGGCTGGTTTCCGTTCCGGTGGCCGGAATAACGAAGATCATTATCCGGGAGCAGAAAAAAGCATTTCGCTCAAAACGGGTCCTGACTTATGACCCCATGAATGAGGAGGCGTATGAAACACAGCCTAACGGACCCCGGAAAAGAAAGGATGGTCAGGAAGATCCAACTCCGGGTCAGCAGCTGGCGGGCCATGTAAGCACGGGCGTCTTAAACGGTATGATCAATTTATTGCGTCTGCCGTTTCATGCGATTAATCCCGCGCTCGCAAAAGTGAAAATTCGCGAACACACTTTGCCTGAACGCATTGCACGCGAACTTAATTTCTATTCAATTGCCTATCAGCAAGCTGCGCTGGCAGGCGCGCTTCCCGTTTTAAAATAAGTTGCTCGACCCATATACCCCCCAAGGTTGTTTTGTCATACGGGAGACCTCATTTTTCAGCTAAAAGCGCTATTTTACGGCGTTTCGAATCATTGACTCTTATTATTTGTCTGACACGCCATGAAGATCATTGCCATAGGCCGCAACTATGCCGAGCACGCCCGCGAGCTCAATAACCCCGTTCCAACAGTCCCTGTAATTTTCCTTAAACCAGATACCGCCGTACTGAAAGACAACCGTCCGTTTTATTTACCCGACTTTTCAGACGATGTGCATTATGAACTGGAGGTCGTGCTGAAAGTATGCAAGGAGGGGAAACACATTGCAGAAAAGTTTGCCTCATCCTATTATGACGAGATTGGCCTCGGTGTTGATTTTACCGCACGCGACCTGCAAAGCAAACATAAAGAAAAAGGCCTGCCCTGGGAACTGGCCAAGGCCTTTGACAATTCAGCGCCCGTAAGCCGCTTTCTTCCAAAGACAGAATTCTCAGATCTTTACCAGCTGCAGTTTGAACTGGAGGTAAATGGCGAGATCAGGCAGCACGGCGATACCAGCCTGCTTTTATTTTCGTTTGAGCAGATCATTTCATTCGTATCAAAATATATCACAATGAAAAAAGGTGATCTCATTTTTACTGGCACCCCTGCAGGTGTGGGCCGCGTGCAGGCCGGCGACCAACTGAAAGGCCGGTTAATGGGCCATGAACTACTAAACTTTGCAGTAAAATAGCAGATCTCTCCTTCATGAAGCATACTTTTAGCAGCATACTCATCCTTGCCCTGTTTGGCGCGACCACGCAACGCGTACACGCGCAACAGGTGTTCAGTAATAATAAATATCCGCTCACCGATTTCCGGATGCCCTTAGACATCCGCCCGCCGGCGCTTGCCGGGTCGTTCGGCGAACTGCGGTCCAATCACTTTCATTCGGGGGCCGACTTTCGCACCAACCAACGTGAAGGATACCCCGTGTATGCAGTCGCAGACGGTTACATCTCGCGTCTGCGTGTACAAAACAGCGGTTTTGGCCTTGCGCTCTACCTTGTTCATCCTAACGGGTACACGACCGTATACGGGCACCTGCAGCGCTTTGCTCCAAAGGTTGCCCGGGAAGTAAAGGCCCTTCAGTACAGCAAAAAAAGTTATGAGCTCGATGAGTTCCCAAAGGCAGATCTGCTTCCCGTAAGAAAGGGCGAAGTGATTGCTTATTCGGGCAATACGGGCGGCTCGGGCGGACCACACCTGCATTTCGAAGTGCGCGACAGCAAGACGGAAGAGACGATCAACCCGCAGCTTTTCGGTATTGACATACCTGACAACATCCCCCCTGTTTTGTCAGCTTTATACGTGTACCGGCTAAACGGAAAGCCATTCAATGAATCGACACCGAAACAGTATTTCCAGCTGAGCGGGGGCGTCGGTAATTACAAACTTAACCAGGTCAATACGATCAGATTAAGCGGCGAAGTAGGTTTCGGCATCATCACGACAGATAAACATAACGGTGCATCGGGCACGAACGGTGTTTACTCGATACAATTGTTTTTAGACGATGTCCCGGTTTATACATCTTCTCTTGAGCGCTTTAGTTTTGCCAACAGCAAAGGCATCAACTCGCACATCGACTACCCCACTTACCTGAATCAGCGCCGCAGTATTCAGAAGAGTTTCGTCGATCCGGGCAACCCTCTCAAGATTTACAGCAACGTAGCCAACAACGGGCGCATTGTCTTTGACGACGGCCGGCTGCACCGGTTGAAATACCTGATTACAGACGCGAAAGGAAATCAAACGACGCTTCAGTTTAATGTGCAGGCCAGCGACGAAAATTTTGTTGAACAGCCGCCCGCTGAAGACGGCAGGCAGTTCAGCTGGCGGAACAAAAATGAACTTAATACCTCAGACGTTCGCATTACGGTCCCAAAAGGTTCGTTGTATGATGATATCAGCTTCAGCTACAAAGTGCTGCCGCGCCTGCCGAAGGGAGCCTATTCAGCTGTACATCAGGTGCACAATCGCTATACGCCACTGCATACCGGTTTTGAACTTGCCATCCGTGCCGACAGCAGCCTGTATCCTTTACGGGAAAAAGCCTTGATCGTTAGTACCGGGGGCGCTTCGCAGGGTGGCGTTTTCGAGAACGGTTTTGTGAAAGCATCACCCAGAAACTTCGGCAGCTTTTACATTGCCGTAGACACGATAGCGCCCCGTATCGCTCCGGTTAACATCGCCGAAGGCAAAAGTATGTCAGGCGTGGCCAGAATCAGTTTTAAGATCAGCGACAATTTATCAGGCATCAAAAGTTTTAACGGATATATTGACGGCAAATGGGTCCTTTTTGAATTCGATACCAAAACGGCTTCGCTCTGGTACCGGTTCGACGAAAACGTAACACCGGGAAAACATACCCTTGAACTGGCTGTTGCAGATATGAAAGATAATGTACGCAGATACCGCGTTAACTTTAGCCGGTAGTTCTGAAAACCTTAATTAATAAAAAAAATCATGAGCGAACTTAAAGAAGGGCAGCAGGCCCCCGCATTCAGCAGCACCGACCAGGATGGAAAGCAGGTCGCATTAAGCGATTATACAGGAAAGACCGTAGTTCTTTATTTCTATCCGAAAGATGACACACCCGGATGTACGGCCGAAGCCTGTAATTTCAGGGACAATTACCAGTCGCTGCTTGCCAAAGACATTGCTGTGATCGGCGTAAGTGTTGACGATGAAAAATCGCACCGCAAATTCGCTACAAAACATAGCCTGCCTTTTCCTTTGATCGTAGACACCGACCAGAAGATCGTAAATGCCTACGGTGTCTGGGGAGAGAAAAACATGTACGGTAAAAAATATATGGGAACAAACCGCACCACCTTTATTATCGGGTCCGACGGACTGATCAAACATATCATCCGCAAGGTGAATAATGAAAACGCGAGCGGCCAGGTTCTTGAGCTGCTTGAAGGCAAATAGCAATTCGCTGCCTCAGAATCCTTTAAAACACTATATTTGTTTTTCCTGAAAATAATCAAAAAAACTTAAATGAAACATACCACAGAAGAGCTTGAAGAAATTGCCTCCCAGATACGCAGAGATATCGTCAGAATGGTTCACGGCTGTCAGTCGGGCCACCCGGGAGGCTCTTTAGGTTGCGCTGACTTTTTCACCGCCCTTTACTTCGAGGTGATGCACCACTCGACCGATTTTACGATGGATGGAAAAGGTGAAGACCTTTTTTTCCTGTCTAACGGTCATATTTCCCCGGTTTGGTACAGTACACTTGCCCGTGCCGGTTATTTTGAAGCAAGTGAGCTGGCTACCTTCAGGAAACTGGACAGCCGTCTTCAGGGCCACCCGACAACGCATGAGCACCTGCCCGGTGTACGCATTGCATCAGGCTCTCTTGGCCAGGGTATGTCTGTAGCCATTGGCGCAGCACTCGCTAAAAAACTGAACAATGACAAGGCGATCGTATTCAGTCTGCATGGTGATGGCGAACTCCAGGAAGGACAAAACTGGGAAGCAGCTATGTTTGCACCGTTCAACAAAGTAGATAACCTGATCTGTACGGTCGACTTCAACGGTCAGCAGATCGACGGGCCAACCGAAAAAGTTCTGTCTCTTGACAACCTCCAGGCAAAATTTGAAGCATTTGGATGGCACGTCATTGTATCAAACGGAAACAGCATGGAAGAGATCGTAAAAACGCTTCAATATGCGGTTTCATTAACCGGTAAAGGTAAGCCGATTCTGAACCTGATGAGCACCCAGATGGGCTATGGTGTAGACTTTATGATGGGCTCACACAAATGGCACGGTGTTGCCCCGAATGATGAGCAGTTAAAACTTGCACTTGACCAGTTAAAAGAAACATTGGGAGATTATTAGTCCTTGCGTTCACACCGCAACAGGCTTTCAGCTTTACAGAAATGAAGAAATACACATACACAGAGAAAAAAGATACACGTTCGGGTTTTGGCGCCGGCCTGCATGAAGCAGGTAAAAAAAATGAAAATGTCGTTGCACTTTGTGCCGACCTTGTGGGCTCGCTAAAGATGGAAGCTTTTATTAAAGATTTCCCGGAGCGCTTTACACAAGTGGGCATCGCAGAGGCCAACATGATCGGTATAGCAGCCGGTATGACTATTGGCGGCAAAATTCCTTATACAGGAACTTTTGCTAATTTCTCTACAGGACGGGTTTACGACCAGATCAGACAGTCGGTAGCCTATTCAAACAAAAACGTTAAAATTTGCGCATCGCATGCGGGCCTGACACTTGGCGAAGACGGTGCAACGCACCAGATCCTGGAAGATATCGGCCTGATGAAAATGCTTCCCGGCATGGTCGTCATCAACCCATGCGATTATAACCAGACCAAAGCAGCAACGATTGCTATTGCTGATTACGAAGGTCCCGTTTACCTGCGTTTCGGCCGGCCAACCGTTCCCGTTTTCACTGATCCGGACCAGAAGTTTGAGATCGGTAAAGCGTGGATGGTGAACGAAGGCAAAGATGTTACAATCATTGCAACCGGACACCTGGTCTGGGAAGCCATTGAAGCAGGTGAGCAGCTTGCTGAAATGGGCATTGATGCCGAGATCATTAATATCCATACCATCAAACCGCTGGATGAAGAGGCGATCTTAAAGTCGGTTCAGAAAACCGGTTGTGTAGTTACCGCAGAAGAACACAATAAATATGGCGGACTAGGTGAAAGCGTAGCCCGTTTATTGGCAACCACGCAGCCTACACCACAGGAATTTGTTGCTGTGAACGATTCGTTTGGTGAAAGCGGTACACCAAATCAATTGATGGAAAAATACGGCCTTACCGATAAAGACATCGTAAAAGCTGTTCAGCGCGTACTCGAGAGAAAATAGACTGAATGAAGCAGGTTGAAGACGCAGACATTCTGCGAAAGTTTGCAGAAACGCAGACACGAAATGAAGCCTTCAACCTGCTTTTACAAAAATACCAGCAGAAGATTTACTGGCATATCCGTCGCATCGTTATCGATCATGATGACGCCGACGATCTAGTGCAGGAAGTATTTATAAAGGTCTGGAAAAATCTTTCCGGCTTTAGAAGCGATGCCCAGTTATATACCTGGATCTACCGCATTGCCAGCAACGAATCCATCACTTTTCTGAATAAAAAGAAACAGCGTAACAACGTTTCTCTTGAAGACAACTCTGTTGAACTCGCAGAGCATTTAACAGCGGCCTCTTATTTTAATGGGGACAAGGCGCAGCTGAAGCTTCAAAAGGCCCTGCTTACACTGCCAGACAAGCAGCGGCTGATCTTCAACATGAAATATTTTGACGAGATGAAGTACGAGGAAATATCAGCCGTTCTCGGCACCTCGGTCGGCGCACTTAAAGCGTCATTCCATATCGCGGTAAAAAAAATTGAGGCTTTTTTGCTAAATGACGATATCACGTTTTAAACCTTTTGCACTCAATTGCATCAATGTAGTATCATGCTTCAAGAATTTGACGATAGTGAATTGATGAGAACGGCTAATAAGCTGATGCATACCGGTAAGGCTGCACCTTTTCGTGTGCCTGATGGTTATTTTGAAGAACTGGGGAGCCAGATTCGCTCAAGAATCAATATAGAGGAGTTAGGGGGTACGGAGAAAGGTTTTGAGGCTCCGCCGGATTATTTCGACCAGATGAATTTACAGATCAGGACAAGAGTGCTGATCGAAGAGGCGAAGCAGACCGGGCATTATGGGTTTGATGTGCCTCAAAATTATTTTGATACGCTGGGCGAGCGGCTAAACGCATCTGTGAGGCCGCAAGCGACCTTAAAAAAATTGTGGCCTGCTGCATTGAAATACGGTACCGCAGCATGTGTCGTGCTGCTTGCGGGTGTTGGCTTATTTTATAAGCAGGCTGAGCAGCCAAAGAAGAATACTGCCGAAGCAAGTATTGTACACACCAATACGCCTGTCGCAGACCAGTACCTTTATGATATAGATGAAAATATGGTCGTGGAGCATGTCCAGGAAGAAAAAGCGTCTGATTTAAATGCATCGCCGACCCAGGAAGAAGTAGAGAACTATATTCTTAATCACTACTCACAAAACGATCTCATCTCTGCGCTATAAAACAAGAAAAATGAAGCAATACATCATCATAGCCATTCTGCTTTTCCCGTTTCTCAGCTTTGCACAGGGGCCGGGCGGCAAACGCGGAGCCGAAATAGAATCTTTCAAGGTTGCCTATCTGACTCAGAAGCTTGATCTTTCGCCTGAAGATGCAAAAGTATTCTGGCCGATTTATAATGAATGGCAGAACGAACAGAATGCCCTCAGAAAAGAACGCTTTCAGAAAATGATCAGTTTTCGCAAAATTACCGATATCGACGCGTTAAGTGACGCCCAGATCCAGTCGCTTATAACGAGCGAATTTGCTTTAAAACAGCGTGAACTGAACCTGGAGAAAAAATATTACGGTAAATTGAAATCAAGCCTTCCGCTTAAGGTTATCGGTAAGTTTTACCGTGCACAGGAAACTTTCAAACGTGAATTGCTGACGCGCTTCCGTGAAGGCAAAATGAACAACTAGCGACGGGGTGTACTTCGGTGTCTAGCCGAAAAAGCCTACTTTTGCTGCATGCTTACCCAACGACAGCTTTTTCTGCAGCACAATGCCCAAACCACCAGGGAGCCCCTTCTTTTAGAGTTTGAAAGAGCTTCTGGGATGTATCTCTATGACGTTTCAGGCAAGCGATATATGGACCTTATTGCAGGGATAGGGGTCAGTAATGTCGGGCACTGTCATCAGGAAGTTGTTGCTGCTGTTCAGAAGCAGGCCGAAACCTATATGCACCTGATGGTGTACGGTGAGTTTGTTCAGACCCCACAGGTAGCATTTGCGGCAGCATTAGCTTCAGCCCTTCCACCCTCTTTAAGCTGTACTTATTTTGTAAACTCGGGCGCTGAAGCCACCGAGGGAGCAATGAAACTTGCCAAAAGGTTTACAGGCCGGCGGGAAATCCTGGCCTGCCGGAATGCCTATCATGGCAGCACACAGGGCGCGCTCAGCCTGATCGGTGATGAAGATTTTAAACGTGCGTATCGTCCGCTTTTACCGGGTACAGGAACGATCCGTTTCAATAACCATGAAGACCTGACCAGAATCAGCACGGGAACGGCCGCGGTTTTTGTTGAAACCGTACAGGGCGAGGCGGGTATCCGCGTACCGGATGCAGACTGGCTGCAGGCCTTGCGGACCCGCTGTACGGAAACCGGCGCGCTGCTTGTTCTGGATGAAATTCAGTGCGGCTTTGGCCGGACCGGGAAAATGTTTGCCTTTGAACATTTTGACATTATTCCCGATGTGCTGCTGTTGGCCAAAGGTATTGGCGGAGGCATGCCGATTGGTGCCTTTGTATCATCGCAGGAGATCATGAGTGTATTTACTGAGCGCCCTATTCTGGGTCATATTACCACATTCGGTGGTCACCCGGTCTGCTGCGCCGCGGGGCTTGCTACATTTAACATTCTGCAGCGTGAAAACCTGATAGCAGACGTTGAGGCAAAAGGACAAATATTTAAGGAATTATTGAGGCACCCGGCTATATCAGGCGTTCGTGGTCTTGGCCTGATGCTGGCTGTCGAGTTCGACAGTTTTGAAACGAACAAACGCATCATCGATGCCTGTATTGCGGATGGACTAGTTACCGACTGGTTTTTGCATTGCAGCAATTCCATGCGGGTGGCACCACCGCTTATCATTTCAGAAGAAGAAATCAGGGAAGCCTGCGGGATTATTCTGAAGAACATCGCATAAAAAAGGTCGCCCTTGCGGGGCGACCGATCTGATTTACATTTTCACTAACTATTTTTTGGCCCACCAGAGCGGGGTTACAACCGCATCTCCGCCTGTGCCGAGCGCTGTTTTAGCCTGACCGTATCCGGCAGCATTCGAATTCTGAAGGCCGGAAGGGTATCTTAACCTTTGAGGGAAGAAAGCGACATTGCTTGTCATAAAATTCGAAGAATTTAATGCAGGTAAGTTCGGCAGATTATTTTCGGTTACCGGATTCTCGAAGAAAGGCAAGCCCAATCTGCGGTGATCGCTCCACGCTTCCAACGGCATCCAAGGGAAGGCTGCGATGAACTTCTGCGTAATGATCTTAGTCAGACGGTCATTTTTAACCGTCCCATTTTTATAAAGATCATTTTTCGGATAGATCATCGTTCCGCTTCCATCGGCTCCCGTATATCCGTTTTTGAATGTAACTGCCCGGCCTGCAGGCGGCTCAGTTGTGTGGTCCCAATTCACAGAGGTTCCAAGACGATTGTAATCTGTAGAAGTCAGGTAAGCAGCTGTAAAATTGGAGATGTTACCTGCTTCATAAGCCGCAGCTGAATCATCCCAGTCTTTATCCCAGAATTTGAAACTCAGAGCGATACCGGCCTCATATGCCGCTTTGCCTGAAATTGGAACTGTCCACCCCCGTTCGGCCGCCTCGGCCAACAGGAAGTATGTTTCCCACGGCGCAAAAAAGATACGGTAACTCTTGCTTTGTCTGAAACGGCGGCTCATACGTGGCATAGTGCCTTCGTAAGTAACCACCTGGTTCATTGTTCCCTTAGCGCCCCAGTCTCCCGCAGCCCTGGCGTTCCAGGTATTCTTTGCCTCAATCTCTTTCACTACACCGCCTGTAGCATTAACCAGATTACGTTTTGTATTTTTTGAGTCGTTTCCGTTATCTGCGAAAGCAGGGTTGCTCACATCGCCAGGAATGATAAACGCTTTATAAGCCCTCGGGTCGATGGTATTCGGCAGACCATCAAGCCAGTATCCAGCAGACGGATCGTTCGTTTTTGTAGAAAAGTGATCGTCTAGCTTAAGACCTATATAACCTGCAGGTTTGATGGCTGACTGGAATGAGGCGCCAAGCTGGTCTGCTGATTTAATCCCGCCAAGGCCCAGACACGCATTATTGAAAGAAGCTGAAATTAGTTGAGTATTCCAGGAACGGCTCATTACTCCTGTGAGCGGGTCCCACCCGTCACGCTCTTTCACCTGGAACATGTCAGCTTTTGTTGTAATGATGTTGGATAGACTTGCCGCAGCGGTTTCGAACTCAGATTTAGCTTTGGTAGCATCTACCTCTGACAGGCGCATAGCATAACGCATCCAAAGAGAGTGTGCAAACTTCTTCCATCGGGTATAATCGTATCCATAGGCCGGATCGTGATTGGACAATCCGGTTGGGTTTGCAACAGTCAGGTCCAGTTTCGAAGAAGCATCTTTGAGCTCGGTAAAAAGGTAATAATATACCGATTTCACATCCGCAAATTCCGGATTCGTTCCCTTGAAAGCATTGATAGGTACCGGTCCGAAGTTATCCGACATTTCTGCGATCAGGTAGGCACGCCATATCCTTCCAACCTGAAGCAAATTTTTTAGGTGAGCACGGCTATCACCGCTCGCAATTTTCGACTCTGCGAGCTGAATGCCTGAGTTAACATGGTTTAACCACTCTGAAACCTGATTATAATAGGCTGAAGTCCACCCGTCATCATTGGTACCACCAGAAATAGCTGTAACACTGTGCTGATGCCCCGCAGTTTTCCAATACAAAACGAATGAACGTTCAGCTACATCAGGATTCATCTGTGCGCCGATAATGGAATTGTTTATAAAGTATTCGACCTGAACCTGGTCACCATTTGCTGCAATCGGACTCTCGTTTATTTCGTCAAATTTTTTACACGAAGAAACGAATATAGCACTGGCCAATAACCAAAGTGCCGGTTTATTAAATAATGTTTTCATCTTACTAGCTGTTAAGATTAAAAGCCTAAAGTTAAATTAAATAAGAAGCTGCGCGTTGTAGGTGCACTGGCGTTTTCATAACCTGTGGCATTCGTTGCCGTATTGTATACCGATTCCGGGTCTACGCCGTTAAGGTGACTTTTGATCATCCAAACGTTGTTACATGAAACCCCGATACGTGCAGCCCGGATTGGCGCATTACCAAGCAGTTTTGCAGGCAGAGCGTAGGTCAACTCGACATTACGAAGACGGATGTTCGACGCGTCATACACGTTTGCCTCGATGATACCCAGGTTACCTGTTCCTGCAACCTGACCCCAATACAACTGAGGAGAGACGCTCCGTGTGTTTTGGACATACTGGTTGGTCGCTGTATTCAGCACAACTCCGTCAACAAGAATATTTTCCCTCAAACCGTTTGGCGCTGTAACAGCAGCTGTTCCGGCCCTTTGCAAACCGACGTTCGTGGCTGAGAAAATTTCACCGCCAAAACGCGCATCAACCAGGAAGGAAAGTCCTATTCCTTTGTACGAGAATGAGTTCGTTACGCCCAACAACCCGTAAGCTTGCTGGTCTCCTAACTTCACACTTCCGCTATTGTCCCTTTGAGGCAGACCAGTATCCGTAAGAACCAATTTACCAAAATGTGGGCTGGAGGCATCCTTTACCCGCAGAAACTGGCTTCCCCAGATTTCGCCGTAACTGCCTCGCTCCACTGCACGTACGTTCAGGTCGTCATAATTTCCGAGGCCATACACCTTTACGTCCTGATAGAGTTCGGTAATTGTATTATTGTTATGCGAGAAGTTGGCTGACAGATTCCAGTTGAATGAGTTAGGGTTCTCGAAAATACGTGCATCAGCCACGATCTCATATCCCTGGTTTTGAATGTTACCTGCATTAACCTTGCGGAATGAGTAGCCACTCAATGGATCCAAAGGAAGATCTAAAAGCTGATTTGTTGCATTTTTCCGGTACCATGCAAAGTCGAGTCCAACCCGGCTTTTAAATAATCGTACTTCTGCACCGACTTCCCACGCCGCAATAAGTTCATTTTTCACGTTGATATCATACAGTGTACCGTTTCTTGAAGCGGTGGTGTTGCCATTTGGATCTTTTCCGATATTGTAGGTGTTTAATAATTGATACGGACCCAAGTCGTTACCTACACTTGCAACAGATGCTCTGAGCTTACCATAACTTAACCATGAGGGTAAAGTACCGCCGTTTTTAGTTACCATTTCAGTAACGATATAAGACAAACTCAAAGCCGGGTAAGAGAACGAGCGGTTTTCCGGACTCAGGGTCGAGCTCCAGTCATTCCGCAGTGTCCCGTCAATATAGATATAACCGTCATAGTTAACCTGTACCGAGCCATAGACCGAATTAATCCGTCTGCTTGAAAAAGATTGTGCAACCGTCGGATTATTTTTACCGTTATTCAGGAAAAAGAGGTCTCTGGCATTTAATTCACCTGACGCACTGCTCAGGCCGCTGCCCTTCTGATTCATAAGGTTGCCGCCCAGCGTTACGGCGCCGCCAAACTTACCAAATAGATTATCTTTTGAAGCCGAGATTAACGTGCTGAAGTTGGTTTCTGTAAAGGTGTCCTTTCCCACGTTATATCGTCCGGTTGTAGTTAGCGGACTTCCGCCAAAAAGTTTCCCTTCAGAATTGGTGGTATATATGTCAGCTCCACCCTTGATTTCAGCATTCAACCAGTCAGTAAACTGATATCTCAATGAGCCGTTCATCAGGAAACGATCACGGATGTCCTGGTTTGTATTATAACGCTGGGTCCAGTAAGGGTTAAGCGGACCGGGGTCACCATACCAGATCATATTTCTTGTCACCGGGTCAATCGCTGAAGAGAACTCAGTAATATCAAGCGATCTTGGAAACAAAAATGTTCCGTAGAAAGGGTTGTCTGTACGGTTACCAGCAATCGGGCGGTTGGTAGCATTCGCATTGCTGTATTGAATTTTGGTGTCGGTAGACCAGCGCTCGTTTTTACCGAATTTTGTAGTCGCGCGTGCCAGGAGATTAGTCCTGTTATATTTGACACCCGGAATCATACTCTTGTCATCAAGCCGGTTGAAAGAAGTGTAAACTGTGGTTCTGTCGAATGCTTGCGAGAACGCTACGCTTTGGTTTGACGAAATACCCTGATTCAGAAAGTTTTCGATATTATCATATGCCGTCAGTGCAACCTTGCGACCATCCCAATTGTCTACCGTCTGGCCTTCTATGCGTGGTCCCCAACTTAATGTCGAGCGGTTATCGAAGATGTTGTTAGTGCCCTGTCCATATGTATTCTGCAATTCAGGTTTCATAAAGATGTCCTGTACGCCAAATGAGGAAGAAACTGTTATGCCAAGACCCTTCTGCGCTGATCCGGTTTTCGTGGTGATTAAGATTACACCATTTCCTGCACGGGTCCCATACAGGGCAGCTGCAGACGGACCTTTCAGGACCGAAATAGTCGCAATATCTTCCGCGTTGATATCTGACAGCCCGTTCCCCATATCTTGTGTCGGATTCCAGAAATCGTTATTCACTGCACCTGTAAAGTTATTAATAGGCGTACCGTCGACAACGATCAATGGTTGGTTGCTGCCTGTTAAAGAGTTGTTACCGCGTAAGATAATTTTCGAAGACCCTGCAGGTCCATTGCTTGACCTGGCTACCTGTAATCCGGCCACCTTGCCTGATAGCGCATTGGTAAGATTGGGCTCGCGGGCTTCAACAAGTGTAGAACCTTTGATTTCCTGAACCGCATAGCCAAGTGATTTTTTTTCACGCTTTATACCGAGCGCTGTAACAACGACCTCAGAAAGCTCATTGCTCGCAGTTTGCATGGTCACATTTATGGTGGCGGAGCTGCCAACGGTTACCTCCCGCGAAGTATATCCGATATAGCTGATTACCAGCACATCCCCTGTCCTTGCGCTGATACTGAAATTACCATTAGCGTCGGTATTGGTGCCCGTTCCGCGGCCTTTTACCGCAATGTTTGCTGCCGGGATGCCCTGCCCCTGCTCATCCGTTACCTTCCCGGTGAGCGTCCGGCTGTCTTGCGCAAGCAAGTTCAGGCTCCAAAATAAGGCGACCACACATAGTCCCATTATTTTTAGTAGGTGTTTAGTCATAATTGATTTGTTTAGTTAGTGTTGCGATAGTTTACTCCTGATTCTCGTTTATTTTGGTTTAATTAAATTCACAGTTTTCGATAACGAGGTTTGCCGCACCAACCAGCTCTGCGTTTTCCGCTATGGCAGAAACAGATACCTGTGTTTGTTCAGCGAGCCTTGGAATACAAAATTCATTAATAGCCTGATGAATGGGCGGCAGAAATATCTTACCTGCAACCGCACCGCGCCCGCTTAAAATGATCTTTCTTGGATTCAGAATGTGGATCAGCGTGGAAATTCCCTTGCCCAATAAAAAGGCGGCATCAGAAAGGATGGAAACCGCCAGAGGGTCGCCCGCCCGGGCAGCCTCCAGGAAATGGTCGCCGTCAGACTTCTCACCATTTCCAAAAAGTTCCTGAAGTTTCGATTCAGCCCCCTCCGCAAGTTTAGCCCTTGCATTGTGAACCATAACCAGCAGTGAGGTTTCAACTTCCAGGCAGCCCCGCTTGCCGCAGGAACAGAGATTATTGCTGTCTGACAATGGTATATGGCTGAACTCGCCCGCAAAGCCCGTCGACCCCCTGAAGATACTTCCGTTCAGGATCATGCCCAAACCAGTTCCCCAGCCAATGTTCACAACAAGAATATCGCTTTCGTTCCGGCCAGCACCAAAATTGAATTCTGCCAGCGCGATAAGTGAAGAGTCATTGTCGATCATAACCGGCAGCCCCAGCATCATCTCCAGATAATCTCTTAACCCCTGAGCTGTACCCGTTGGGAAAAACGAATAATTGACACCCTTTTCGATATCTACAAAACCAGGCATACCAATCCCGATTCCCAGTATTTCTTCAGGAACAATTCCCGATGCCTTGATCCCCCTATCTATAAAATGATGAAGCTCGTTAAGGCTTTCATCATTGCCGGCTAGGTTTATCTCTGCCGTTTGCTCCGGAAACTTTACTGTATTAAATAAATCGTATATAACCAGCCTGCTTAACATCTGATCAATGGCAACGGCCACGATATACCGGTTCTTTTCGGGATTGAGAAAAAATTTAACAGGTCTGCGGCCTCCGCTTGATGGCGCCAGCCCTTTGTCTATGACATAACCTTCAGAGACAAGTTCATTAACAGCAGAGGTGATTAAGGGCAGACTTTTGCCGGTAAGCTTACTAAGCTCATTCAGCGACAGGGACTCATGATGATACAGATGAACAATAAGCTCTCGCTTGAGCTGTCTATTTTTTTCGATAATAACTGACATGTTCGTTTGGTTAAAACAAACATAACTATAATATTATCAAACTTACAAGAACTTATTAAAAAAAATATAAAGATCAGGGAACATAAAAATTATTGATCAATACATCCGCTGTCTTTTTATGAGATAGGCCTCCAGGACTGGATAGTACCCCTTCTCAACATCTGCGTCGACAAGGTCTATCCGGTACTGCGCGCATTTTAATTCAAGCTGGTGTAACCAGCCAGCCATCTGATCCCGGTAAAATTTACGGACTTTCCCCGCATTTACTCTGGTGCGCTCCCCGGTTTCAAGATCATGAAATTCGTAAGGACGATCATCGAAGCCAAAATCGACTTCGTGTTTTCGGTCCATTACATTAAAAACTACCACTTCGTGTCTGTTAAATTTCAGGTGCTGAAGCGCACTAAAGAAAGCATCCTGAGCGCTCGCATCGCGCACGGTGTTGAGCAGATCACTGAAAATGATAACCAGAGAGCGTTTATGTATAGACTCTGAAATTTGGTGCAGCGCTGTTGACAATTGAGTCTTCAGCGCCCCGGCAGGGTGTTCGAGCAGTTTCTCCAGTTCGTTGAATAACATCTTCTGATGCTGAACAGTGGAGCGGGCGGGTGTATGTAAAGCAAGTTGCTCGCTGAAACAACTCAAGCCGAACGCATCACGCTGACGCCTGAGCAGATAGATAAGTGATGCAATAGCCTGAACCGAGAAACGCAGTTTATTTTCCTTTCCCTCCGGGAAATACATGGAAGACGAGATATCGAGAACAAACTGGCAGCGCAGGTTCGTTTCTTCCTCATACCGCTTACTAAACAGTTTTCCGGTACGGGCGTATAACTTCCAGTCTATATTCTTTATGTTATCTCCCGGATTGTAAAGCCGGTGTTCTGCAAATTCTACTGAAAAACCGTGAAAAGGGCTTTTGTGCAACCCGGTTATAAAACCTTCTACGACCTGCCGCGCAAGTAACTCAAGATTAGAATAATTTGCATGTTCAGTATGCAGCCCGTTGTTGTCCATAACTAAAGGTAAAAAAAGCCAGAGCCTTATAAAATGAAAGGTCACAAAAAACCCGGCCTCTCTGAAAGAGGCCGGGCATATGTATTGTGACTGCGATAACGTATTAAACGTTAAACAAGTTGTTTGTTAAGCTTGTCTGCAAGGATCGATTTAGGCACTGCTCCGATTTGTTTGTCGACAACCTGACCGTCTTTGAAGTATAAAAGTGCGGGAATATTCCTGATTCCAAACTGGGTAGAGATCTGCGGATTGTTATCAACATTAACTTTACCTACGATCGCTTTCCCGTCATATTCTTTCGAAATTTCTTCAACAACAGGCCCAACCATACGGCAAGGTCCGCACCATTCAGCCCAAAAATCGACCAATACCGGTTTATCTGATTTTAATACAACTTCCTCGAAGTTCGCATCTGTTATTTCTAAAGCCATAATCTAACTGTTTTTATTTCAAATATAGTATTCAATTGTAATGCCAGCCGCAGCAATATGTCAATATGACATTAGTTCAATGTATAATCTGCAAGTAACTTAACCTTTTCAAGGAACTCATTGTTTGGATTAACACGCAAAGACTTTGAAGGCAGCTCGACTTTAACGCCTTTTTCGGCATCAAAGACGGCAAAACTCAGTTTACAGTTCTGCTGGTCTGTATTCCTGGTGTTATCCGCAATTAGTACTTCGACCTGCTGCATGAGCTCTTCGGTTAGCCGGTCTATTGAGATCTGCAGGGTGATTGACTTCGCCAGCTTATCACGCAGATCAGACAAGAGATTCATCGAAGTTACCTTGAACTCCCAGTCGCCGGCTTTACCAAAACGTTCGGTCATACGGCCCCTGATCTGCAGAAAGTATCCTTCGGTAAGAAAGGACTTAAATTTTATAAAATCCTCACCAAATAAAGCCAGTTCGGCACTGTCATTATAGTCTTCAAACATAAAAGTTCCAAACGGCTTCCCTGTCTTGGTTACACGCTGCGAGGCTGATGCCACCAGGCCGCCAACACAAAGCTCGCGGTTACGGATCTTTTCAAATTCAGCCAGCACCTCCTCGTTGGTATCACCCATTTTTACCTTGTTGGCAACTACCAGCTGTCTGACACTGTGTGTACAAAATTTATCAAGCTCAAGGCGATAGTTATCCAGCGGGTGACCGGATAAAAAGATACCGATGGCATCTTTTTCATATTTAAGCCTGTCTATCAGACTCCATTCATTTGCTACAGGCAATGGCGGCTCAAGAATCATATCCGCTTTTGATCCCCCAAAAAGGGAAGCCTGCGATGTGCTCTCATTATTGATAAAGTCGTTCGCGTATTTGATCAGCTTCTCAATACCGTTCATTTTGTCGTTCGGGCCAAGATGAAAGTATTGGGCGCGGTGAAAACCAAAAGCGTCAAATGCGCCGCTGTACACAAAACTTTCGTAGGCTTTTTTGTTTACAATGCGTGTGTTGGAACGTTTGGCAAAATCATAAATGGACGCATAGTTCCCCTTGATCTGCCGTTCTTCTATAATGCTTTCAACCGCCTTTTCTCCTACTCCCTTTACGCCAGACAGACCGAAGCGAACTTCGCCCTGCGGGTTAACAGAAAATTTGATATCAGACTCATTCACATCCGGACCAAGAACCTTTACACCCATCTGTTTGCACTCTTCCATAAAAAAGGCAACCTGTTTAATGTCGCTCATGTTATTGGAAAGTACCGCAGCCATGTATTCAGCCGGATAATGTGCTTTCAGATAAGCAGTCTGATAAGCGATCCATGCGTAGCAGGTGGAGTGAGACTTGTTGAACGCGTAAGATGCGAACGCTTCCCAGTCTTTCCAGATCTTTTCAAGCGTAGCTGGGGCATGTCCTTTTTCTGCGGCCTGCGAGACAAACTTCGGTTTCATCTTATCCAGAACGTCTTTTTGTTTTTTACCCATAGCCTTCCGCAAAACGTCAGCCTCACCTTTTGTAAAACCGGCAAGTTTTTGCGACAAGAGCATCACCTGCTCCTGGTAAACGGTAATGCCGTAGGTTTCTTTCAGGTACTCTTCGCAGGCATCCAGGTCATAGCTGATCTCCTCTTCACCATTCTTCCGGCGTACGAAACTGGGAATATACTCCATGGGCCCCGGCCGGTATAAGGCGTTCATGGCGATAAGGTCATCAAAAACGGTCGGCTTCAGCTCTTTCATGTATTTCTGCATGCCGGGCGACTCATACTGGAAAATACCGATGGTTTCGCCCCGCTGGAAAAGCTCGTACGTCTTCACGTCATCAATCGGAAAACTATCGGGATCCAGGTCAATGTTGAACCGCTGTTTGACAAGCTTAACGGTATCCTTGATCAGGGTGAGGGTTTTCAAACCCAAAAAGTCCATTTTGAGCAGACCGGCACTCTCAACGACCGAGTTATCAAACTGCGTAACAAACAGGTCAGAGTCCTTCGCCGTAGATACCGGGACAAAGTTGGTGATGTCATCTGGCGTAATGATCACCCCACAGGCATGTATACCGGTATTGCGCACCGAGCCCTCGAGAACTTTTGCCTGTTGAATGGTTTCGCCGCCCAGATTGCCCGAACCTGCAAGGTTTTTTAGTTCCACAACCCGTTCGTACTCATCAGGCCGAAGCGATTCCTTTAACGCCTTCTCTTCAAGATTGAAGATCTTCGCAAGCTTCATGTTGGGAATGAGCTTGGCAATTTTATCAGCCTCAAACAGCGGCAGATCAAGTACCCGTGCCGTGTCGCGGATAGATGACTTGGCAGCCATGGTACCGTAGGTAATGATCTGTGCCACCTGGTTTGAACCATATTTTCTGATTACATAGTCCATTACCCGGCCACGCCCTTCATCATCAAAGTCGATATCAATATCGGGCATGGATACCCTGTCAGGATTCAGGAAACGTTCGAAAAGCAGGTCATACTTAATTGGATCAATATTGGTGATACCCAGACAATAAGCTACGGCAGAACCCGCAGCCGACCCGCGGCCCGGTCCGACCGAAACATCAAGTTTCCGGGCTTCTGCAATAAAATCCTGAACAATCAAAAAGTACCCGGGGTAACCTGTTTTCTCAATGGTCTGCAGCTCAAAATCAAGGCGTTCGGCGATAGAGGGCGTAATTTCGGGGTATCTGCGTTTCGCCCCTTCATAGGTGAGGTAACGGAGATATTTGTTTTCACCGCGCTTGCCGCCGTCATGCTCATCTTCCGCAACCAGGAATTCTTCCGGGATACCAAATTTTGGAAGAAGTACCTCACGTGCCAGCTTATAGATTTCAATTTTATCGATTACTTCCTGGATATTGACAATTGCTTCCGGGGTATCGGCAAAGATTTTTTTCATTTCTTCTGCCGATTTGAAATAGTACTCCTGGTTGGGCAGACCATAACGGTAACCCCGGCCCCGGCCAATTGGTGTGGCCTGTTTTTCCCCATCCTTTACACAAAGCAAAATGTCATGCGCATTGGCATCTTTTTTCTGGAGATAATAGGTATTATTGGTTGCGACAAGTTTGACTGCATGCTTTTTAGCCAGGTTAACAAGCACCGCATTTACACGATCTTCATCTTCCTGTCCATGCCGCATCAGCTCAATATAAAAGTCAGCCCCAAACTGCGATTTCCACCATAACAGTGCATCTTCCGCCTGTTTTTCACCCATGTTGAGCACCTTGTTCGGCACCTCACCATACAAGTTTCCTGATAGTACGATCAAGTCCTCCTTGTATTGCTCCACAACATTCCTGTCTATTCGCGGAACGTAATAAAAGCCCTTTGTGTACGCCACAGACGACATTTTAGCCAGGTTGTGATAGCCCTTTTTATTCTTAGCCAGGAAAACGACCTGAAACCCATCATCTTTGCGCGTTTTGTCCAGGTGATTATCGCAGACGTAAAACTGACAACCAACAATTGGCTTAAGAATGACTTCGGTGGCCGCTTCTCCACGCTCAATGGCCTCTTTGTTCTTAGCTTCCGCTGCCTTGTTATGGTTCAGGGCGTGGCTTACGAAATGGAAAGCACCCATCATATTCGCATTGTCGGTCATGGCAACGGCCGGCATTTTCTGTGCTACAGCTGCCTTCACAAGATCAGGAACACTGATAGTAGACTGCAGAACCGAAAACTGAGTGTGGTTATGCAAGTGTACAAAGGCAGCTTCCTGCAGGGTTTCTGCGCTTACAGCCGGTGCTGTCGTAATTGTACCACCCGCTTCTGCTGCCTGTTTGCGTCGTAAAGCCTCTGAGGCAGCTTTCAGGTTGACCGCCTTCAAGCCTATCGGTTTGATTACATCCGGATTGTGTTCCCTGAACGCCTGGATGTAATTTGTATCCGTAAGAAGCTCGTCAGGTTTGAAAACACCCTTTTTTATCAGCTCAAGAAAACAACGTGTCGTTGCCTCAACATCGGCTGTGGCATTGTGAGCTTCGGCAAACGGTTCACCAAACAGGTACTGGTGCAGTTCGGTCAAGTTTGGCAGCTTGAACCTGCCGCCCCGTCCGCCGGGAAGTTTGAGCAGTTCTGCCGTCGTTTCCGTACAGGTATCGAGTACAGGCATATCCTGCATGAGGTTTTCCGCTCCCGCGCGGTAAAACTCGCAGCCCATGATATTGATATCAAAGTTCAGATTCTGACCTACCAGAAATTTTGCTTTCTGCAAAGCAGCCGAAAATTTTTCCAGTACATCAGCTAGCGGAATTCCTTCGGCTTCGGCAAGTTCTGTGGATATACCGTGGATACGTTCAGCATCATAGGGAATATTGAAACCATCAGGCCTGACCAGATAATCCTGGTGCTCGACCAGCCTGCCCATCTCATCGTGCAGCTGCCAGGCAATCTGGATACACCGGGGCCAATTGTCCGTATCGGTTACAGGCGCGTTCCAGTTACGCGGCAAACCCGTCGTCTCGGTATCAAAAATAAGGTACATAGGCTATTTACAGAACCCGCAAAAGAAAGTGATGCGGTTTTCCAAAAGTACGGAATATGCTGCGTGGCTTTGTCAGTAAATTATCAACAGAATCATAGTCCATGGACAACGCCCGTGCGTACAGCCAGTGCCTAGGAGCTAAACCCTTGCGAAGCCAGTTTCCGCGTATCATAGCCCCGCTGTTTGCAGCGCGCTACGATTTGCTGCAGCAGGTCCCGGTCGAGCGAAGGCTGGCGGCTCAGGATTGAAAGGTGTTTGTTTCGGGGGTGCCCGATAACCACATAACTGTAATCATCGGCCCGCTCAATGATCCAGTAGTCTGTTGTGAGCGGCCAGAAAAAAGTCGATTTCAGGCGGGCATTGTTGCTTCCCCGAATAATCCTTAATTTACTGCGCAGGTATTTTCGCTGCGTTTCCCCCTGCACCTGGTAGGTCGAAAATACCGCGTAATATCCATCCGGATGAATGACATGTGTATGCACCGTACGGCGCCAGTGCGAGTCAAAAAAAGAAGGAATTGAATACAGTGTGTACCATCTGCCGGCAAAAGCTACAACATCCACACGCTCAACAGGTGCATTTTCCATTAAAAGGTCTTGGTTACAGAATTTTCAGGTTCAGAAACAAAACGATATTGTCAGCTATAAAGTTTTAAAAAGCATTTTTTTAAGCAAGGCCGAATGTATACCTTAGGCAGGAATCAAATGATAATCGATCACCATAAAATTAGCTGATATGAAAGTAACCGTTGTGGGTGCCGGAGCGGTCGGCGCAACATGCGCAGACAACATTGCAAGAAAAGAACTTGCAGAAGAAGTGGTCCTGCTCGACATTAAGGAAGGTTTCGCAGAGGGCAAATCGATAGATATGATGCAGACAGCTACGCTCCTCGGTTTCGACACAAAAATTACCGGTGTAACCGGCGACTACAGTAAAACCGCCGGATCAGGCGTGGTTGTAATTACTTCGGGACTGCCGCGTAAGCCAGGTATGACCCGCGAGGAATTAATCGGGATCAATGCCGGCATTGTAAAAGGCGTTGCCGAAAACATACTGAAATACTCACCTGATGCGATTTTTATCGTGATCAGCAACCCAATGGATACCATGACCTACCTGGCGCTGAAATCTCTGGGCCTGCCGAAAAACAGGATTATCGGCATGGGCGGAACGCTTGACAGTTCCCGTTTCAAATACTACCTGAGCCAGGCACTGAGCTGTAACCCGAACGATCTGCAAGGCTTCGTGATCGGTGGACACGGGGACACAACAATGATCCCGCTGACACGGTTTGCTACTTACCAGGGCCTCCCTGTCAGTGAATTACTTGATGAGGAGACCTTGCAGAAAGTTGCAGCAGACACGATGGTTGGCGGCGCAACGCTTACAGGGCTGATCGGTACTTCTGCATGGTACGCGCCGGGTGCAGCAGGCGCCGCATTAGTCGAAGCAATTGTACGCGACGAGAAAAAACTGTTTACCTGCTGTGTAGCGCTTGAAGGTGAATACGGCCAGTCTGACATCTGCCTTGGCGTACCTGTAATTATCGGCAGGAATGGCTGGGAACTGATCGTCGATTTTCCTTTGAACGATACTGAACAAGCCGCCCTTAACAAGAGTGCTGATGCTGTGCGCGGTATGAACAAGGTGCTGGCAGAGATGAACCTGATCTGATTGCATGCGGACGTCGGCACCCCTTAAAATTCTTAATCTCGAAGATGGCTTCCACCTGCTGGTGGAAGTTTTCGTTTTAGGCAAAACACATTTTGTAGTTGTCGACACAGGTGCTTCACGCACCGTTTTTGACAGCACATTCCTTGCAGGCCAGCTTGATACAGCGACTGCAGACGAGATAAGTGCAACGACGCTTTTCAGCACAACCGCAACAAGGCAGGCCACAGTCCCGCTACTTAAAATAGGAAAACTCAAAATAACCAACTGCCCGGTTATCGCGCTGGATCTTCAATCAGTCATAGACACTTATGTTCAGTTTGGCTTCCCGGCTATTGTGGCGGTACTTGGAGGCGATATCCTTACAAAATACCAGGCAATTATCAATTATCCTAAGCTCAGGCTGTCGTTACAGCTGCCGGGAAATGCCGGCGGCCCCGGTGTTAATTTTGGGACTGAAACTGATACCGCGCTACACTTTTAATAATTATCATAATTGCCTAACTTCAGTTAACCAAAACAACTGTTATGAAGGCTCTAAAAATTATTGTGGCGATTCTCGCCGTACTGGCGATTATCTTTTTTCTCGGCGGACTTCTGCTTCCCTCAACTTACAGTGTAAGCCGCAGCGCTGAAATAAAAGCGGCAGATAGCGTCGTATATCAGAACATTGCCAACTTTAACAATTTCAGGCAATGGAATCCCTGGGCAAAAATGGAACCGACGGCAAAGGTTACCGTATCCGGTGAAACCGCCAGACCCGGCCACACCTATGCCTGGGAGGGAAAAGAAACCGGCAGCGGGGAGATGAAGATTACGGAAGTTACACCGAACAAAGTAACCAACATCCACCTCAGGTTTATCAAACCCTTTGAAAATGAATCAGACACGCGTTTTGATCTCACACCGGCAGGATCAGGCACCAGGGTTACATGGACCATGTCTGGTGAGTGTTCGGGAACAGCAAGCAAGTGGATGTCCCTGATGATGGACGGCATGATTGGTAAAGACTTTGAAAGCGGACTTCAGTCGCTCAAAGAAAAATCAGAATCGGTTAAACTGTAGCATGCTGCGCCACAGTCGGATTAAAAGAAAAGGTTGCCTCCTAGCGGTGGCAACCTTTCTTATTTTATGATTCAAACGGCTATGCGTCGATCTTTGCGTATTTAGCGTTTCTCTCGATAAATTCACGGCGCGGTGCTACTTCATCGCCCATCAGCATTGAGAAGGTATGATCGCATTCTGCAGCGCTTTCAATAGTGGCCTGCATCAGCGTACGGGTCGCCGGATTCAGGGTGGTTTCCCAAAGCTGTTCTGCGTTCATCTCACCAAGACCTTTGTAACGCTGTACGTGTACACTGTCTTCTTTGCCTGCACCTTTAAGACGCTGAATGGCAGCATCACGCTGGTCATCATTCCAGCAGTACTCCTGCTCCTTACCTTTTTTAACCAGGTAAAGCGGTGGCGAAGCGATGTATACGTAACCGGCTTCGATGAGCTGTTTCATATAACGGAAGAAGAAGGTCAGGATCAGCGTCGTGATGTGCGAGCCATCGATATCCGCATCCGTCATGATAATGATCTTATGATAACGAAGTTTGTCTAAGTTCAGCGCCTTATCATCTTCAGGTGTACCTATACTTACACCAAGCGCGGTAAACATATTTTTGATCTCATCATTTTCATAGATCTTATGTTCCATCGCTTTCTCCACATTCAGAATCTTTCCTTTAAGCGGAAGAATGGCCTGTACATTACGGTCACGCCCCTGCTTGGCGGTACCACCCGCTGAATCACCTTCGACCAGAAAAATTTCGCAACGCTCAGGATCGCTGTCAGAACAGTCAGCAAGTTTTCCCGGAAGGCCCGAACCACCCATCACGCTTTTGCGTTGAACCATTTCACGCGCTTTCCTTGCAGCGGCACGTGCAGTGGCGGCCAGAACAACCTTCTGTACGATCATCTTGGCTTCTTTAGGGTTCTCTTCCAGATAGGCACCAAGCGCTTCACCAACCGCCACGTCTACAGCACCCATCACTTCAGAGTTGCCAAGTTTGGTTTTGGTCTGTCCCTCAAACTGCGGTTCTGCTACTTTAACAGATACAACAGCGGTAAGCCCTTCGCGGAAGTCATCGCCGGTGATCTCGATTTTAAGGTTCTTTAAAAGCCCTGACTTGTCTGCATAGGTTTTTAATGTACGCGTTAAACCGCGGCGGAAACCTGCGATATGCGTACCCCCTTCATGCGTATTGATGTTGTTCACATACGAGTGAACGTTTTCGCTATAGCTGTCGTTGTATTGAAGCGCAAGCTCAACAGGAATTCCCTGACGCATGCCCTCTACATAGATCGGCTCAGGAATGATCGGAACCCTCGTGCCGTCCAGGAATTTAACAAATTCGCGCAGACCGCCCTCAGAGAAAAACGTCTCAGAAAGAAACGCACCCTCTTCGGTTTTTTCACGTTCATCTGTCAGCGTAAGCCTGATACCTTTGTTCAAAAACGCCAGCTCCCGCAGACGCGCTGCAAGTGTGTCATATTTGTATTCAGTTGTCTGGGTAAAGATTTCTGCATCCGGCTGAAAAGTCTGAATGGTACCGGTACGGTCAGATACGCCAATTTCCTTTACGTCAAACAGCGGTTTCCCGCGCTCATATTCCTGGGTAAATATCTTTCCCTCGCGGTGAACAACTGTCTTTACATGTGTAGATAATGCATTCACACAACTTACACCCACACCGTGCAAACCGCCGGAAACCTTGTAGGTGTCTTTATCGAACTTACCACCCGCGTGTAACACCGTCATAACGATCTCGAGGGCCGATTTGCCTTCTTTTTTGTTAATGCCGGTAGGTATACCGCGTCCGTTATCTTCTACAGTAATTGAATTGCCTTCATGAATGGTAACCAGAATGTCGGTACAGTAGCCGGCAAGGGCTTCATCGATCGAGTTGTCTACCACCTCATAAACCAGGTGGTGCAGACCCTTCACTCCGGTATCGCCTATATACATCGAAGGGCGCTTTCGCACCGCTTCCAAACCTTCCAGAACCTGGATATTATCTGCCGAATATGTTGACATCGGATCTTTTTCTTCGCTCATAAATGTGTATAAACAATAAGTATCAAAAATACGAAAAATACGCCAGACGGCCTACGATGTGGATAATTTATTTGACCTGGAAGGGCCTTTCGCACAATTCAGTGCATTTTCTCGGATACTTGAATTTGATTTTTATATTTGTTGAAATTTATTGAAGAGAATGAAAAGAAGAACCCTGAATGTGTTCGGTATTTTTGCCGCTGCCGCAATGATTTCTGCGTTTGCTGCATGCAAAAACGAAACGCCTAAAACTACCTCTACGACTGCCAAAACTGAGGGTGCCGCACCCGTTTCAGCTTCAGATAAGATCGTATTCGTAAACTCTGATTCACTGCTGAACAAATATGACTATTACAAAGACCTGAAGTCGAAATTTGACGGCAAATCGAAGAATGCACAGTCAGACCTTACTGCAAAGGGTCAGGCCTTTCAGCGCGAAGTGGCGCAATACCAGCAGCAGGCACAAACACTTTCTGCAGATCAGCGCAAAGCAACTGAAGAGCGTCTTGCGCGTAAACAACAGGAACTGCAGGCTTATCAACAGAATGCCGGTGCAGCATTCCAGAATGAGCAGGCCCAGGAAAACGAAAAGCTTTACGACCGCGTTGCAGACTATTTAAAAAAGTACGCAAAAGACAAAGGTTACAAAATGGTGATGAGTTACACACGCGGTAACGGAACCATTCTTTTTGCCGACGAAAGTCTTGACGTAACGTCTGAAGTGATCAAAGGCCTTAACGAAGATTATAAAAAGGCAAAAAAATAAACCGGTTTGCCGGTTAACGTACACAATGCCCCGTATTCGGGGCATTTTTTTTGTTGTTGCTGAGCCATGCAAGACACCCTGAACCACGAAAAATTTATGAGAATGGCCCTTGAACTGGCCGAACAGAACGTAAGCAGCCTGAAGGGCGGCCCTTTTGGCGCTGTGATCGTAAAAGACGGAGCGGTGGTGGCACGCAGTGCCAACAAGGTAACCAGCACGAATGATCCGACGGCCCATGCCGAAGTAGCTGCAATTCGCCTGGCCTGTACTGAACTGGGCACCTTCGACCTCAGCGGCTGCGTAATCTATACAAGCTGCGAGCCATGCCCGATGTGTTTAGGCGCAATTTATTGGGCACGGATCCAGACAATCTACTATGGAAATACAAAAGAAGACGCTGCCGCAATTGGTTTTGATGACCAGTTTATTTACGAGGAACTCGAAAAACCCATGTCAGAACGCCGGCTGGAAATCGTGCAGCTGATGCGCACCGAGGCAAACCAGGCTTTTCAGGAATGGGTAAGGGCAGAAAGCCGGCCTCACTATTAGAAAGGCCGGCACACCGCCGGCCATTCACCTCTATAGTTTGTTGTTTGCGTTCAGCGGCCATAACTTCCCCGTTTAATGGCCCGTATTGATTACCGGCGAAGATCATTAGCCTAAATCTACACTTTTATCATCATCCCGTCAATAGGTTAACAGGTAACATTTTTTCTTTTTAACCGTCTAATTCGTGCAAGTATGATTGTCGGAAGGTATGATTGTGGGGAATGACCCTGACTCCACCGAAACAGGTTTCAGAAATTCTTCAACATTAGCCTTCGGCGTTCGTTATTTCTATTATGATGAGCTACGAAGAAAAAATCAGGACGGAACTAATGGAATGGCAGTTTAAACTGCTGAAAAAACCCGGACTTTATGACCAGGTAACAAAAAAGGTCCAGCAGAAACTCAATGGATATATACCTGAAAAGGTTCATAGCGGCATAACGACCGCCGTCAAATCGATGGTACAGCTTGTACTGTTTGGCTCGAAGTATACAACGACCAGTAATCCGCCGCAAGAGATCAGCCTGGTACACCGTGAAGCGCTGGTAAAGCAGAAAATTGAGAGTTATCGCAAGACGGGCGCAGCTGAAGGTGGCATAACCGGCGCCGGCGGTTTCCTGATGAGCCTGGCGGATTTCCCCATTCTGATCGGCATCAAGATCAAGCTGCTTTTTGAACTTGCTTCGCTGTATGGTTATGATGTCAAAGATTTCAAGGAGAGGCTGTTCATTCTTCACATTTTCCAGCTTGCATTTTCCAGCAAAGAAGGAACACATCAGGTTTTTGCACGCATGCAGAACTGGGACACGCGCCCTACGCTGCTACCCGAGAATTCTGAGCAATTTGACTGGCGAAAATTTCAGCAGGAGTACCGCGATTATATTGACCTGGCAAAAATGGCCCAGCTGATACCCGGTGTTGGAGCAGCAGTGGGTGCAGTGGTGAATTACCGGCTGCTGAACAAGCTGGGGCGTACAGCGATGATGGCTTACCGCATGCGCCATTTTGAACGGTTAAAGCTGCTGCATGCCTCCGCTAAATCCTGACGGCTGAATGCAAGGCTGGACCATCCCTCCCGGTCTTGCGTAAATTTTAATCTTCTTCCTCGTCAAACATTCCGCCGATCAGGCCGTCGGTTTCCCGGCGATCCTTCTTGGTCGGCCTGCCGCTTCCGCGATCGCGTTTGAGCACCGGCGCATGGAACATCGATTTGAACCCATGCGTTTCTTCCGGCGGGGTCAGGTCTTTGTACTTGCTGAGTGCCGTTGGCGAGTCGGTACGGTTATACGAAAGTTCCACGACCTCGATCACCTTCTTTTCTATCCCCTTCGAAACCTGATAAACGTCGCCCACTTTTACGATTGCCGAGGGTTTGATGTTTTGCCCCTTCAATTTTACCCGACCTGCTTTGCACGCCTCTGTTGCCAGACTGCGGGTCTTGAAGATGCGTATAGCCCAGAGGTATTTGTCTATTCTGAGTTTTTCCTGTTCTGCCATAAAACTCAAAATTACGGAACAAAATAGCCGCGCAATAGAGAATTTTGATTTATTTTGTGCAAAAAAATTGAAATGTTATCAGATTTAAAGAAACTCATTGAAGCCGCCTGGGAAGACCGTTCCCTGCTCGAATACAGTGAATACTGCGAGGCCATAGAAACCATCATTATGCAGCTTGACAAGGGAGAAATCCGCGTAGCTGAGCCGGTACTGAATTCTTGGGGCGTTAATGAGTGGATTAAAAAAGCCGTTATCCTGTATTTCCCTATCCGGGAGATGAAAGAAATAAAGGTTGGTCCGTTTGTATTCCATGATAAGATGGAATTGAAGACCGATTACAAGGATAGAGGCGTTCGCGTAGTACCACACGGCCTTGCCCGTTACGGTGCGTACCTTGCGAAAGGCGTGATCATGATGCCCTCTTACGTAAATATCGGTGCTTATGTAGATGAAGGTACCATGGTCGATACCTGGGCTACAGTCGGTTCATGTGCACAGATCGGCAAAAGGGTTCACCTTTCAGGAGGTGTTGGTATAGGTGGTGTCCTGGAACCTGTTCAGGCGGCACCTGTCATCATTGAAGACGATTGTTTCGTTGGCTCCCGTGCTATTGTTGTAGAGGGTGTGCGCGTTGAAAAAGAGGCTGTTTTAGGGGCAAACGTGGTTCTGACGGCATCTACAAAAATCATTGACGTAACCGGCGCCGAGCCAGTTGAATATAAAGGTGTGGTTCCTGCCCGTTCGGTTGTTATTCCGGGCAGTTATACGAAAAAGTTCCCTGCAGGCGAATATCAGGTGCCATGTGCGCTTATTATTGGTCAGCGCAAGGAGTCTACAGACAAAAAGACCTCGCTTAATAACGCATTAAGAGATCACAACGTAGCAGTATAATCCGGCAGCGTGGAAACCCGGCCAGATTCATATCATTTTACTGAAAGTTCAGCTCCGGCAACCGGAGCTGAACTTTCTGGTTTCAATAGCCTGATCATCGGGTATGATGGAAAGCGTGCCGCCAACAATACCACAGGACTCGGCAATTACAGCCGCTGGCTGATCAGCGTTCTGGCTAAAAACTTCCCGGCGAACAAATACCTCGTTTATACGAACAGAAGAAGTGACAATGACGCCGTGACCCGCTTTCTGGCGCAGCACAACATCGTTTTAAAGCTTCCGGGTTCAAAAAGTCTCTTCTGGCGAAGTTTCGGGATCATTCGCGATCTGATTCGTGACCGGGTGCAGGTCTTTCATGGTCTTAGTCATGAAATACCTTTCGGAATCAATAAAACACGTATCCGCACAGTTGTCACGATACACGATCTGATCTTTCTTCGTTTTCCTGAATGGTATAAACCGGTAGACAGGCTGATTTATAAACTTAAAAGCCGCTATGCCTGTCAGCATGCAGACAAGATCATCGCGATCAGCGAACGCACAAAGGCCGATATCGTATCATTTTATCATGTTGATCCCTCCCGGGTTGAAGTGATCTACCAAAGCTGCGACCCGGTTTTCAAAAACAGGCTTAAGGAAAGCCATCTTTCAGCAATTCGTTCCCGGTATCAACTGCCTGCGCGTTACATATTAAATGTCGGGACCATAGAAACGCGTAAAAACCTGTTACTCGCTGTCGAGGCCCTTCCAGCCATTGATGCGGATGTACACCTTGTTGTGGTTGGTAAAAAAACGACCTATTTTAAAGAGGTGGAGGCGGCAGTAACCCGACTTCGGCTCAGCAGTCGGGTGCACTTTCTGCCAAGGGTACCCTTTTCAGATCTGCCGGGCATTTACCAGGCGGCAGAGCTGTTCGTTTATCCGTCCAGGTACGAAGGTTTTGGCATTCCACTGGTCGAAGCGTTGCACAGTGAGATCCCGGTGGTTGCGGCTACAGGCTCTTGCCTTGAGGAAGCCGGCGGACCCGAAAGTATTTATGTATCGCCTGATGATCCGCAGGCGCTGGCGGCGGCCGTAAATAAAATTGTTGCAAACGAAGATATCAGGCAGCAGATGGTAGCTGCAGGAGCGGCTTATGTACAGCGTTTCGAAGATGATCTCCTTGCTTCACAACTAATGAATTGTTATCTTAACATGTCAGACCATGCTAACACAAGAGATTGATAAGGCACTTGAAGTGCTCAGAGACGGGGGTGTAATCCTCTACCCTACTGATACCATCTGGGGACTTGGTTGTGATGCCACAAACAGCACGGCAGTAAAGAAGTTGCTCGACATAAAAAGGCGCCCAGCTGAGAAAAGCCTGATTATTTTGCTTGATACAGACAACAAACTAGCTGCCTATGTAAACGACATTCCCGATGTTGCTTACGACCTGATCGAATATGCGGAGAAGCCACTGACGCTTATTTTTGACGGCGCTAAAAATCTGGCACCTGAAGTAATCAATGCAGACGGGTCTGTGGGCATCCGAATTGTAAAACACGATTTTTGCACGGCACTGGTGCAACGCTTTCGTAAGCCAGTCGTTTCAACCTCGGCAAATCTGAGTGGCCAGCCCTCTCCTGCCACATTCGATGACATTTCTGAAGAAATTTTATCAGCTGTAGATCTCGTCGTAGATTTCGAACAGGAGCTGCGCGCACCTAAAACACCTTCAACGATCATGAAACTTGGTGCTGGCGGTCAATTTTCCTTTATCAGAAAATAAGATTTCTTATTTTTGTGGCCCCCGGCGCGGCCGGTTCATATAACCCGAGAAAATTTGGAACAATACCTGTCACATCCTGTGTTTGAAACCCTGGCGCGCGTTGCCGCAGAAGAAAATGTACAGGCATTTGTGATCGGTGGTTTTGTGCGCGATATTTTCCTTCACCGCTCTTCAAAAGACATTGACATTGTTGTTCTTGGAAACGGAATCGACTTTGCAGAAAAGGCGGGCAAAAAACTTCACACGAAGGTGTCGGTATTTAAAAATTTCGGCACGGCTATGCTTCGGCATCAGGATCTTGAGGTAGAATTTGTAGGGGCGAGAAAAGAATCTTACCGCAGCGATTCGAGGAAACCTATTGTAGAGAATGGCAGCCTGGAAGATGACCAACAACGTCGTGATTTCACCATCAATGCGCTGGCGATTTCCCTGAACGCGGGAACATACGGTCAGCTCGTTGACCCCTTCGGCGGTCTTGAAGACATGGAAAACCGGCTGATCCGGACACCTCTTGACCCTGAGCTTACGTTTTCAGACGATCCGCTTCGCATGATGCGTGCGATCCGCTTTGCGTCGCAGCTGAACTTTAAAATAGACCAGAAAGCAGTCACCGCAATTGAAACACAGAAAGAGCGCATCAGCATCGTTTCAAAAGAACGGATAACAGACGAATTAAATAAAATCATTTTATCTCCTGAACCCTCTGTTGGTTTTAATTACCTGTTTGATACCGGTCTTCTGCAGCTCATTTTTCCGCAGATGGCGCAGTTATATGGCGTTGATGTAATTAAGGGTAAGGGGCATAAGGACAACTTCTATCACACCTTACAGGTGCTTGATAACCTGAGTCTCTATTCTGAAGATCTTTGGCTTCGCTGGGCCGCAATTCTGCATGATATTGCAAAACCGGCAACCAAACGTTTTGAAGAAGGTCATGGATGGACATTCCATGGGCATGAAGACAAAGGAGCGCGCATGGTGCCAAAAATATTCGCGCAACTGAAACTGCCGCTTAATGAACATATGAAATTCGTTCAAAAGATGGTACAGCTCCATTTACGGCCTATTGTACTTGCCCAGGAAGTTGTTACCGACTCGGCCGTCAGACGCCTGCTCTTTGATGCCGGTGAAGACATTGAGGCGCTGATGCTCTTATGCAACGCGGATATCACAACGAAAAACGAATACAAGATCAAAAAGTACCGCAGCAACTTCGAGCTGGTTCAACAAAAGCTTAAAGATGTGGAAGAACGCGACCAGATTAGAAACTGGCAGCCTCCTATTAGCGGCACAGATATCATGGATACATTTGGCCTGGCACCTGGCAGAGAAGTCGGCCTCATAAAAAATGCAATTCGCGAGGCCATTCTGGAAGGCGAAATAAGGAATGACCGTGAAGAAGCGATTCAGTTTATGTTGCAGACTGCCGGGAAGATGGGACTGCAGGCAAAATAATGAGGATAGGCACAGGGTACATCCATTGATCAGGTATTAAATAATTATTTTTAATTTTACACTTATTATAAACTTTGCGTTTTCTCTGCTGTTTAGGCATAGACAAAAAAAGGGCGGCGCCGTCAGGCGGATTGGTATATGGCTATTTATAAATTTAAAATCACTTTCGAAGACTATGATGAGATTTCGCGTGAAATCGACATCAAATCAAACCAGACTTTTGAAGATCTGCACAGGGCTATTCACCGTTCAACGGGTTATGCTCCTGACAAGTCGTCTTCATTCTATGTAAGTACAGACAACTGGATCAAGGGTGATGAAATTGCCTACCTGCCAAATAAACGGAAAGAGGACCAGGGTGTAGCCCTAATGGAGAAATCCAAGCTCAGCGCCTTTATTGAAGACCCGCATCAGAAGTTTTATTATACCTACAATTTCGAACGCCCGTACGATTTTCACGTTGAATTGATTCGCATTATTCTTGACGCTGATCCGAACATTGAATATCCTTTTCTTGCAAAAAGCGTGGGCGATGCGCCGAAGATATTTGACAAAAATCTTCCGGCGGCTGCCGCAGAAACATCGAAATCTGACGAATTTGACTTCCTTAATGATATGGACTTCGTTCCCGAAGATACAGACGAACTGGAGGCCATGGGCGATATGGGTATCAACGAACAGGAACGTGAGGAAGAAGATTCGGAAGAGGAAAGCGAAGGCGATGAATTCTCAGATGAGTTTTCAGACAACGGGAATTACGACGACGACGACAGGAAAAACGATTACTAGCAGCGGCGAGACCGGCCTGCGGCTTGCAGATACTTTTTGAATGGCATCAACCCCTGTAAGCCGGAAGTTACTTGTAGTGATAGCCGGACCGACCGCTATCGGTAAAACGGCCCTTGCCGTGAGGCTTGCGCGTCATTTTCGCACGGAAATCATTTCGGCTGATTCCAGGCAACTTTTCCGGGAAATGGAGATCGGAACTGCTAAACCTGATGCAGATGAGTTAGCGGCCGCGCCACACCATTTTATCAACTCACACAGCATCTCCACCTTATTCAGTACGGGCGACTTCGAAGCGGCGGCGCTATCAAAGCTGGATGAGTTATTTAAAAAATATCAGATCGTAATTGCTGTGGGTGGCTCAGGGCTTTATATAAATGCGTTATGTAATGGCCTGGATGATATGCCGGAGATCAATCTGGATATACGCGCGCAGATGAATCGCTTGCATGAGGAAGAAGGTATCGACACAATCAGAGCGCGTTTAAAGGAGGTTGATCCGGAATATGCTGCGATCGTAGACCTGAACAATCCTCAGCGTATGATCAGGGGCCTGGAGGTTTTTTATTCTACAGGCCAGAAGCTTTCTGCCATGCGCACACAGCGTCGTAAGATCCGGCCATTTAAGATTCTCCGCATTGCCCTGAACACAGACCGGGCTGTATTGTATAATCGCATCAACAACCGGGTAGACATGATGATGTCTGCAGGACTGCTTGATGAAGTGCGCTCTCTCCTTCCATACCGGGAGCTCAACGCCTTACAAACGGTGGGTTATTCCGAACTTTTCAATTATCTCGATGGAGAAAGCAGCCTTGAGGAAGCTGTAGACCGCATCAAACAGAACACCCGTCGTTTTGCCAAGCGTCAGCTCACCTGGTTCAGAAAAGATTCTGACATGCATTGGTTTGAGCCCGATGCGTATCCAAAAATTGAACAACTTATTAGTCAGACCCTGGCAGAAGATCAGGCCTGAGCCGTCGGCCCCCCAAAATTCATCGGAAACGGCGGTTCATCCTGCATTTTTATCCGGCCATTTATGGCCTCAAATTTTTCTATGTTGTCTTGCATGGCCTGCATAAGCCGTTTGGCGTGTTCGGGCGTAAGGATAATGCGCGACTTCACCTTTGCTTTGGGAATACCAGGCATTACCCGGATAAAATCGAGCACAAACTCAGTATTTGAATGCGTTATGATGGCCAGGTTAGAAAAAATCCCTTCTGCTATCTCCTCTGAAAGTTCTATGTTAAGCTGGTTGTCTTGTGGTTGTTCTTCCTGCATACCTCTTAAAGTGAAAAGTTAAAAGTGTAAAGTGTAAAGTCTAAAGTGAAAAGTTTAAAGTGAAAAGTTGAAAGTCTAAAGTTAAAGGTCGGAAACTGAACAAACAAGTTTATAATAAAAGACCTTCTAACGAGCTCCGTGTCCACCCTGATCATAAACAAAAAATCCCGGTCTGCAACCAGACCGGGATTATATCTATCAGAAGAAAAGCTTATGCTTCGACTTCTTCCTGTTTTGAAGCAAGTAGTTTGTCGTACTCTTCCTGCGAACCAACGATGATGCGTTCGTAACCGCGTACACCGGTACCAGACGGGATCAGGTGACCCACAATCACGTTTTCTTTCAGACCAAGCATGCTGTCGCGTTTTCCTGCGATTGCAGCTTCGTTCAGAACCTTGGTGGTCTCCTGGAAGGATGCCGCCGAGATAAACGATTTTGTACCCAGTGATGCACGGGTAATACCCTGCAGCATAGAACTGGCCGTAGCCGGACGTGCGTCACGAACTTCGATCTGTTTCATGTCTTTGCGTTTCAGCTGTGAATTTTCATCACGCAGTTTACGCAGCGACAGGATCTGGCCAGGTTTCACGGCGGTAGAATCTCCCGCGTCTACAACCACTTTCTGATCGTAAATCGAGTCGTTCTCTTCGGTAAAGTCCCAACGGTCTACAGACTCATTTTCAAGGAAACGGGTATCACCCGGATCTTCGATATGAACTTTCTGCATCATCTGGTGAACAATGACCTCGAAGTGTTTGTCATTGATTTTCACGCCCTGCAGACGATAAACTTCCTGAATACCATTTACCAGGTACTCCTGAACTGCAGCAGGTCCTTTGATTGCAAGAATGTCTGCCGGTGAGATTGAACCGTCTGAAAGCGGCATACCTGCCTTCACAAAGTCATTATCCTGTACAAGGATGTGTTTAGACAATGGAACAAGATATTTTTTTACTTCGCCATCTTTCGATTCGATTGTGATCTCACGGTTACCACGTTTGATACCGCCAAGTGTTACCACACCATCAATCTCGGTCACTACAGCCGGGTTAGACGGGTTACGTGCTTCGAAAAGCTCGGTTACACGCGGAAGACCACCGGTAATATCCCGGGTTTTTCCGGTTGCTCTTGGAATTTTTGCAATAACCTTACCTGTCTTGATTGCTTCGCCCTCGTCGATCGCGATGTGCGCACCAACAGGAATGTTGTAACCTTTTACCATATCGCCTTTCTTGTCAACGATACGGATAGACGGGTTCTTGGTTTTATCGCGGGTATCGATAATTACTTTTTCACGGTGACCGGTTTGCTCATCAGACTCTTCACGGAAGGTAACGCCTTCGATAATGGCATCGAATTCTGCTTTACCCGCAAATTCTGAGATGATAACGGCATTATAAGGGTCCCATGAACAGATCTTATCACCTTTGGTAACCTGATCACCCTCTTTAACATACAGGTAGGCACCATAAGGAATATTATTCGTCATGATTACACGGCCACTTCCAGGCTCAACAATCCTGAACTCACCTGAACGGCCTAGAACCACCTGGATGTTTCCATCTTCAGTTTCGGTATCAACCGTACGGATGTTTTCAAATTCGATTACACCGTCGAACTTAGCATTGATCTGCGATTCTGCAGCAATGTTCGATGCGGTACCACCCACGTGGAAGGTACGAAGTGTAAGCTGTGTACCCGGCTCACCGATAGACTGTGCAGCGATTACACCGACAGCTTCACCGCGCTGAACGCGTTTACCTGTTGCCAGGTTACGTCCGTAACAAAGTGCACACACACCACGTTTGGCTTCGCAGGTCAGTACTGAGCGGATCTCAACACCTTCAACAGGTGATTCCTCGATTGCTTTACCGATCTCTTCAGTGATGTCTTCACCAGCACCTACCATCAATTCGCCGTTAAGCGGGTTGTAAACATCGTGCAGCGAAGTACGACCGAGAATACGCTCGTACAATGGCTCAACGATATCTTCATTGTCTTTCAGTGCAGTTGTGTAAATACCACGCAGTGTTCCGCAGTCCTCGTCGTTCACGATCATGTCTTGTGCAACATCATGCAAACGGCGGGTCAGGTAACCGGCATCCGCTGTTTTCAGAGCCGTATCCGCAAGACCTTTACGGGCACCGTGGGTAGAGATAAAGTACTCGAGTACCGACAGACCTTCTTTAAAGTTTGAAAGGATCGGGTTCTCGATGATCTCGCCGCCTGAACCTGATTTCTGAGGTTTGGCCATCAGACCCCTCATGCCGCAGAGCTGACGAATCTGCTCTTTCGAACCACGGGCACCTGAATCAAGCATCATGTACACCGAGTTGAAGCCCTGGTTGTCATTAGACAACTGGGTCATTACATATGATGTAAGCCTGTTGTTGATACGGGTCCAGATATCGATGATCTGGTTGTAGCGCTCGTTGTTGGTGATGAAACCCATGTTATAGTTGTTCCGCACCTCTTCAACTTCTGCTGCAGCCTGCTCAAGCAACGTATGTTTCTCAACCGGAATGTTAACATCCTGGAGGTTGAACGACAGTCCGCCGCGGAAAGCCATCTGGAATCCGAGTTCTTTAATATCGTCAAGGAATTTTGACGCACGTGCCATACCCGTAATTTTCACTACCTCGCCGATAATGTCGCGGAGTGATTTTTTGGTAAGCAGTTCGTTGATGTAACCTACCTCTTCCGGCACCATTTGGTTAAACAGTACGCGGCCAACGGTAGTTTCGATCAGTTTATTTACGGTGGTTCCGTCATTTTCTTTCACATTCACTTTTACACGAATGAAAGCATGCAGGTCCACTTGTTTTTCATTGTAAGCAATGATGACCTCTTCAGGCGAATAGAATACGGCATCCTGACCTTTAACCACGCGGGTTTCGTCTGTGCGACGGCCTTTTGTGATATAGTACAGACCCAGAACCATGTCCTGAGAAGGAACCGTAATTGGCGTACCATTGGCAGGGTTCAGAATGTTATGTGCAGCCAGCATCAATACCTGCGCCTCAAGAATTGCAGCGTTGCCAAGCGGAAGGTGAACAGCCATCTGGTCACCGTCAAAGTCGGCGTTGAACGCAGTACACACAAGCGGGTGAAGCTGGATTGCTTTTCCTTCTACAAGTTTCGGCTGGAATGCCTGGATACCCAGACGGTGCAGCGTAGGAGCACGGTTAAGGAGAACCGGGTGACCTTTTAATACATTTTCAAGAATGTCCCAAACCAGCGGGTCTTTACGGTCTACAATCTTTTTAGCAGATTTTACCGTTTTAACCACACCACGCTCAATCATCTTACGGATGATAAACGGTTTGAATAACTCGGCGGCCATGTCTTTCGGCAAACCGCACTCATGGAGTTTAAGGTTTGGACCTACAACAATTACCGAACGTGCAGAGTAATCGACACGTTTACCAAGAAGGTTCTGACGGAAACGGCCTTGTTTACCTTTCAGGATGTCTGAAAGTGATTTCAAGGCACGGTTACCTTCGGTTTTAACCGCATTGACTTTACGTGAGTTATCGAACAACGAGTCTACAGCTTCCTGAAGCATACGTTTTTCGTTACGTAAGATCACTTCAGGCGCTTTGATCTCGATCAGTCTTTTCAGACGGTTGTTACGAATGATTACACGGCGGTAAAGGTCATTCAGATCGGATGTTGCGAAGCGACCACCTTCCAATGGCACAAGCGGACGAAGTTCCGGCGGAATTACAGGAACAATCTTCACGATCATCCATTCTGGGTTGTTCTCAATCCGGGTATTTGCACCACGGAAAGCCTCAACAACCTGAAGGCGTTTCAAGGCTTCGTTTTTACGTTGCTGTGAAGTTTCATTTGCAGCCTGGTGACGCAGGTCATAAGACAAAGTATCCAGATCAATACGCTTCAACAGGTCTTCGAGTGCCTCAGCACCCATCTTAGCGATGAATTTATTTGGATCCTTATCGTCCAGGTATTGATTTTCTTTTGGCAGTTTATCCAGGATATCCAGGTACTCTTCTTCTGTCAGGAAGTCCATGTACTGGATACCTTCTTCGCCCATCAGGCCAGCCTGAATAACTACATACCGCTCATAATAAATGATAAGGTCAAGTTTTTTGGTTGGCAGGCCAAGCAGGTAACCGATTTTATTTGGCAACGAACGGAAATACCAGATGTGTGCTACAGGAACCACCAGGTTGATGTGTCCCATGCGCTCGCGGCGAACCTTTTTCTCTGTTACTTCCACACCGCAACGATCGCAGACAATGCCTTTGTAGCGAATACGTTTGTATTTACCGCAATGGCACTCGTAATCTTTTACCGGACCAAAAATACGCTCGCAGAACAAACCGTCGCGTTCGGGTTTGTAGGTACGGTAATTAATGGTTTCGGGTTTCAACACTTCACCGCTCGAACGCTCAAGAATGGATTCCGGAGAAGCCAGGCTGATCGTGATCGAGGTGAAATTGCTTTTTAATTTATTATCCTTTTTGTAAGACATATCTCTTTTTATTGAAGTGGTAAGTCAAAGTTGAAAACAGCCGGAGCTGAATTCAACTTTGTCTTGTACTTAGTCTAACGTAATATCCAGACCTAAGCCGCGTAATTCATGTACAAGTACATTGAATGACTCAGGTACACCCGGAGTTGGCAGGTTTTCACCTTTAACGATCGCTTCGTAGGTCTTAGCCCTTCCGATCACGTCGTCAGACTTCACAGTCAGGATCTCCTGCAGGATGTTCGCTGCACCGAATGCCTCGAGTGCCCAAACCTCCATCTCACCAAAACGCTGACCACCGAACTGGGCTTTACCACCCAGAGGCTGTTGTGTAATGAGCGAGTATGGTCCGATTGAACGTGCGTGCATCTTGTCATCAACCATGTGACCGAGTTTCAGCATGTAGATAATACCTACTGTTGTCGGCTGGTCAAAGCGCTCACCTGTAAGACCGTTGTGCAGATAGGTTCTGCCTGAGGCCGGAACCCCAGCCTTAGCGATCCACTCTTCAACCTCGTCGTGCGAAGCACCATCAAAGATCGGGGTAGCGAATTTCACACCCAGTTCTTTACCGGCCCAGCCCAGAACGGTTTCATAGATCTGACCAAGGTTCATACGTGATGGTACACCCAGTGGGTTCAGCACGATGTCAACCGGCGATCCGTCAGCAAGGAATGGCATGTCTTCATCGCGAACGATGCGTGCAACAATACCTTTGTTACCGTGGCGACCTGCCATTTTATCACCAACTTTCAGTTTACGTTTCTTAGCTACGTATACTTTAGCCATCTGAACGATACCTGATGGAAGTTCGTCACCCACGCTGATTGCAAACTTATCACGTTTGTATGCACCCAGCTCTTCGTTTACACGAATGCCGTAGTTATGCAGCAGCTGTTTGATAAGCTCGTTTTTATCATCGTCAGTAGTCCATTTGTTCGGGCTGATGTGGTTATAGTCCAGGTCGGCCAGAATTTTCTGGGTGAACTTAGCACCTTTGGCTACCAGTAGTTCCTTGTAGATGTTAAATACCCCTTGTGAGGTCTTTCCGTTTACAATATGGAACAGCTTGTCTACAAGTTCCGATTTAAGTTTTTCAACTGCGCGGTTGTACTTCGTGTCAAGTTTTTCAAGCTGCGATTTCTCTTCAGCTTTCGAGGTTTTCTTGGCGCGCGAGAACAGCTTGGTATCGATAACCACACCCTGAATAGAAGGCGGCGTTTTCAAAGACGCATCTTTCACGTCTCCAGCTTTATCACCAAAGATGGCGCGGAGCAGTTTTTCCTCCGGTGAAGGATCAGATTCGCCTTTAGGGGTAATCTTACCGATCAGGATATCGCCTTCCTTAACCTCAGCGCCTATACGGATGATACCGTTTTCGTCAAGGTCTTTGGTAGCTTCTTCAGATACGTTAGGAATATCAGGTGTAAGTTCTTCCTCACCACGTTTTGTATCACGTACCTCAAGTTCAAACTCTTCAATATGAAGTGATGTAAAGATGTCATCACGAACAATCCGCTCATTGATTACAATCGCATCCTCAAAGTTGAAGCCCTGCCAAGGCATGAACGCCACCTTCAGGTTACGGCCAAGTGCCAGTTCACCATCCTGTGTTGCGTAACCTTCGCAAAGAACCTGACCTTTGCTCACCTTCTGGCCTTTCTTCACGATAGGCTTCAGGTTGATACAGGTATTCTGGTTAGTTTTCTTAAACTTGATCAGTCTGTATGTTTTGCTGTCACCTTCAAAAGAAACGAGACGGTCGTCATCAGTTCTTTCATATTTGATGGTGATCTCATTCGCATCCACATACTCTACCACACCGTCGCCTTCTGCGTTGATCAGTGTACGCGAATCGCGGGCTACGCGGCCTTCAAGACCGGTACCAACAATCGGAGACTCCGGACGCAGCAAAGGAACCGCCTGGCGTTGCATGTTCGAGCCCATGAGCGCACGGTTGGCGTCATCATGCTCAAGGAACGGGATCAGCGAAGCCGCGATTGAAGTGATCTGGTTTGGAGCAATGTCCATCAGGTCAAGTTTCTCAGGCTCAATGATCGGGAAGTCACCTTCGTAACGTGCTTTTACACGTGGGGTGTTAAACACACCTTTGTCGTCATACTCTGCATTGGCCTGAGCAATGGTTTTTCCATCCTCATCTTCTGCAGACAGATAAATTACCGGCTCATCTACCACAACTTTGCCATCTACGACCCGCTTGTACGGCGTTTCGATGAAACCAAGGTTGTTGATCTTGGCGTGAACACAAAGAGAGGAGATCAGACCGATGTTTGGTCCCTCAGGTGTTTCGATGGTACACAGACGGCCATAGTGCGTGTAGTGAACGTCACGAACCTCAAAGCCGGCACGTTCACGCGAAAGACCACCTGGCCCAAGCGCAGACAGACGACGTTTATGGGTAATCTCAGCCAACGGGTTGGTCTGGTCCATAAACTGCGAAAGCTGGTTGGTACCAAAGAATGAGTTGATCACTGACGAAAGTGTACGCGCGTTGATCAGGTCTGTAGGCGTGAACACCTCGTTATCACGAATGTTCATACGCTCGCGGATGGTACGGGCCATACGGGCCAGACCTACGCCAAACTGCGCATACAGCTGCTCACCTACCGTACGTACACGACGGTTAGACAGGTGATCGATATCATCGACTTCTTCTTTCGAGTTGATCAGTTTGATCAGATACTTCACGATGGCAATGATATCGGCTTTCGTCAATACCTTTACATCATCTGGTGTATCCATTTTTAGTTTGCGGTTGATGCGGTAACGGCCCACATCCCCCAGGTCATACCGTTTGTCTGAGAAGAACAGACGGTCAATGATACCTCTTGCCGTTTCCTCATCAGGTGGTTCTGCGTTACGCAGCGCACGGTAGATGTTCTCAACAGCCTCTTTCTCAGAGTTGGATGTATCCTTTTGTAATGTATTATAGATAATGGTATAATCTGCCTGGCTGGCACCATCGTCTTTAGACAGGATGATACTTTTAACGCCGGCATCGATAACCATATCGATGTGTTCGTCTTCAAGGATGGTTTCCCGTTCGAGGATGACTTCGTTACGGTCAATAGATACCACTTCGCCGGTATCCTCGTCTACGAAATCTTCCACCCATTTTCTGAGTACTCTGGCGGCAAGTTTACGGCCAATGTACTTTTTGAGTCCTGATTTGCTAACCTTAACTTCGTCCGCAAGGTCAAACAGTTCGAGAATATCTTTGTCAGAATCGTAACCGATGGCACGCAACAGGGTAGTAACCGGGAATTTTTTCTTCCGGTCAATATAAGCGTACATGACGTTGTTCACGTCTGTAGCAAACTCAATCCATGAACCTTTGAAAGGAATAACACGGGCCGAATAGAGCTTGGTACCGTTGGTGTGGCGGCTTTGGCCAAAGAATACACCAGGTGAGCGGTGCAACTGTGACACGATTACGCGTTCTGCTCCATTGATCACAAAAGTACCTTTGGGAGTCATGTATGGGATGGTACCCAGGTAAACGTCCTGGATAATGGTCTCAAAGTCTTCATGCTCCTCATCGTTACAGGAGAGCTTAAGCTTTGCCTTTAGCGGAACATTGTAAGTGAGTCCCCTTTCAATACACTCCTGGATGTCGTACCGTGGCGGATCAATAAAATAGTCAAGAAATTCTAAAACGAAGATGTTTCTTGAATCTGTGATCGGAAAATTTTCGGCGAAAACCTTAAAGAGACCTTCCTGGTGGCGGTCGTCTGAAGTCGTTTCGATCTGAAAGAATTCCCTGAAGGATTGCAACTGCACATCAAGAAAATCAGGATAATCAATGATGTGTTTACTTGTTGCAAAATTTACTCTTTGTTCGACTTTATTTGCCAATGGACTAAAAGTTTTTTTAGTTTAAGAATAAACTACTTGTTTGGCTTTTGTGAAAGCTGCTCATCAACCAAACAAAATGAGCTGCTTATAAACGGGTAAAGACTCCGACATTTTCAGTCGGAGTCTGAGAATTTTTAGCGTTTGCCGGAAATTAAGTGATTACTTAATTTCAACTACAGCTCCTGCTTCTTCTAATTGTTTTTTCAGGGCTTCAGCTTCGTCTTTAGCAACACCGGTTTTCAGTTCTTTTGGTGCACCGTCAACAAGGTCTTTTGCTTCTTTCAAACCAAGGCCAGTCAGGTCTTTTACAAGTTTAACAACTGCAAGTTTCTGACCACCAGCTTCTTTCAGGATTACGTCGAAAGCTGTTTTTTCCTCAGCAGCAGCAGGAGCGTCGCCACCAGCAGCAGGACCAGCTACCGCAACCGCAGCTGCAGCAGGCTCGATGCCGTACTCGTCTTTCAAAATTTGAGCTAACTCATTAACTTCCTTAACTGTCAAGTTTACCAATTGCTCAGCAAACGATTTCAAATCTGCCATTTTTATAAGATTTTAAAAATTTACGTTTTAATAATTAGTTTAATACGAATTTGTATAAAGGGAATTCGTTACCCTTCTCTCTCCTGGAGAGTTTTAACAATACCTGCAATTTTACCACCGCTCGATTTAAGGGCAGAAACAACGTTTTTAGCAGGCGACTGAAGCAAGCCGATGATGTCTCCGATAAGCTCTTCTCTTGATTTCAGGCTTACCAAAGTATCAAGCTGGTTGTCACCAACAAATACTGTTGAATCTATAAATGCCGCTTTTAAAACGGGTTTGTCTGATGTTTTTCTCAGCGCTTTGATCAGCTTGGCCGGACCATTACCGGTTTTTGCGAACAAAAGTGATGATGAGCCTTTCAGTGCGGGATAAAGTTCTGCTGCGTCGTCTGCGTTATCAAGACCTTCGATCGCTTTACGGATCAGTTTGTTCTTGGCAACTTTCATCACGATACCGCTTTCAAAACATTTGCGACGGATGTTATTCACCTGCTCAACAGACAGGCTTGAAGTATCGGTTACATAAAAGTTACCATACTCCTGCATTTGCTGCTGAAGCTCTGAAACTACTTCGTGTTTTTCTTCTCTGTTCATGATTAGATCCCCGCTACTGATTTAGTTTCAATTGCAATTCCGGGACTCATTGTAGAAGACATGTGAATGCTCTTAAAATAAGTTCCTTTTGCTGCAGACGGTTTCAATTTAGAAATAACCTGAATCACTTCAAGTGCATTCTCATAAATCTTGTCTGCAGGGAATGATACTTTCCCGATTGAAGCGTGTATGATACCTGTTTTGTCTACTTTAAAATCGATCTTACCTGCCTTAACTTCGGTTACAGCTTTACCAACTTCATTGGTTACCGTACCTGATTTAGGGTTTGGCATAAGGTTTCTTGGACCAAGAACGCGGCCCAGTTTACCTACTTTCGCCATACATGCAGGAGTAGTGATGATAATGTCAACATCGGTCCAGCCACCTTCAATTTTAGACACGTATTCGTCTAAGCCAACGAAGTCTGCGCCGGCTGCTTTCGCCTCTTCTTCTTTGTCTGGTGTAACCAGGGCAAGAACACGAACGGTTTTACCCGTGCCGTGAGGAAGCGTAGCAATACCACGAACCATCTGGTTCGCTTTACGCGGGTCTACCCCTAAACTGATGTCAATATCAACTGAAGCATCGAATTTAGTGGTCGTGATATCTTTCACCAAAGCAGCCGCATCCTGAAGCGTGTAGGCTTTACCAGCCTCGATCTTCGCATGTGCTTTCTTTTGATTTTTTGTTAATTTCGCCACTGTTGTAAACTGTTTTTGTGAATTAATTGTTCAAGGGCGAGTCACCTGTTACAGTGATACCCATACTGCGTGCTGTTCCGGCAACCATACTCATTGCCGACTCCAGCGTGAATGCATTGAGATCCGGCATTTTGTCTTCAGCAATCGCCTTGATCTGATCCCAGGTCACCGATCCAACTTTTTTACGGTTGGGCTCAGCAGAACCACTCTGCAATTTTGTAGCATCTTTCAGCTGCACAGCTACAGGAGGGGTTTTGATGATAAACTCGAATGACTTATCAGCATAAACAGTAATTACAACTGGTAGTACTTTACCTGGCTTATCTTGGGTACGAGCATTGTACTGTTTGCAAAACTCCATGATATTTACCCCTTTAGCACCTAATGCAGGGCCAACGGGTGGCGACGGGTTTGCAGCTCCACCTTTGATCTGTAATTTTATCAGTGCACTGACTTCTTTTGCCATTTTGTGTTATTTATTTAAAACTCAATGTTAAATTTGGAAGCATGTAACATTTAAGAATCCTCTATCTCCTTAAAAATAAAGGGACTGCAAAGATATAAGTATTCTTACATAAATGCAAAAGGTATTAACAAATTATATTTCAGGATTTTCTGCAGTGGCTGATCGCCGCTTTCAGTGGCTGACAGCCCGCTGTCAATATTCCTGGCGCTTCCCCCCTCAGATCCCTATCATCGCCGTTTCCAGTGTCTCGGCCTGTATTTTACAGCCCCGTCATAAACGGAATACAGCTGGAATAACTAAAGTAAACAAATTGTAGCTAAGCTGTCATTTCTTGCCGACCAGCGCTTTTTGCTATTCAAGTCCCGATGATATATCTACGGGCAGCCCAATAACTTAAACAAAAAATCCTTTTAACCTGCGGGCAAAACCATCAGACTAAAAGGACCTCTTATCAAATTATGATGTATCGATCTACTCTTTCTCTACCTGCATGTAGTTAAGTTCGAGCGGCGTTTTTCGTCCGAAGATCTTGACCATTACTTTCAGTTTTTTCTTCTCTTCGTTCACTTCTTCGATCACGCCACTGAAACCGTTGAATGGTCCGTCCATTACTTTGATGTTCTCACCAACGTAATAAGGTACGTTCATCATTTCGCCCTGCTCACTCATCTCGTCAACCTTACCAAGAATACGGTTAACTTCTGCCTGGCGCATCGGGATAGCATTGCCGGCCTTGTCGCCAAGGAAACCGATTACGCTATTAATATTTTTGATCACGTGCTCAAGCTCACCGTCAAGGGCAGCTTCGATCAATACATAGCCTGGATAGTAGTTACGTTCTTTGGCGATTTTTTTTCCGTCGCGCATCTGATAGTATTTCTCCATCGGGATCAATACCTGCGGAACGAGGTGAGAAAGTCCTAAACGGCCGATTTCTGCGTCGATATATTGTTTAACCTTTTTCTCTTTACCACTAACGGCCCGTACTACATACCATTTCAACTGATCGCTCATGAGCCTGTATTAATTTGAAAGTGATTTATAAAACGTATCCAGAACGAAAGTAGAGCCTTTATCCATAGCGAAGATCAACAACGCAATGATAAGAGACGCAACCAGCACAAGAATAGCAGAGCTCTGCAATTCTCCCCATGAAGGCCAGGTCACCTTCTGGGTCATTTCATCGTACGATTCTTTTACAAAATCAACTACCTTAGCCATATTTAGTTTTTTGCACGGGAACAAGGATTCGAACCCTGATCAAAGGTTTTGGAGACCTCTATTCTACCATTGAACTATTCCCGTGTATTGTAAGTATTTGGTAGTATGGTATTTAGCACCTGTTCGGTAAGCCGCCTAAGTACTAAATACCCTTTACCAACTACTTATTGTTATACTTGGCACTTTGTATTTAGTATCTGGCAGTGACCTGCTATGATACTAAATACGTTGTACCAACTATTGTTACTTCAAGATTTCAGTTACCTGACCTGCACCTACGGTTCTGCCACCTTCACGGATAGCGAAACGAAGACCTTTTTCCATTGCGATTGCGTTGATCAGCTTTACAGTGATGGTAACGTTATCGCCAGGCATAACCATTTCAGTACCTTCTGCAAGAGAGATCTCGCCGGTTACGTCTGTGGTACGGAAATAGAACTGAGGACGGTATTTGTTGAAGAATGGAGTGTGACGGCCACCTTCTGCTTTAGACAATACATAGATCTCAGCTTTGAAATCAGTGTGAGGAGTTACTGAACCTGGTTTACAGATTACCATACCACGACGGATATCAGTTTTCTCAATACCACGCAGCAACAGACCTACGTTATCACCTGCTTCACCGTAGTCAAGGATTTTGCGGAACATTTCCACACCAGTTACGGTTGATTTCAGGTTTTCAGCACCCATACCCAGGATCTCAACAGGATCACCAGAGTTGATCTGACCACGCTCGATACGACCGGTAGCAACTGTACCACGACCAGTGATTGAGAATACGTCCTCTACTGGCATCAGGAAAGGAAGGTCAGTCAGACGTGGAGGAATTGGGATGTAGCTGTCAACAGCGTTCATCAGTTCCATGATTTTTTCAACCCACTGAGGCTCGCCATTCAAACCACCAAGGGCAGAACCACGGATAACAGGGATATCATCACCAGGGAATTCGTAGAATGAAAGAAGTTCACGAACTTCCATTTCAACAAGGTCTAACAATTCAGGGTCATCAACCATGTCCACTTTGTTCATGAACACAACCAATGAAGGTACACCTACCTGACGAGCCAAAAGGATGTGCTCGCGAGTTTGCGGCATCGGACCGTCTGTAGACGCAACCACGATGATCGCACCGTCCATCTGTGCAGCACCTGTAACCATGTTTTTCACATAATCCGCGTGACCTGGACAGTCAACGTGTGCATAGTGACGGTTAGCAGTTGAGTACTCAACGTGAGCAGTATTGATGGTGATACCTCTTTCTTTTTCCTCAGGAGCTGAGTCAATTGAATCGAATGAACGGGCCTCAGATAAACCTGCGTCAGACAGTACTTTTGTAATAGCTGCAGTCAGAGTGGTTTTACCGTGGTCAACGTGACCGATTGTACCGATGTTCAAGTGCGGTTTACTCCGGTCAAATTTTTCTTTTGCCATTTTTTATAACTAATTAGTAGGTTAACTTTTTTATTTTATTACTGTTGTTCTATACAATTGCAATACAAAAAACCTTGTTCAACCATACCTGCCGGATGATTTAACAAAGCCGTTTGATCATGAGCCAAAGATGGGACTTGAACCCACGACCTCTTCCTTACCAAGGAAGTGCTCTACCGCTGAGCTACTTCGGCTTTCAATTTACGCCAGGTTAGTTTAACCTGCAACGATTACCGAATGTGCATCGTAAACGTAAATGTACTGGAGCGGAAGACGGGTCTCGAACCCGCAACCTATAGCTTGGAAGGCTATCGCTCTACCAATTGAGCTACTTCCGCGTAATGATCGAATAGATTGGTTGTTTCATAAAAACGAACGCAGACCGCCCGTTCATGTATTCACTCAAACCTACACTCATTGGGTTGGTGGGGAGAGAAGGATTCGAACCTTCGAAGTCTTGCGACAACAGAGTTACAGTCTGTCCCATTTGGCCACTCTGGTATCTCCCCCCGATTATGATGCCGGGCATATAACCCGGCATACATAAAAAGAGCCTCCTATCGGGATCGAACCAATGACCTACTGATTACAAGTCAGTTGCTCTACCAGCTGAGCTAAGGAGGCTTATGTGGATCATCGCTGTCTTTTCAGACAAACAATGTTTAAGTATTTCATCATTCAGAGAACAAACCACTTCGTTTCTGGCCTCATGCCCCTTCCGAAATGGAATGCAAATCTACAACAAAATCATACACCCGCAAATAATTTTAGAAAAAAAATTCGGCGACTTTTCAGCCGCCGAACACGTATTCTTACTTACCGGAAAGTAGCTCCCTAATAGTCAGCAACTTCGTCGCCGGTAAGGATCGTTTTGTGCTCACTTAATTTTGCACGTGTTTTATCTTTATGTTTATTAACCTGCTTCCGTAAGGACTCAATTGCCAGGTCGGTTGCCTCTTCAAACGATTTGCACTGTTCTTTCGCAAACAACGTTCCGCCAGGTACGATCAATTTAATCTCACTGATCTTGTTCGACTCATCTTCTACATTTTCAAGCTTCAGATAAACTTCTCCGCTGATGATGTGATCAAAAAACTGATCAAGTTTGTCTACCTTCTTCTGAATAAAGCTCAACAATTTCTGATCAGCGCTGAAATGGATCGACTGAACTCTGATTTTCATGTTTCCTCCTTTTTTTAAGCCTTCGGATGGGCTTGTTTATAAATTGATTTAAGTCTTTCAACTGAATTATGCGTATACACCTGGGTCGCCGCCAGACTTGAATGCCCGAGCAGCTCTTTTATCGCATTTAAATCAGCCCCCCTGTTTAACAGTCCCGTTGCAAACGAGTGCCGCAGTACGTGCGGGCTTTTTTTATCGTGCGTAGACACATAAGACAGATATCGGTTTACGATCCGGTAAACCAACCGGGCATAAGCCCGTGTACCTGTATTTGTAACGATTAGTGCATTCGATTTGTTGTCGAAATTTTGCATTGATTTCTCAGCAAGGTATTTCTCCAGTTCAACTGCAAGCGCCGGGGTAAGCGGGATCAGCCGCTCCTTACTTCTTTTTCCCAATACGCGGATCATGCCATTCTTCAGGTCTGCGCTGTTTTCATTCAGTCCGGTCAGTTCGCTCAGACGCATGCCTGTACCAAACAGCAGTTCGAGCACAAGCCGGTCTCGCCTGGCGGCAAACGTATCATCGAAGATATCTGTTCCATCAAGCAACTGGTCCATCTTCCGGTCATCTACAAAGACAGGTAATTTTTTCGGCACCACCGGCGCTTTAACAAGCAACATCGGGTTTTTGGCAATACGGCCCGATGCCAGGAGAAATTTATAAAACGAACGCAAAGCAGACAATTTGCGGTTAATGGTAACTGCCGATCGCTTTGCATCCATCAATGAAACTACATAACTCCTGATTTCATTGTGCAGCGCAGCCTCTGCCGTAAGGTCAAATGCCTCCTGAAGATACAGACAGTAGTCATCCAGATCTTTCCTGTAGGCAGTGAGCGTATGTACGGCGTATCGTTTTTCGTACTGAAGGTAACTTAGAAATGCCTCGGTATACATATGATCGCGCGCTGTTGCAAAAGTCAATTTACAAATAGTTTTAAGATAACAAAAGGGTGCGGCCGCCTTTTCATAACCAGGCGCCAACATGGCTACACTTTCGGTCGCATAAAGTTTGGTCCAAATCAAAAAAGAAGCCCCTTGCAAAAAATTGCAAGGGGCTCAGAATATGATAGAACAGTAGTCTTAAAGACCGGCTTCCTGTTGCAAGCCCTGTTTGTAGATAGCGTGTTTAACCTGTGTACGACGGGTTACGGAACGTTTCTCATATGCCTGACGACTGCGAAGCTCTCTTAATACACCTGTTTTTTCAAATTTCTTTTTGAAGCGTTTCAAGGCTTTATCCAATGATTCGCCGTCTTTAATGTTGATAATGATCATAACGTTGATACCTCCTTTCGTTTTTTAAGGACTGCAAATATACGGTTAATTAGTTATTTTGCAAGTACTGATTTGAAATATAGATAGAAGTCCTGGGCACCCCGCCTCCGGCCGAACAGCATATGGATCAGGCGCTATAACTGATTGTCCGGCGCCTCTGCCCAACCGAAAATGGAAGGCTGAATCAACAAATCCATGGCAGAATGTGCAAGGCTAATCACGGCCTTTCAGCCGCCCGGGGTTTTCGACTGTAAGTTATCTTCATGAAGGAGCACTTCCAAAAAAAATCCGGCACCTGAATGGCTGCCGGATCGCTCATATGAATATTTGGTTAGAATGGACAATTATAAGTTAAGGACCTCGCGCGCAATAACGATCTTCTGAATTTCGGAGGTCCCTTCGCCAATTGTGCAAAGTTTGGCGTCGCGATAGTATTTTTCGACGGGGAAGTCTTTTGTATAGCCGTAGCCCCCGAAGATTTGCACCGCCTCGGTCGCCGTACGTACCGACACCTCTGAGGCATAATATTTGGCCATGGCAGATACTTTTGTAACCGGCAGTTGACGATTTTTCAGGTCGGAGGCCTGTCGGATCAACAGGGTTGCTGCCTCGATCTCTGTAGCCATATCTGCCAGTTTGAAGCTAATGCCTTGAAAATTCGCAATAGGCTGCCCGAATTGCTGCCGTTCTTTTGCATAATTCACCGCCGCGTCAAAGGCACCCTTTGCAATACCAAGCGCAAGCGCTGCTATAGAAATCCGGCCGCCGTCCAGTACTTTCATGGCCTGCTTGAAACCCTCCCCTTCTGCGCCAAGCAAATTTTCTTTCGGCACACGGCAGTTGTCAAAGATCATTTCTGTGGTTTCTGAGGCCCGCATACCCAGTTTGTTTTCCTTCTTACCCGCTTCAAAACCAGGCGTACCACGTTCAACAACAATTGCCGAAATTCCCGAAGCCTTCCCCGTTTCTCCTGTTCTCACCATTACAACAGCGATATCTCCCGATTTACCATGGGTAATCCAGTTTTTGGCACCATTGATTACATAGTGATCGCCATCCAGCCGGGCTGTGGTTTGCATCCTCAGCGCATCAGACCCCGTGCCGGCTTCGGTAAGGCCCCAGGCACCGATGCATGTTGCGGTAGCCAGTTTGGGTAGCCAGCGCTGCTTTTGTTCCTCATTTGCGAAGTTCAGGATGTGACCGGTGCAAAGCGAATTGTGTGCGGCCAGCGATAAACCGATTGATCCGCAAACCCTTGCAACCTCCACAATGACATCGACGTATTCATGGTAACCCAGCCCCGACCCGCCGTACTCTTCAGGAACCAGCACCCCCATCAGCCCAAGCTGACCCATTTCTTTGAACAGCTCTACAGGAAAAACCTGTGCTTCATCCCATTCCATGACGTGCGGACGAATGTGCTTCTCTGCGAAATCGCGAACCATTTGCCTGATCTGAATCTGGTTTTCTGTTTCGGAAAAGCCGAAACCCTCAACGCCGCCGGCATCGGCCTGCATTTCTGTGTACATCGTGTCTTTTGCCATATCTGAACTGGTTTTCATCACAATGATAAACATTCAGCAGTATGATCAGGGCATCATTTATTTGCCTGAAAACAGAATAAAACGGTATTCAGTTCAATTTCTGCACACAAAATATTATGCAAGCATAAAGACCTCAGAAAAATAATTTTATTTTTTTTGCACTCAGGCCCAGGCGGCGAGCGACCAGATCTTATCGCTGAACCGCGATAAACGCTCCCGCCCGTTCAGGAAATCAAGGCTGATGATGAAGGAATATCCTGCCACTTCGGCCCCGAGCTGCCCGATGAGCGATGATGCCGCCAGAACCGTTCCGCCGGTTGCCAGCAAATCGTCGTGTACCAGCACGCGCTGACCGGTTTCAAGTGCATCTGCATGCAGTTCCAGCGTAGCTGTGCCATATTCAAGCGCATATTCCTGTTTGATGGTTTTGTATGGTAACTTACCCGCTTTCCGGATGGGTACAAAGGGTACGCCCAGGTAATTAGCCAGGGCAAGGCCGAACAAAAAGCCACGGCTCTCTATACCTGCAACTACATCGATGCCAAGCCCCCTGACCTGTTCGGCCAGTGCGGCGGTGATATCTTTACACAATATGGCGTCTTTCAGGATAGGTGTGATGTCTTTAAAAATGATACCTGGTTTTGGAAAATCTGCAACATCGCGCACAGCGGCTTTTATTCGGTCTTCAATCATTAAAGTTGAGGTATGGTTCCAGTTTTTGGATAGTTTCTGGCGGCAAAATAACCACTTTTTTTAAGTCTTCGCCACTTTTGAACGGACCATGCTGATTCCTGTAGGCTATAAGCGCGCTGATTTGTTTATACCGGAGATATGGATGGCCTTTTAACTCATCAAAATTAATCTTATTAATGAAAATGCGTTTAATCCGACCGGCGTCCAGGCTTAACTGCGGAAGAATCTGTGCTAACCTCATACTATCCATTCCATAAACTTCCTTCAGCTGAAGCAGGGTGTAAAAACCGCCCAGCCGGTCGCGATAACGAATAATGCGCGAGGCGAAGGCCGGACCAAGACCGCGAACTGTGGTCAGCATCGCCGAATCGGCATCATGCAAAGCAATGATGGGTGCAACCGGCTTTGCGACCGGCTGATTAATGCCAGACTTGACTTCGATTTCTTCGATGTCAATATAAGGTTCAAGACGGGTATACAAATCGGGGCGGATGGTATACATCCTGGCCACATCTGACTTTTTTCTGAAAACTCCGCCCTTTTCCCGATACCTGATGATAGCTGCCGCCTGCTTTGCAGAAAGACCAAGGCGTTGCCAGTCCTGCACACTGGCTGTATTGGGATCGAAGCGAAAAAGCTGCGATGAAGCCATGTGTTGCTGCCGGTTCTTTTTGGAGGGGGAAAAACGGCTTTGTGGCTCTGGCAGAGACTCCAGCTCCCTGATCATCACCAGTTCGGCCGCTGAAACCGGAGTCGTTTGTTCATGCTGCCACCATGATATTGCCGTCGATACGACTCGGATGAGCAGAATCAGCACGGCCAGCGCAACAAGGCCATTGTACTCGCGCCGGCTGACGCTGAAATTGAGCTCCAGCCATTTTCTGATCATTGGTTTGTAACAGTTTTTTTAAATATAAATCTTATTTTTGAAATTTCGCGGCAATGCGCAACCAGAGATGATCGGCCGGCATACAGGTTTTCCTGCCGGCAGATTGAAGCGACCTTACACGCAGCACGCCTTCCGCAAAACACAAAACAAACGAATCGACTATCCTGCATGAAGATCATTACGACGCAAGAATTTGCGAAGGCTACCAAAATCGATAAACTAGGCGTTCCCGGCCTTGCCGCCCTGATGATGGAGATCATGAAACTGAACGACATCAATGACGTTTTCTCCAAAAATCAGCATTATGAAGGGATAGAATTTATTGATAAGGTTCTGGAAACTATAGGCGTTTCTATATCTTTCGATGAAGACGATCTTCGGAATATCCCCAAAACCGGTCCTTTCATCGCGATAGCTAACCACCCTTATGGCGGTGTGGAAGGGCTTGCGCTTGTTAAACTGCTGTGCACTGTCCGGCCGGAGGCCAAGGTAATGGTTAATTTCATCCTGAAGAAAATCCCTAATCTTGATCAGTTTTTCGTTGCGGTAAATCCCTTTGAAAATGTACAGCATTCTTCAAGCATCAGCGGGCTAAAAACAACCTTCGACCTGCTGAAGAACGGCGTGCCACTTGGTATTTTCCCCGCCGGTGAAGTTTCTACTTTCAAACTCGACGCCCAGCAGATTACAGACAGAATGTGGCACCCCGTTGTGGGTAAGCTGATCGCCAAGGCAAAAGTTCCGGTTGTGCCTGTATATTTCCATGGCAACAACGGCGTACTGTTCAATATTCTGAGTTTTATACATCCAACGCTGCGTACGGCAAAACTCCCCTCAGAATTTTTAAACAAACAGGGCAAAACGATCCGTGTGCGGATTGGAAAACCGATCGATATCAATGATATCTCGTATAACAACAACTCGAACAAGCTGCTTGACTTCCTGCGCGCCCGTACCTATGCACTTGGGGTAAGCCTGGAACAGGAGAAAAAGCTCTTTAACCCGATCAATCTTTTCAAACGCAAGAAGACCCCGGAAGCAGTGATTCCGGAGACATCGCGTAAAGAGATCACTGAAGAAGTTGCCACACTTGAAGACTTCAAAGTATGGAAAGAAAAGAATTACGAAGTCTACATTGTACCGACAATGAAGATTCCCAACATTTTGCGGGAAATCGGCCGTCTGAGGGAAATTACCTTCCGTGAAGTTGGCGAGGGAACCAATAAAAAGATCGACCTGGATAATTACGATATATATTATCACCACCTGTTTATCTGGGACACGAACCTGGAAAACATTGTTGGCGCCTACCGGATTGGTAAGGGTGATGAAATACTTGAAAGTATGGGAAGGCGTGGTTTTTATCTTTCGGAACTGTTTAAGTTGAAAGACCAGATTTACCCGATGTTGCGTCAGGGCATTGAACTCGGCCGTTCGTGGATCAGAAAAGAATATCAGGGTAAGCCGCTGCCGCTGTTTTTGTTGTGGAAGGGGATCCTGAAATACCTGATCGACAACCCGCAGTACCGCTACATGTTCGGACCGGTGAGCATCAGCAATAGTTTTTCGAAGTTTTCAAAGGCACTGATCGTAGACTACATCACCAGAAATCACTTCGATTATGAAATGGCCAAATACGTCAAGCCAAAGAATAAATTTAAGGCAGACCTGCTGCCTATTTCTACAGACTTGCTGGTGGCAGGAAGTGAATCACTGAAAGATCTCGATTCACTGATCGGTGATATCGAAACAACACACATCAAAATTCCGGTACTGTTGCGGCAATACATGAACCTGAATGCAAAGATTATCTGTTTCAATATTGATCCCAAGTTTTCCGATTGCCTTGACGGATTCCTAGTTGTAGATACGCAGAACATACCGATGGAGATCATCGAAAAACTTGGAAAAAACCTGTAACCAGGAAAATCACCATAAAACAAAAACCCGGACATCCACCCGGGTTTTTTGTTATCAACTAAACCTAAACTGTAAATCTTAACCAAATAATTTACGTCAGCAAAACTAGAATGATCTTGTTAAAAAGCTGTTAAATCGTAGTTACTTTAACATTTTTTAACGGTTGTGTTTTTTTGTAGAGGTCTTTAAAAGTTGATTTTGAAGCTTTGTGGAAAGCAAGCTCCGGCACGTTTCGGCTACTGCTGCCCTGCTGTCTGCTGTGGCCTTCGTGCCTCAGGGCCGCCGCTACCATCAGGTTTAACCGGCCGGGTTACTGCAACACAGAACGCACCGCCCCTCAGCCAGTATGAAACTGTATCGCATTTAAATGCAGGGATTTTCGTATATTGAATGCTACGATGCAGATAAGGTGGAACAACGGATTACAGCGAGCGGGCTTAAGGCTTTGCCTGCTGCTCGTATTCTCATTTCCCATCAGCCGCCTGCATGCGCAAAATCACAGTATTGCCTATTACAATGGCACTATAAACTTTTCGGCAGACTCCAGTTGTATTGTTCCGGTCGAGGCGCCCCTGAGCGCAGCTTCTGTCAGGGGGTTTTACCGGCAGATGAACGCCGGGAACTACAAGCCAATAATCGATTCGCTGCTGGCCTTTCGCGAAAAGCATAAGTTGAGCGACTGGCTCTATTACCAGCTTATTCGCAAGACTGCCGGACAGCTTAGTCCGAAGAATGATGATTATACACGTTACACCTTGTACAAATGGTTTCTGCTTTGCAAGTCAGGTTATGATGCCCGTCTGGCCATTGGTCGCGGCCAGATCATCTTTTATGTTCGCAATGAGGAGGATATTTCTGACATCCCCTATGTCAATTATAAGGGCAACAAGTACACCTGTCTGAATTATCACGATTACGGAAAATTGTTTGAACGCGAAAATACCTATAAGCCGGTCGACATCGCCATTGCGGAAGCTGTTGCGCCTTTTTCATACAAGGTAACACAAATGCCCGATTTTACACCCGACAGTTACGAAGAAAAGGAGCTGGCCTTTCAGTACCGCAGCAAGGCATATCATTTTCGTGTTAAAGTCAACAGGGAAATTCCGGCTATTTTCGCCAATTACCCCGGTGTCGATTTCGAAACTTATTTTAACATCCCGCTCAGCCATGAAACATATCAGTCACTTATCCCTGTGTTAAGAAAGCATACCCGCGGAATGAGTCAGTCAAAAGGCGTTGATTACCTGATGCGTTTTACTCGGTATGCTTTTCTGTACCAGAGCGATGACGAGCACTTTGGTAAGGAAAAACGGCTCTCGCCTGAACAGACTTTGTCTGCTGATTACAGCGACTGCGATGACCGGGCCGCGCTGTTTTTTATGCTGGTTAAGGAAATCTACGACCTGCCTATGATTGCCTTATTGTACCCAACACACATTACGTTGGCCGTTGGACTGGATAAGCCGGCTGGAAAACCGGTGATGTATAAAGGTAAGCCCTATACGATCCGTGAAGCGACCCCGCAAAGGGAAAACTTAAAACTTGGCCAGGTCACGACAGCGCTGCGGAACACTGATTACGAAATTGTTTATCAATATACGCCAAACAAATAGTTGCGATGCCTTGACAATAAAATAATTATAACACACCGTGGGTCTGTGTTCTGCACTTCGAGAAAACAATCGGCTATTTGTAGTATTAAAGAAATTCCTTGGATTTGAATCTTCTCCGTGAACTAGAATTCTCATTAAACTGAACCTGGATATCCATTTCTATCAACCACTGACCTGTGCGCGGTCCTGAGGACATATATACCCCTGCTATATGCCCATCAATCACTTCAGGCACTTCAATTTTCCCGGTACGGAAATTTACAAAAGAAGCATTTACCACTCGATTAAAGAGAAAATCCTCCTGTCCATATTGAAAACGGCTTACATGAATTGGCGCAAAAATTTGAAAAACTGTACGACTTGTATCTGTCCAGATTTCCTTGGAGAAGCTCCACAAGTTTAACACATTACCATTTGTATCGAGCCTCTGCACAACACCTTGATAGCCATAACATATCATTCCCCTCATGCAAGGTTGCAATGCGGCAGTATCTACCAATATCTCAGGCGTTACGGCTGGTTCGTCCTTTGAACACCCACTTAAGAGCACGATGCAACCGAAAGTGATAAAGATGTAGCGCAACATGACTATAAATAAAAGAAGCCGCCAGACGGGTCTGGCGGCTTCAATGCTAAATGTATTCTAATAAGCGTTTGTTTGTGGTGTAAAGCTTGCCCAGCCTGATGTCCAGTTAGTCGCACCAAAAGCACCTTTATATGATACTTTTTCGAAGAATGCATCATTTTGATCGCCTGTGAAAGCAGCACCTGCAAGCAGGATAGAACCTGCAGACGGTAAGAAATTCGGGGCGTTTAAGGTAAATGCACCATTTATCCCAGCTTCAGCAGAGGTTGTTAGTTTCACCGAACCGCTAGCCGCTGCCTTTGCTTCGATCGCAGCTGCTGTTGCACCTGCAACTGTTACGTCACTTCCGAGTTTGTATGGAGCAGCGAGTGCGAAAACTACGTTATTGTTAAATTGCGATGTCCCGTCGATAAGGGATGAATAAGTTCCGTTAGATTCTAGTGATAGCCCGCCATCAGGGTGACCGATCATCACTGAGTTGTTTAAAACGAAAGCAGTGGCTCTTCTAAATCGGTTAGCAAAATTATGGTTAGCTGCCGTGTTTGCTGCACCATTAGGACCAAGAATGGTCATATTAGAAATATTTGGGCGTGTGCGCGGCGTAGCATCAGTTCCGTTCGCGTTATTATCACATTCGATGCCGTTACCAGCGTCGCCCCCATCTACAAATGCGGGGTCACGAAGTGCTACAGCAAATTGAATTTTACCTCTGTAGCCGTTATCAAAGTCAAAATCATCGTCAGCGGTAGCAAAAGCAATGAGGTGTTTCGCATTAACGGTACCACCGAAGAACTCATAAGCATCATCGTTTCCATAAGAAACCTGGATATGGTCGATGACGGTTCCTGAACCAACACCACCTAAGGTTAAACCGTTAATTTCCGAGCCTGGTTGAGCAGCTATACCTGCGTATTCAATCCTAACGTAACGTAGAATACCTGAATTATCAGTATCTACAGTACCGCCATATTGTCTTCCAACGCCACCTTCGATTGTCGGATTGGTAAGGTTTGTAGTCGCCTTTCCCAAAACAATTATTCCGCCCCAATCACCAGGCGCACGCTGACCGGCGGCACGGCCGGAGGTGAACACGATTGGCGCTGAAGCAGTTCCGTCAGCGATAATTTTAGCACCTCGTTCAATGATCAAAGCCCCTTTGTTTTCGACGCTTGATTTAATTACTGTTCCAGGTTCGATCGTTAACGTAGATCCCTCCTCGAAATAAGTATACCCATTCAGAGTTACCGTACCTTTATTAACGACTACACGTTGTCCGCTTTTGTATGTACCGGTTAGTGTTCCACCGTTAGTAATAACTACTGTATCCTCAAGACCTTCCGGGCCATCATTTTTCTTACATGATGTAAAAGCTACACCCAAAGATAAAATCGCTAAAAAAGCATTTTTTAATTTCATGTTGTTATGATTTTGCTGTAAAATTCCGTTTTACGTGTTACCTCAACTTTAGAGATATGTTAATTTTTCTTAATGAGTAACTAGCGTTGTCCTAAAGAGAAATTGTAAGTGAATGAAAGTGAAATGTTTGTACCAAATCTGGCAGATGTGTAGGGCTTGTCAACACCACCGTCATAAACGTTTTTATCATCCATATTTAAGTAAAAGATACTTCGCTGATTCAAGAGATCTCCAACGTTGAGTTTGAGTTCAGCCTTATTATTAATGAGTTTTTTACTCACTTGAAAATCTACTACGTCTCGTGCATTCTCCCAAATATTAGGAATGAGGTTATTTCCAACGAAAGCAATCCGTTGTCCTACGCGGTTATAAAGTGCGGTGAGGCTCCATCCGCTTTTATCGTTTGCGTATTGAATTCCACCATTGAGAAGATATGGTGACTGGCCTTGCAGGGGACGTGATTGCAAATTCGCACTTCCTTGTTCCACTTCAGACTTTATATAACTCAAATTAGCAAACATGGTCAAATCGTTGAAAAAGCTGGATTGATTAATAAAGTTTAATCTTTTTCTCAATTCCAGTTCCGCGCCATAAGAATACGCCTTCGACATGTTTTGAAAACCTACCTGTCTCCGCTCTGGTGTAGCACTTCCATCGAGAACCTGCTCAATGGCATCATTAAAATCTTTATAGAAAGCAGATACCGTGATTGATTCCCCGCTTGCAGGATAGATTTCGTAACGGAGGTCTGCGTTGTTAATTGTCGCACGCTTCAATTGCGGATTGCCTAACGTAGCTGTTTGGGCTACAAAATCATAAAATTCAAACGGAGCAAGTTCGCGAAGTTCAGGACGAGAAACCGTTCTTGAAGCAGAAACACGGAAGTTGCTTTTGTCAGAGATTGTATAAGTATAGTTTGCTGAGGGAAGTATGTCAGTGAATTGTTGGTCCATACTTCTGCTGGTGCCACTTAGGTCAATGTAATCCACATTCTGATAGTACTGTTCGAGCCTGACACCCCAAACCAATCGTGATTTTTCGCCAAAACGATTATCGAGCATAGCATAGCCAGCATTTAAAAACGTTTGTGCGTCATAGGAGTCAGTATTGCTTGTGAAATCGGTCAAAAAGAATCCACCGGTAGCCCTGATTTGTTCGGATGCAAAAATTCGGTCTTTAGGCAATGTCAATACTTGATCATCAAAGCTCGGCGATCCGGTAGAATTGAACAGGTAGTTAAAAATACGGGCATTGAAATCCCGGGTCTTATAGTTTGAGAGAACCCCGGCTTTGAAAGAGCTTTTTTTGCCTTTAAGAGTAAATGGTAGTGTATAATTTGCTTGCCCGGAAAAATTATCTTCATGCATATCTGAGAAAAAACGCCGGCTATTGCGATCAACTACCGAATAGACTTTTGTCCCAGCACCATTTTCACGATAGTATATAGATCTTAGATCCGGTTGATCGCGCTTGGTTAGTGAATAGCTTAGATTCCAGTTCAATTTCTGATCGCGTGCACCAAATGCATGTTCTCCATCCAATTGATGATTTGATATGAATTTCTGAGTGAGTTCGTTGTTATTGAAACGGAGATTACCATCGATGTTTGTATTGAAACCTGTTCTGTCGGTATAAATTTCATCATACACGTTATTTAGCAGGTTCTTGAAGCTTAATTTAGTCTTTCCTTTTTTATAGGTTATGTTGGCAAGCAGGCCTACACTTGTATTAAATATAAATTGACTGTCATCATAAGCATAGTAGATATCCTGGAAATTGTTTTGGTAATCATTCCTTTCAACCGGATTGATGTTTTGTCCGTTGCGATAAGAAAGGGATACAATACTTCCAAGTGAACCTCCATTCTCAAAATCAGTTCGATTGCCCCAGGTAAGTTGGTGACTTTGGGTTGGCAATGCCGCATAGGTATGCTCCCCATATGGATTCGAAAGCTGTTTTGTTAAACCGACCTTTTGATCAGGGGTAAGCGGATTATATTTTTGAAAAGATGAGGGAAATGACGCCGGAAGTTTTCTGTCGCTTTGACCGAAACCAAGATAGGCAAGGTTTGCACGCTCGTTAGACGTAAAGTCTTTAAAAGTCGATTGAGTGTTGTATCCCCAACTGGTGCTAAAAGCAATATAATCCTGATCGGGCACGTCCTTAGTTACAACCTGAACAATACCTCCAGCAAAGTCGGCAGGAAGATCAGCTGACGCAGTTTTATTGATCAAAATTTTATCGACAAGGTTGGAGGGAATAATATCAAATGAAAAGGCCTTCTTATCCGGTTCGGTAGACGGCATAATCGCATTATTAAGCATTGTGACATTATAACGATCTGCCAATCCCCGAATAACGACAAACTTGTTATTTTGAATACTTGCACCGCTTACGCGCTTCAGTACTTCGGAGGTATTCTTATCAGGTGATCGTTGAATTATCTCAGCGGATATTCCACTTGAAATGATTGGACTATTTTTTTGTTGTGCAAGAAGCGCATTGACAGATTCCTGTTTGAAATTTGCCCTGACAACTACATCGCTAAGCTGGTTGGAACCAGCTTCTTCCAAAATTGTGTTGAGAGTTGTAGTCGTGCCGGACTTCACTTCCACATCAGATACTTCCTTGGTGGCGTAGCCGACGTATGATATAGCAAGTACATACTTTCCATCGGCCAAACCGCCAATCAAATACTTACCATCTACATCGGTAGCTATACCTTTATTTACTCCTTTGACCAGCACCGAAACACCAATGAGCGCTTCGCCGGTTTTCTTATCTGTAACGGTACCCGCAATTTTACCGCCCGTCTGTGCATATGCTGAGAGCGCAGATACCACAAAAAATAGAGCGAGAAGGATTTTTGAGAATGAGTTTGTTGATTTCACTTTCCTGAATTATTTTCAGGCAAAGCTATTACCACAATGTTAGCCGCGTGTTAGGTGTTAATTAAGGTTTGTTTAGCTAACTATTAAGCGAATGTTAACACGCAAAAGAATCAATACCTTATGCCCAGTTTGCGGCAGATAAAGTGCAGCAGCCAGATCGGACCGATTAACAAAAATTTAATATCATCAAGAAACGAAGGTTTTTTGCCTTCTATCTTGTGCCCTGCAAACTGTCCGATCCAGGAAACGACGAAGATGACCAGACAAACTGACCATATGGACGGCCCCCCTGCCAACTGCCACTTCTCCAGCTGCACGATTCCCATCGCCATGATAAAAATAATGATCAGCATGAAATAAGAGAGTACCGGCGATAGGCGGTAATAATAGTATACCGAAAAAGCAATGGCAAACGACGCCCAATTCAGGTAACCATTGTACCTGCCCAGAAAATCCATATGCGGAAAGGGTATAGACCACAGCAGTCCGAGAATGCTGAAAAAGATTAATGGCACACAGATCCAATGGATGATCTTATTGGTACCATTCTGGTGACTCTCGGCATACTTGTCGAAATCCCGGTCAACCGGACGTCTTGCCTGCGTTTTCATAAACTCTTCTTTTTTCAACTGTGCTGTTTGATGGGTGTTAAAAATAAAAAAAGCGATTGGTTCTGACAATCGCTTTTCTATTCTGGATATTGAATGTTATTTGGCGTAAGATACAGAGCGGGTTTCGCGAATAACGGTCACCTTAATTTGCCCCGGATAAGTCATCTCCGTCTGTATGCGGTTCGAAATATCTGCAGCAAGAAGTTCTGCCTGGGCATCAGTTACGCGTTCACTCTCTACAACCACCCGCAGCTCCCGGCCAGCCTGGATTGCGAAGGTCTTTTCAACCCCCGGATATGACAGTGCCAGTTCTTCAAGTTCTTTCAGGCGTTTAATGTAACTTTCAACAACCTCGCGGCGTGCACCCGGCCGTGCGCCAGAAATGGCATCGCAGGCCTGAACGATTGGCGAGATCAGAGAGGTCATTTCAATTTCGTCATGGTGAGCACCGATCGCATTACAAACTTCGGGGTGTTCCTTGTATTTCTCGGCCAGTTGCATCCCGAGAATAGCGTGCGGCAGTTCCGGATTGTCATCAGGAACTTTTCCGATATCGTGAAGCAAACCTGCACGTTTTGCCAGCTTTGCATTCAAGCCAAGTTCAGCAGCCATGGTGGCACAGAAATTTGCTACCTCACGCGAGTGATGCAGCAGGTTTTGCCCGTATGACGAGCGGTAGCGCATACGCCCAACCATTCTGATCAGTTCGGGATGCAGACCGTGAATACCAAGATCGATCACCGTACGTTCTCCGATCTCGATGATTTCATCTTCGATCTGTTTTTTTGTTTTGGCAACGATTTCTTCGATCCTGGCCGGGTGAATACGACCATCTGTAACCAGACGGTGCAGGGCCAGACGGGCAATCTCACGACGAACCGGATCAAAACCTGAGAGAATGATCGCTTCCGGTGTATCGTCTACAATAATCTCAATACCTGTGGCGGCCTCAAGAGCGCGGATATTGCGCCCCTCGCGTCCGATTACACGGCCTTTGATCTCGTCACTTTCTATATGAAAGATAGAAACCGTGTTTTCTATCGCCGCTTCAACTGCGGTGCGCTGAATAGTCTGGATAACGACTTTTTTAGCTTCTTTGGTAGCGGTTAGCTTTGCCTCGTCGACAATGTCTTTAACCTGTATCATGGCTTGTGTGCGGGCTTCCTGCTTCAGGTTTTCAACGAGCTGGTTGCGCGCTTCTTCGGCAGAAAGACCTGCAATAGTTTCAAGTTGCTTCAGATGCTGGTTTTTCAGCTGTTCAACTTCTTCCTGTTTTTTAACAGCGAGATCCGTTTGTTTTTCGAGGTTGGTGCGTACCTTATCCAGTTCCTGTTCCTTCCGGTTCAGATTTTCAAGGCGTTGGTTTACGGATTGTTCTTTTTGCTTGAGGGTATTTTCACGCTGATTAGCGGCATTGTTACGTGTATTTACTTCCTGCTCATGCTCAGCCTTGAGCTGCAAAAACTTTTCTTTGGCTTCGAGCAGTTTATTCTTCTTCAGGATTTCTGCGTTATTCTCAGCGTCTTTTAAGATTTTTTTAACTTTTGTCTGAGCAGCGATCTCCTGATTCTTTAGCAAATTTCGCAGGAGATACCTCCCCAGCAAGGTGCCGGCTATGAGCCCGGCTAAAACATATCCAATTATTCCAACTATTTCCATTTTTTTGTTTTTAAAAAAAAACCGCAACTGATCTATCGAGTCTCATGTATTTCAAACCTCAACTAAGCATAATTGGGATTTAAGTCATTTTCAGGTGCACTTGGCAGATGAAATCCACTTTCTTAACCCCATACATATTGAAGTGTTAAGTTTAAAAATAGTGAAACTCAAAAATCTAGCTGCGGCTAATATTTTTGTTGCTATTCTGGCAGCACCTTATCCGGTCCGGACAATTCATTTGCGCCACATTAAAAAAGAACGACCCCTATCTGGAGAAAAAATCTGTTAATAAACTATCCAACTCCACCACCTTATCGGCGACAGCTGTGTCCTGTACCTGGACCTTATTTTCTGCCTTCAATACGCCGGTTGCATAGTGCAACACCGCCATTGAAAGTAAATCCTGTTTATCTCTGACCGCATAATTTTCCTGGTATTCTTTTATGCGCTCGTTGATCATCTTTGCTGCCCGCCTCACAATTTCCTCTTCTTCCATATTTACCTTTAAGGGGTAAATGCGGTCGGAGATAGTTATCTTAATGGAGATTTCTCCCATATTGTTTAGCTTAGTTTCTACCTGATTGCCTCTATTTCTTCAGCAATACTACACACCTATCTATTTCACGCACAAATTCGTTAATTTTTTGCTTTATGTCAAGTGTCTTCTCACTCGTACCCTCAATGCTCTTGGCGACTTTCAGAACCCGAAGTTTTTCATCCAGGTCTGATATTTTTGTCTTAGAAGTATCGAGCGCAACTTTTAACGACTGGTTTTCAAGTTTCAGCAGGTCATTCTCTTCCTGTAATGCCTGACACAACTCAATGAGTCGTGCAGTTTTATCCAGTACTGAATCTAATTGATCTGCAACCGTGGCCATGTACGATTAATTAAGTGGCTAAGTTATTTAAAAGTGTTGAAACTTTCGTTCGAATACCGAAGAAATTGCATGTTTGATCTTATTTTCTAACCTCAGCCCCGGTTTGTTTTTCAAGATTAACAATGACCTTTTGCATCAATCCGTCGATCTTCTGATCGGTAAGTGTCTGTTCCTCATCCTGCAAGGTCAGGCTGATAGCATATGATTTCTTACCCGCAGGAAGTTTATCACCCTGGTACACGTCAAACACCTGAATGTCCCGAACCAGCTTACGTTCAGTTTTGTAAACAACAGATTTCAGGTCATCAAAATTCACGGCCTTATCTATAAGCAACGACAAATCACGACGCACAGACGGAAATTTTGGAATATCCTTATTAAATATCTTGTTTTTCCGGCTGCTGTCCAACAAAGCCTGCCAGTCGAAGTCGGCATAGAAGACCGCTTTGTCAACTCCCGTTACCTTCCTGTCTGCCGGCAATGCCTCACCAAAACTAACCAGCACCTTTTCGCCGCGGAAATATTTCAGACCGTAGCTGAATTGCTCTAGCGCAGCTTCGCCGGTTTGAAAGCCTGAAAGTCCGAGCCGGCTAAGAACACCGTCTACAACGGCCTTCAGGTGATAGAAACCAACAGGCTGAATTTTCTGGTTCCACTGCTCAGCCTGAGCATTCCCCGATAACAGCACAAGCAACCTTGGCCGTTCTACATATTTTTCATTGATCAGATGATATGTCTTCCCAAATTCGAAAAACCTGAGATCAGCGTTTTTTCGGTTCTGGTTGTAGGCTACACTTTCCAGCGCAGGAAATAACAGCTCCTGTCTTAAGACATTTAAGTCACTGCTCAACGGGTTCAGAACCTGCACAGCCTGTTCCGGCTGCCGGGAATAGGCACCCTTTGTTAGCGAGTTGCAGAGAATTTCTGTAAAGCCGTTTGCAGCCAGCAGGTCGGCAATGAGCTGTTGTGTATTTTCCGGATCCGGTTTTGCGCTGTACGACAGCGAAGCATTTACCTTGGCCGGAATCGCTATGTTGTCATATCCATAGATGCGTAACACTTCTTCAGTGACATCAACTTCCCGGGTTACATCTACTTTATATGCCGGCACCCTCAGGTCGAGTTGCTCTTCACTTTCAGACAATATCTCTATACCTACCGCCTGGATGATCGAACGGATCTCTGCCGCCGGAATCTCTGCACCGATCAGCCTATTGATGTTTTTATAGGAAACAGGGAAATTGAATGGCTGGATAGGCTCGGGATATTGATCATTTACGGCTGAAGCTACCGTTCCGCCCGCAACTTCAGTAATAAGCAGCGCCGCGTATTGCAGGGCAGGCAAGGTCATTTCCGGGTCGGTTCCGCGCTCGAACCTGAAAGATGCATCAGTCTTGAGTGTATGACGTTTAGCCGTCTTGCGAACGCTTACAGGGTTGAAGTAGGCGCTTTCTAAGAAAACACTGGTAGTTGACTCCGTGATACCTGAATCGATCCCCCCAAACACTCCGGCAATACACATGGGCTGCGTATCATTACAGATCATCAGATCTTCTGAAGAAAGTTTGCGCTCTACACCGTCAAGGGTAACAAATTTTTCTCCTTCTGCAGCTTTCCGGACGATTACTTTTGAGCCGGAAATCTTCGCTGCATCGAAAGCATGCAGCGGCTGTCCAAGGCCATGAAGCACATAATTCGTAATATCGACGATATTGTTGATTGGCCGGATACCAATTACAGTCAGTTGTTCCTTCAACCAGTCGGGTGAATCCTTCACAGAAACACCCGTAATAAGCAGGGAAGAATACCGCGGGCAGGATGCCGCATCTGCAACTTCAACCGCAATACCTGGCTGCTCACCGGCTTTAAAAGCCGTCAGATCAGGCAAGTGGTAAGCTGTACGCAGGTAGGCGGCCAGATCCCGGGCTACACCAAGATGAGAGGCAGCATCTGCCCGGTTGGGCGTAAGCCCGATCTCAAAAACAAAATCATCTTCAAGTTTGAAATAATCTTTTGCAAGGGTACCTGGTATGGTATCTTCAGGGAGCACCATGATGCCATCATGTGATTTGCCAAGCCCGATTTCATCTTCAGCACAGATCATACCTTCAGACAGTTCAGAGCGAATTTTTGATTTGTTGATCCTGAAGGGCTCTCCTGATAAAGGATAGACAGTTGTACCAACGGTAGCAACAATCACCTTCTGCCCTGCTGCAACATTCGGCGCACCGCAGACAATTTGCAAGGCCGCTGCTTCGCCTACATTTACCGTAGTAACACGCAGTCGATCTGCATTTGGATGCGGAACACAGGTAAGCACTTCCCCGATCACAAGCCCTTCCAATCCGCCGGCTATTGCCTGAACTTTTTCAAGGCTTTCCACTTCCAGGCCAATACCTGTAAGTGCGAGCGATATTTCTTCCGGACTCAGCGTGGTGTCAACAAAATTTTTAAGCCACTTATACGATATTTTCATGTGTAATTGAATCGGTAGCAAGCTGTGCGAGCCCGCAGATAAGCTGCAAAGATAGTATTTAAGCGTAAATGCGCATACAGCCGGTTCCAATTTGACACCGGCCGGCATGCATCATGATTAAAACTTTTTAGAAATGCAGGCGAACAAACACCGGCAAATGATCGGAATAATAGCGCTGGTCTTTGCTATCGCTGAGCACAGCAAATTTCTGCACCTTAAACCCTTTGTTTACAAAAATGTAATCGATCTTTTTATCAAGACGGCTATTAAAATTAAAGGCATTGAAAGTCCCTTCCGGACCATATGGAGGTTCGGCTGAAACGGCCTTTGTATCCTGCAAAAATGACGTTATGGTACTTATAGCTTCAGTTTCGGGCGTTACATTCAGATCGCCGGTAAAAATTACCGGCAGATCGGGCGCAATTTCCTGAATTTTCCGTTTGAGCAGTTTTGCAGATTCAATACGGGCCTTTACGCCAATATGGTCATAATGCGTATTAAAAACGATGAATGTCTTTTTATTGAATTTATCATATAGTTTGGCCCAGCTGCACACGCGGTTCAACGCTGCGTCCCAGCCTTTTGACGGAACATCAGGAGTTTCAGAAAGCCAGAAAGTTCCACCGTCCTTTTTTTCAAACCTGCTTTTACGAAAATACACTGCTGAAAATTCGCCCTTCCGTTTGCCGTCTTCGCGGCCAACGCCTACGGCGTCAAAACCTGTTCCTTCGAGCAGGGCATCATATTGCTCAGGCAAGGCTTCCTGCACGCAAAGAATATCGGTGTCATGAAAACGAACAAGCGCCTTTACATTGTCCTTTCTGTTGGGCCATGCATTTACGCCATCACTCGCTACATTAAGCCTGATATTGTATGACAGAACGTTTATAGGGCTCGCCGACCGTTTTTGGGCAGATAAATTATTTTGGGCCGCTGTCAGGAGCAGGAACAGAATCGAAAGATGAGACAAGAATTTCATATGTGCTGTTTTACCGCCGCAAATTACGTTTTTTCTGCCTGCAGACAAGGAAACAGAATTTATCCTTTGTAAATCATTCGTGATGATCTACCCCTTAAACTGCCGGTAATCATTGGTGACAGTGCCTGGCACATAAGGCCAGGAAACATTAATCTTGACATATATTCTGGCTCGAACAGCGGTATGATAGACCCGGTTCGATCAGTCGAGCAGGCCTTCATCACGGAAACTGCAATATCCTGCCGAACCGATAATAAGATGATCAATGACCGGAACGCCTAGCACACGACCTGCGTTGCGAAGCCTTTTTGTTAGCTCGATATCTTCTGAGCTCGGCTTGACGCTGCCCGATGGGTGGTTATGGGCCAGGATAATGTATGCGGCCCCGTTCTCGAGCGCAGTTCGGAAAATCATTTTCGGGTCTGCGATCGTTGCCGACTGCCCGCCGTGGCTGATCAGCTTGAGACCTTTAATGAGATTGCCTCTGTTGAGAATGAGTATCCAGAACTCCTCATGATCCAGATCTGAAAGATGAGGGTGCAGGGCCCGGTACGCATCGCGGGAACATTCCAGTTTACTGCACTCAGGTACCGGAAGTTCGGAACGGCGGCGCCCCAGCTCAAGCGCAGCTACCACAGACATAGCCTTGGCCTCGCCGATACCCTTAAACCGGCAAAGATCCCTGACGGAAAGCATCCCGAGCTGGTTCAGATCATGACCGTAGGCAGCAAGCATCCGTTTGCTAAGATCTACAGCTGTCTCATTCCTGCTTCCGGAACCAATAAGAATAGCAATTAGCTCCGCATCTGTAAGATGCCTTCTTCCATGCCCCATTAACTTCTCTCTTGGCCTGTCTGCTTCAGCCCAGTGCTTGATACCGATTCGTTCGTCGGCAGGCTTTATATCTATTACCCTGCAACCCATACCCTAAGATACAGAATTTATTTTAAATAAAAAAATTTTCACAAAAAGAAAATAAAAATTACATCAAAAAAAAGGGGATACACCCCGGTGTATCCCCTTCAATATGGTAAACTGAACCTTAGCTCAGGCCGTTAACGAATTTTGTCAGTTTAGACTTGTTGTTGGCAGCTTTATTTTTGTGAATAACGTTTTTCTTCGCCAAACGATCCAACATCGAAATTACTTTCGGCAACAGTTCTGACGCTGTCTTTTTGTCTTCAGCCGCACGCAACCTTTTGATAAAGGTACGGGTGGTTTTAGCCTGATAACGGTTGCGTAAACGTTTTGCTGCGTTAGCTCTGATTCTTTTTAAAGCTGATTTATGATTTGCCATTGTAATTTAGCCTTTTGTCTTTTCTGTTTTTTTCGGACTGCAAATATAGAACTTAAGTTTTTAACTTGCAATACATAACACAGAAATATTTTAGACTGCCCGCATGGCTGCATAGAACCGGTGCTTGGCAGCGGGCAGCGAAAAAAAAATCAAGCCCGGCATAAATATAGCGCAAAATGCTATTTTTGACCTAAAACATTGCACGTGAAAAAAAGAATTGCGGTATTCGCCTCAGGGTCAGGATCAAATGCTCAAAAGCTGATGGAGCATTTTAAAAGAAGCACAGATACTGAGATCGCCCTCGTTCTTTCCAATAACCCGGATGCCTACGTTTTACAACGTGCAGACAATTTTGAGATTCCTTCGCACGTGTTTGACCGGCACGAATTCTACGAAACCGATCAGGTGATCGATCTTCTTAAAAATCTTGATATTGACTTTATCGTACTTGCCGGCTTCCTCTGGCTCATTCCTCAAAGCCTGATCTCAGCCTATGCAGGCCGTATCGTAAATATTCATCCTGCTATCCTGCCCAAACACGGCGGAAAGGGCATGTATGGAGATCATGTCCATAAAGCCGTCCTGGCTGCCGGTGACGCTGAAGGTGGCATTACCATTCATTATGTGAATGAACATTATGATGAGGGTGAATATATTTATCAGGCCCGCTACAAGATTGATACAGGTGATAGTCTGGAAATGATAAAATTCAAAGGACAGCAACTTGAGCATCAGCACTACCCCCGGATAGTTGAAGGTTTGTTAAAAAAGATCAAAAAGTAGTCAGCATACGAACAGAAGCAGCTGAGCATCAAAACCTTAGTTAATACCTTTAAGGCAACGGGCTTTATGCTTTTTTGATGCAATTTTATCGCGTAAAAACGCTAATTTTGCGACTCAAATTTCAGTAACAAATGAGTCAACCGATTAAAATCAAAAACGCTTTAATTTCAGTTTATTACAAAGACGGCCTTGAGCCCCTGGTAAAGTTTCTTGCAGCCAATGGGGTTCAGTTGTTTTCAACGGGCGGCACCGAGCAGTTTATCCGGGACCTCCAGTTACCTGTAACAGCAGTTGAAGATTTAACCGGGTACCCTTCTATACTTGGCGGTCGCGTGAAAACGCTTCATCCAAAGGTTTTTGGCGGCATCTTGAATCGCCGGGCACTTAACCAGGACCAGGAACAGATCAGCCAGTATGAGATTCCTGAAATTGACCTGGTGATTGTTGACCTCTATCCGTTTGAGGAGACCGTATCTGCCGGTGGCACACCTGAAGAAATTATCGAGAAAATTGATATCGGAGGCATCTCGCTGATTCGGGCGGCGGCCAAGAACTTCAATGATGTCGTGATTATCGCTTCTAAAGATGATTACGCCGGTCTCCTTGAGCAGCTTGAAGCGCAGAACGGCGCTACCACCCTTTCGCAACGTAAAGCCTATGCTAAAAAGGCCTTCCACGTTTCCTCGCACTACGATACTGCTATTTTTAATTATTTCAATACGGAAGAACCGCTCCCGGTTTTTAAACAAAGCGTAAAACAGGCCAAAACGCTCCGTTATGGTGAAAACCCGCATCAGCAGGGCATTTTTTACGGAGATCTGGACAGCATGTTCACGAAACTAAACGGGAAAGAGCTTTCTTATAACAACCTGGTTGATGTAGATGCAGCAGTAAGCCTGATCGATGAGTTTGATGCACCTACCTTTGCTATTTTAAAACACACCAATGCATGCGGTATTGCATCGCGCGACAGCGTTCTTCAGGCATGGACAGATGCGCTGGCCTGTGATCCTGTTTCTGCTTTTGGCGGCGTGCTGATTACAAACCGCGAGGTGGACCTGGCTACCGCAGAAGAAATCAATAAATTATTTTTTGAAGTACTCATTGCACCTTCTTACCAGCAGGAAGCGATCGACCTGTTCAGCACGAAGAAAAACCGCGTTATCCTGAAACGCAATAATGTTGAACTAAGCACCAAACAATTCAAAACACTATTGAATGGCGTAATTGAGCAGGATAAAGACCTGATTATCGAGGGGCCTGATCAGATGACAACTGTAACGGAAAAAGCCCCAACCGCATCAGAACTTGAAGACCTGCACTTTGCTAATAAAATCGTAAAACATACCAAGTCAAATACCATTGTGCTGGTTAAAGACGGTGTTCTCGTATCAAGCGGCGTTGGCCAGACTTCGCGTGTAGATGCATTACGCCAGGCTATAGAAAAAGCAGCTTCATTCAATTTCAGCGTGCAGGGTGCCGTTATGGCTTCTGATGCATTCTTCCCCTTCCCTGACTGTGTGGAGATTGCGGCAGGTGCGGGCATCACCGCAGTTTTGCAGCCCGGTGGCTCTATTAAAGATGCCGATTCGGTTGCAAAAGCCAACGAAAAAGGGATTGCAATGGTTACAACCGGCATCAGGCACTTTAAACACTAAAACTGGCGGACAGGATGTATGACAATCAGCAGTCTTTTTATGCGTATGCACAATAAAAAGATTAGTTTTACATTAGGATTAATATAAATTTGTTCACATCACATATTACCTTCATATAAATGGGTCTATTTAACTGGTTTACGCAGGAAGTCGCTATCGACCTCGGTACCGCGAACACCTTGATAATACATAATGACAAGGTCGTAGTAGACGAACCTTCAATCGTTGCCTTTGATCGTGCAACGAACAAAGTAATTGCCATCGGCCGGCAGGCCATGCAGATGGAAGGTAAAACCCACGACAATATCAAAACCGTAAGGCCCCTGAAAGACGGCGTAATCGCCGATTTTAATGCCGCAGAAGCAATGATCAAAGGTATGATCCGTATGCTGAACGGCGGTAAGGGCTGGATGTTTCCATCATTACGTATGGTCATCTGCATTCCGTCAGGAATTACAGAAGTAGAAAAACGTGCTGTGCGTGATTCTGCAGAAATTGCCGGAGCAAAAGAAGTTTATCTGATTCACGAACCGATGGCAGCAGCCGTAGGTATCGGTATCGATGTCGAGGAGCCTATGGGCAACATGATCATCGATATTGGCGGCGGTACGACTGAGATTGCCGTTATTGCCCTTTCAGGCATTGTTTGCGACCAGTCTATTCGTGTTGCCGGCGATAATTTTGATTCAGACATTGTAAATTATATCCGCAGGCAGCACAACATCATGATCGGCGACCGTACCGCAGAAAAGATCAAGATTGAAGTTGGCGCATCATTGCCTGAACTGCAGGATCCGCCTGCCGACTTCGCCGTTCAGGGCCGCGACCTGATGACAGGTGTTCCAAAGCAGATCACGGTATCTTACACTGAAATTGCACACTGCCTTGACAAATCAATATCGAAGATCGAGGAAGCAATCTTAAAGGCGCTGGAAATTACGCCGCCTGAACTGTCTGCCGATATTTACCAGACAGGTATCTACCTTACCGGCGGCGGTGCGCTGCTGCGCGGACTGGACAAACGGGTGGCTTCAAAAACCAAGTTACCTGTGCACGTTGCTGAAGACCCGCTTCGCGCCGTTGTTCGCGGAACCGGTATCGCTTTGAAAAATATTGGAAACTATAAATTCCTGATGCAGTAATTTGCTTCAGGCAGCAAATCCGGCAGCGCCGTTACACCCGGCCTGCCGGATTTGTCAATTAACCTCGGGCAAAGGCCCGGCTTACGGCAACACCAACCGCACCTGGCGGGACCAGACTTTAAAAAATGCGTAACCTTTGGATTTTTTTAAACAGATATAACGCATTCTTTTTTTTGATCATCTTTTTTGTGGCAGGAATTATCCTGACGGTAAGGAATAATGCTTACCAGCGGAGCGTGACACTGAATTCGACAAACGGACTTGTAGGTGCAGCTTATGAACACCTGAATGTAGTAAAACGGTACCTGAACCTGGGCATGGTAAACGACAGCCTTGCTAAAGAAAATGCATTGCTGAAAACCGAAATTCTTGCGCTCAGAAGTATTGACAGTGCAAAAGACGTTACAGTCAAAGACACACTGCGCAATGTGCAGTACACATACCTGCCGGCTAAAGTGATCAAAAACTCATTCACCCTTCGTAACAACATTATAACGATCAACAAAGGCAGACTTGATGGCATTGAGCCTGATATGGCCGTTATCTCTCCGCAGCAGGGGGTGATCGGGCTGGTACGCGATGTCTCTGATCATCTGGCTACGATCCGGTCGCTTCTTCATAAAGATACCCGCATCAGTGTTGCTATTAAAAAAAATAATGCCCTTGGTTCCCTGATCTGGGGCGACAGGAATTTTGATATTCGGAAGGCTTTCGTAACCGATATTCCGAATCACGTTAAAATGTCTGTCGGCGATACTATTGTGACTTCGGGCGCCGGCGAATTTCCCATCGGCGTGCCGGTTGGCCGCGTACGCAAAACGAATGTTAGCACCGGCGATAATTTTCTGGCTGCCGAAATAACATTGTTCAACGACTTCAGCAACCTTCAATACGTTTACGTAATTAAAAATAAATACGCAGCCGAGCAAAAAGCGCTGGAGTTAAACAGCAAAAACGATGAATAGCAGGGTTGTGATCTCAAATATTGTACGCTGGGTACTGCTTTTTTTTGTGCAGGTTTTCCTGTTGCGTAACATAGGTTTCTACAACCTGTCTGCTCCGTTTATTTATGTTTTGTTCGTGCTGGCGCTTCCCTTCGGGATTCCAAACCTCCTGTTGTACATCCTGGCATTCGGCACGGGTATCGTCATGGATGCATTTTATGATACACTTGGCGTGCACGCTACCGCCTGCGCGGTCCTGGCATTTGTACGCATCTCGTTCATTTCGGTTACGGTAAACCGCGACGGCTTTGATGAGCCAGAACCATCACTAAGCGGCATGGGCTTTAAATGGTTCGTGCTGTATTCACTCTTATGCATATTCTTTCATCATCTGGTTGTGTTTTTTCTTGAAGCCTTCAGACTCAACGAGATCGGTTACACGCTGGTAAGATGTCTGTTAAGTTGTATATTTACCTTATTCCTGGTGCTTCTTGCCCAGTTCATTTTTTATAAAAGAAAGTCCCGGTAAATGAATAATCTTTTCAACAGGAAATACATCGTACAAGGTGTCTTTATCGTCGTGCTGTTGATCCTTGTTGCCAAACTTTTTTATATCCAGATAGCCAGCGATAAATATTTTATATCGGCCAACAGTAACGTCCTGCGAAACATATTTACCTACCCCGCCCGGGGCGCCATTCTTGATCGCAACGGTCATGTACTCGTTCAGAACGAACCGGTTTATGATCTGATGGTAACGCCGAACGAGGTCAAACCTTTTGACACGCTCGATCTGTGCCGCACCATTGGTATTGATAAAAAACGCTTTTACAAGAGCTGGCGTAAGGCAATGGCGCAAAGCAGGTATCGCGAAAGCGTCTTCGAAAAACAACTTTCGGTGCAGGTTTATGCCCGGCTACAGGAAAAGCTGGGCCGCTACCGCGGATTCCGCGTTCAGAAACGTACGGTAAGACAATATCCCGACAGTGTAGGCGGTCAGCTGTTTGGCTATGTAAAAGAGGTAAGCGAAAAGGATATTGAAAAATCGTCAGGTTATTACCGTATGGGTGATTATATCGGTAAGAGCGGCCTGGAAATGAGTTATGAAGAAGTACTTCGTGGTCAGCGCGGCATTACGCGCATGATTTACGATGCGCGGAACGTAGCACAGGGAAGTTATGCAAACGGTGAATTCGATACCCTTGCCGTATCGGGAGCCCAGCTTATCTCAGGCATCGACATTAAATTGCAGAAACTTGGTGAAAAACTCATGCAGAATAAGGTTGGTGCCATTGTGGCGCTTGAGCCCGGAACCGGTGAGATCCTGGCCTTTGTAAGCAGCCCCTCATATGACCCGAACCTTACCGTTGGCCGCGACTGGGGCAACAATTACATGAAACTGTTCGCCAACCCTTACCGTATTTTCAACAGCCGTCCTATCCAGGGCATGTATTCGCCCGGCTCGGCATTCAAGCCTATCGATGCACTCATCGGCATGCAGGAAGGTGTGATCGATCCGAACACTACGTTTTTCTGTCCCGGTTTCTATCAGGCCGGAAACCACAAGGTACGATGCGAACACGTAGATGGTAACACGAATCTCAGGCGCGGACTGGCCCGCAGTTGTAACACATATGCCTGTTATATCTTCCAGAAGCTGCTAACGCGCAAAGGCATGAAAAACCAGCGTGCCATGTATGGCGACTGGGAGGAAAAGATCCGGAAGTTCGGTTTCGGGCATAAGCTTGAAATTGACCTTCCCTGGGAAAAAAACGGCATATTTTACACTGAAGAGGAATATAACAAACGCTGGGGCAAACGATGGGGTTATACAACGGTGATCTCACTTGCCATTGGTCAGGGGGAGATTACTTCTACACCGCTTCAGATGGCGAACGCCATGGCAATCATTGCAAATCGCGGTTATTATTATAAGCCGCATATTATTAAAGGTGTGGGCGATGGCCAGCCAATCGATGAAAAGTACCGGACAAAAAACTTCGCAGGCGTAGATGCGCGGTATTATGAGCCGGTTATAGATGGCATGCAGGATGCCGTTAATGCCGGATACGGAACTGCTTATGCATCTCGGGTGCCAAATGTATTGTTATGCGGTAAAACGGGTACGGTACAAAATCCGCATGGAAAAAATCATGCTGTTTTTATTGGTTTTGCCCCCCGTGATAATCCCAAGATCGCCATTGCAGTAGTGGTTGAGAATGCCGGATACGGTGGTTCTTACGCTGCCCCGGTAGCCAGTTATATGGTTGAACAATACCTGACCGACAGCATATCTCCCGGCAGGAAAGCTCAGGCGCAATGGATGATGGAACAAAACCTGTTGCCAGTACTGAAAAGCAGAACAAAACCGGCCAGGCATGACACGCTGAAGAAAAAGATCGATACCGCGGGCAAAAAGCCCGATACAGTTCCACAAAAAAGAAGTATACAGCCAAAAATAGTCGCAGTAAAACCATGAAAACGCAGCAGGGAAACCGGTTTTTCTTTAATGTAGACTGGATAACAGTTTTACTTTATCTGGCCCTTTGTGCAATTGGCTGGGTGAGTATCTATGCAGCTGTATATGACGAGGAAAAAGCCGGTGTTTTCGATTTCACAACGAATTACGGGCGCCAGCTCATCTTTATCATTTCCGGACTTGTCCTTGGATTTTCGCTCCTGTTGTTTGACGGTAAGTTTTTTAACATCTTTTCGCCTGTTATTTACGGGGTCACCATTATTTTGCTCATTCTCGTTCTGTTCGTAGGCCGCAATGTAGGCGGGAACCAGGCATGGATCCCAATTGGCTCGTTCAGGCTGCAGCCTTCAGAGTTTGCTAAATTTGGTACCGCCCTGCTTCTCGCAAGGTATATAAGCACGTTCAGCCCAAAATTCCGGGATCTGAAATCAATTGCCATTGCAGCTGCAATTGTAGGACTGCCTTTGCTGCTTATCATGAAGCAGCCTGATACCGGTTCTGCGCTCGTTTTCCTGGCCTTTATGTTCCCGCTGTATAGGGAAGGCTTATCCGGCTATTTTCTTCTCGTTTTCCTGGGGATGATTGTCTTGTTTGTTGCAGATTTCCTGGTGTCCGCCAATGTGCTGATTCCGATTATCGTGGCGGCGGGGGCAGCATTTGTATACTTCAACCGAAAGCGGCCAAAAAACATGGTTGCAGGTATATTGGTAACGCTCGTTGCTATAGCCTATCTGTTCCTCGTCAAGCTTGCCTTTGACCATGTCCTTTTGCCACATCAGCGCTCAAGGATTGAAATTATACTCGGTTTAAAGACCGATCCGAAAGGTGTTGGTTACAACGTTATTCAGTCAAAGATTGCAATCGGTTCGGGCCAGGCCCTGGGCCGCGGCTTTCTTCAGGGCACACAGGCCAAGTATGGTTACGTACCGGCCAAAAGCACCGATTTTATATTTTCGACAGTAGGTGAAGAGTGGGGATTTGCCGGCTGCACCGTTGTTTTGCTGCTCTATTGCTTCCTGCTTCTAAGGCTGGTAAATCTGGCCGAAAGACAGCGGTCAACATTCTCCCGTGTATATGGTTATGGCGTTGCCTGTATTTTCTTCTTTCACGTGTTCATTAACATCGGGATGACGATCGGCATTGTTCCGGTGATTGGTATACCACTGCCGTTTATAAGTTATGGAGGCTCCTCACTTTGGAGCTTTACAATCCTGCTTTTTATTTTCCTAAAACTGGACTCCAACCGCATGGGTTTTATCTAACCCGGAGCTCGCCTGAGAAATACGCAGCCTGTAAGGAAAGCGCTGACATCATACCTTCGGATGGCTCCGGTCCCGCTGTCTGTTATAGCCGTCGTTCCTCCGGGCTGCCACGATCATCGGGTTTAGCCGGCCTAACCTGTACACCTGTCAACGTTAGTCCCCCGCAAACGCCCTGGTTCTTCCGGGCCCTTACGCGGGGAACCGCCGCCGAAGCAGTTCGTAAAGTTTATCTACGGTAAGCTGTTTAGAACCCCAGTTATTTTTTGCAGCGTAATTCTTTTGCAGAAATGCGTCTGCCTGGTCAAAAGTGTTCATCTTATTGGTAAGATCGATCGCTTCAGAATAAGCAAGGTTGTAACCGTTGAAAAGCTCCCGTATAAACAGCAGCTTGTCATTCAAACTGATGGCTTGTTTCAGATCAGAAATGGGCGCCTGGCCTCCCTCCTGTTGCTTTTCCCCAGCTTCCCTGTTGCGCGCAAACAGTTCGTTAATATTCAGTTTCTTTTCTTCGGTTGGCGCTGTTATAGGTTCTGTTATGTTAGTGTGCATCGGGGCGGCGGCGGCGTCCGGGCGTTCAGCCTGACGGGCAGGCTCAGGAGTCAGCTCGACCGGACCCTTTGCCGGTGCAGACTGTACGTGCAGACTGTCTTGTCTTTCGCCTCTCAGATCAGCGCCTTTAAGTGGTTCTTGTTGCTCAGGCCAGCTCTGCTGCGACGTACTATCCCCTTCAACCAGGAATGGCTCAGGACCAATCTCGTCTTCATCTTCTGATGTTTCAGGCTCTGTGTCCCAGCCTTCAGGAACTCTTTCAACAGTCGGTTGCGGCTGAGTTGTTTCAGCATCTGTTTCGAATTCCGGATCTATGTCGATACGCGCTTCATCTTCTTCAGCCGTAGCTATGTCTGCAAGTTGCTCGTCTTCCTCTTCAATATCCTGTTGCCAGTCGTTTTCCGTTGTCTGCTCCCGCTCTTCGCGTTCGTTAATGATAAATTCGAAAGACTGGTTAGAATCATCCGGTTTGAAGATGTCACGCTCAAACTCTCCCCTTACTGCAGGAATTTCATCAGCTGCTTCTGAACTTTCTTCCCTTGTGAAGCGGCTACCGGGAGCAGCAGTTTCAGGTTCTAAAGGAACGGCCGCAGCAGTTACAACGGGATCGGCAAGCTGTGCTGGAACTGATTCCGGGCGCGATACGACCGGCGCCCTATCAGCCGGATCTATGTCTGAACCAGCGGTTTTCTCGTTCATTTTTTTAATGATTGCCGCGTGATCAGCCAGGAAATCAGCGTTTGCAAGAAACAGTTCTGTTTCCAACCCGCTCAGCTTATCAGGGTTTTCAGCCAGGTACGCATATTGATCATTAAGTTCGTCGAGAATTGTTCCGAGTTTTCTAAAAATTTCCTGTTGGTTCATCATGATATATAAACGTCTGTAGGCCTTATTTGTTGGTAACTTGCTATCCAAAAATAGCACAAAATTCCGAAATTTGTCCGCCGGAACCAGGCACTACTCATGTTATTCAGCGAACAGAAATCCAGAAGAGGGGAATTTACCGGCAACATTGAAGTCATCTGCGGTTCAATGTTTTCAGGCAAGACTGAAGAACTGCTGCGTCGCCTCAAGCGGGCCCAGATTGCACGCCTGGAAGTCGAAATCTTCAAGCCGAGTACAGACACGCGGTATGACGATATTGCCGTGGTTTCACATGACCTTAATTCTATTCAATCCACGCCGGTTCAGAATTCGCAGGCCATTCTATTGCTTGGTGCAAATACACAGGTCGTCGGAATCGATGAGGCACAGTTTTTTGATGCTGATTTGCCTGATGTGTGTAACAAACTCGCGCAAAAAGGCGTACGTGTTATCGTTGCCGGCTTAGACATGGACTTTCAGGGCAAGCCGTTTGGTCCGGTGCCCGCGCTTATGGCCATCGCCGAACACGTAACCAAGGTTCACGCCGTCTGTGTCTGCTGTGGTAGTCCGGCCATGTACTCATTCCGTAAAGTGGCAAATGATGCCAGGGTTATGCTTGGTGAAAAAGAAAGTTATGAACCGAGGTGCAGGGTCTGCTTCCATACGGTTGGTTAAAAGCACCTCCCTGGTGCTGAGTCGTCGCTGGTTACACTTTTGCATATTTCCCGGTCCCGGTTCCCACTTTGAAACCAGTTTTCATTTGCTGATTTAGTTGAATGAGAATAGGCCCTGCACGGCTGCCCTTCTTAAATATCAGCGCATATTCTTGCACATCTTACATAAAATAAGGTCTATTAATCGGCGTTTTTCCCTTAATCAAAACAAAAAAGTGCCTCATCGACTTGTATGTAACAACAAATCTTGCATACAATGGAAAACCAGGATCAGCATACAAGCCCGGAAAACAACGACTCACTGAGCGGTAAGGAAAATAATGTCCCTACAGACGGGCAACACCCTGTCGAGGAACCTTTCAAGAACCCTGACCCGTCTGACGACCTTCAGCTGGAAATTGAAACGGTCGTACCTGATGATCATAGTAAGGGTGTAGCTCGAGATGCGGGAAGCGCGGGCGAAGCACCGACTTCTGCCGGAACCGAAGCAGAGCGGCCCGAAAAATCAGAACGCGAAGCGGTCGAGATCAGCCAGGAGGAAAAGGCGGGAGATGAAGCATCTGAAAACACAACGTCTGACAATGCTGATGATGCTCAGAAATCAGACGAAGAAGGCCAGCAACAGGATACGGAAAACGAAGAAACAAGCAAAAAAGATGACTCTGGTCATGGAATTGAGACCGTAGCACCCTAAGCATCCGCCTTCATGAGAGTATTCGCGACCCGTAAAATTTTTGCTGCTGCAATCGAGGAACTTGAACGCGAAGGCATTGAGGTAACGATCTGGAAGGAACGCCGCGGTTTAAGCAGGGATGAACTTATTAACCACTGCCAAAGCCATAACGCATTGTTGAGTATTGGCGGTCAGAAACTTGATAAGCAATTCTTCGAGTCTTGCCCCCACCTGAAAGCTGTTGTTCTGCATTCGGTAGGTTTTGATCATGTAGACATAACGGCTGCAAGCAACCTCGGCATCCCGGTAGGAAATACACCTGATGTATTGAGTAAGGCGACTGCAGATACGGCCTTTTTGCTTATGCTTTCGGTATCAAGAAAAGCATTTTTTCACTATAGGCGCATACTTGAAAATTCCTGGAATTTTTTCGAGCCGATGGCTAACCTCGGCCGGGAGTTGGACGGCAATACCCTGGGTATCTTTGGTATGGGTAAGATCGGCATCGAACTGGCCAGGCGCTGCAAAGCCGCCTTTGGCATGCACATTATCTATCATAACCGAAACCGAAAACCAGAGGCGGAAGAGGAACTTGGCGCGAGGTGGGTTTCATTTGAAGAATTGCTCCAGCAAAGCGATGTTCTTTCGCTGCATGCTGCGCTAACCACGGAAACAACCGGTAAGTTTGATGCAGATGCGTTTGGAAAGATGAAACCAGATGCGATCTTCATTAACACCGCCAGAGGTGCCATGCATGATGAAAAAGCATTGACATCTGCCCTTGAGTCGGGACAGATCTGGGGAGCCGGCCTGGACGTCACAAATCCAGAGCCCATGGATGCAACAAACCCTTTGTTATTTATGGAAAACGTAGCGGTATTACCCCATATCGGTTCAGCTACTATCGAAACGCGGAAACGTATGGCCGGGCTTTGTGTGCAGAACCTCATCGCCGCCCGAAAGAATGAACGCCTGCCCTATCTCGTCAATCCGGACGCCTACGAACGGTAACCAGTACGGACATAATCTTTTAAAAGGCCTTTCAGCATTTTGAACACAAAAAAACCGCATCCGGGATGGAATGCGGTTTTTTCATCGGATGATGAATGTTATTTAACCTTGTTTTTATTTAGCTGCTTATCGATACGCGATACAACATAATCCAAATCAAAAGGTTTGCTGATATAGTCATCCGCATAAGCATCAACGCTAAGCTCCTTACTTCTCGGATTTGCAGACATTACAATTACAGGAATATGTTTGGTAAAGATGTCTTCTTTCAGGTCCCTGCAGATATCGATCCCGTTGCCGTCAGGCAACATCACGTCGATAATGAATAAGTCGGGCAGTGAATCGTTAAGCTTTTGTTTCAGTTCCTCTACGTTCGAAGAAAGCTGCAATTCATATCCCTCGTCTTTCAGAAGATATTCAATGATATACCTGATATCAATGTCATCTTCCAGTACATGTATTCTTTTAACCATATTCAAAGATAGTATTTAAATCGAAAGATATGGCGTGCTCAACTTTCATACCAAAGTATGACATCGATATGTTACAGCAAACTGTAGCGAAACCTTACCGGTGCACAGTCTGTTTAGCTGACTGATCTTCGCGATCAGCACTTTTCTCGGGATTGTAATGAAGCCCCGGCGATAACCAGTATAGTAAAATCACCCTTGAATACCTGAAATTAAACGGCGACAATAACAATACGCCGGTAAGAATAATGCCGATGAAGTACCAGAGGTTTTCATATTCGAGGCGCAGCCCGAGCACATAAGATGCAACAGACAGGGTAATGATCTCGGCTACGCTCATGGCATAACTGACGAACATGGAAACATAAAAATAACCCGGCTCACGTTCGAATTTAAGGCCGCAGTGCGGGCAGAACTCATTCATTTTTTGTGCCTTGAAGCTATAGGCAGCGCCTTCAAATATATTTCCACGCCTGCATCGCGGACACTTTGCGTTCCGGAAGCCGTACCATTGCGATATATGAAGTTGAGGTTTTGCTGTTTGCTTATCCATGGGTTTGTTGTTGTAAGTGTTTTCTGAATTTTTCTGGCGAAACGCCTTCATGTCTTTTGAAGAAACGGCCAAAGTAAGACTGATCTGCGAAGTGTAATTCGGCAGCTATGCCTGCTATACTTAAGTCGGCATTAACGAGCATACGTTTTGCTTCGAGCAGACAACGCTCGCGGATCAACGTACCCGCAGATTTTCCGGTCAGCTCATTACAAAGTGCATTGAGATGATTTGGCGTAATATAAAGTTGCGCCGCATACTGATGCGGAAATTTCTGCTCACGGAAATGTGCATCAATTAACTGACGAAAGTTTTTCAATAACCGCTGTCCGTAAGACGGGTTGTTCTCTACCGCAGCACCCGCCGCGCGCGATACCCAGATACAGATCTCAAGAAGCAGGAGACGAACAAGATCAGCATGAAAAACCTGCGTATCTTTTGACTCGTCCAACATCTGTTCGAACAGTACTGTCAGTTTATTGCGTAACGCCTCGTCGGTTTCGACAACTTGTTTACCCGAACCGGGATCGAAGATCCCGAAGTTTTCGAGATACGCCGGATTCTGCAAAAAACGACTGTAATAATCTGAGGCAAAATTAACAATAAACCCTTCGGGTTCACCGTCAAATGACCAGCTATGCACCTGTCCGGGGGCCATAAAATAGACAACACCATCGCTAAGTGGATAGTTTACAAAATCTATCGTATGGCTTCCGGATGCCCTGGTAAAAAAAACAAGATGATAAAACGAATGCCGGTGCGCCTGATGCAGATGCTGATGCCGGCGTGCATAACTCCCAAACCTGCTTACCAGCAGGCCATCCTGCCGGTACTCATCGAAATGACTGATGTCATAGTTTGGAATCTGCACTTTCATTGTACAAAGTTACTGATTAAACCCACGCAATTCTGGTGTTTTACGCGCCAAATTTGGCACTTTTTACTGATCATTCACATTATGCTTCATTTTTAGCGGGAAGGCCCGGCGCTTCGTCACGCAAGAGCTTTTTGGCTGATGTCGTTTTTATACTATATTTTGCTCTTACACCCTGGTAGGTTTGTGGTGCATACTACCTGATGCCAGATTATATGGAATTCAGCTTTATTGAACCTTCACTACCGCTTAAATCTTATGTAAAGCATTATTTCTTATTCAGATCGATCGCAGGAACAGCCTTCAATGACGTGGTATTTCCGAGTGGAGAAATGGAGGTGATCTTCAATCTTGGTTCCGGCACCTGGGAAAGGATGGTGAACGGGCAATACGAAAAAACACCGGCGATAGAATTATGGGGTCAGATTACCGCGCCGCTTGCCATTCGGTCTGCGGGCTGCCAAGTCATGCTTGGCATTCGTTTTTTGACGCATTCGGCTTCCTATTTCTTCCGGGATCAGATTGCAGCTTTTAACAATGTGGTGACTGATTTGACAGACGTGCTTGGCCACTCGGCACAATCGCTGCACCAAAGGCTTCTTGACACGCCAGAAACCACCCGACGCATTTTTCTGATCGAAGCATTTCTCCTGCAGCGTTTACGGCAGCAGCAGAATTTCTCAAGTAATATTGATAAGGTTGCAGATATTCTGAATAGTCTAATGGGCGATCTGAATACGGGTAGGATCAGCCAGATCGCCAGCCGTCACGGAATCACAATGAGGTACCTGCAACGGCTGCTTCATCAGCATACCGGGCTGTCGCCAAAAGTTTTAGATAAGATCAACCGTTTTCAGCAGAGTCTTAAGATGCTGAACAATCCTTCACATTCGTTAACGGCGATTGCCTACAGTTGTGGTTATTTTGACCAGTCGCATTTTATCCGCGATTTCAAGGGGTTTACCGGCCTTACACCCACGGCATATTTGCAGAATCAAACGCCGATCAACCAACTATTAAAATGATAACTTTATTTCGTTTTAATTTATTTTTTAACTTAAAGTTGGTAACTTTGCAAAAGGTTACCAACTTTGCAGGAGTCGCAGTGTGTCTGGGTAAGATCAAAAGTTGTAAATATATCTGATCAGGGGCTGTAACACCTCTCAAAGAATATCGCTCACTTCTATCTTTGTAACCGGCCGCGATCCTATTTTCACAATTTTCATCCCGGAATTTTGAATTGAAGAATCTTTTAGTAGTTTTGCCACCCTGAAAGGATCTTCCTTTCGGTGACCAGAAAAGGGGGATTAGCTCAGCTGGTAGAGCGCTTGCATGGCATGCAAGAGGCCATCGGTTCGAATCCGTTATCCTCCACACAAAAAAAGCCACTTACAAAATTATGTGAGTGGCTTTTTTACGCATACAGCTTTTCTAAGCCTGGTCCAGCAAACCTCTGTTGCGAGTTTCACCCTTTGTCGTTTAATCGTGATGAAGCAGTACGATTTCCTTGGCTTTACACCTGAACAGCAGCAAGCATCTCACAAAACTTCTTCATGGCGCGTTTTTCATAGGCATGTTTCAGGGAGATGATGACGATAGTCCGTCTCATGTTATCCCCTTCTATCGGGATAGCCACAACCTCGGGGTCATTCACACTTGTATCGCTTAATATGGTATGCCAATGCCTGCTCCTGACCATTTCGAATAATGTCGAAATATCATTTATTTCCATGCAAATGTTGGGCGAGAGCTTTCTCTGACTAAACGATTCCTCAAAAAACTGTACACTGTTTTGGCCGCTAAAAGGCAGGGCCAGCGGCAAACCAGCCACCTCATCGAGCGAAATATGCTTGCGGCTTGCCAGCTCCGAATCTCTTGCCGTAACAAGGACCATGTTTGACTGCAGTAATGTCTGATATTTAGATGCAGGTCTTCTGTCGCTCCCAGGAAAGTCAGAATAAAATCAAACTGATGCGACTGGAGTTTCTCCAGCAGATCTTTCGTGGTACCAAAAACGACCCGGATCTTAATTTTAGGAAAGCGTGCAGCAAATTCTATAAGCGTTTTCGCGAACAAAATACGCATTGAGTAAATCACACCGATTGTAAGATTCCATGTATTTAGGTTCTTAAGATCCTTTAATACCAGGTACCCCTCGTTAGCCCGGCTTATACTTTGTAACGCATAATCACTAAACAGATGCCCCGCCTCGGTCAATGTTATTCTTTTTCCAACCCGGTTAAATAAGGGAACATCAAGCTCTGCTTCCAGTTGCCCGATTTGCTGCGAAAGCGTGCGCTGGCTAATGTTCAGGCTTTTTGCAGCCTCAGTGAAATTTAATAATTCCTTCGCTCTAAGAAAGTATTTCAGCTGCCTCAGCTCCATGCTTATTAATCGGTTTTTTCGATGGATATCATCGAAAAATAGCGTTTTGCTTTCCCTCATGATATGCCAATATTTGAGTAAGTCTTACTTAAATTAATCATTTCATTATTTAAACCACCCAGATATGAAACAAAAATTCATTTTATCAGCCCTGTTCTTAACGCTTTCGTTCGCGGCATTCAGTCAAAAGAATCCCACCGGTAGGACGGCTGAAAAAGGTTTGATCAAAATCACTGTCCTGTATCCCTATGCTGAGGGAAAAACCTTCAACATAAATTATTATCAAAGCAAACATATGCCTATGGTAGCCGGGTATCTGGGAAACAATCTTGTCAGATATACTATCGAAAAGGGCATCGCAAGCGGCATTCCGAATCAGCCGCTACCGTTTACTGCCATCGGAACGTTTTATGTGAAAAATTTAGGCGATTACCAGGCTGCCATAGCCCCGCATAGAGATGCTATACGGGCAGACTTCGCGAATTACACAAATATCGCCCCGGTAATTTTGGTAAGTGAGGTTATTAAGTAACTACTATCCTCTTCACGCTTAATGAAAAAGATAGCGGCTGATATAAGATATCCATAAGTCCAGTGCACGTTAAAGGAACAGAATACATAAAGGTCAGTCGATCGATGAAGCTTCACGTAGGCGAAGTCTCTCTTTCATAGAATAGACTTTATCTCTTATAGACATATTACCATTGAATCTTTAGGCGGTCAATTATGTCCAATTTGTTTCAGCATATGGTCGGGACTTCTGTTTTTTGTAGACCGACGACATCTAAATAAGCGATGTACGCAAATAATATCTTAGGTATCTATCTTAATAAATATCGATTTGATCCCCTCTGATATCAATCTTTTATTTTGTACGCGGATTGCCAAAACTACTGAACCCGGATAGGTTGCATCCCATCGTCTAACCGGACCAGGATAACCAACATCAAACAGAAAGGAAAATTCAATTTCCGCGTACAAGATATTTACAGGGGTTTTATAAGCTACAATTTCTTCCATATCCAGCCGTACACCTTTTACGATTCCAGACAGATGATGTAAATTAAGTTTATTATGCCAAAACTCTTCATTTTCATTGAGCGCTTCTAACACCTGTTTTTCTAGCAGCGGAGAGTTTACGTTTTCTGCGATCCAGTCTTCGTTTAAGTAGTGTGCCTCGAGTTGGAATTTCAGACTTACCTGCGATCTGCTGCCTTGTTCGATTTTGAGTAAAATTTCGTTCATAATTTTAAATAAAAAGCCCCTGAATATCAAATCTCAGGGGCTTCTGTCTATGTGAATAGGTGGGGTTATTTACCGTCAGACATCGAATAAGGGAAGTCTGCTTTTGTTGTTCCGCGCTGTTTGTTCGGCGCCGATTTCATGTCAAAATCGAGTGTAGCACCCTTCATCAGTGATGAGTGGCTCAGCCAGTTTTTCGTATGCGGTTTTGCATTGTATTTTAATGCATTCACATACCTGTTTGCGTCGCTGTTTGATGGTGCATTGATCACGACTTTCTTGCCGTTTTCAAGCGTAAGCGTCACCTTCTTAAATAGTGGGGCGCCAATTACGTACTGGTCGGTTGCCGGAGTTACCGGGTAAAAGCCCATTGCCGAGAACACATACCATGCAGAGGTCTGACCATTGTCTTCGTCGCCACAATAACCGTCAGGTGTTGCTTTGTACATCCGATCCATCGTTTCACGCACCCAGTACTGGGCTTTCCACGGCGCACCGCCATAGTTGTACAGGTAGATCATATGCTGGATCGGCTGATTACCGTGCGCATATTGTCCCATGTTAGCAATCTGCATTTCACGAATCTCATGAATCACACCGCCATAAGCGCTCTCATCAAACACTGGCGGCATAGTAAATACAGAGTCAAGCTTCTGAACGAATTTTTCGTTTCCACCCATCAGCTTTGCCAGTCCTGCAACATCCTGAAATACCGACCAGGTGTAGTGCCAGCTATTGCCTTCTGTAAAAGCTCCGCCCCACTTAAACGGACTAAATGGCGTTTGCCATGAGCCGTCTTTGTTTTTTGCGCGCATCAGGCCGCTTGACGGATCAAACAGGTTTTTGTAGTTCATAGCACGTTTCGCGTAGATGCCGATCTCACTTTCCGGTTTACCCAGGGCTTTTCCAAGCTGGTAAATCGTAAAATCGTCATAAGCATACTCGAGTGTTTTTGCAGCGTTTTCGTTCACCCTTACATCAAAAGGAACATAACCGAGTTCGTTGTAATATTTTACACCGTTACGGCCGACCGCAGCAATAGGACCTTCGTTGTTTGCTCCGTTTTTCAGGGCTTTCCAAAGGGTCTCGATATCATAACCACGCAGACCTTTGATGTAGGCATCTGCTACTACCGATGCAGAGTTGTTTCCGATCATAATGTTCGCATAACCAGGGCTGCTCCACTCGGGCAGCCAGCCACCCTCTTTGTAGTCATTGATCAGGCCTTCCTGCATCTCCTTGTTAATCGACGGATAAACCAGGTTCAGGAACGGATATAACGCACGGAAAGTATCCCAGAAACCGGTACCGGCGAACATATAGCCCGGTAGTATTTCTCCATTGTACGGGCTCCAGTGCATAATTTTGTTGTTAGCATCGATCTCGTACAGTTTGTTCGGGAAAAACAGGGTGCGGTACAGACATGAATAGAAAGTCCGCATCTGATCAATCGTTCCGCCTTCAACAGAGATCCGGCTAAGGGTTTTATTCCAGGTAGCCTTCGCTTTCGCTTTTGTAGCTTCAAAGCTGTCATTGCCTACTTCACGCTTCAGGTTCAGTTCGGCCTGCTCAAAGCTGATGAAAGATGATGCTACTTTCATGTTCACTTTCTCTCCGTTAGCTGTTTTGAAACCCACTACAGCGCCTGAATGGTCGCTTTCAAGTTCAAGTCCGTCTTTCAGCTTATTTTTTTCCCAGGTCTTGCCCAGTACGAACGGCTTGTCGAAATAAATAACAAAGTAGTTCTTAAAGTTTTTTGGCAGCGGCCCGCGCGCATACTTTTTGGTATAGCCGATGATCTTCTTCTGTTCCGGGAAAATCTTTACGTAAGATCCTCTGTCTAACGCATCGATTACCACATAAGAACTATCGCTTTTTGGGAAGGTAAACCTGAACTGAGCGGCGCGCTCTGTCGGTACCAGCTCGGTAGTTACATTGTGGTCGGCAAGATAAACACTGTAGTAATATGGCTTTGAAACTTCAGCCTTGTGCGAAAACCAGCTTGCACGCTCGTCCTGTTCAAAACGAAGTTTTCCTGTGACAGGCATAATTGCAAACTGTCCGTAATCATTCATCCACGGCGAAGGCTGGTGCGTTTGCTTGAAACCGCGAATCTTATCAGCATCGTAGCGGTATGCCCATCCGTCGCCCATTTTACCGGTTTGCGGGGTCCAGAAGTTCATTCCCCATGGCACGGCTACCGCCGGATAGGTATTTCCGTTCGAGAGATCCGGTTTGGACATCGTTCCCATTAGGGGATTGATCCACTCGACCGGGTCGCTCACTTTCGTAACCATCTGCGCTGCGAGCAGCTGCGCACAGGCCAGGCCGAAAGCCGTTAGTAAACTTTTCTTAATCATATTTGTGGTGTTAGTGTGTTTTATTGGTTCGTTTGCGCTTTTCAACAGCCCCTAAATTTGCGGATTTTTTACATAATTTGTCCAAAGTTCATCAAGATGTGAACCGGTTTGCTCTTTCCAGAGTGCAGCTGTATAGGAATGATCGCGTAAGGCTGCATCAAGGCGCTGAACAGTACCCTTCTTTACCTTACTTTCAATCCATGCAAGAAAACGCGCTGTAATGCGATAGCTGTTTTTATATGAATGTTCAGGCTTTAGTTCAGGCAGTTTCCAATTTGCTGCAGCATTGTCCACGCCAAATTTCCAGCGTACATAATCGGCGATACCTTCTGTGAGCCAACCCGGTCCTACACTACGGCCGTAATCCTGCACAATGTGCATCACCTCATGCGTAACAACATCGATATCTCCTGGGTGCTGTTTAAGCCACACCGGGCTGTAAACGACCTTGCCGTTATGCGTGGCGGCAACGCCCTTATAAGCAGTGTCAACAATGAACTCTACTTTCCTGAGTGTTTTTGGGTTATATTCTTTTGCAAGCTTCGGATAGACTTTAAAGAATGTTGAGATTAATTTCTCCTTGGTCTCAGGCGAAAATGCAGCATCGTTGCTGCTGTAGGTTAAGGTATAACCTTTTTTGCTGATCACTTCCTGCCCATGTGCGGTCAGGGAAAGTCCAGCTAGTGCAATGCATGCACCGGCAATTAATTTATTCATTTTGTCTGGTTATTTGAAAAAGGCTTGTAATTTATTGCTGCCCGGGGCAGGTCTTTTGTGCCCCATGCAGTGTTAGGCAGCGGTCCCATAACAAGTTCCAGCTGCCCGCCGTTAAGCAGTTCATCGTGGGTAAACCACGAGCGGTCTAACGGCTTTCCGTTTAGTCTGGCCTGTTGAATATATACGTTCAGTTTACTGTTATTTTCGGCTGTTACCCGGAATGTCCTACCATTATCCAGTTTGATGCTGATGTCTGAGAATGTGGGACTGCCGATGCTGTACACCGGAATACCGGGTGTGACAGGGAAAAATCCGGCCATCGAAAATACAACAAAAGCTGTCATTCCGCCCCCGTCTTCGTCGCCGGGAATACCAAACAGGTTATCTGTATACCAGGTGTCAAGCAGCATTCTGATCCGCTTCTGTGTTTTCCACGGACTGCCAAGGTGGTTGTACAGATAGGGAATGTGAAAGCTTGGTTCGTTGCCCATTACAAATTGGCCAACCAGGCCGGTGGCATCGGGAAAGGTATACCAAAGCTGGTATTTGCTCCGGCCCAGGCTTTCCCTGAACAGGTTGTCAAGCTTGTCCTCAGCATGTTTCTGCCCGCCCATCAACTCAAACAAGCCGGTAAAGTCATGTTTTACATCCCAGTTATAGGTATAGGCATTGTTCTCGGTAAAGTACTCACGACCACCCTGTCCGCCAGAAAACTTCGGATCAAAAGGTTCAATCCAGTTCCCGTTTTTATCCTTTGGCCAGACAAATCCCTTGTCTTTCCTGAAAACATTTCTATAGTTCCCGGCGCGCTGCATGAAAAGTTTGTAATCAGCGCCGTTTTTGCGCAGGTCAGCAAGCTGTGCAATACACCAGTCGTCATAACTGTTTTCCAGAGTGACCGATACAGACTGCCGCTTTTCAAAACCATGCACCTCCTTTACGGTTTCTTTTTCGCCCGGGGCAAGGGCCGGCATGTAACCTTTTCTGGTATAAAAAGAATCCAGTGATGTTGCCGCACCGTTTCTCCAGGGCAGCAAAGTTCCCTCCAGCGAATTCTTACGTATTCCTTCATAGGCTTTGTCCATATCAAAGTTTGTAACGCCCTTTATACGGGCATCCAGAATCCAGCTTGCAGCATGATTTCCGGTCATACAGGGGTTGTCTCCGAAAACCAGTGCAAATGATGGCATCCAGCCTCCCTGTTTGTACATTTCAACATAAGAATCTATTTTCTGCCCCTGCATTTTAGGGTTGAGAATAGTCTGAAGCGGCTCGAGCGCTATATACGTATCCCAAAGCCAGTTATCTACAAAAAACGGTTTGTCTGAAACATGAACCTGATGATCGTACGCACTATAATACCGACCATATTCATTGATATCGACCATGCGCTCATAACTGCGGTACAAAGATGTATAGAAGACACGCTTCTGCGCATCTGTACCACCCTGAACCTGCATCTGCCCGAGTTTTTTGTTCCACACGTCTGTTGCCTGTTTCCTTAATCCGTCGAAATCCCAGGCAGGGATTTCACGTTTCAGGTTAGCTTTGGCCTGCTCTACGCTGATAAAAGATATGCCATATTTCCATAAAATCGTTTTAGCGTTATTCGTAACCTTGAAATAGCTGGATTTATCGCCCTCGGGGGATTGATGCCGCGTAAGTTCTGTGTTCGCCTCGGCGTAAAAATAGGCCTTCATTCCGTTGAACTCCTCGATGCCTGAAAGCGCATTTTTACCTTCTGCACCTATGGATCCTCTCGTCTCATTCCCGAGCCTAAGGAAGTTTTCGGTCCCGGTGAACTCAATTTTAAAGATTCCACTGCGTTGCCCCGGACTAAACGCAAGCCTGATTCCCGTTTCGATAAGATTTACCTGGTAGTACGATGGACTGATTGTTTCGTTCGCACTGGTAAATTTTCCGGCGGAGGCCGCATTCAGCTTTCCGGAAACGGGCATAAATCTGAACAGCCAGGGCTGTCTGTGCGATGAAATGCTAAGCGGAAAGTAAGCAATCTGGTCATCCAGCTGATCCTTTCTTGCAGGAAACACCCTTACCATGCTGTTCGGCTGATGCACGGCTGGTCTTGTCGGTTCCAGGATCAGGCCAACACCACCAATGGTGGGATCGACGTAATTGATCGGTGATACCTGCTGAGCATTCAGCGGATCGGAAAAAAGGGCGACCAGCATAGCCAGTACGCCCAGTTTTTTCAGCTTGGTTGGTTTAAACATCTCAAGTTGGTTAGACCAGCAAGTTCGGATTTTGCTGATAAGTTTTCCATAACAACTCGCCGAAAAGTGTATTCGACCATGCAAACCAGGAACGGGTGAATTTCTTCGGGTTGTCTTTGTGGAAAGATTCATGCATAAAACCGGTGTCGCCATGCGTTTTCTGTAAAGTCTGGATGCATTTTTTGATTTCCTCCGGATCGTTTGAGGTAAGCGCACGCATGGTGATACTCATTGGCCAGATCATATCCAGGCCAATGTGCGGACCACCGATACCCTCGCCTGCCGACCCTTTAAAAAAGAATGGATTGTCTTCTGACAAAACGTATTTGCGGGTGTTCAGATATACGGGATCATTTGCCGGCACCCCGCCAAGGTAAGGCAAAGACAACAGGCTCGGTACATTGGCATCATCCATCAGGTTGAAACTGCCAAATCCATTTACCTCAAAGGCATAAATCTTACCGTATTTAGGATGCGTTGTAGTAGCATGTTCTTTCAGCGCATTTTCAACCTCGGTAGCAAGAGCCTGTAGTCTCGAAGCGAGATCCTGATCTTTCGAAATTGCTGTAACCATTTCGGTTGCCTGCTTAAGACTGGTTACCGCAAAGAAATTTGACGGAATAAGATACGGGTAGATGGTGGCATCGTCGCTTGGACGGAACATGGAGCAGATCAGGCCCACCGGTTTAACCGGATACCCGTAACCATTCATCGGAATTCCATCAGTTGCCCAGGATGTGTTCCGCTGGAATTTGTACGGACCAAGGCTCGTTTTGCGCTGCTGTTCAATGAACGTTTTCAGCGTGGCTTCGATACCTTTTTTCCAGGTGGCATCGAAAGGTGTTGTATCGCCGGTTTCTTTCCAGTAGTGGTAGGCCAGACGGATCGGGTAACAAAGTGAATCAATCTCCCATTTGCGCTCATGGATGCCGGGCTTCATATCTGTAATATCGGTTTTCCACTCACCTTGTTTGTTCGGATCGCCATAAAACGCGTTCGCATACGGATCTTTCAGAACACATTTGGTCTGGTGTATAATCACACCTGCAATTAATGCCTTAAGCTCCTTGTCCTTATTTACAAACTGAAGGTAGGGCCATACCTGCGCCGAACTGTCGCGTAGCCACATCGCATCGATATCGCCGGTAATTACGTAGGTATCAGGCCGGCCGTCAACCTGCTTATGATAAACGGTTGTATCGAGCGTGTTTGGAAAACAGTTTTCAAACAGCCACGCCAATTCCGGATTTTTCACTTTAGACTGAAACGTTTTGATGGCCGCGTCTACAGACTTGCTTCTGAAATGGCGCTTGGCAGGGCTGACCCTGACAACCGGGAACTGCGGAGCCGCTGCGAAAGACAGCTTACTGGCCATCAGGCCGGCACCCAATACACCAGTGTGTTTTATAAAGGTTCTTCGTATCATACGTTAAAAATAGAAAAAGTGCTGTATATAAAAACGATTTATCCCCGTTTTTTTACAGGAATTTCCGTCTTCCAACTAGTTGGTCACTTCTTTTCTGCAACAGATTGCAGCCCATTGCTGAGGTTATTAAGCTCACACAGTTAACTGACCGCAATTAAACTTAGCAATCTTGAGCCGTATCAACAAAAAAGGCGCCCGAAGGCGCCCTTTATATTGTATCTCTTATACATTAATATCCGACGTTTTGAGGGAGTTTCGGATTGAGCGATCGTTGTTGCTGTGGAATTGGGAAAAGTTTTCTCGTGGCAGAAGTTGGCTGATGATCCCACCAGCTTGCCGTTTCAAATTTACCAAAGCGGATCAGATCATCGCGTCTGAAACCCTCAAAAATAAACTCGCGCCCACGCTCATTCAGCAACTCATCCATTGTGAGCGTTGTAGTGGTATACGCGCGGGTGGCCCAGTCGGCATCGGAGAATGCCCGCTTCTTGCAGTCGTTTATAAGCTGAACGGCTTCTGCGGTAGCCGTTCCACCATTTCTGCGCATCAACGCTTCTGCTTTTGCAAAGTAGATCCAGGTAAGTCTGTACACATTCCAGTCGGTGTTGTTGTAGTTGGGATTAGGGTCCATCTTTACACCGTTTACCACGCCCGGAAGTGAATTGCCAAGACGGTATTTATTAAACCGTACACCACTGTTTTCTTCACCTTCACTCATGGTTGAAACTGTTGAGCCCGCTTTATTCCGGCGGATGTTATCGACAAACACAAGTTGCTGCCCGTTGTACTCTTCCGATCCTGTTACAGGCGTGCCGTCTGCAAACTTAACCTGCGGCCCGACAGAGAGCCAGGTTGTTTTGCGGAGGTCTGCATCATCATATTTCGTGTAATTTCCCGGTACGACAACAACGGCGTCATTTCCATTTCTGCCGCCGCCATAGATCTCACGCTGTTTGAAGTGATAGAATTCGTTTGGCCACCCTGGTTCAAATTTAGCCTTTGCATAGTCGTACGCTATGGAAAAGATAACTTCTTTTGAAAGATCATTATCAGGTTTGTAGGTATCTGTAATATTCGGATCGAGTTGAAGGGCTCCGTTCTGGCCACCAGCACTGCCAGATATCAGTTTGTCGGCTGCCGCAATACAATCATCCCATCGCGCAGTTCCTGTCCATACTTCAGCATTCAGATACAATTCAACAAGCATCGCATAACCACTTGCCTGGCTCATTCTACCCAACATACCGCGGGAAAGCTTTGGCGTCTTTTCTATGTTGTCTTTAATTTCCTTTTCGATAAATGCGAAGACATCTTTGCGGGCAACACTTTCAGGTAATTCCTCATTGCTACTGGCCGGAACGCTCGTAACGATCGGAATGTTTCCGAACAGATCCATCAGTTTCAGATAGTGAAAAGCGCGAAGCAGTTTGAGTTCTGCTACATAGGCCTCCTTTTCGGCTGCGGTAATGCCCATCTGTCCAATATCACGTTTACTGATATTATCAATCGGATCATTGCAAAGTCCCATTCCCCAGTACATCAATCCCCAGGCATTGTTAATAAAATCGTCATCAACCGTCCAGGTATGATAATGCAGGCGTTTCCATTTACCACCATCTTCACCATGCCGGCCTTTGGTTGGCCAGGCTAACTGATCGGCAGAAAGTTCGCTCATCTCCCACCAGTTTCGCTGATCAGCAGGAGTTACCCAGGCATTCGCATGGGTATAGGGCCGCAAGACGGCAGACAACACTTCGTTTTTATTATTATAAAATTTCTCGCTGAGTAGCTGATCATAGGCATTTTCGTCAAGTTTTGTACAAGACCCTGCCAGGCTCAATACTGCTGTTGCCGCGAGATATATAGATATTTTTTTCATTTCAGTAGAGTTTAGAATCCGACATTTACACCAAAGAGGAACGAACGGGTTGTTGGGTACGGCCCGCGGCTGTCAATACCGGGACCAAGGCCTGTGTCCTGAATAAAATCAGGATCGTTTCCGGTGTAGCCGGTAATGGTAGCAAGGTTCTGTCCGGTTGCATACAACCGTACGCTGTTGATGTATTTATTTGGCTTAATTTTAAACCTGTAACCAACCGTCACCTCATCAATTTTCACATGACTACCGCTTTCCAGATAGTAGTCTGAGTACATGTATGTATCATCAATACCGGCATATTTGGTAAAGGTATTGCGCAGCAGGTTACCGCTCCAGGTACGGTTCCCATAGGTCATCGCAGTTGTATTCAGGATATCGTATGCAAACTTGCCGCGCAGAAATACACGCAGGTCAAAATTTTTGTACGTAAAATTATTTGTTAACGACGCATAGTACTTAGGAATTGCATTACCGATCGGCGCAAGGTCTGTTAGGTTCCTGTCTCTTGACGGATTAATGCGATCGTTGGTAACTGCCTCGCCATTGCGGTTCCAGAACAGCCATTTGCCTTCAGGTGTAAAGCCAGCAAAACGTTTACCATAGAACTCGCCAAGTTTGCCGCCCTCAAAAGTTGTGATGGCATTTCCGAGCGCACCTGCTCCACCAATACCGCCAAACTCAATATACTCCCGTGTATAAAGTGAATTTGAATACGAATCGAGCGTATTATCAAGTGTACTTGCCGTCGCATCGATACTCCATGAGAAATCTTTGCGTTTAATTGCCGCATAACTCAGGGCCAGTTCAATACCCCGTGAGGAGATCTGCCCTACATTTGTATAAATTTCAGACCTGATGTACGGCGGCTGCGGCGTCGTGTAGGTATCCAGCAGATCGCTTGTTGTACGGTTAAACACATCGATCGAACCGCTTAACCTGCTATTCAATAAGGTAAAATCAAGCCCGATGTTGGTCTCTTTCTTTTTTTCAAAACGCAGATCAGGGTTGGGATTACGATCGGGTCCGTAAGTTTCGCGGTAACTGCCATCAGGATAAAGATATTTTCCACCGCGGCCGAGTGTAAGCCTCGAGGCGTTGTTAGCAAAACCCGAGTTACCCGTTACACCATATCCGGCACGCAATTTCAGGAAGTTGACCCACTTAACGTTTTTCATAAAATCTTCCTGGCTAATGTTCCAGCCAACCGAAACCGCCGGAAAATTGCCCCACTTGTTATTTGCTCCAAAACGTGAAGAACCTTCCCGACGCAGAATCACCTGTGCCAGGTATTTGCCCATAAGCGTATAGTTAACGCGACCGAAAAAGGCAATGAGCGTATTGTCGTTTTTGAAACTGCTCATGTTTGCCTTGCCATCTATCAGGGCAGTACCGTCGCTCAGGTTATTTTCTTCGAACTGATCATTGAGAAAACCGCGGTTGTCCATAGACTGTCCTTCTTCAACATGGTACCGGTAGCTGTAACCCGCAACCGCAGAAAAAGTGTGCGCTTCGCCAACGCTTCCGTTATACTGCAATGTTGGCTCGAAAGCATAATCCTGAAACAGCGCGGTACCTTTCGATGCATATCCCCCGCCCGGATAGTCAGAGTTTTCCTGCGAATCTTCACTCGCCAGCAGCCGGTAGCTTGCATCGATGTAACTGTCGCGCTGAATCGATCCAAAAACAGAGCCCTTCAGACCCTTAAAGATGTCTATGTCAACTTTTGCGTCGGCAGAACTTGTCTGTTGTTTACGGCCATTGGTCTCCTGAAATAACCGTGCATACTGGTTGGTACTTTGTGTATCGAACCTGTAACTTCCATCGGCATTGAAGTTTGAAAGCGTGGGATTTTTTGTGGCATCCTCTTCCCAGCCACCACCGCCAAGAAGATTGGCACGGTTCGTATTTGTTACCAGGTTAAGCTGAACATTCACTTTATCGTCAAATGCTTTTTGATTAACGTTCAGACGAAGGGTGTATTCGTTCCGCCCGTTCTCAAGCGCTATCCCCTGCAAATCGCGGTAGTTTACGCTTGCCCGGTAGTTGGTCTTATCTGTTCCTCCCGATAGTGCGATGTTGTGATTTTGAGAGAAGTTGTTGTGGTTAACCAGTTCATCGAAGAAATCGGTAGTGTTGCCAAAATCCTGTTGCCTGATCTGGCCTTCGGCGATTTTCTGGCGAAATTCATCGGCAGAAAGAAAATCCGGACGGTTGTAAACAAACTCTTTGCGCACATAAGATGAGTAATTAACTGTTGGCTTGCCAGGTTTCCCTTTTTTGGTTGTAATGAGAATTACCCCGGCGTTTGCACTGGTACCGTAAATGGCGGCACCCGAGCCATCTTTCAGCACATCGACAGAAAGAATGTCGTCCTGCTGCAACAAGTCAGGATTACCACCCGGTATCCCATCAATTACAAATAGCGGACTGGCGCTCCCCTTGACCGACACGACGCCGCGTAGCTGAACACTGGTGCCCGAGTTGGGGTTTGATCCGCTTGTACGGGTGATCTGAAGACCGGCTACTTTTCCCTGAATCAGGTCGAGCGGGCTTCGCGCCCCACTTTGACGGAACTGGGCGGTATCAAGGTGAGCAACTGAAGATGTCACTTCTTTTTGCCTGAGCGTGCCGTAACCAACCACCACTACATCATTGAGATTATTTCCTTCAGATGGCTGCAAGCGGATGCTCAACGGCGCAAGCCCGGCACCCGCAGGTCTGGTCGTGGGTGTATAGCCAATAAAGCTGAATACAAGGATCTCATTCGGACCAGAAACGTTAATTGAAAACTTACCGCTGGCATCGGTTACTGTGCCTTGATTATTGGTCTGACGTTTAACATTAACGCCAGGCATGGCTTCTCCTTTCTCATCAACAACGACACCTGTCACTGCCTTCTGAGCAGATGCAGCCGGCGCGCCGGGCTGAGTTGTTGTCGTTCTCTTCGTTGTGTCTTGTGCCTGAGAAGTACGGGCGGTATCAGCGTTTCTTTTCGTCGTATCCTGTACGACCGTTCCCGCTCGCTTTACGGTATCCTGTTGTTGAAAATGATTGACATTTGCAGTAAGATGACCCCGGGCCATCATGCTCTTGCCGGCAGCGTCAGCAGACAAACAGACACTGCACAGGACGGCAAGCCCTGCAATTCTAGGTAGATAGTTTTTCATTGGCAATTGATTATTGGTAGTTGTGTAGAGGCGTGTGGAGATGTAAACTATTGGCTCATATTAAGTTAGAAAATAGATTGTTTGTATTTTGTTGCTAAATCGATTATCCATAGTCGACAATCAATAGATTTAAACGCGTGAATGCCCGGAAAATTTCACGCCAACAACCTTTTTCTTGCATTTTATTGCTTTCTGTTTCTGGAGATGTCCGGCGGTGATCCTGCGCGCCGGGTAAAATCAGAAAGACCGGCCAGGTCCATTTCACATTAAATAAAAACGGCCCTGCGGTATTCTGCAGGGCCGTCGTCTTAAGTAGAGACTTGTTGTTTGCTTATCCTCTCTATCCTCCGCTAAGGCGTAAAAGTGGATACAGAGAATGGCCTCGTAGCAACCGCGACTCCCCTGCCAGTATTTGGTTTCTCATCCATATCTAAAGTAAGAACACCACCGCTGATAAGTTCTGAATGCCTGAGAAAATTCCTCTCCAAAACTTTTCCATTTAACTTCGCCTGCCGTATATAAACGTTTTTCTCATTATTTGCCGGCGCATTGATAATAAACTTTTTCCCGTTTTCCAGACTGATGGTGATTTTCTTAAATGCCGGGCTGCCCAGAACATACTCATCTGTACCCGGACACACGCTGTACATGCCCAGCGCACTCAGTACATACCAGGAACTTGTCTGCCCCTGGTCTTCATCGCCGGGATACCCGTTTTCAGTAGCATTATAAAGCTTACGCATGACCTCCCGGGCATGATATTGTGCTTTCCAGGGCTGCCCACCGTAATTATACAGATAGACCATATGCTGAATAGGCTGATTGCCATGCGCGTATTGGCCCATGTTGGCCATAACCATTTCGGTCATTTCATGTATCATTCCGCCATAGCTGCCCACGTTTACCCGGTTTGGTTCAGTAAAAACAGAATCGAGTTTCGCGGTAAAGTTCTTTTCTCCAGCCATCAGATCGATCAGACCGTTAATGTCATGAAAAACGGACCATTGCCAGTGCCAGGCATTTCCTTCGGTGAAGGCCCCGCCCCATTCGGCCGGGTCAAAGTTGCTGTTCCATTTTCCGTTTTTATCTTTTCCGCGCATAAAACGTGTTGCCGGGTCATAAACATTTTTATAACGGAACATCCGCGCACCAAAACGGTCCTGATAGGCCTTATTGCCCGTCATACGTGCAAGCTGATACCCGCAGAAATCATCATAAGCATATTCGAGCGTTTTAGCTGTCGCTTCCCGCACCTGTGGATAGGGAACATAACCGAGACTTTCATATTCTTTATAACCATCACGCCCATTGGCAGGTCCCCACGGCCCTTTATTTTCCGATTCGTGCGCGTAAGCTTTCAGGGCTTCTGCCGGGTCAAATGTCCTGATGCCCTTTGCCCAGGCATCAGCAAACAGAGAAATGGCATGGTTCCCGATCATGCTGCCCGCTTCGCTCGGAAACGACCATGACGGCAGCCAGCCACATTGTTTCCAGGCATCGAGCATGGCCTGCATATAGCGGCCGTGCATGGTTGGGTGCAGCAATGCGTTGAGCGGGAACTGCGCCCTGAAGGTATCCCATAAACCGGTATCTGTAAACATATATCCCGGGTGTACCTGCCCGTCGTAGGGGCTGAAATAAACAGGTTTGCCCGCAGCATCGATCTCATAAAATTTCCGTGAGAAAAGGCTGGCGCGGAAAAAACATGAGTAAAAAGTTTCCAGATCTTCTTTACTGCCGCCTTCGGCAAGCACCTGCCCCAGCTGTTTGTTCCAGACCATGGCCGCCCGTGCAATGGTTTGCTCGATGCGTTTATCTGTACCAAGCTCGCGTTTGAGATTCAGCTCAGCCTGCTCCGGACTGATGTATGAAGATGCGGTTCTTACCTGTACCTGCTGCCCGGGGGCGAACTCCAGATAGGCGCCGCGGCCCCGGCCGGAAGCGTTGTCATTACCCGGCTGAAGCGTGTTCTTCTGGTTTTCCCATGTTCCAAAGGCCTTGAACGGCTTGTCGAAATACAGGACAAAAAAACTCTTCCAGCCCCGTTTAAACCCCGCGCCATTGTTTACATAGCCGGTAATCTTCCGTGCCTTCACATCAATACTGACCTGGCTGAGGCCGGTATATCCATCCAGTACCAGGAATCCCTTCCGCCCTTTTGGAAACGAAAAACGAAGATGTGCGCCACGTTCTGATGGCGCAATGTCTGTTGCGATTCCGTTATCAAAAATAACCCGGTAATGATTGGGCTTGCCGACTTCATTCTTATGACTGAACCGTGCCGCCCGCTTTTCTTCATCTACCACCAGGCTGTCGAGAACAGGCATCATAGAAAATACGGCATAGTCGCGGGTCCAGGAGCTACATTGGTGTGCCTGCTGAAAGCCCCTAATGCGGTCAAGAAAATACTGATACTTCCAGCCATCGCCATTTTTTCCGGTTTGTGGTGTCCAGGTATGCATGCCGAACGGAAGCGCTGTAGTCGGGTAGGTATTTCCCCGAGTTAACTCGTGTTTTGAATTGGTACCCTGAAGGGTGTTCACATAACTAACAAGGTCACGCTGCCTTGCACTTGCAAAGGCAGGCAGCAACAAAACAAGAAGTAATCTTTTTTTCATCTTAAAATAGGTTGTTTGATCAGACAAGTGTCTTCAGGTTAAGCGGGAAAATCATGAACCATTCATTACCCGGAAAAAAAATGAAAGGACCGCAGCGATCTGATGCGGTCCCGTTCAAATTTGAGCTTACCAGCCCGGATTTTGCACCATCAGATCGTCCGAATTTACGTCTTTTGACGGTATTGGAAACAGGTAGTGTCTTTTCGTGAAGACCCTGGTTTCAAAAGGTACAACCGTTAAAAATTCGGGCAGGTTGCGCGCTATGTTAAGACCGTAGACCGGTCCGTTATCGGTTTGTTCAGCAATCTTCCAGCGGCGCGTATCAAAAAAACGAACATTTTCAAATGCCAGTTCAACCCGGCGCTCATCGCGAATAGCCTGGCGCACGGCATCCTGGCCAGAAGGTGCCGGAAGATCTGCAGAGCCGTACTGCGGGATACCCGCACGTTCGCGGATGAGGTTCAGGTAACGAAGAATATCCGGGTCGCCGGGCGTTGACTCGTTCAGGGCTTCTGCGTAATCGAGATAAACGTTAGCCAGACGATAAAGAATGACCGGGCGATTGCCTACATCCCACTTACCAAGGCCCATCGCTTTTCGTACCACGTATCCGGTAACCGTGTAGTCGTTACCACCGGTGGCCTTTCCGGAATTTCCGTTGTTATTAAATTCAGTGATGATATCGCCATTGTTCCTGTTCAGCCAGACACTATTGTGATAGGTAATGTTCACATAAAACCTGGGCTCACGGTTTACCCATTGGTTGTAGGTGCTGGTAGCAATGGGACTTCCCGGTGCTTTGTAGTCGGTAAACCCGGTACTTACATACGCGGATAACGGATCGTCAATTTTCCGGCCATTAGCCGTAAAGAACGCATTCACCTGATTTTGTGTTGCACCAAGCCCCCCTGAGCCTTTCGATTCTGAGTTCTTCCCTGCGTGATAAGGCGTCATTTCATATTGCCTTGAGCCCAAAGACGATTCGATCCGCGACATAATGATTTCATTATTAAAGTTATCCAGGAAAACATCTCTGCAGGAAAGGTACGGATCAAAGGCGCCCTCCGCATTATTCTTTCTGTAGAGGCTATACGTTCCGGGCACAAACTGGGTAATGAAAGCTTTGTATGCGTCTGAAGCACGTTTCCATTTGGCCGCGTCTGCAGTCTGGCTGATCAGTTGCTTGCCGTTTTTGTTCCGCAGCGACGCCAGGTCGGGATTCCCGTTATAAAGCGGACTTGCTGCCAGCAGAAACGCCTGGGCACGATAAGCAAGCGCCATACCCTTGGTTATACGTCCATAATTGGCATCGTTAGATGCTGTAACAGGAAGTACCGCCGCGGCCGCCTCCAGTTCTGTTGTGATGTAGTTGATGCACTCATCAAAACTGCTGCGGGGAAGCCTGATGGCCTCTGCGGGTGCATCCGGTTCGATCACATTATCGCCGATCAGCACCACCGGACCATAAAGTCTGACCAGGTAGAAATAATACATGGCACGCAGCGCCCGCGCTTCTGCCTTGTATTGCGTAATAAGCTGCGGCGTGATATCCTGCGTTACCTTATCAATGTTAGCCATGAAAAAGCTGGCCGAGCGGATACCCCGGTAAAAATTGTTCCAGTAATTATTTACAAAATCTGAATTCGCATCCCAGTTGCCAATGTTCATGCTGTTGGTCTGAACAAAACCCCAGACAAATTCGGCTTCATCAGACCCGCCCGTCCACATGCCGGCATTCCGGTCGTTCGCCGGACTCCGTTGCCCGAATTCGTCCGGGATCCATGAATAAACATTGTTTAGAAATTTTTCAGCCGTTGCCCGGTTTGTAAAGGTCTCTTCCAGCGTAAGCCGGTCATTCGGTACCTGATCTAAAAAACCCTTTTTGCAGGAACTGCTTAAGGCCAGAGATGCGATCAGTGCGCCATAGATATATTTTTTCATTTTCTTCGAGGTTAGAATTTTACATTAAGACCCAGCGATACCGTGGTAATGAGCGGATATTTTGACCCGTTCGAGGTGTTCAGCTCAGGATCCCAGAGTTTGAATTTGCTAAAGTTGAGCAGGTTTGACCCGATCAGATAAACCGCCGTATTCTGCAGATGAAGCCGCTGTGAGAGCCGTTTCGGCAGATTATAGCTGAGCTGGGCAGATTTCAGACGCAGGAAACTGACATCTTCTATCCACCAGCTGCTCGGCTGTGTGTTGTTGAAATTCTGATCTTCCCCGTAAGCCAGTCGCGGATAAAACACATCCTGTCTCGGATTCTCAGGCGTCCAGCGGTCAACCACATTCGCAAAAGCATTACTTAAACCACCGCCGCCGTTAAATGGATAAATCCCAGAACCGCTCAGGTACCGGTCGGCATTTGAAGTGCCCTGAAATAATGTTGAGATAGCAAAGCCCTTCCATGATGCAGAAAACCCAAAACCATAGATAGTGCTGGGAACATCTCCCCTTCCTATACGCGTCTTGTCGTAATCATTAATCAGGCCGTCGCCGTTCAGGTCGGTGTATTTAATGTCGCCAGGCCTGACCAATGCCTTTGATCCCGGTGTCGGGCTCCTGTCAATTTCAGCCTGGTTGTCAAATAATTTTTCAGCTACATAACCGTAATTAGATAGGATATTGTTGCCTATATAGCTCATCCATGGGTAAGGCTGCACCGGACGATCATCTTCAATCAGCTTATCACGGTTGTAAGTCACATTACCGCGAAGGCCTATATCGACCTGCCCCACCTTAAAATTATACTCAAGTGTTGCATCAAAGCCCCGGTTGTCTACTACACCAAGATTTCCCCATGGCTGTGACACCAGGCCGATGTAACCGGGAATAGATTGACGCTGTAAAAAGATACCCGTGCGGTACTCTTTGAAAATATCGAAAATAAGGTACAGGTTGTCTTTGAGCGTGCGAATTTCCACACCCAGGTCCTGCTTGCGCGATTCTGCCCAGCGGATATCAATACCATAATCAGAAACATTAATGCCCCCGCTGTTTGAAAAGTTTTTACCAAGCTGGTATCCGGCAGCGCCGTCAGATACAAGTGTAAGATAAGCAAAGCGGCGCCCCAGCAGTTTGCCGATGCCCGTAATACCGTCAGAATACCGGAATTTGAGAAAGGAGATGGCGCCTTTCAAAGGCTCCCAGAATTTTTCATTAGACGGTATCCAGCCTACACCAAATGCAGGGAAAGAACCGTACCGGTTGGCCGGCGCAAATAATTCGGAACCGTTGTAGCCAAAATTAAACTCGGCAAAATAGCGGTCGTCATACGAATAGGTAGTGCGCAGTGCAAGGCCTACCTGTCTTTCGGGGATTGATGAAGTAAAGTCGCCCGCGAAAGGATTGGTAAAATCCTGGGTATAGCCCAAAGCGAGTGCACCAACACGGTGTTTTCCAAACGCGCGGTCGTAGTTCAGGGCCGCTTCAGAATACAACTTGCGGTCGCCTTCACGACTCGCGTTAAAGCTCAGATAATTGCCATTGCTGGTATACGTCTGGCGCAAATTAAGCGTGCCGTCAGCCCTGTAGGGAGAATTGGTACCCGGTACGTTTTCGATAAAATAAGTACTTTCCCGCTTACCACGGTTTATGGTATTGTCGTTCCGAACGTCAAACGAGATCATAGCTGTGGCGCTCAGCCCCTGTACAAGGGCATCCAGATCCTGCGTTAAGCGCAGGTTTGTATAAAGTTGGTTTTTGAACTCCGTTCGATAACCGCGCCGGGTCAGATCTGCATATGGATTTCTAAAACCACCGTTTGAAGATCTTCCGGGGATGAAGTTGCCGGGGTACATCACCGGGTATTCGACCGGGGAAACGTCGAGCGCAGAGGAAAAGATCGACTCGGTCCCTTCGCTCGGATAATTTCCATCTGTTGCAAAGCCCTGGATACCTAAATCAAGTTTGGTTGTTCCGGTCAGGTTGACATTCAGGTTGCTGGTAAAATTGTACCGCTTGAAATTCAGGGCCGAATTATATTGTGCAAGATCATCTGTTTTCAAAAAGCCGGTTTCATTGTAATAGGCTAAAGAAACGTAGTATTGTGCATTGGCCACACCGCCGCTTGCATTCAGATTGGCCCGGCGGTTTCTGCTGGTGTTATTGAAAAGCTCATCCATCCAGTTTACATTCGGATAGAGCAGCGGGTCTCTGCCTGAAGCCGTATTGGCGATATATTCGGGCGCATATTTTTCGCTAAGTCCCCTGCCAACGCTGGCCTCATTTGCCAGGTTCATATAGGTAACACCGTCTGCAAGCTCTGGCCGTCGCGTAAAGGTGCTGATCCCTTCATTGTAGTCGAAGTTGATGGACGGTTTGCCCACCTGCCCGCGCCGGGTTTTTACAATAACCACACCGTTTGCGCCACGAACGCCATATACTGCAGTGCCTGAAGCGTCTTTCAGCACGGTAAAAGATTCGATATCCTCCGGGTCTATGTTGGAAATGCTGCGTTCAACACCATCAACGAGAATCAATGGTGCACTTGAGTTGCCCCCAAATGTGGCGATACCCCTGATCCAGATATCGGCCGTACTGCGGCCGGGCTCACCGCTGCGCTGTACGCCAACCACACCGGCAATTCTTCCTGCCAGCGATTGGGTAATGCTCGCCACGGGTTGTTTAAGTTCTTTCGGACTTACTGTAGACTGAGCGCCGATCAGCGAGACCTTACGTTGTGTACCAAAGCCGACAACAGCAACCTCATCAAGATTAGTTGTGGTCGATTTCATAATGAGCGACAGCTGGCGTTGTGCACCAACCGTCACTTCGAGGTTCTGATAGCCGATGTAACTGACAACAAGTACTGACTGCGCTCCCGGAACACGGATGCTGAAGGTCCCGTTTGGTGTGGTTGTTGCCACGGTATTTGTTCCCTGTACTTTGACAACAGCACCGGGTATGGGCTCTCCCTGTTCGTCTTTTATCTGGCCTTTTACTTCAATGTCCTGCTGTGCGAGGGTCATTGCGGGCAACATTGTTGTTCGATCAGGCGGATTGGCTACTGCAAGCGCGGGCAGGATGCCCATGAAAACGCCGGCCCGGAGGCACAGCCTCCGTGTGAGTTGTTTGGTTAAAATGCTCATAAGTTTCTATTGGTTCAAAATTTAGAAAAAGTGATCCCTGCCGGTACTGAAACCGGAATCGTGGATAAACTAACCAAGGTTGGGTTGGATGTACGCTTTATGCGTTCTGAAGGGTGATTGGTTCTCTCATATTTGGTTCTGGATGTTTAGCTTAGGTTATATGGAGAGCGAGAGAATTTAGAAACAGTTTATTACTGGAATGACGGTGTCTTTGGTCGAAACAGGATCACTATCAGGAATAAATCGTTTTAGTATATCAATGATAAGAAAATTCCGAAAGCATTGGAAATCTCTTGTGTGTAGAAGACGAAACAATTGTGTTACACTATAATACACAGTATTGCTCGGAACGATTTTTTCAAAGAGGGATATAACCCAGGTACTCTTGGGAGAGGCAGCAATCGCGTGAAGGGGCGTCGTATCAAAACAAAAGGCCGTTCCTTGCGGAAACGGCCTTTTTTGATGTTTAAATACGGCTTTCTAGTAGCCGGTATTTTGAGTTAAATTACCATTCAATGTACGTTGTACCTGAGGAATCGGGAACAAGTTACGGAACGGCTGAGAAGGCTGGTGATCCCACCATTGAGCAGTTGTAAACTTCCCGAAGCGGATCAGGTCATTTCTTCTGAACCCTTCGAAGATAAACTCACGACCGCGTTCATCAAGAAGCTCATCCAGTGTTAATGTTGCAGGCGTGTACGCGCGCGTGGCCCAATCGGCAGCGCTGAAAGCACGTCTTTTACATTCATTAATCAGGTTACAAGCTTCCTGTGTTGCAGTACCGCCATTTTTGCGCATAAGAGCCTCAGCTTTTGCAAAGTACACCCAGGTTAAACGATAGATGTTCCAGTCGGTGTTATTGTAATTAGCATCAGCAGGAATTAATGTGCCACCTTTTACACCACCGGTACCAGGGTTTTGATTACCAAGTTTATACTTATTGAAGCGTACACCGCTATTTTCCTCTCCTTCGCTCATATTTGAGGGCAATAGATTCGGATCAGTACCATTCTGCGCGGCAACTCTGTTTTTTCTGATGTTGTCAACAAAAACGATCTGCTGACCACTGTATTCGTTACCACCGGCAGCTAACGCAGGTTCGCCGTTATCAAACCGCACCTGAGGGCCCTGAAGCAGCCAGGTCCGCTTACGCAAGTCTGCATCATCATACTTGGTATAAACACCAGGAATCAGTACCACACCGTCGTTGCCGTTACGGTTACCGCCGTAAATAAGACCTTGTTGGAAGTGATAAAATTCACCAACCCATGATGGCTCAAATGTAGCTCTGGCAAATTCATAAGCAATTGAGAAGATCGCCTCTTTTGACTGGTCGTTCGTGTTTTTAAACTGATCTGTGATGTTTGGATCAAGCGCCATGGCACCATTCTGGCCGCCCGCAGCACCCGAGATCAATTTGTCCGCTGCCGCGATACAATCGTCCCAGCGTGGTGTTCCTGTCCAGGCTTGCGCATTCAGGTACAGTTCGACCAACATTGCATAACCACCTGCCTGAGACATACGGCCGGTCATGTTAGCCGAATGTAAAGGCGCTTTGTCGATGTTATCTTTGATTTCCTTTTCGATGAAGGCAAATACCTCTGCCCGCGGACGGGTTTCTGGTTTTGCCGGTATACCAACCTGCGTAACTACAGGAATATTACCAAAAAGATCCATCAATTTCAAGTAGTGAAACGCACGGAGTAATTTAAGCTCAGCGATGTATGAATCCTTTTCAGCCTGCGTAATACCCATTTGCGATAACGAACGGGTTTCAAGATTTTGAATCGGATCGTTACAAAGGCCCATACCCCAGTACATCAGTGACCAGGCATTGTTCAATGGGCCGTCGTCCACCAGCCAGGTGTGATAGTGGAGTCTTTTCCACTTGCCACCGTCTTCGCCGTGACGACCTTTTGTAGGCCACGCGAGCTGATCGGCTGACAATTCTGCCGGGCGCCACCAACCGTCCTGCCCTGAAGGCGTAACCCAGGCATTTGCATGGGTATACGGCCGCAGCACAGCTGAGAGTACTTCGTTCTTGTTATTATAAAAGTTATCTGTCGCCAACTGGTCATAGATATTTTCCTCCAGTTTGACACATCCGTTTGAAAGCACGGTTAACCCCAGCACAACGGAAGATATAAGTAATTTATTTGCGATTTTCATGTCTGTGATGTATTAAAAGCTGAACTGAGCACCGAATAGGAACTGTCTTGTTGACGGGTACGGACTTCTTGAATCAATACCAGGGCCGAGTCCGGTATCATTAACAAAATCAGGGTCATTTCCTGTATATGCTGTAATGAGGGCCAGGTTCTGTCCGGTCACATAAAGACGCAGGTCACGGATGGCTTTGTTAGCGATCTTGAAACGGTAACCCAGGGTTGCCTCATCAAGCTTCACAAAACTACCGCGCTCTACATAATAATCTGAATACATGTAAGTGTCTTTGATCTCCGCATATTTCGTGAAAGCACTGTTCAGCAGGTTACCTTGTGTTCCGTTTTTGTTGCCGTAAGAAATGGCAAGGGTATTCAAGATATCGTAATCCAACTTGCTTCGTAGGAACAAGCGCAGGTCAAAGCCTTTATACTGGAAGTTGTTCTGCAACGATAAATAGTATTTTGGAATAGCATTACCGATAACGGCGAAGTCAGTTTGATCACGGAATACCGAAGTATTGATTTGTGCATTAGAAACGACACCACCATTGCGGTTAAAGAAGGTCCATTTTCCATCAGGTGTGAAACCGGCAAACCGTTTGCCCCAGAATTCACCCAACTTGCGCCCTTCATAAGTCCTGATTGCATCGCCCAAAGCGCCGAAACCACCGATTCCACCAAACGTCCGCATATCTCTCTTGTACTCATCGTTTGAGTAAGAATCCAGGCGGTTGTCTGTTGTACTACCTACAAAGTCAATATCCCATTTGAAGTCTTTAGTCTTCACTGCGGCGTAGCTCAAAGATAGTTCAATACCTTTCGCCGAGATCGTACCTACGTTTGTATAGATACTCGACTGAATAAATGGCGGCTGTGGAGACGTGTAGTTATCAAGCAGATCCTGCACTACACGTTTGTACAAATCAATTGTACCAGATAAACGGTTGTTCAGGATCGTGAACTCAACGCCGATATTGGTCTCTTTTTTCCTCTCCCAACGCAGGTTCGGATTAGGATTTCTGTTAGGTCCGTAAGTCTGCTGGTATTCTCCGGTAGGGAAACGGTAAATGCCGCCCCCGCCTAATGTTACCAGCGACATATAGTTTGGTATACCTGAGTTACCAGTTTCACCATAACCAACACGCAGTTTCAGGAAGTTCACCCATTTGATGTCTTTCATGAAATTTTCCTGAGCAATGTCCCAGCCTCCGGAAATTGCCGGGAAGCTACCATATTTATTGTTTGCTCCGAATTTGGATGATCCCTCCCGGCGGAACGTCGCATTAAGAAAGTACTTATCATTAAATGAGTAAGTCAGCCGTCCGAAATAGGCTGCCAGCGTATTGTCGTTTTTATAACTACCGATTCCGATACGGTTCAATGCCACAGGTACACTACCCAGGTTATTTTCTTCAAACACATCGTTCACATAACCGCGGTTATTAGCGTTAAAGCCTTCTGACGATTCATACCGGTACATGAAGCCAGCAAGCGCTGTTACCTTATGTTTTTCATTAAATATACGGTTGTATTCAACTGTAGGCTCAACACTGAAATTCTGGTCGAGAGCAGTCGATCTTCCGGCATATCCACCTCCGGGAGCTGCACCATTGTCAAGCGAGTTTTGGCTTGCGCGCAGACGGTACTCGCCATCGAGAACGGAGTTACGCTGAACGGCGCCAAAGATCGAAGCTTTCAGCCCGGGTATGATCTCATAATCTAGCTTACCATCAACAGAACTGGTTTGTTGCTGACGACGGTTTTTTTCCTGTTCCAAACGAGCAACTTCGTTTGTAATGTTACGGGTAAACGCGAAACTTCCGTCAGGGTTATAGTAAGATTCCGTCGGATTTCTGGTTAAAACTGTTTCCCAGCCACCGCCGCCCAGAAGGTTTGCATTATTAAAATTTGTGGCCACGTTAAACTGCGCGGTCAATTTGTCCTGAAAACCTCTCTGGTTAATACTTAACCGTAGGCCGTATTCCCGGCGCGAGTTTTCGCGTGCAAAACCCTGCAGATCGCGGTAGTTGACACTGGCACGGTAAGTTCCGTTTGCACCACCACCTGATGCCGCAAAGTTATGGTTTGTGGAAAGATTGTTTTTATTGATCAGATCATAAAAATAATCGAAATCTCCGCCAAAATCCTGTGCAACATATTCCTTGCTTGCAAGACGCTCGCGGAATTGTGTCGCGTTCATAAAATCAGGTCTTTTATACAAAGACTCATGACGTACGTAAGAGTTATAATCAAATCTTGCAGGACCGGCTTTACCTTTCTTTGTTGTCACCAGGATTACACCTGCGTTTGCCCGCGTGCCATAAATTGCCGCACCGGAACCATCTTTCAGGACACTGAAAGACTCAATGTCATCCTGCTGAAGAAGGTCAAGATTACCACCCGGAATTCCGTCAATAATGATCAGCGGCGATTGGCTTCCGGTTAGAGACGTAACACCACGCAATTGCACGGCCACACCAGAATTGGGGTTGGTACCTGAAGTACGTGTAAGCTGAAGACCCGCAACCTTACCAACAAGCAGGTCAAGTGCATTACGTGATCCGCTTTGTCTGAATTGTGAGGTATCAACTTTTGTAATTGCCGCCGTCACCTCTCTTACGGTCTGTGTACCGTAACCTACTACCACGACTTCATCCAGCTTGTTATCAAGAGCTGGCTGCATCGCAAAACTGATGGTTGTACGACCACCAACTGTAGTTGTGACCTGGGTATAGCCGATGTAAGAAAAAACAAGCGTGTCATCTCCAGCCACTTCGATCCGGTACTTTCCGTTCGCATCTGTAACTGTAGTTTGACCGGATTTCGTGTTTCTCACGCTAACCCCCGGCAGCGGCGCATCAGCCTCGTCCGTTACAGTTCCGGTAACCACTTTTTGAACCTGAATACCCACAGGCTTCCAGGTAAGCCAATGACCGCGGGCTGCTCCCGAAGCATCAGCATACAACGGAGAACTGAACACCAGAAGTGAACACAACCCCGAAATCTTAAGTAAATTTACTTTCATTGAGATATTATTTATGGTTTTAATTGGCAGTTAAATCGTTTTATGTTTCAGAAAACGAAATTCTAGTCACAATGGGGAGATTTTCAAGACGTCCTGATAAGTTATACCGGGACAAACAGCAATTAGCTGCTTCCAGCGGTTAAATGAAATTTCATCTGATCGTTTGTTTTGGTTATGCTTGGCTCGTTAAAACGATTTATTGTACGATTTTATGAAATTTCTTTGATACAAACCAGAAATGCAGCGCAATAAATTGTAACGAATACGTTACAATACAATAATAGAGCATTTAGGCATATTACCTCATGCCAGATTCTTCCACAATCCCCGCCGCTGCCCGTTCAGATGCTCCCGGTTTACCTAATTTTTTCGAAAGCTCATTATATCCGCTCAGTTGAGCTTCACGTCCTATCCCTTCGAGAATCCTAGAAAGTTCTTCGGTTATCCTGGCAGCATTACAATCTTCCTGGATTAATTCGGGCACAACAGCCTTGCCGGCAATTAAATTAACAAGTGATATGAACCGTATTTTTACAAGTCTGCGCGCAATCGCAACCGAAATGGCCGATCCTTTATAAACGACAACCTGCGGCACTCTGAAGATGGCTGTTTCAAGGGTAGCTGTTCCCGAGGCTACAATGGCCGCTTGCGCGATATTGAGCAGGTCGTACGTTTGGTTGTAAACGATATTCAGACTTCGCCTGTCTGCAACCTTTTCGTAATAACTTTGGTCAAAGTTTGGCGCGCCGGCAACAACGAACTTATAAGCTGGAAACCGGTCGGCCATGGCCAGCATATCAGGCAGTAAACGCTCGATTTCCTGTTTGCGGCTACCGGGCAGCAGCGCAACGACCTGTGCATCTTGTACGCCAAGCGTTGCGGCGAAGTCGGGCCGCGAATTAAAATCTGCTATAGCGTCGAGCAGCGGATTCCCGACATAGGTCACATCCATCCCCCAGCTCTTATAAAAGTCTACCTCAAAAGGCAGGATACAGAACATCTGGTCCACGACCTTTTTAATTTTCAGTACCCGCTTCTGGTTCCAGGCCCAGACTTTTGGAGATATATAGTAACAGACCCGGATGCCCTGTTTTTTTGCAAATTCGGCGATTTTAAGGTTAAACCCGGGAAAATCGATCAGCACCAGAACATCCGGCTGGTAAGCCAGAATATCGGCCTTACAGGCAGCCATGTTTTTCAAAATGCTGCGAAGGTTAAACAAGACTTCGATAAAGCCCATGAAAGCCATATCCCGGTAATGTTTCACGAGCAGGCCTCCCTGGGCCTCCATCTTTTCGCCGCCAAAAAAACGAAATTGAGCATGGGCATCCTTGGTTTTAAGCGCCTGCATCAGGTTTGCGCCGTGCAGGTCGCCCGATGCTTCACCGGCTACCAGGTAGTATTTCATGCGCTTAGCTAAAGTTCCATGAGTTAAGTATCGGAATAGCGTGATGGGCAGTCAGATCAAACTGCACAGGCACAACTGATGCAAATCCGTGATCCAGCGCCCAGACATCAGTGTCCTCACCTTTATCGAGATTTTGAAAAACACCCGTGAGCCAATAGTATGGCCGCTCATAAGGGTCTTTCCTCTCATCAAATTCTTCGGCCCATTTGGCATTCGCCTGCCGGCAGACCTTGAGTCCCTTTATCCCTGCTCCCTTTGGAAAGTTCACATTCAGTAATGTCCTCTCAGGCAGACCGTGCTCAAGGACCTGTTCACAAACCAATTTAACAAACTTGCGACAATGACTAAAATCTGCCTGCTGCGTAAAGTCATCAAGTGAAAATCCTACCGAAGGTATAGATTCGATTCCCCCTTCAACGGCTGCAGACATAGTGCCTGAATAAATGACATTGATCGAACTGTTTAACCCGTGGTTGATACCTGAAACACAAAGGTCTGGCTTCTTCCCTTTGAAAATCTTGTTTACGGCAAGTTTTACACAGTCTACAGGCGTCCCCGAACACTTGTACATTTCTACCCCTTCGTAAAGGTCAACCTTGTCAAACCGAAGCGGTTTACCTATTGTTATGGCGTGCCCCATGCCCGATTGCGGACCATCAGGTGCCACTACAACTACCCTGCCCAGCTCCTGTGCAACTTCAATAAGATGCCTGATGCCGGGAGCAGTTATGCCATCATCATTAACAACCAGGATATTGGGTTGCTTATCGTGTTTTGTCATGTTTCAAAAATACAGATTATGTATTCGATTTCTGCCGCCTTATAAGCGGCTTTCCCTTTTATTTTTTTTAAGCGTCGGGGCAGCTCTTTGATGCGGTTAAAATTTATATTTGATCCGTTAACTTATTCTCAATGAAACACAAACTATTTACCATTGCATGTTTTCTTTTGGTCGGCGTGTCGTCTATGGCGCAAAACACCTATCAATGGAAAACCGCTTCGTCGGGCGGGTACACGTACAAGTATGTCACAAATGACCCTACCCGGTCCAGGTTCTACACCCTGAAAAACGGCCTGACAGTGATCCTTTCCCCAAATGCGAAAGAGCCGAATATCGAATTCCGAATGGCCGTCAGGGCTGGCAGTAACACCGACCCGAGAACCGCCACCGGCCTTGCCCATTACCTGGAACATTTGCTTTTTAAAGGAACCGACAAATTCGGAACGTTAAACTGGCAAAAGGAAAAACCGCTGCTTGATAAGATTGATGCCTTGTATGAAACATATAATAAGACAACTGATCCCGAAAAGCGTAAAGAGATCTACAGGGAAATCGACAAAACCTCGGGCGAGGCCTCAAAGTTCTCTATCGCCAATGAGTACGACAAAATGATGAAGGGCATAGGCGGTCAAAGCTCCAATGCCCATACCTGGTACGAAGAGACGGTATATAATGAGGATTTCCCCTCAAATTCTGTAGACAAGTTTTTAAGTCTGCAGGGTGAGCGCTTTCGGAATCCGATCTTCAGGATTTTCCATACCGAACTGGAAGCAGTGTACGAAGAGAAAAACCGCTCGCTTGATAATGATGGAAGCAAAGCTGCTGAAGCACTTTTCGCCGCAGTTTTCCCCACGCATAATTATGGTCAGCAAACAACGATCGGCACAATTGAGCACCTTAAAAACCCCTCGCTGGTCGAGATAAAAAAATATTACCAGAAGTACTATGTGCCAAACAACATGGCCGTAGTAATGGCCGGCGATTTCAACCCGGATGAACTGATCAGAAAGATTGACAAAACCTTTGCTTATATGGTCAGCAAACCTGTTCAGCTCTATCAGCCTGCGGCGGAAAAACCCTTAACCGGCATCCGTACCATCGACATCTACGGGCCAAACGCAGAAAACCTGATGATCGGCTACCGCGGATATCCTGAAAGCACGCGGCAGAGCATGCTGCTGGACCTCGCAGGCAGCATCCTGTCGAACGGAAAAGCAGGACTGATCGATATCAATCTTAACAAGCAGCAAAAAGTATTGCGCGCCAGCGCAGGTACCCAGCAGATGAAAGATTACGGCTTGTTCATTCTCAGCGCTGCGCCAAAACAGGGACAGACCCTTGACCAGGCCAAAGCACTGCTGCTTGGTCAGATTGAACTGCTCAAAAAGGGAGAATTTGATGAAAGCCTGATCAAAGCTACCGTCGCCAACAGCAAACTTTCATTGCTCCAGTCTTTTGACAACAATAACTTCAGGGCTGAAGCGACAACAAACGAGTTTATTCTTAACCGCGGCGCAAACTGGAACAAATCGCTCGGCGCCCCCGATGAAATGGCCAAAATAACCAAAAAAGATATCGTAGATTTTGCAAACACCTTTTTTAAAGACAACTATGTTGTCGTTCTGAAACATAAAGGCACGGACAAGAACAGCCAGAAGGTAGATAAACCTGCCATTACTCCTGTTGCTACGAACGCGAATGAAGTTTCTGCATTTGCAAAAAACGTACTTGAAGCTCCTGTCAAACCGATTCAGCCCGTGTTTCTTGATTACAAAAAAGACATCGCATACGGTAAAAGCGGGATTGCTGATATCCTGAGTGTTCAGAACAAGGAGAACAGCATCTTCAGGTTGAGCTATCGCTTTGATATGGGAGCCTACAACTACAAACTTCAGCCGTATGCCGCACAGTACCTTACCTTTTTAAGTACTGATAAATATACGGCAGAGGAGATCAGCAGACAATTCTATAACATTGCCTGCAACTACAGCTTTAACGTTGGAAACGATGTGGCCACGATCACCATTACCGGCTTGCAGGAAAATTTTGAAAAAGCGGTGAGCCTGGTCGAGCACGTATTTGCGAATTGCAAACCAAATGAACCGGCCCTCGCTGAATTAAAAAGCCGGATTCTGAAACAGCGTGAAAACAATAAGCTGAATAAGACGGCGATCCTTTCGGGCATTATGAATTATGCTCAATACGGACAGGACAATCCTTTCAATTACGGCTTAAGCAATGATGAGGTGAAAGCCATGACAGCAGAACAACTGGTGTATATCCTGCACAATATCCGCAATTACAAGCACGACATTATTTATTACGGACCCAAAGACCTTGCGGCTTTTACATCAGATATCACCAAAGTTCATCAGCTTCCCACAGCCTTTACACCGGCGGCAGCGGCAAAAACCTTCACATACCAGCATCCTGAAAACAATAAGGTTTATTTCGCTGATTATGATATGGTCCAGGCTGAGATCAGGTGGGTGCGCAACAACGGAATGTATGATCCAGCGAACGCCGGAAAAATCGACCTCTTCAACAGTTACTTTGGCGGCGGCATGGGCTCGGTCGTATTTCAGACCATCCGCGAATCCAAAGCGCTCGCCTACTCATCATATGCCCTGTATGCAAACCCCGACAAACGTGACAAGGAATATTATATGATGGCCTATGTGGGAACACAGGCAGATAAAATGAACGATGCGGTTGCAGCGATGAATGAACTGCTCACCGTGTTACCCGAGTCAGATAAAGCCTTTACAGCTTCGAAAGATAACGCACTTAACGCACTTGAAACCGGACGGATTACAAAAGACGCCATCATTTATTCTTATCTCAACGATCAGAAACTTGGTTATGACCACGATTCGCGTATTGATTTGTATCAGCAGCTAAAACCGCTGAACTTTACAGACATAGCGCAGTTCCATAAAGAACAGATAGCAGGAAAACCATACAGTTACTGCATCGTGGCCTCAGAGAAAAAGATCAGTATGGCAGACCTGGAAAAATTCGGCTCAGTTACGAAACTTAACCTTGAGCAGGTTTTCGGTTATTAAAAATAAGGCATAAAAAAAGCGGCTTCCCGGAAAGGAAGCCGCTTCTTTTTGTAAAGCGCACCTAAAGCGAATTGATCCACTTTACAAGCTCGTCCCGGCCTTTGCCGGTTTTTTGCTGAAGTTTACCCAACAGTTCATCATCTTTCCCTTCTTCATGTGTCAGGTCGTCTTCTGTAAGGTCTCCATAGGCTTGTTTAACCTTTCCTTTTATCTCATTCCACTTGCCTTTTATTTCCAGCTTGTCCATAGTAAGTAATTTAGTATAAGTTTCTTAATCAACAGCCCGACAAGATTTTTGTTTGCTTCGAACAGACCTGCCTTTTCAGAATTAATACTTCATGCATGCAACCATCGCTGCATTGCAGTCGTCTCTCTAAATGAACCTTAATTAAACACGCATGAAAAAATTAATCCTCATCCTGCTTCTGCTGCCGGCCATTCTGCTTCAGCAGTCCTGCATAGTCATGGTCAAATCACTTGCAAAAGGCATCGTTAATGACTATGATGATTACGCCGATACCAATATTTCTTCACAGACCCTGCTCGGTGCAGATGGCAGAACGGCGACCATAAATCAATCTTTCTCCGGCAAAACGGTCTATGCTGTGGTTTACAGCAGCCCCCTTAACCATCCTCATCCCGGAGATTCAACCCGTTACGCAGAAATGCAGAACCGTTTCAAACCATATAAAGATGTACAATTCATATCCGTTTACAATGGAGACAATGAGCAGTACTGGCGCGAGTTCAGCAAAAAAAACCGCGGCGGCCATGAGGCCTACCGGCTTACCGACCGCGATGCTGAGCCATGGAAAGGGCTGGGCAACGTACCTCATGTTCTGATTATCGGGGCCGATGGAACTATACTGGGATACAAAGCGCCCAACACAAACAGTAAGGTGCTTGCAGATTATGTGCTGTACCAGGCCCGTTCAGGCAAAGATGCCACCCGATCTTCAAAAGAAGTAATCAAAGAGATTAATGAAAGCGGCAGGTTTAAGTCAGAACAAATGAAAAGCTGGTATACCGCCCATTTCAAGGAACCTGCAGATAATGTGTCGCTTTCATTCTCAAACTCAAACTGATTTAAAAAACAAAGGGCAGATCAGCCTGCCCTTGTTATTATTTCGTTTGTGCCTTTTCAATGATTTCGGTCACAACAGCCGGATCAAGCAGGGTCGACGTATCGCCCAGATTTGAAACCTCTCCTTCTGCAATCTTGCGCAAAATACGGCGCATGATTTTCCCGGAGCGCGTTTTTGGCAATCCGGATACAAACATGATCTTATCTGGTTTGGCAATTGCTCCGATCATTCTTGTTACGGTTTGCAGGATATCTTTCCGTGTCAGTTCCTCATCACTATGATGTTCAGGATAGATAACGAAAGCGTAAATCCCCTGCCCCTTTACCTCATGCGGAAAACCAACCACCGCACTTTCCACCACACCAGAATGCATGTTGATGGCATTTTCCACTTCAGCCGTGCCAATCCGGTGACCAGAAACGTTAATTACATCATCTACCCTGCCGGTGATACGGTAATAACCTTCATCATCGCGGAGACAGCCATCGCCGGTGAAATACATGTTCGGATAAGCAGAGAAATAGGTCTGCCGGCAGCGCTCATGGTCACCATATGTAGTTCTAAGGATACCGGGCCATGGAAATTTGATACACAGGTTTCCGCTTACGCCATTTCCCTCAATTTCCTGACCGTTCTCATCGACAAGGCAGGGCTGAATGCCCGGAAGGGGTAATGTGGCAAAGCTGGGTTTTGTGCGTGTCACATTGGCTATCGGCGAGATCATAATCCCCCCTGTTTCTGTCTGCCACCACGTATCAACGATGGGGCAGTTCCCTTTCCCTATCTTTTCATCAAACCAATGCCATGCTTCCTCATTTATAGGCTCACCTACAGAACCCAGTACACGTAAAGTATCCATTGAAACGTTGGCGAAAGGCTCATCACCAAAACTCATCAGCGAGCGGATGGCAGTCGGTGCCGTATACAGGCTGTTTACCTTATGCTTGTCTACAATCTGCCAGAAACGCGATGCATCGGGATAGGTTGGGATACCTTCAAAAATTACTGATGTGGCTCCCTGCGAAAGCGGCCCGTATATAATATAAGAATGCCCGGTAATCCACCCGATATCTGCGGTACAGAAGTAAACTTCACCGGGCTGATAGTTGAAGACATTGCTAAATGTATAACCGGCGTAGACCATATATCCCCCGCAGGTGTGAACAACGCCTTTTGGTTTACCCGTAGATCCGGATGTATAGAGGATAAACAGCATATCTTCTGCGTCCATCTCTTCAGCCGGGCATACATCATTTACATGTTTCACTTCATCTTCCCACCAGACATCACGACCTTTCAGCATTGAAACAGGCGTCCGGGTGTGTGTAAGGACGATAACTTTTTCAACCGTAGAGCAACCAATCAGCGCATCGTCGATCACCTCTTTAAGCTCGATTTTTTTGCTGCCCCGGTAGGCGCCGTCTGCGGTTACCACCAGTTTACAGGCTGCGTCATTGATCCGGTCTGCGATTGATTTGGCAGAAAAACCACCGAACACCACCGAATGCACAGCACCGATCCGGGCACAGGCGAGCACAGCAATAGCCAGTTCGGGAACCATAGGCATGTAAATACAAATGCGGTCGCCTTTTTTTGCGCCATTTCGTTTCAGCACATTTGCAAAACGACAAACGCGCTCATGCAGCATTTTATAGGTAAGCGTGATGCTGTCCTGCTCGGGATCATTCGGTTCCCAGATAATAGCCGGCTTATCTGCGTCGGTTGCCAGGTGCCTGTCCAGACAATTTTCTGTAATATTAAGTTTGGCACCCTCAAACCACTTGATTTCCGGATCAGCGAAGTTCCAGGATAAGACTTTAAACCAGGGTTTGCGCCACTGAAAATTTTGCGCAATTTCTCCCCAGAATTGCTCGGGATTGTCCACACTTTTCCGGTACGCGAGCTCATACTCTTCGATACTATTAATCTGCATTTGGTGTTTTGTTAGAATTAAGGTTAACCAAATATAAGATTTTCTTCAGGTACGGTATGCAGAACGTCGGCTTCAACGACCGCCCGTTCGGACAAGAAAAAAATTAAAAGCACGTTCTTGATGTTTTCATTTATTATTCAGATATTTGCAAACTCTTAAAAAAATAAGCGGCGATTAATTAATACATATAAGTCATGTCAAGAATTTGTGATTTAACCGGAAAGACTGCAATGAAAGGTCATAACGTTTCACACTCGAACGTTAAGACCAAACGCAAGTTTCACCCGAACCTTCAGCTTCAGAAGTTTTACATTCCTGAAGAGGATCGTTGGATTACGTTGAAAGTTTCTACTTCAGCTATCAAAACCATCAATAAAGTTGGTATCAGCGAAGCCATCAACCGGTTTGTTAAAAAAGGATATTTGTAGGATCAGGCTGTATTAATCAGCTATAAAAGATAAAAAAATGGCAAAAAAAGGTAACAGAGTACAGGTTATTTTGGAATGTACTGAGCATAAAACTAGTGGTATGCCAGGCATGTCAAGATACATCTCTACAAAAAACCGTAAGAATACTACAGAAAGACTGGAACTTAAAAAGTACAATCCGGTTCTGAAAAAAGTAACGGTACACAAAGAAATTAAATAGTTAAGGTTTCGATCAGCCGGCTTCTTTTTATGAGAATGCTGGTGTAATCACAAAACACAATACCATGGCAAAGAAAGTAGTTGCAACCCTGAAAACAGGAAAAGGCAAAGAATATTCTAAAGTGATCACCATGACCAAATCACCAAAAACTGGTGCTTACTCTTTCAAAGAGTCTATTGTTCACAATGATCATATTAAAGATGCGATCGCCGCGTCACAAGAAGGTCAATAATTCTATTATTGCGAGATATTAAAGCCGTCCTGTTATAAGCTGGAGGGCTTTTTTTATTTTAGTTCCCGAAATTCTTCCCCATGGGTTTATTTGATTTTTTCAAGAAAAAAGAGGCTGCGCCCGAGCAGCAGGAAGCGCTCGATAAGGGCCTCGAAAAAACGAAAGAAGGTTTCTTCAGTAAGATAACCAAGGCTGTTGCCGGAAAATCTACTGTAGATGACGATGTTCTCGACAACCTTGAGGAAGTGCTGGTAACTTCTGATGTCGGCGTTGCAACTACCCTTAAAGTCATAGACCGCATTCAGGCCCGCGTGGCCCGCGACAAATACCTTTCGACCAGCGAACTGAACGGCTTGCTGCGTGAGGAAATTCAACAACTGCTTGCCGAAAACAACAGCAACGATTTCAGAAATTTTGAATACGGCGATCATAAGCCGTATGTCATTATGGTTGTAGGCGTTAACGGCGTAGGCAAAACCACAACCATCGGAAAACTGGCCCATCAGTTGAAAAATGCCGGACTCAAAGTAGTTCTCGGCGCTGCGGATACGTTCCGGGCTGCCGCTGTTGACCAGATCAAATTGTGGGGCGAACGGGTTGGTGTACGTGTTGTTGCACAGGCAATGGGTTCTGATCCCGCTTCTGTCGCGTTTGACACCATTCAATCGGCCGTAGCCGCCAATGAAGACGTCGTTATTATCGATACAGCAGGTCGCCTTCATAATAAGGTCGGTCTCATGAATGAGCTGAGCAAGATCAAAAATGTCATGAACCGTATTGTTCCGGGGGCACCCCATGAGATCCTGCTTGTTTTGGACGGTTCTACCGGGCAAAATGCATTTGAACAATGCAAACAATTTACCGAAGCAACTGACGTCAATGCCCTTGCTATTACCAAACTGGACGGTACCGCAAAAGGCGGCGTAGTTATCGGAATTTCAGACCAGTTTAAAATACCGGTTAAATATATAGGTGTTGGCGAAAAAATGACCGACCTGCAATTATTCGACAAAAAAGCTTTTGTCGATTCACTTTTTAAATAGCCATCAGGCACAAGAAACGCGCATCGGGCGCTTGGAGGAGAACATGAACACGAAGACCGTAAACAGAGCTGTAAAACAAAAACAACCAAAAATCAATGTGATTACATTGGGTTGTTCCAAAAACATTTATGATTCTGAGGTACTCATGGGACAATTGAAAGGGAATAGCCTCGACGTGGTTCATGAGCCTGAACGCGTAGGCAAAGATGACATTGTGGTCATTAACACCTGCGGTTTCATTGACAACGCCAAACAGGAATCTATCGATACCATTTTGCAGTTCAGCGAAATGAAAGAGGCCGGTAAAGTGGGCAAAGTGATCGTGACCGGTTGTCTTTCTGAGCGCTATAAACCCGAGCTCGAATCAGAAATCAAAAATGTAGACGCTTATTTCGGAACGAACGATCTGCAGGGTATTCTGCAGACACTCGGCGCCAACTACAAGCACGAATTGATCGGCGAACGCCTGCTTACCACGCCAAGCCATTTTGCGTACTTCAAAATAGCAGAAGGCTGCAATCGCCCCTGTTCATTCTGCGCCATCCCGCTGATGCGCGGAAAACACCTGTCCCGACCTATGGAAGAACTTGTAAATGAGGCAAAGATTCTTGCGGCCAACGGCACCAGGGAGCTTATCCTGATTGCACAAGACCTGACTTATTATGGTCTCGATTTATACGGGAAGCGGAATCTGGACGAACTGCTGCGCAGGCTCTCTGATGTGAACGGCATTGAATGGATCAGGCTGCAGTACGCTTATCCGTCAGGGTTTCCTATGGAAATTCTTGATGTGATGAACGAACGGGCTAACATCTGTAAATATCTCGATATGCCTTTGCAGCATATTACCGACAATATGCTAAAATCAATGCGTCGTGGTATTACTAAACAAAAAACCGTCGACCTGGTAAATAGCATCCGCGATAAGGTTCCCGGTATAGCCATGCGTACTACGCTTATCTGCGGCTACCCGGGAGAAACGCAAGCCGATTTTGAAGAAATGCAGGCCTGGGTTGAAGAGACCCGTTTCGACCGTCTTGGTTGTTTCACTTATTCTCATGAAGAGAAAACACACGCGCATTTGCTTACAGACGATGTCCCCGATGAAGTAAAGCAGGAACGGGTAGACAGCATTATGGAAATACAGCAGGGTATTTCCTGGGAAATCAACCAGGAAAAAGTCGGCAAAACGTTCAAAGTACTTGTCGACAAAAAAGAAGGTGATTTCTTTATCGGCCGGACGGAATTCGACTCTCCCGAAGTTGATAATGAAGTGCTGATAGATGCGCGTTCAGGTTATGCTGCAAACGGAAGTTTTGTACAGGTAAAGATAGACCGTGCTGAAGACTTTGATTTGTACGGTCACGTAGCTCACAAAGAAGTATTGTCAGGCCTGCTGGTTTAGAAATCAAACCGAAGCCGCAATCCCGCATCGGTCAGGTTCAGATTGTCTTTTGAAAAATCTTTCATAGGTACCCGGAGAAAAGGCTCCAGGGCTACCGCATTCCTCGAATTGATCTTTTGACGGAACCCAACAGAGAGGTTATAAAAGCCTAGATATCTGGCGTTGTTATTTAGCTCCTCTCCTGAAAGCTGCCGCGTTTCCCGCTGGGTCACAACCATATTCCGGGTTTCCATTTGTCCGCCGGCTGTAGCATAAGACTGCGGTGCAATTTTGGGGACCAGGTAGTTATTTTGCTGCCGCTGGTTAAGTATGGCCATTGCAGATACGCCTGCTCCCGCATAGATTTTTTCACTGATGTGATAACGCAACTCCAGCGGCACACTCAGTCCCCTGATACTGGCATTTACCGATTCGAGCCTGGACTCAGCTTCCGGCGTATTAAAGGTTGTTGTTGCGGCTGGAAAATCCTGAACAGCCGGGGGCTGAAAGGCTACGTCTTTGAAGGTGCTCATTGCTGAATACGTTAAACCAGATGTCAGCGATAACTTCTTATTCAGCGCATACGTTACCGCGATTCCGTAACCAAGGTTTACCTTTTCGTCATTTCCCAGGGCCGGCGCTAGCACCATTCCCAGTTGCAGACCTCTCCTTTCCGGTGTAGGCTTTAGCTCGCCGCCCGGGCCTTTATCATCAGCAGCAGCCAGCATTTTCTCGAAAGGATCAGGCTGACGGGTTGTTGTATTTGGTGTCTCACCGACAGGTCCCTTAGCTGTCTGCATACTGTTTCCCGCTTGCGTGCCGGCAGTCGCAGATTCAGCCGGTACCTGCGCAGTTGCAGCTGATGTTACCTGAGCAGCAACAACCGCCGGCTGCTCTGCTCCGTATTCTATTGCTGATCTTGCGACGTTCGCAAACCTGTCATTTTCTAAGCCTGCAGCCTGTTCAGCCAGCCCGGTCTCAGATGAAGCTACGGCTGCCAGCCTGTGATCTTCAAATGCCGTCCCGGCAGACTTGCCAGAATCGCTGCGCGCCGACGCTATATTATCTTGAATAACTTTGGCAGATGAGTCAGGCTTGTTTGCAAACTCTGACCGCCCCGGTTCCTGCTGGCGCAGAAACAAGAACCCGGCAATAAGTATGATCGCAGCAGCGGCCATACCGCGCCAAAGCCAGGTTTTCTGCCGGAGGGGTGCCGCAGGCGGCTTGTTGAAACGTTCCCACGCACCATGATCATATTCCGCCTCATAATCAAGCAGCTCTTCCCTGATATGTCTGATGATTTCTTTATTTGTACGCTTCATAGGAACCTGTTAAATTTTGTGCATACAATTTTCTCAACTTACTCTTGGCACGGGTCAGATAAACCCGTGAGCTGCTCTCGGGAATAGACAGCGACGTGGCAATTTCTTCATGTGAAAATCCCTCGATCTCATACATATTAAAAACCAAGCGGTGTAACTCAGGCAATTGATTTAGAAGATTTAAAATATCCCTGACATGCAGTGCCGACAGAACATTAACTTCTTCAGCCTGGTCATCTGCCTCCGTCAGCTCCTGCATAAGCGACAGCTTTTTTGTACTTCGCAGGTGGTCAATAGCCGTTCGGGAAGTAATTTTTGCCATCCAGGATTTGAACGCTTTTGTACATTCCTCCTCGGTCTCGGGCGCCTGAAATCTCTGGATATGCGTAAAAATTTTGACAAAAGAATCATTCACCAGCTCCTGGATATCATCTTCATTGCTTGTATACCTGATAACGATGGCTTTCAGGTAACCATAGAACGATTTATAGATAAACTCCTTTGAACCGCTGTCATTTTTGCCACTGCTGGCAATCAATGTCCTCAGGTCTTTGATTCTCTTGATCACTGTGCGGTGGTTCGAACGCTGGTTTTCTTTTTGCTCATCGGCATCTAATGCAAGCCCGACAGCCAGATTGCGCAGGTTACCGAAACAAAAGCCAAAGGCTTTTCCCATTGCTCCGTACCCCTGCACAACCTGATCCACGGGTAATTATTGATTTGAGTTTAGCATCATACTGATTCCAAGCTTCGTGCTGTCGGCAGTACTGCTTTTCAGACCTTTAGCCCAGATCGTATATACCTTTCCGGCTGAAAGCGAAACGGTTGGTCTGGTGGCTTTAACAGCTGGATTTGCGCTTTCAGCAATTTCAAGCGTCAGACCTTCACCCGGATCAATATCGGCAAAATCTGCTATTTCTTTGAATGCTTTTGCTGTAGCGAGTTTGCCCTCTCTGCCTGTTATGGTGAGATCAAGCGCGGCAGCATCCGGACTGAGGTTAATAAAGCGCACGCGGGCCTTACCGCTTGCGGGCGCCACCAGCTTGTCTTCGGTTACAAGAAGGTCGATGTTGCTCAATTTATTAATGACGAATGCCGAATAGAACTTACCCGGGGTAAGCGAATAATTATTCTGCGCTAAAAATGTGCTCGAACCGCGGTTGGTTACGCCGAAGCGTCTTGTGCCGGGATAAGCCGCCAGATAATGGATTGCGCTATCCAGCTTAAACTCTCTCTGATTGGCGCGGGTATTATCAACAATAAAATCCAGCGAAGGCGCATCCGGAGATGCATGGATCATTGCAATGCCTGAGGCCTGAAGATCCTCATAATTATCATTGCGTTTGCAGGCTGTCAGTACACTGGCCAGGGCCGCTCCCGCTATCAAAACTTTTGTAACAGTTGTAAAACGCTCTAAAAATCTCATATCTGTGGTGTTTAGTTCGGGAACAAATTATGTTCGCCGGATAAATAATAACTTGTTTTCTTAAGTCAAATGGCCATTTGCTTTACCTGACAAAACGCCCTCCCCATGCCGGGCGCTACAGCACAGCTGTTTTTTTCCGCAGAAGGCTACAGTATCTTATGAGTGTAAAATATCTATTTCTCAAAAACGTAGTTTTATAAAATACATTACTTTCGTACCCCATGCAGGCAACTTACATTCCGTACAGCCAGACCAATGCTTTTTCAGGGCTGGTTCTTGATTACCTTGCCGGCCAACCTGATCTAGCAGCTTTTTATGCTGAGCGCCCCGACCTTGAAGGTCTTGGGAAAACAATCGAAAAAAGAAACTTCGGCGGCAACCGGCAAACACTCGTAAAGGTACTCAAAAACCAGTATTCGAATCTTAAGACGCATCAGGCGGTAGCCAATAATATAGAGCTGCTTCTTCGCGAAGAGACTTTTACGGTTACCACCGGCCATCAGCTTAACCTGTTTACAGGACCGCTATACTTTATTTATAAGATCGTCACCGCGATTAACCTGGCGCTCGAACTGAAGATTGCTTATCCTGAGCAGAACTTTGTTCCTGTATACTGGATGGCGACTGAAGATCATGATTTTGCAGAGATTAACCATGTTCAGGTTGAGGAAGAGCTGATCAGCTGGATACAGCAGGGCAATGGGGCTACCGGAAGGCTGAGCACCAAAACGGTTGCTGCTGCCGTAACAGCCTATAAAGGTTACCTTGGGCTCAGTGCCAACGGCAGAAAACTGGGCAGCCTGGTAGAAGATGCTTATCTGGGCAATTCGAACCTGGCCGATGCGACCAGGCAGCTTGTAAACAGCCTTTTTGAGAAATACGGCCTGGTCATTATCAATGCTGATGAGCCAGAACTGAAAGCGCAGTTCGCGGGGATTGCCGCCGATGATATCGTTCACCGGCACAGTGCCGCTCATATTGCTGCAAGCAGCGAGGCCCTGGCTTCCTGCGGTTACGGCGCTCAGGTTCATGGCCGGGAGATTAATTTTTTCTATCTCCGCGATCATCTCCGGGAGCGAATTGTTTTTGAAGACAATGTTTACAAAGTAAACAAAACCGATATCACCTTCAGCGAAAGCGGGCTCCTCGCAGAAATCAACGAACATCCCGACCGGTTTAGTCCCAATGTTGTGATGCGCCCGCTGTACCAGGAAATTGTCCTCCCAAATATTGCCTATATCGGTGGTGGAGCAGAAATTGCCTATTGGATGCAGCTTAAGGCAAATTTTGATTTTTACAAAACGGATTTCCCTGTGCTGATCCTGCGTAACTCCGCCTTGCTCATCGATCCGCGAAGTAAACAGAACCTGTTCAGGTTGGGCATAAGCCCGGACGAGATATTTGCAAATGAAGAAACGCTTGTAACCAACTGGGTGCACAACAATACGCGTAATCAGCTATTCCTGGCAGATGAAAGCCGCGAGATCCAGGCCTTATTTGACCGGATCAAACTCCAGGCCTTTAAAATTGACAAGAGTCTTTCCGAATCGGCAGATGCCGCGAAAACAAAAACGCTTCACCTGTTGGGAAACCTGGAAAAAAAACTGCTTCGCGCTGAGAAGCGAAACCACGAAATTTCCCTCCAGCAGATAAAAAATGTGAAGGCGCGCTTGTTTCCCGGCGGCAGCCTCCAGGAAAGGGTACTTAACCTGGCGCCAATGTACGTGAATTATGGCGAAGATTTCCTGTCTACCCTGATCGAGCGCTTTCAGCCTCTCGGGCAGCAGTTTACCATCATTACTCCTTAACATGACCGAACATTTATACACTGAGACCGCACTGCGGGAATTTACCCGTCAGGTATTTCTAGCTATGGGTTGCCCTGCGGGCGATGCTGAACTGGCTGCCGATGTACTTCTTCAGGCAGACCTAACGGGTGTTGATTCGCATGGTGTTGCAAGACTGAGTGGTTACGTCAGGCTTTGGGAAAAAGAACGCATTAATCCGCGGCCGCAAATCACGGTGGTCCACGAAACGCCGACAACGGCAACGATAGATGGTGACCGTGGCCTGGGGCTCGTTGTAGCGCCGTTTGCCATGAATCTGGCTATCGAGAAAGCCAGGACTTATGGAAGTGGCTGGGTTTCTGTAAAAAATTCCAACCATTTTGGTATTGCAGGCTACCATTCCCTGATGGCAGTGCGCCAGGATATGATTGGCCTGAGCATGACAAATGCAAGTCCGCTGGTTGCACCCACTTACAGCAATGAGCGGCTGCTTGGAACCAACCCGATTTGTTATGCATTTCCGGCAGGTAAACATGCACCGGTTGTGGTTGATATGGCAACGGCGGCAGCAGCAAACGGGAAGCTGGAAATTGCCCAGCGTACCGGCACCAAAATCCCTGAAGGTTGGGTGCAGGACAAAGATGGCAGGATTTCTACTGATCCAAACGAGCTGAAATCGGGTGGTGCCTTACTTCCGCTGGGAAGCGATAAGGCTCATGGAAGCCACAAAGGATATGGTCTTGGTGCTGCGGTCGACATTTTTTCGGCCGTTCTTTCGGGTGCAAATTATGGTCCGTGGGTCCCTCCGTTTGTCGCTTTCCTTGAACCTCCGGCAGATCCGGTCGGTGCGGGCATAGGCCATTTTCTTGGCGCCATGCGAGTCGATGGCTTCCGTCAGGTAGACGAATATAAACAGCACATGGATAATTGGATCGACCGTTTCAGTAGTTCGACAACGGTCGATCCGGATAAAAAAGTGATTATCCCAGGACAGCCTGAGCGCGAAGCAGAGACAGAACGCCGGGCAAATGGCATTCCGCTCGTTGTAGCGGTGGCGAATGATCTGCATGCACTCGCAGACCGGCTCGGACTTGCGCGGCTAACCTAAGCTTTCGGTTCGTCGTTAACCGGATAACCCTCTTCATCGAGGTCGTCGCGGTCGTCTTCAGGTGTACGGGCCAGAAGCTCGTCTTCTGATGACAGTTCTACGCTTTCGCCATTGTCAATGTGCATGCCGAGCTCCTCAAGATCATTCTCTTTGATTTGATCGCGCGTGCCATATTCATCGCCCAGGTAAGGATTTTGTTCATCATAGTCAGAATTGAAGTCTGCGCCTTCTTCAGCCGACGTCTCGTAAGGCAGCGGATGGTCATAATCCTTTTCCTCGCTCGGAACATCAAGCTCATAACTTTCCTTTTCCTCATCGTATCTCAGTTCACGATGGTTACGCTGATCATCGCTTTCTATTGAATGCAGTTTATCATCTGCAGGTCCTTGTTTATTCTCGTTCTCCATGGTGTTATTTTTAAAACGTAACAGCGAAAAACGCGGAAGGTTTGCTTATGACGGATTCGTGGCATCCGGAACACCTGTATGTTTTCAATTTTTATATCTTTGCGATTGACTACTAAAATTTTAAAAATTCCATATATGTCAGTACAAAAAATCAAAGTTGCCAACCCGGTTGTAGAACTGGACGGGGACGAAATGACCCGTATCATCTGGAAATTCATAAAAGACAAACTGATCCTGCCATATCTTGAGCTCGATATTAAATATTTCGACCTTGGTATCGAGTACAGGGATGAAACCAATGACCAGGTTACGATCGATGCGGCAGAAGCGATCAAACAATATGGTGTAGGTATCAAGTGTGCAACCATCACTCCTGATGAAGCACGTGTGGAAGAATTTAAGCTAAAACAAATGTGGAAGTCGCCGAATGGCACCATCCGCAATATTCTGGACGGAACCGTATTCCGTGAGCCGATTGTTACGAGCAACGTACCGCGCCTGGTACCAAACTGGACTGCGCCGATCTGCATTGGCCGTCATGCATTCGGCGATCAGTACCGCGCTACAGACTTTGTGACCAAAGGTAAAGGTAAACTGACTGTAACCTTTACACCTGAAGACGGCGGCGAAGCGCAAAGTTTCGAAGTTTATAACTTCAAAGGTGACGGCGTTGCACTGGCTATGTACAACACAGACGAAAGTATCAGGGGTTTTGCCCGCGCATGTTTCAACCAGGCGCTTATGAAAAAATGGCCGCTGTATCTTTCAACCAAAAACACCATTCTCAAAAAGTACGACGGCCGCTTCAAAGACATCTTTGAAGAAATTTATCAGAATGAATTCAAAGCAACCTTCGACGAGAATAACCTGGTTTACGAGCACCGCCTGATCGATGATATGGTTGCTTCAGCACTGAAATGGAATGGAAATTTTGTCTGGGCTTGTAAAAATTATGACGGTGATGTTCAGTCTGATACCGTGGCACAAGGCTTCGGTTCATTGGGTCTGATGACTTCTACCCTGATCACGCCGGATGGCAAAGTGATGGAAGCTGAAGCTGCACACGGAACGGTTACCCGCCACTATCGTGATCACCAGAACGGTAAACCTACGTCAACCAATCCGATTGCTTCAATCTTCGCGTGGACCCGTGGACTTGAGTTCCGTGGTAAACTGGACGGCAACGAAGAACTAATCAAATTCTGCCAGACACTTGAGCAGGTTTGTATTGAAACTGTAGAAAGCGGAAAAATGACGAAAGACCTCGCGGTTTGTATTCACGGAAACAAAGTAGAACACGGTCGTGATTACCTGTATACTGAAGAGTTCCTTGCGGCTATCGACGAGAATCTGCAGGCAAAACTCGCGTAAAAAACGAGAAAATAATTAAAAGACGCCCCCGTTTACACGGGGGCGTTTTTTTATATCATATTTTTTTAATTCTTTTTTTGAAATTCAAAAATATATACCTACAATTGCAGTGTACTATTTAACTAATACACTAGCATGGTCAAACTCTCTGATATCTCTTTCGCCTACAGTAAAGGAAGACCGGTTCTGGAAAAGCTGGATCTCGTGCTTGAAGCGGGGCACATTTACGGCTTACTTGGCCTGAACGGCGCCGGAAAAAGCAGTCTGCTGCACCATATTGCCGGACTGCTATTTCCAGACAGCGGCAGTGCTTCGGTGCTCGGCATGGAGCCAGCAAAACGAAGCGTAAAATTCCTGCAAACCGTTTATCTCCTGCCCGAGCAGCTGCCGGCAACATCGCTTTCTGCAAACAGCTACACCGGCGTATATGCATCGTTTTACCCCGCCTTCGACAAAGCTTATTTTACCCTTCTTCTAAAACAGTTTGATGTAGATCCTGCACAGCCGCTGGATAAGATGAGTTATGGCCAGGGAAAAAAGGCAATGATTGCCTTCGCAATCGCGACACGCGCACGTATTATTCTGATGGACGAGCCGACCAACGGCCTGGACATCCCTTCAAAACGTCAGTTCAGGAAGGTGATTGCCGGGGCCCTGCAAGACGATCAGCTTATGGTGATCAGCACACACCAGGTACGCGATCTTGACAACCTGATTGACCATCTGCTGGTGCTGAAAGACAGAAAAATCATTCTGAGTGCATCTGCAGACCACATTACAAACCGCCTGCTTTTCAAAAACACCGTAGACCCGCAACAGGAAACAGGCTTGCTTTATGCCGAGGGCGGTTTAAAGGGCTACGCAACCGTAGTGAAAAATCCAAATGGACAGGACTCAAAACTGGATATGGAAATTTTCTTCAACGCATTATTAACCGAAAAGGAAGCGATACTGGCTGCCCTGAATCAAAATCAAACAAACCATGGAATTCTCGCTTAAACGCATCTGGCTGCTGCTTAATCTTCAATGGACCGAAAACAGGAAGTTCTATTTCTGGATCATGCTTGGCCTGCCGGTAGTTATGGCGGTGGTGTTTTCATTTGCATCGTTTGCGCTTCCGGATGGATTAAGTCCCAATTACCAAACACCGGTTTTTGTTGGTGGTCTCATTATAACCAGCTGGATTTTCAGTACATCTGTCTTTAGTGTCTACACATCCAGCCTGCAGAATAGAAAAACACTAAGTATTCCGGCTTCCGCCCAGGAAAAAACGTTTTTGAGCATACTATTTGGAGTAGTCCTTTTTCCGGTTTTCTACTGCCTGGTGGTCTTCCCTACCCTATACCTGACCCACTACATAGACACGGAATGGATTGGCAACATCAACTCATTTATGGAACCCGACTTTAACGTGCTTGTCGTATTACCCTGTGTGTTGCTTCCGCTTATGCTCTTAAATGCGTTGTTCACCCTGATTTTCAAAAAGTACGCTTTCTTTAAATCGGTAGCGCTTACGGTCGCTTTGTTTGTTAGCATCAACTATGTAAATCAGCGGGCCATAGATCTTCTTTCGGGCAAAGAAGTTCCGCAATTATCTCCCGCGACGGCCAAAATGTTGAGAGATCATCATCTCGCCTATAACCGTCCAGGCGTTGGTGGCAGCGCGTTTACAAACTGGTCAGTTAACCTTCAGCGTCCTGACGCCCCTTACACAGGCGTAAGCGCTTCTGTAGTAGCGCCAAAGGGCATCTTCTGGATTCCGGCACTGCTCTATATTTTTTGTATCATCTCGCTTTATCTGAGTATTCTTTACAAAATCAGAGAAGCGACTACTTAACCCGACAACAATGGATTTCAACAATCAACAGGCCATTTACCTCCAGATTGCCGATTATGTCAGTGACCAGATCTTACTTGGCCGCTGGGCCGACGGGGACAAGGTGCCCTCGGTCCGGGAGCTGGCCGTAAATCTCGAGGTAAACCCGAACACTGTTATGCGGGCCTATGAACATCTTCAGCAACTCAACATCATATTTACCAAACGCGGTATGGGCTATTTTGTAACCGACAATGCCATGCAGGAACTAAAAAAAATAAAAAAAGACGCATTTATCACCGAAGAGCTTCCGGTAATGCTTAGAAAAATTGTCCTGATGGGTATAGATTTCGAAGATATCCGCGAGGCCTGGGAATCATTTTCTAAAAACTTTCAAAACGAACAAGATGAAAAAAAGTAATCAGATCCTGTTGGCAACGAGCATCGTGTTTATTGTCTCGCTCGTTATTTTTAATATCCGCATGGCCGGTGCATATAAAACCGGCAACTTTTCGGTTTCCGTTGCAGACTACAGCAACTACTGGAAAAATCAGCTGACAAGGGTCAGCTTACCCAGATTTAAACATCTTGTGGTAAACGGTGCCATTATCGTTAGAAAAGACAGCATGATTGTCGATTCAGCGTCTAAAGCGCAAAGTTGGGAACCGGTCTGTCTGGTATCAAACCGGCAAGGGAAAGAAAATTCGGTATATATCCTCAACGGACTGAAAGACAACCTGCGCTGGATACTTCGCAATGATTCGCTCTTCATTAGTATTGAGAAAAAGCGTGTCAGCAGTAACTTAAGGAGAGCAAATATCTGGGATCCAAGTCTTTTTATTGAAGTTGAAGAACTGCGTTCCATCACCGGAATAAATGCCAAGTTCAGAGTCGAAAATCTTGCGGGGAAAGATTCGCTTGATATCAACCTTGGCCGGGACAGCGAGCTGAATATCAACTGGGTTGGCGCTGATGCGCTTACCATACGCACGGGCGAACGCTGTCTTGTTCGATTTGGTGATATTGCATTCCTGGAAAGCGTAAAGCCCGGTATGAAATGGCCGGCAGTCCGGTATTTGCTTGGCAGGGGGAGCTCAATTGAGCTGGCGCAATCTGTACAACCTCCACACATGACCGCTATTGCCAATGAAAACGAAATTGTACGGAAGACCACGATTACAACAGTGCTCAGTCGTCCGGATTCGCCTCAGCAAGCTCAGCAAGTAAAATCAAAGTGAGGAGATCATTAGCACCTGACATCACATCCTGCCTCTGCTGTAAAAGAACTAAAAACTTAGCAACAAAATCGTTAACAGGGGTTAAATTCTGTTAAAATCATCCTCTTACACTAAAAAGAACTTAAACGAAGCCCTACCTTCAGCCATGCCTAAATTAACGCTCTCTCTGTTGCTGCTATTTGCAAGCCTGTTTAGTTATGCCCAAAAAGCAGCTATTAAGGGAACCGTATCTGATACCGTTTCCAAAGCGCCGCTTGAACTTGCCACCGTTGCTCTGGTCAATGCAAAAGATTCAAGTCTCATTTCGTATACCCTGAGTAATAAAAAGGGAGAATTCAGCTTAAGTGGCCTGCCGGCCGACCGGAGTATGCGGCTTATTATTTCGTTTGCCGGGTATCAGTCGTTCAAAAAAAACCTGTTGCTTAACAGAGGCGAAACCCTGGATATGAAAGTGATATCGCTGCAGGGCACTAACCTGGCTGATGTGGTGATCAGGCGGGGCAGCCCCGTAGTCGTCAAAAAAGACACAATAGAATTTGATGCCGAAGCCTTCAAGACGAGGCCGAATGCGGTTGTGGAAGAATTACTTCGCAAACTGCCCGGTGTGCAGGTTAATGTGGATGGCAGCATTCTGGTGAATGGAAAACCTATCAGCAAACTTTTGATTGACGGAAAGGAATTCTTTGGCAATGACCCAAAGGTTGCAACCAAAAATCTGGATGCAGACCTGATTGCAAAAATTCAGGTTTATGACGATCGTGATGATGACCCTGAACATAAGCTCAGCGCAACCGAGGTGAATAAGATCATCGATCTGAAGCTGAAAAGCAAGATCAGAAAGAGTACACTTGGGAAAGTGTATGTGGGAGGCGGTACGCGGGACCGGTATGAAGCCGGAGGTATTCTGAGCACGTTCAGAGACACCTTACAGATAAGTCTGATCGGAATGGGAAACAACCTGAACCGGACCGGCTTTTCGACACAGGAGTTATACAGCATGGGCGGATTTGACCGTTCAGGCGGTGACCAGGTCTGGAACGGCACCTTTGGCTCGAGCGGCGGCGGAGGCCTCGAAAACGTAATCGCAGGTGGGGCCAATATCAACAATAATTATGGGAAGAAGCTTAAAATGAATCTTCTGTATTTCTACAAACATAACGAACGAAACTTTGTCGGCAGCGGCTTTCGGGAGCAGACCCTCAGCAATACGCTTTTGAGCAACCGCTACAGTAACCGGTCGGACCTTTTTGAGAATAAACACGACCTGAGCGGACTTATCGCCTGGAACCCTGACACAATGCGGCAATTGCGGTATCAGCCCAAGATAAATATAGGCAGCACGAATAGCTATAACTCGGGATTTAATCAAAGCTTCAATACGCAGCAACCCAGGCTGAGCGACAACAACAGCCGTGGTCAAAACGCTCAGGATAATGGATCTTTCAGCCATAGCTTCAATTTCTACCGGCGTTTGAAACGGAAAGGCAGTTCGATTAACATTAATCACTTTTTGAATTTTAATGCCAATGATTCGGAAAATTTCAATTACAACGATCTCGTCTCCTATACTGCCGACCTCCAGTCTGAAATCTTCGACCGCCGCAATGGAGGAAGAAGGAGAAACAGCAGCGGCGTTCTGGGAATGAGTTACAACCTGCGACTGTGGAAAAAAGTAACGGCCGAAATTTATGCCGGCGTGAACATAAGCACCTCGGCAAACCTGGCAGAACTATTTGACCGCAACCGCACTACCGGGAATTATGATCTTTTTCTGGCTAACCAAAGCAGTGACATGCGCCGTACAACATTTACCGAAGACCTCACACCGGTACTGCGCTTTGACCTCACTAAAAATTATACACTTCGTGTGGGTGCTAACGGCAACATCCAGCGGGTAATTAATAAGTTTTATAATACGGGCCTGAGTGTAGACCGGAATCATTACAATGTATTTCCTTCCCTGTCATTAAATGGCCCCTGGTTCTCTGTGAACTACAATGAAAGTTTGAGTCAGCCGGATATTTCGCAGATGCAGCCAATCACGATCCAGTATAGCCAGTTGTACAGATTTTCCGGTAACCCGGACCTTCAGCCAATGCATTCCCGAAGGTTGTCCGCAAATATCTACAAGTATAACTATGCAAAACAGATAAACCTGAATGCTTATGGTAGTCTCACCATGCAATCTAACAATGTGATTCAACGCAATCTCATAGACGCAACGGGAGCCACAGCTGCTACTTATGTGAATAAGAGCGGGGGAATTAACGGCTATTTCGGCGGTAACATCGGCAAGCAATTCAAGAAATCGCAGAACTGGCAGGTCGGTATCAATACCAACCTGAATGGCAACATTGATCGTCGGGCTGTCTTCCTGAACGCTGACGAAGGTATACAGAACGGCTATCGGTTCAGCATTGGCCAAAATATGAGTTTCAATTACACCTCGCTTCTGTCTATCAATGCCCGCTACGATTTTGCAAGGCAAATGACCAGGTATGAGCAGGTAAACTTTGCGGCGGTGAATACTTATCAGCACACGGCGGGCGGCGATCTTAGCCTGAGGTGGCCGAAAAAAGTAATTTTTGATGCCAATTACAGCTTTAATTATAATCCTCAGGTAGGTCAGGGTTTTCAGCGAAGCGCGCACATGTTAAACATGGCTGTCTCTGTGCTGATGTTAAAAAAAGATCGTGGGCAGATCAAACTGTCCGTATACGATCTCCTGGATCAAAATATTTCTGTCTGGCGTTATGCTTCCGGCAACTCTGTTACGCTATCTGAAAATCAGGTGTTAAGACAATATTTTTTACTGAATTATCAATACAAGCTTAACAAATACAAGTAACAAAGCCCTGACAGGCCATTTGATCACAAACAAGAAGGCAGGGGATGCGTTATAAGTGCGTTAACTAATATTACGCATGAAAAACCCGATACTAAGTTTCATCTCCTTAACAATTCTGTCTGTTGCAAGCGTTTCTGCGCAACAGCAAGTAAAAACAGGCGCAGGGCAAACGCTTAACCTGCCTGCTCCTGATGTAACCGCATCGAAAAACAAATTTGCAAAAGTGATCGGATGGCCTGAAGGCAAAACGCCGGTCGCACCTTCCGGTTTTACTGTAACAAAATTTGCGTCAGGCATAAAGAGCCCAAGAAACATCCTTGTCGGTCCGAACGGTGACGTTTTCGTTGTGCTTTCGAACTCTGAACGCTCTAAAAAAGAGAAAGAAAAAAATGACGCAACCGGTAAGTCGCAGGCTGAGGTAGCAGGTAAAAGCGCAAATACAATTGTTCTTTATCGCGATGCCGATGGTGATGGGGTACCCGAAAAGGCCACGCGCTTCCTTGGCAATCTTGACCAGCCATATGGCATGGCAATTATTGGCGACCGCTTTTATGTAGCTAACACAGATGGCGTTTATACCTTTCCATATAAAACCGGCGATACAGTAATCAAAGCGGCAGGAAAAAAAGTCCTTGAACTCCCTGCAGGCGGGTATAACAACCACTGGACACGCAATCTCATTGTGAACGCCGACAAAACCAAACTTTACGTATCTGTCGGTTCGGGCAGCAACGTAGGAGAAAATGGAATGGAAAATGAGGTACGGCGCGCAGCTATTCTGGAATTCAATCCCGATGGTTCAGGTGAGCAGATCTACGGCAGCGGTCTCCGTAATCCTGTTGGCATGGACTGGGCTCCGGGTACGCGAACGCTATGGACGGCAGTAAATGAACGCGACGGCTTAGGCGATGATCTTGTGCCTGACTACATTACGAGTGTTAAGCGTGGCGGGTTCTATGGCTGGCCATTTGCCTACTTCGGTCCGAATGAAGATCCGCGTCTGAAGGGACAGAATCCTCAACTTGTTAAAAACACGATCGTTCCTGATCTGGCGGTAGGATCTCATACCGCATCGCTCGGACTTGCCTTTTACACGAAGAAAAAATTCCCGGCTAAATATCAGGGCGGAGCTTTTATCGGGCAACACGGTTCATGGAACAGGTCATCGTTTTCTGGTTACAAGGTGTTGTTTGTTCCTTTCAAAAATGGAAAACCGAGCGGACCCGCAGAAGATTTTTTAACGGGTTTTATCGCAAATGAAGGTACACGCGAAGTCTACGGAAGGCCGGTCGGGATTGCGCAAACACCGAATGGCGCATTGCTTGTAGCGGATGATGTTAGTGGCGTTGTCTGGCGCATAGCGGCAAAATAAATACAGCGGCCCTGAAGCGGCCGCTTTTTTTTTATTTTGCAATTCTGATTCTATGAAATTATTTATCCTTTTTCTTCTCGCCTGTACCGGAGTAGCTACCATGGTTTCGGCACAGCAGGATACTGCGGTGCGACTTGAAGATGTGCGCATCCGTTCAGGACTGAACAAACAGCCTGCCCTTAAATCGGCTACCACGGCCGGTATCCTCAATCCGGCGCAGCTGCGTAATTATCCGGCAGCATCTGCCGTTAGTGCCATGAACAGCATCAGCGGGGTACGTATGGAAGAGCGTTCGCCAGGCAGTTACCGCCTTTCGCTTCGTGGCAGCCTTCTACGCTCCCCTTTCGGAATCAGGAACACCAAAATTTATCTTGACGAATTTCCGCTTACAGATGCAGGTGGAAACAGTTATCTGAACCTCATAGACATGAGTGCAGTAGACCGTATAGAAATACTCAAAGGCCCGCAGTCAGATTTATACGGCGCTAACTCCGGCGGGGTCATCGTGATTGACCCCGCACTTCAGGCTGAAAGTCCCACGGTATTCTCTGCCTCAGTTGCCGCAGGCTCCTACGGTCTTTTCCGGGAAAACGTTCATGTGAATGTGGCCGGGGCGAAGTCGGGCGTTCAGGTCAGGCAGGCCTGGCAGAGGAGCGAGGGTTACCGGGATAACAGCGCGATGGACCGCAAGTTCGTGCAGCTTGCCCCGTGGGTGAATATCGGAGCAAATGACCGGCTGAAAGCGTTAGTCGTCTTTTCTGATCTGGGTTATCAAACACCGGGCGGACTTACCGCCGCTCAATACCTAGCCAATCCTGCAGCGGCGCGGCCGGCAGCCGGTCCGAACCCGGGGGCAGAGGCCCAGCGTGCGGCAATCTATAACCGGACTTTCTTTGGCGGGCTCAGCAATGAAGCATCCCTGAGTAAGAAACTCAGACATGTAGCTGCAGTTTTTGCTTCTGCATCTGACTTCCGGAATCCATTCATTACAAACTATGAGCAGCGCAAAGAACAAACGTTCGGTTTCCGGACGTATCTGGCGTACGCAGAGGAACTTGGATCGACCAAATTGAACCTGCACGCCGGCGCTGAACACCTTGTGACAGGGTCGCGCGTAATAAACTACCAGAATGAGCAAGGAACGGCGACTTCATTGATGGCAGATGACGCACTTCGGGCAAGCCAGTCGTTTGTCTTTGCACATCTTCGCGCTGAATTTGGCGAACGCCTCCAGGCTGAGCTGGGTGTGAGCCTGAACCGGTATGGTTACGATTATAAGACCTATTTTCCCGCCCTCAGCAATGAAAACAACCGCAGGTTTGATCCGAAATTTATGCCCCGGCTGGCCTTGTCATACCTGGTCATGCCCGGACTTGCTCTACGTGCTTCGGCTGCCCGCGGATATTCTACGCCGACAATTGCGGAAGTGCGCGCATCAGATAACCAAATCAATACAGCGCTGGATGCAGAGTCCGGCGACAACTACGAGGTTGGTTTCCGGTATCAGAGCCCGTCGAAGCGCTGGCGTTTTGATATTGCCGCATTTGATTACCGGTTGAACAGGGCGATCGTCCGCCGGCTGACCGAAAACGACCAGGAGTATTTCATCAATGCGGGCGGCACGCGGCAACAGGGGATAGAATTTCAAGGAAACGGCTGGCTGGTTAATCCCAATGCGCATCAGGTGATCAGAGGTTTGGAATGGCGTACGGCGGTTACCTATAGCGATTTTGCATTCAGCAGCTATCAAAGCGGGAGTGCGGATTATTCCGGTAACAGACTTACAGGCGTTCCTGAATGGGTTGTTGTGAATAGTCTTCATCTCCTTCTTCCGCTGCGGACTGATTTTTTTGTTCAACACAATTATACAGCAGCCATTCCACTCGATGACGCCAATACAGATTTTGCGGCGCGGTATCATTTGGTCGAGGCACGGATAAATTGCACGGTGTTACGAATCCGCCAAATGAATCTGAATGTATTTGCCGGTGCTGATAATCTGTTAAATCAGAAATACAGCCTTGGCAACGATTTAAATGCGTTTGGCAAGCGGTATTATAATGCCGCAGCATTACGCAATTATTATGCAGGTTTAACTTATCAATTCTGATCAGGGTCACTGCGCGCGAAGAAGAACAGTGCCGAACGCAACCTTGATCTTTGTCTGGTTAGGTTGATGGGGCAAGCCATGGTCGCGCTTTTCAGGCTTTTTACATTGGCGGCTTCCTGCGACCAAACACCAGATGTAATCTCGGTGTGATTACCTGCGGATTAAAAATCCGCTGCTCAATGCTTCCGGATTGTAAATCCGGAAGGACGAAAGGATGATTACGTAGCACGCACACGTATATCATTGACCCGACTCAGGGTGCTCATCCTACCCCGCCAAATGCCGCGGCTCAAACACCTGCTGCAGATTTGGCTCCGAAACCTTATCCCAACTCTGGCAAAAATGTCGCGGCCCCATCCAGGGCCGCGACGCCCATACAACCAACCTAAATAATATCTTCTCTTCTGCTTTTCCTCCACCTCACGGCGCTGGCCAAGCCTTTCTATGCTCTTTTACATTAGTGACTGTTCGCAACCAGGTGCCAGTTGTAATCACACTGTGATTACCTGCGGATTAAAAATCCGCTGCTCAATGCTTCCGGATTGTAAATCCGGAAGGACGAGAGGATGATTACGTAGCACGCACACGTATATCATTGACCCGACTCAGGGTGCTCATCCTACCTCGCCAAATGCCGCGGCCCAAACTCCTATTGCAGACGCGGCGTCCGGATCCTATCCCAACCCTGCCAAATATGTCGGGGCCCCATCCAGGGCCGCAACGCCCATACAACCAACCTAAATAATACCTTCTCTTCTGCTTTTCCTCCACCTCACGGCGCTGGCCAAGCCTTTCTATGCTCTTTTATATTAGTGACTGTTAGCAACCTGTTGCCGGTTGTAATCACACTGTGATTACGTGCGGATTGAAAATCCGCTGCTCAATGCTTCCGGATTGTAAATCCGGAAGGACGAGAGGCCGATGAGTAGTTCGCAAATGTATATCATGAACGCGACTCAAGGTGCTCGTCCTAATGCCTGCAAAATGCCGCGGCTCTAAAACCTGCTGAAGACCTGGCGTCCGGCTCTTATCCCAACCTTGGCAAAAATGTCGCGGCCCCATCCAGGGCCGCGACGCCCATACAACCAACCTAAATAATATCTTCTCTTCTTTTTTGCTTTTCCGGACCTACCGGTGCTGGCCACGCCTTGAAGCGCTCATTTATATTAATCGCTCCTCGCACCAGCACCCAGCTGTAATCAAACTGTGATTACATGCGGATTAAAAATCCGCTGCTCATGCTTCCGGATTGTAAATCCGGAAAGACGGGAGAACGGTGACCTAGCACGCACATGTATAACATGGACGCGACTCAGGGTGCTCGTCCTAATCCCGGCAAAATTCCGCGGCTCAAACACCTGCTGCAGACCTGGCGCCCGGCTCCTATCCCAACGCTGGCAAAAATGTCGCGGCCCCATCCAGGGCCGCGACGCCCATACAACCAACCCGCACTAATCTTCTCTTGCAGCGTTTAGTACTTCCTCTATCTCATGTACGTGAACATCTATAGAAGACCGTTTAATACCGTCCCGACCATCATAGGTGTTAACCCGCACCCTGCCTTCCACCTGATAGGCTGCGCCTTTCCGGATCAGCTGCTCGGCCAGTGCAACCTGGTCATTCCAGAAGAGCAAATTAAACCAGTCTGTCTGTTTTGTCTGGTTCCCTGTCGGACCAAAGTAATCATTGACTGCGAGGCTGACTTTAGCAAGCCTTTTGTTGTTTGCTAATTCGATAACCTGTAAGTCAGACCCTGTACGACCCATGATGCGGAGGCTGTTTTTTGTAGTTTCCATGTTTTTAAAATTTTTAGTGAACGGATGTTTAACGACCGGCAGGCAACTGCTGCCGACAGAACAAAAGTGCGAACACCTGAAAGCCTTAGCCGGAGTTTATCCGGATATATCCGTTTATATCCGGATATAAACGGATATACCCGGATACCAAAGGCTATTATCCTGATATAAAAGAGCAAAAACTTTAGATTTATTTCTCTATATTTAATAAATTTTCTTAACATGAATACTTGTCGGGACTGTAATCAACCTTTGACCGGACGGGCAGATAAAAAATTTTGTGATGATCAATGCCGTAGTAATTACAACAATCGCCATAAACCTGGCTACCAGCCCGCTGTCAGAAAGATCAATGCACATTTGAAGAAAAATCGTGAAGTGCTTGAGAAGCTGAATCCGCAGGGTAAAATCGTTGTCAACAGGGCTGTTTTGTTGAAAGCAGGCTTCAATTTTCAGTATCACACACATACTTACCTTACCCGTAAGGGGCATCAGTATATCTTCTGTTATGATCAGGGTTACCTGGGACTGGAGTCTGATCATATCTTGCTGGTCAGGGACGACGGTTCAAAACGATAGGGCGGTGTGCAAAAAATCCGGAAGTGAGATTCACTGTCGATGTATTTTACGATCTTCAGGAAAAACTTGACACATGAATGTCCTGTCCAATGAAGAATCAACAAACCGGGAGCTTGCCAGACAGTTACGATGTCCGGACGGAGAAAATGGTCTCAGAACCGCTATCGGCATGGAACAGCATAACACCAATATGATCCGGAAAACTGTCGATACCCTTGCTCCCACACCCGGTGCCCATGTATTAGAAATAGGTTTTGGCAACGGCAGTCATCTGGACTACCTCTTTCAGGCGTGTCAGGATCTGCGTTATACGGGTGTCGATATTTCTGAAACCATGGTAAACGAAGCGCAGCGTTTGAACGCTAAACATCCTGTTGCCTCGAAGTTGGCCTTTCTGCTAACAGATGGCCTATCGTTGCCATTCGGTCCCTCAATATTCGACTGTGCCTTTTCAGTCAACACAGTGTATTTCTGGGAACAACCGCTGCAATATGCGGCCGAAATCAGGCGGGTCGTAAAACCGGGAGGCGCGCTCTGCCTGGGATTTGCAGATCACAGTTTTATGACGCAACTGCCGTTTACTCAATATGGTTTCAAACTCTACGACCAGGAAAAAGCCGCCGCCCTTATGCACCAATCAGGCTTCCATGTTAAAGACGCCACAACTTTTACTGAGCACCTCCAAAATAAGATGGGCGAATCGGTCGAAAGGGTGTTTCATGTAATGAGATTCGGGTGAGGTAAGTCTTGGCGGTATATAGGGTGCCAGCGGCCGATACGCTTATAGCAGCATTCTCCGTTCTTCGAAATACCTGTACGCCGGCACAAGGCTGTTCCAGAAGTTTTTCCAGGCGGGCCATTTATTTGAGTATTCTTCTAAATTCGGGCCATTCATCCGGAAGGGAAAAATATAGACGGGAATTTCATTTTGTCCGCAGGCTTTTGCTTCAACCGCCAGCACGTACACTTCGCGGATCTTTTCATCAGTCAGCGGAATACATCCAACTGTAACGCAATTTCCATGAATATAGATGTCGCCCCCCGGCGACTGTCCTGCACTTCGCTTCAGATCGGTAGCATTTGGGTAATTGATGCCTAACGACAAATGAAAAAGGCTTTCAGGATTAAAAACGTTGATGTAATAAAACCCTTCGGGTGTTTGCAGATCACCTTCTTTTATCTTCGGTCCAGGGTTACCGGAATGAGCGCAGAAGTTATATGTGCGAAACAATTTAAACTTCTGCTGTCCTGCTGACCTTAGCCACAACTCGAGTTTCCCCTCCGCTTTGAAAGCCCGGATAAACATCTCAAATGCTCCGTCCACCCCGGTCTTTTGCAACCCACTTCTCAATTCGGGCCAAACCTGATCATAAGCCAGCCTTACGCGATTAAATTGCAGCTGCCTGGTTTTAAATGATGATTGGCCTGTCATTGATTGTGTAAAAATGAACAAAAGAATAGTGACGAGGGGGCCGAATTTCATAATGAGCACTGTTCAGCAAGTTAGCAAATTTTAGCATCTTTACGGAATAGCGATGAACAACCTGTTTTCCCTGCATTCTTTTATTGTTGTAGTTTTAAGTCTTGCAGCGGGCCTACTCTACGCCTGGTTGCTTTACGGCCGTCCGGAAAACCTAAGCTTACGCTATCGCCTTCTGCTGGCAGCCTTCCGTACAACAGCCATTGCAATCATTGGTTCGCTTTTGTTTTTGCCACCCTATCGGACCCTGCGCTATGACCTTGAAAAACCCCTTATCGTGCTTGTACAGGATAATTCAGGATCTGTAACGCAATACCCTTCTGCCGGTTTTGATAGTACGAAGTATGCGAAAGACTTCCGTGCGCTTGCAACACGACTCGCAGAAAAATACATGGTCGAAGTCGTACACTTTAACGACAAAACCGGTGCGGGATTCGATTTCAAATCAGCCGGCGCTGCAACAGACGCTGCAACAATGGCTGCAGGTCTTTCTGACAGGCTAATGAACCGCAACGTAGGCGCAATTGTATTGGCCACAGATGGCATCTTTAACCGGGGCGGGAATCCCCAGTATCAGCTGTCTCAATTACGGGCTCCCGTTTATACGATTGCGCTGGGCAACCCTGTGATCCGGCGCGACATCGCGATCAGCGATGTACTCGCTAATGACATCACCTACCTGGACAATGTCTTTACTGTTGAAGTCAGTTTAGATGCATATAAAACCGCCGGAGAAACCTTCAGGCTGGCAGTTTCAGAACGAAATCAGGAATTGGACAGTAAAACAATACAAATCAAAAAAGACGAAGAGCACCAACGAATTGTGCTGAAGATTCGTGCTGTAAAACCCGGGATTCATAAGTATACGGTAAGCTTGCCTCATCTGGCGAATGAGGTTACGACGAAGAACAACAGCCACTCGTTTTTCGTGGAAGTTATTGACAGCAGGCAAAAGATTTTGCTAGCCTCAGCAATGCCCCATCCCGACCTGACAGCCATCAGGCAAAGCCTTGAAGCAAATAAACATTATGAGGTAAAATTAGCGCTGGCAGATGATTTGGAGGGTCTGAATCCGGCCGACTATAGCCTGATCCTGCTTTACCAGCTTCCGGCGCAGCCGTCTGCGGGCAAAGGTTTTCTTGAAAAAGTAAAGAAGAGCACGGTTCCTGTCTGGCATTTCGCCGGTGCGCAAACGGACCTTGCGGCTCTCAACAGTCTTCAGACAATCGTGCGTTTTTCTTCAGGCGGGGCAAGTCTTCAGGAAACCTACCCGTATCTGGCGCCCGCCGGTACATCGTTCCAACTTGATCCTGTTAAAGCAGCGAAACTTAAAAATTTCGATGCACTTCAGTTTCCCTCTGTCAATCTCCAGGTCGCCGGCCAGGCAGTTCCCGTACTTTACCGGCGCAATGGCCGCGAGGAAACCGGTGTACCAATGCTTTTTTTCGCAATGGAGCAAAACCGGAAAAAAGGATTTTTTATCGGTGAAGGATTGTGGCGCTGGCGTCTGACCGAAGCCCGGGAGGATGAATCTGCACCACTGTTCAATGAACTTATTCAAAAGTCTGCACAATACCTCAGCATAAAAGATGACAAGCGCAAGTTGCGGGTAACTGTCTCGAAACCTGGCTTTGACGAGTCTGAGCATGTAACATTCAGTGCGAACTTATATGACGACAGCTATAAACCTATTGCTGATGCAGACATCAGCCTGCAGGTAAAGAACGATAAGGGGCGGCGCTATAATTTCGCATTCGCACCATCGGCGGGGCAATACCAGCTTGATGCAGGAACCTTTCCCCTTGGAGATTATACATTTCAGGCATCTGCAGTTTACAAGAGTAAGAAATATGCATTTATCGGTCGCTTTTTTGTAAGCTCAACGCAACTCGAATACAGACAGGCAATAGCAGATCACCAGTTGCTAAACAGCATTTCCTCACAAAGCGGTGGTAAATTGTTTCAGCCTGCTGATCTTGCACAGATCTTTGATGAAATTGAAAAGAATCCAGAAATTAAAACGATCAGCTACGAGAACCTTCGTTACGAAGAGCCAGTAGGCATTAAAACGATCTTTTTTATCATCCTTCTCCTTTTAAGCGCTGAATGGCTGTTAAGAAAAAGAAACGGCGCAGTTTAGGGTTCAAAGAAGTTCCCCTTTCTTATGCTTATATTCATTGCATGCAATTCAGCACCTCAGAGATCATTGAAATTTTAGGAACCGTTTCCTTTGCGATATCGGGAACTTTTGCAGCCATGCAGAAACGCCTGGACCCTTTCGGCGTGCTGATCATTGCCTTTGTGACTTCTATCGGCGGAGGTACCGTTCGGGACCTGCTGCTTGGCGACACACCCGTAGCCTGGATGCGCGACGTGAACTACTGTCTGCTTATTCTGCTCACCTCACTTGCTACGATCTATTTTAAAACCCATATTAAGAAGTTTAAGGTAACACTCTTTGTTTTCGATAGTATGGGTCTGGGGCTGTTCACCATGCTTGGCCTGCAGAAAGGCATCGTTTTCGGCCTCGAGCCGGGGATGTGTGTGGCGCTCGGAACCATTACGGGATGCTTCGGCGGCATTATTCGTGACACGTTGCTTAACCAGATTCCCCTGGTTTTCAGAAAAGAAATCTATGCCACCGTATGCATACTCGGCGGTATTCTTTATTTCATACTTGTTTATTTCAACCTGAAGGCAGACGTTGCCAAGGTTATCGTGATTGCCTTCATCTTTGGACTGCGTGTAGTCGTTGTCCGCTACAAACTTTCGCTTCCCGCTTCCTATTTCAGAAGTTAGTCTTCCTTATTTTCGCGGATAATGACGAAGACATCTTCGTTGTCCTTCTTCATAAAGTAACGCTCCCTCGCATATTTCTCTGCAGTCTGCAGATCGGTGTTTAGCTCGTTTAGATCTTTTTTTACCTGTTTGATTTCCTTCTCGTAGAAATCTTTTTCTTCCTGCAACTTGCTTACCTGACGGCCATATTCATACTGGGAGGCGATGTCATTGCGATCGAAAAACAACATCCATACGGCAAAAACGAGCGTAGCCAGAAAATATTTATTCCGGAGCAGGTCGACCATCTTTTTGATACTTTTCATACGAATTGCGATTGACGTACAAACATAAATAAAAAAAACATCCGAAGATTTTAAAATCTACGGATGTTTTGGAAATCAGTTTTTCAACTTATCCACAGCCTAAAGACTTGCGGATGATCATTTCTTAAGAAACTTGAAGTCTTTACCGATAAAACGTGCCGAACTTCCCAGTTCTTCCTCGATACGCAGTAACTGATTGTATTTTGCAATCCTGTCTGAGCGCGATGCGGAACCCGTTTTGATCTGACCGCAATTTAGGGCTACAGCAAGATCGGCAATCGTTGTATCTTCAGTTTCACCACTGCGGTGACTCATTACCGAGGTATAACCATTGATCTGAGCAAGGGATACCGCATTAATTGTTTCTGTAAGGGAACCGATCTGATTAACCTTTACAAGAATTGAGTTTGCAATGTTCTTATCAATACCAGTCTGCAGGCGTTTAACATTGGTCACGAATAAATCGTCGCCAACCAACTGCACCTTATTGCCGATAGCAAGGGTTAATGCTTCCCATCCTGACCAGTCATCTTCGTCCAGACCGTCTTCGATAGAGATAATCGGATATTTTTCAACCCAATCCACCCAATATTTTACCATTTCAGCTGAAGTCAACACTTCGCCCGATGATTTATGGAAGCTGTATGTCTTTTTCTCTTTATCGTACATTTCAGAAGTAGCAGCATCCATAGCAATCCAGATGTCTTTACCCGGCGTGTAACCAGCTGCCTCAATAGCAGTCAATACTGTCTCAATGGCTTCAACGTTTGATCCGATGTTTGGAGCAAAGCCACCTTCATCACCAACGTTCGTAGAATATCCTTTTTTCTTCAAAACCGTTTTCAGGTGATGGAATACTTCTGTTCCCATTTGCAGGGCCTCAGAAAAAGACGATGCGCCAAGCGGCATGATCATAAATTCCTGAAAGTCAATTTTGTTGTCTGCATGCGCACCGCCGTTCAGAATGTTCATCATCGGAACAGGCAGCGTATTTGCGTTCACACCGCCAATATACCGGTACAGCGATTGTCCGCTCTCCTGCGCAGCCGCTTTAGCCGCTGCCAATGATACACCAAGAATGGCGTTGGCGCCAAGGGAACCTTTATTTTCAGAACCGTCAAGATCGATCATGATCTTGTCGATCTGGTTTTGTTCAGATACTTCAATGCCCTTAAGTGCTTTCGAGATCTTGCTGTTTACGTTTTCAACGGCTTTTAAAACACCCTTACCCATGTAAGTTTTTTTGTCGTTGTCGCGCAATTCAACTGCTTCGTGTGTTCCGGTACTGGCACCTGAAGGTACTGCAGCCCTTCCCATCGCGCCGGCTTCGGTAACTACTTCTACTTCGACGGTCGGATTTCCCCTTGAGTCGAGGATCTGTCTGGCATGGACATTAATTATTGAACTCATTCTATTTGATTTTTGTTGAATAAATCACTTAGTGTATTTTTTACACACTCCTAAGTTTCGATTCAAAGTTATAATAAATTTTAAATAATCAGTTTTGCGAGTGGAAAATTAAGAAAAAGTTCATTAACACAGCACATTACAACGCGGCCGACAAATGAATGGGCACATTTAATGCTTTGACCAGGAAAGGATCTTGCTGTGTTTACGCTCGGTGAGCATCTTCTCAGAGATGAACGCATATTTCTCGATTCGCGGAAAGAAAAATTCCCAGTCTTTACCCGGCGTATAGGTAGCACGCACAGCATCCCAGCTAAAGGAACTTCTTTTGTTTTGCGTATGATTTACAAAACTGACACCGTCTTCGCTAAGTTCCAGTTCCAGCTGCATGTTCCGTAATTTCTCCGACTCTCTTTTTACAGACCAGGCAACAAGTACGTATCCAAGCACTGAAAAAATAATCAGGGTCATGATAAACTGCAGGGCAAAGTTCGAAAAATCAAACAGGCTGAAAAAACCTGCGGCAAGCAGCGACGCTACCACGACCAGTAAAATTCCTTTTTTCCAGGATGCCCGTAATTTACTTCGCAGAAGCGTTTCTTTGGGATAGTGCACAGGAACGCTCAACACGTTTATCTCTTCATTCCTTAGTTCATTCTGTATGAGCATCTTGCCTCCTTCCATTAAAACGAATCGCCGCATAATTTCGTATACGGCCGCTATGTGATGTTTACATATTTGTCGGGCATTCAGTTTCCGTCAGGGGGAACTTACCATCAAACTGAAGTTTCGCTGACTGCTTAAAGGCCATCTTCCCTTCATTTTCTTCCATTTCCGCAAAACCTTCAATCAGCTTCCCATCTTTCCTCAGAAAAGCAACCTGGCGCACAGATTCAATTCCTTCAGACATAAACTTGTAATCGGCTATGATTGTATCGCCCATAATCTTCCCTGTTAAAGATCCCGAATTGCGGTCCTTTTCATAGAAACTAACAAGCATATGGCCGGTTACAGCGAGATCTTTTGTTACCAGGTGCACCTGCGCAGTGTCTTTACCTTTTATATAGGTATAACACGTTGAGCTTTCGATTGGTGATGAGCTTGTAGCGGTAGAACTGTCAGCAAGTTCGCTGGCTGCAGTTGGTTTTTCGCTGCGGTTACAGCCTGCGACAATGGCCGCAGCACACGCGGCCGCAAAAAAGACTTTTTTCATGTTTAACGAGATTGTTATCTCTATAACACATAAGCGCAAAAAAGGTTGGCAGCTGCCGGATTACCTGACTTCAAGCTGCTCCTCGATGTATTCTTCTTTCTGAGGATTTCCTGAACGAAACCTGAACGTATACGTTCCTTTTTCTTTTGGAATAAAGGTATAGGGCGTTATGCGCGTAGGAATGTCCATGGTACACATCTGGTCGGCATAGACAGCCAGAAAACGAACGGTAACAGTCTTGCCGTTTACCCGGGTGTCTGCGCGCTGAAACCGGCCGCAGCCGTTAAACACGATATGATATACGTTAAACTGAAGCGGGTCAAGCGAGTTTACGCTGGTGGGCAGGTCTGTCTTGACAATTGGTGATATGCTTTCTTCAGGTGCGGCCGGCACGTCGGTTTTTGTACAGCCTACAGCGATACAGCAAAAAATGAGGGCAGATAAGAGCAGCTTTTTCATTCAGTTTATTTTATACCGACAGGAACGCCGGGCATGCTGCGAACGCTACAGGACCTGAAAAATTGAGTTGTTATTCCCACTTAAATGTTTTTACCGCCAGGGCATAAATGGCCACACCCCATGCCAGCAGGATCAGAATTTGGATTTTCACGTCCCATAACCCGGCGCCTTCAAAAGCTACCAGGCGCATGGCATCGTTCAGATACGTGAGCGGAAGAATCCGGCTGAGGGGCTGCAACCATTCAGGAAAAGCTTCAATCGAGAAAAATGTTCCGGCGAGAAGAAACTGCGGAAGCGTAATGATATTTGATATGGGCGGAATGGTGCTTTCGCTTCGCGCGAGCCCGGAAACAACAAAGCCAAACCCCATAAAGACAAGCACACCGAGAAAGGACAGGATCAGCATATTGATCACAGTTACCGCGCCGTGTACCAGCGTAAAGTGAAAAAAGAAGTGACCGACCAGAATGATAAATAAGGCTCCCAGCAGGGCAAAGCCGATTCTTGCGATACCTTCTCCAAGTACAATGCTCGACCGCCGCACGGGCGTCGCGAAAAATCGCTTGATAACGAGGTTTTGCCTGAGACTGAAAAACACGAAAGCGGTACCGAACACGCCTGTACTCAATAACGAGAAACCCAGCTGACCGGGGAGAATAAAGTCAATGGTCCTGTAAACCCGGCCCTTTATAGTTTGTTCCCGCAGCTCTGCAAGGCTCGGCTTTGCATTTTGCATATTTAACTTGTACATCAGGTTTGTCAGCAGGGAACGGAAAATATTGCCTTTATCTGCCGACGCCGAGGTATATTTTACATCTGCACGGTATGCAGGGCCCGGAACGGCATTTTTATGTACGCCGACGAGCGCATCAATATGGCCCTTTTTCAAACTTTGCTCAAGTTCTGCCGCGCTTTTATCTGTGATCAATCTGATGACGTCAATTTCCTTCAATCCCTTCATGACCGGGTTTGCCAGGTGGGAGCCCGGAACAATGCCAACCTTTACGCGGATCCCCCCATTACTCAGAAAACCGAACACAAGAATAAAGATCAGCGGAAAGGCCAGGGTAAAGATCACGGCTGAAGGACTGCGCAAAATAGAGCGAAAGCTCGCCTTTGCGAGGGCCAGTGTCGCAGTTGTATTGCTGTAGGCTTTTTGCATGGTATAATTTTTAGCCCTCACGCCATTCCTGGCCCGTCAGGTGAATAAACACATCTTCGAGATTTGCTCGTTTGACTTCCTTTTTACGTTCGAAACCTGCCTGAAGAAGGTTGTCGATGAGCTGGTCAGGCGTATCAAGCGCAATGATTTCACCACGTTCAACAAAGGCTACGCGGTCGCAAAGCTGCTCGGCCTCATCCATATAGTGCGTTGTCAGCACAACCGTTGTACCGCTGTCTCTGATCTCACCGATCAGCTGCCAGAGATTACGGCGGGCCTGTGGGTCGAGTCCGGTAGTCGGCTCATCAAGAAAAATGATCTTTGGCGAGTTTATAAGCGTTGTGGCAATCGAAAACCGCTGTTTCTGCCCGCCAGACAGGGCCTTGTATTTTGCCTTTGCCTTCTCCTGCAAATTTACCTTTGCAAGCATATCCATCGGCTTTACCCTTACTCCGTACAAACCGGAGAAAAGCTCCAGCAATTCAACAAGATTCAGATTGGGATAATAACCGGCTGCCTGAAGCTGCACGCCGATAATTTGTTTGATTGCATGCGCATCCTCATCAACAGCAAAACCGTTCACATGAACCGCTCCTGATGTTTTGGTACGCAGCGTTTCAATAATTTCAAGCGTGGTTGTCTTCCCGGCACCGTTCGGTCCGAGAAGCCCAAAGATTTCCCCTTCGTAGACGTCAAAAGAAATACCTTTTACCGCCGTAAAATCATCATATTTTTTCACCAGGTCGGTTACCCGGATCATTGCCTGCTTCTCGCCCATACGTTTAAAGGTAGGAAGCTTTTCAGGATAATGGAACAGCGCAGGGTCAAATAACCCTGCGCTTCAAAAACAGTATATGCTGTCCCCTGATCGGCTTCCGCCGTTTTACCAGCTCAATTTCCCTGTCATCAGGTCAACAAAGTCATCAAACAGGTAGCGCGAATCGTGCGGGCCCGGAGATGATTCAGGGTGATACTGCACAGAAAATGCAGGCTTACCCTTAACCCTGATTCCTTCGATAGACTGATCATTCAGGTTAACGTGGGTGATTTCTACCTTATCGGATGCACGTACCTCGTCCGGAATAACGCCGAAGCCATGATTTTGTGAGGTCACTTCGCAGTGGTTTTTAACCACATTTTTTACCGGGTGATTGAGTCCGCGGTGACCATTGAACATTTTCATAGTACCGATACCATTTGCCTCTGCCAGCAGCTGGTGCCCAAGGCAAATCCCGAAGGCTGGTTTTTCTGCAGCGAGAATTTCCCTGAAAGTCTCTACAGCATACGGCATGGCGCCGGGATCGCCGGGCCCGTTTGAGATAAAATATCCATTCGGCTGAAATTCTTCCATTTCAGTAAATGGCGTTTTTGCCGGGAACACTTTAGCGTAAATACCGCGGTCGTCAAAGTTGCGAAGAATATTTTTCTTAATACCAAGATCAAGAACCGCTACACGCAGTGATCCTTCAGGGTTGCCATAATAATAGGGTTCCTTTGTCGAGACTTGTGAAGACAGTTCCAGCCCTTCCATAGAAGGCACTTCAGCCAGCATTGACTTAAGCGTTTCAAGATCTGTAATCTCAGAAGAAATGATGGCGTTCATTGCCCCCTTGTCGCGGATATGACGTACAAGTGCACGGGTATCAATATCTGAAATCGCTACCAGGTTATCATTCTGAAAATAGTCCTGGATCGATTCCGATGCCTCTTTACGGCTATACAAAATGTTATAGTTTTTACAAACCAGGCCAGCTATTTTGATCGAACCGGATTCGATCTCTTCCTTATGAATGCCGTAATTACCGATATGAGCATTCGTTGTTACCATGATCTGTCCGAAATACGATGGATCTGTAAAGATCTCCTGGTATCCGGTCATGCCTGTATTGAAACAGATCTCACCGGTTGTGGTGCCGATCTTTCCGGCGGCCTTTCCATGAAAGACAGTTCCGTCGGCCAATAATAATACTGCAGGTAACTTGGTGTAGTTAGTCATGTTTTGTCAATAAATTAATCGGTAAAAAGAAAGAAAAAAGCCATTTGGAAGGCCTTTGGCCGGAAGGTTTTACGCAGGAAAGGTAAAAATCAAACCCGTTCATTTCGGGGTACAAAGATAGTATTTAGGTAGCATATCTGAAAGCAGAAAACAATATAGTTAAATACTTTTAGCACGATTTGCTTCGTGAACAGGTAACCTGTCTTCATGTTTACAAGTTATTGACAGAATAATGTGCCGATTACTTTTTACATTTGAGCCCTAAACAAAACAAGGCCATGTCCATACACAAGGAAGTAAAACGGGTTACAACCCATATCCTGCAGGAGATGAAACAGCGGGGCGAGAAAATTTCCATGCTCACCGCCTACGATTATTCGATGGCAACCATCCTGGATGATGCCGGGCTGGAGATTCTTCTGGTCGGTGATTCTGCATCAAACGTCATGGCCGGTCACGAAACCACCCTGCCCATTACCCTTGACCAGATGATCTATCATGCATCATCAGTTATCAGGGCTGTGAAAAGGGCCTTTGTTGTTGTCGATCTTCCTTTTGGATCTTACCAGGGCAATTCAAAAGAGGCGCTTAACTCTGCAATCCGCATTATGAAAGAATCGGGGGCACATGGAGTAAAGCTTGAGGGTGGCGTGGAAATCGTTGAATCTATAGAGCGGATCGTAAATGCCGGCATCCCCGTTATGGGACACCTCGGCCTAACGCCGCAGTCGATTTACAAATTCGGCACCTATACTGTGCGGGCTAAGGAAGAAGCTGAAGCCTCAAAACTAAAATCTGACGCGCTTGCCATTCAGGCAGCTGGCTGTTTCTCTATTGTGCTGGAGAAAATACCCGCAGCGCTAACTAAAATCGTTACCGAAAGCGTAAGTATTCCGGTTATCGGCATTGGCGCCGGACCTCATTGCGACGGACAAGTACTCGTCGTGAACGATATGCTTGGCCTGACAAAAGGCTTCAAACCCCGCTTTTTGCGTCAATATGTTGATCTGTATAGCCAGATCCATGACGCAGCGAAGGCCTTTATCGCCGACGTGAAACGCGAGGACTTTCCTAACGACAAAGAACAATACTAATTACGGGATGCCGGTAACCGATAGAGACATCTTATTTGAAGACAACCACCTGATCGCCGTTAATAAAAAAGCGGGCGATATTGTCCAGGTTGACGAAACCGGCGACGAGCCGCTTGATGAACAGGTTAAAAAGTACCTTGCCGCAAAATACAATAAGCCCGGAAGCGCTTTTCTAGGGGTTGTTCACCGCCTTGACAGACCGGTTAGCGGGGTTATACTTTTTGCGAAGACCAGCAAAGCCCTGGAGCGTATGAACCTGATGTTCAAAAATCGCGAAGTAAAAAAAACGTATTGGGCAGTTGCACGCAAGAGACCCCAGGAGCCGGCTGGAACACTTGTACACTGGCTGATTAAAGACCCCAAGAAAAACGTCGTAACCCCATATCTGAAAGAGGTGCAGGGCAGTCAGCGCGCACAACTCAGCTACCGCCTGCTGGGTGAACTGGATGGCTATTTTCTTATAGAGGTGGACCCGCTGACCGGTCGTTCGCATCAGATCCGCGTTCAGCTGTCCACGCTTGGCACGCCCATCGTTGGCGATAATAAATATGGTTATCCGAGAGGAAGCCGTAAAGGAAGTATATGCCTGCACGCCAGACGATTAGAGTTTATACATCCTGTAAAAAAAGAGCCTGTTACCCTCTTTGCATCGCTGCCGCGCGATGGGTTCTGGGAGCGTTTTGAGCGCTTTGAACCAGCAGAAAATTAATGTTTCTTTAACAAAACCGGCACATTATTTTTTTGTTATACTTGCAACCGGATTTCAATTTAACCCGATCATGGAGCAGAAAAGAATACTTGTAATTGATGATGATGAAGACGTTTTAGAGACCATTGAACTGGTCCTTGAGATAGGGAATTATGAAGTTTCAACCCTGCTGAGTGCCGAACAGGTGTTTGAGCGTATCGAGGAGTTCAGGCCTGAACTCATTATCTTGGACGTTGTTCTCGGCAAGATGGATGGCCGTGTAATCTGTGAGCAGTTAAAGATGGATGAGGACACAAAAGACATTCCGATTTTGATGATGTCAGGTCTTCGTGATTACCAGTATGTAATGAATGAGGAACATGCTCCTGACGACTTTCTGCCAAAGCCGTTCGACATCAATGTGCTGCTAAAAAAGATCAAAACGCTTTTGAACCAGCTGAGCCAGGAACCTGAAGAAAAATTCAGATTAAACTAAAAATATAAAGGCCCGTTAACCAGATTAACGGGCCTTATTTTATTAAATAACCATGCTATAACATGCCGCCATCAACAGGAATAACCTGTCCGGTGATATAGGCGCTGAGATCAGAGCCGAGGAATGCGCATACATTAGCTACATCTTCAGGCTGACCGGCACGTTTTAAAGGAATATTGGCCTCCCAACCTTCAACAACTTTCGGATCCAGCACATCGGTCATTTCGGTGCGGATAAAACCTGGCGCCACAACGTTGCTGCGAATATTGCGTGAACCCAGTTCTTTTGCTACAGATTTCGTAAAGCCAATAATTCCTGCTTTCGAAGCTGCATAGTTGGCCTGACCGGCATTTCCCTGCACGCCAACAACAGAACTTAAATTGATGAAAACGCCTTTACGGTTTTTCATCATGATTTTAGAGGCTGCTTTTGTAACGTTGAAGACCGACTTCAGGTTCACATCGATCACTTCGTCCCAGTTTTCTTCTGTCATGCGCATGAGCAAGCCGTCTTTCGTAATACCGGCATTGTTCACCACAATATCAAGCGTACCGAATTCTGCAACGATATCTGTAATGAGCTGCTCGGCTTCTGCAAATTTCGACGCGTCAGAGCGGTAACCCTTTACTTTTGTTCCGGCAGCCTGGAGTTCAGCCTCCAGAGCCTGCCCCTTTTCAACAGATGAGAGATATGTAAACGCCACGTTCGCGCCCTGCGCAGCAAAGACTTCGGCAATTTTTCTGCCTATTCCTTTGGAAGCACCGGTAACCAGCGCCGTTTTTCCTTCAAGTAGTTTCATTATTAATTTGATTTGATCTGAGACCGGACAGTGCCGGCAAACGCCAAATTTATCATTTCTTTTCCAGCTTCGAAACGTTTCGGAAGATCGAAATGCTGTCCATCTATGGCTATCGCATTCTATACTGCCGGTTCCTGCTGACTCAGGCAATGGAAACTGCCCAGTCCCCAGATAATATCAACAGAATCGATACCGAGAACCTCCCTGCCGGGGAAACAACCCCGAATAATTTCCAACGCCCGGCCATCATTCGGATCATTAAAAACGGGAACCACCACAACTTCATTTGCGATGTAAAAGTTCGCGTAAGAAGCTGGCAGGCGGGTATCTTCATAGATCACCGCAGCAGGCATAGGTAACTCGACTATTCTCAGCGGACGCCCGTCAGGCAAACGCAGCGTTTTTAATGCTTCAAGATTCTCCTGTAGAATGTGGTAATTTTCGTCTTCAGGGTTTTCTTCAACTACGGTAAGAACGGTATCTTCTGAAACGAAACGGGTAATATCATCAATATGACCATCCGTATCATCGCCAACGATGCCATCACCAAGCCAGAGAACCTGTTCCTGCCCGTAAAACTCCTTCAGATAGGCTTCAATTTCTTCTTTGGTAAGATCAGGATTACGGTTTTCGTTCAGCAGACAGGCGGTTGTGGTCAGCACGGTGCCTGCCCCGTTAAATTCAACCGAGCCGCCTTCCATAACAATACCCGGATGATAAACAGGCAGCCCGAAATGTTCGCCTACCCGGGTGGGGACAACATCATCAAGATCATAAGGCGGATATTTCCCGCCCCAGGCATTATACCCCCAGTCTACAATGGCTTTATTGCCCTGATCATCGGTCAGAAATGCTGGTCCGTGATCACGGCACCAGGCATCATTGGTTTCAATATGATAGAACTCTATTGCGCTGAGCGCCGCGCCAACCGCCTCAAGCTGCTGCCGGGCAAACGCCTCCATAGCAGAATCACGCACATTGATGCGCACTTTCTGTCCGCGCGCTACCGCCGCAATAAACTGTGCATAGGGTCTGTAGACTTTGTCAAGTTTGCCTGGCCAGGATGCCTCCTTGTGCGGCCAGCTTAGCCACATGGCTTCCTGCTTCGCCCATTCGGCGGGAAAGCGAAAACCTTTTGCCTTCGGTGTTGAGTCTACACGGCTACGTAATTCGGCTGCAAATTCATTCATATCTTTAGCTTCGGGAATGTCCCGAGATCATGTATATCTAAAAATCTGTTCAGACTGCTTAGTCTTCATCAATAAAACGGCGGGTAATCGGCTGGTAAGAGTCGATACGCCTGTCTCGCAGGAACGGCCAGTGTTTTCTGAAAAAGTCAGATTGTGTCAGATCGAGATCAACGACTTCGGTTTCTTCGTTTTCGTGAGACGCCAGATAGAGAATGCGGCCCTGCGCGTTTGCAGCAAAACTTCCACCCCAGAATTTCATGGCACCGTCCTGCTCAAAACCAACACGGTTCACACTGATAACCGGTACGCCATTGGCTACAGCATGCGAGCGCTGAATGGTTTGCCATGCGTTATATTGATCTTTATTGGTCTCCTCGTCCTGGTCTGTAGCCCAACCGATGGCTGTAGGGTAAAACAAAATTTCTGCGCCCATCAGTGCAGTGATCCGCGAGGCTTCAGGGTACCACTGATCCCAGCAAATCAGAATGCCAATCTTGGCAAACTTCGTCTGGAAAACTTTATAGCCAAGGTCGCCGGGCGTAAAATAAAATTTCTCATAAAAAGCTGGGTCATCCGGGATATGCATTTTCCGGTATTTACCCAAATAGGTGCCGTCTGCATCCAGAACGGCAGTTGTATTGTGATAGAGCCCCGCAGTACGCTTCTCAAATAAAGAAGCGATGATTACTACGTTCAGTTCTTTCGCAACCGCAGACAAGGCGTCTGTCGATGGTCCCGGAATGGCTTCTGCAAGATCGAAGTTGTCATAATCTTCAACATCGCAAAAGTAAAGGGACGTAAAAAGTTCCTGCAGGCAAACGATCTGCGCACCTTTTGCTGCGGCTTCCCGCACTTTCACTATAGCCTTATCAAGATTCTCCTGCTTGTCTTTGCTGCAAGTCATCTGTACAAGGCCTACTTTTACTTTACTCATCTGCTTGAAAAATTTTGCTGCAAAGTTACGATTTTGTTCCGTAACAGCTCATAAGGACCTGCATAGGCATCAGATGCTTACCTGCTGCTGACACGATCATTTCAAAGGGCGGTGGCACGCCCGTGGGTGATACGTAATCCGGCGCTGAAGACCTGCGCTGTATCCAGTCTTTTTGCTGCGGATGCGCGTATCAATGCTGCCGATCGTTTGAGCTTACCTTTAAACAGCGTTTTACCGTTTGAAGTAAGCCAAACCGGCCTGTCAAGATCGAGCATATCATCGTTAAGATAGATTGCCAACGACTGAAAGGTATTGGCTTCGAGCACAATTTCATTGCGATCTTTGCGAATGAGGACCCGCGCTGCATCGCCTGCTTTGGATGCAGTATCTGTTCCAAGCCAGTAAAAATCAAAGTGCCGGCGATCGTCCTGTACCCAGATCACTTTTTCGGGCAGGGCATTTCTTTTAAATCCGGCCATCCATGAGATGGCAACCGTATCTTTCCGGTTCATCCAGTGTCCAAGGCCTTCGTAGATGTGCACATCATGTTTATAGGCGCCCGGGTCGGCAGCCTCCAGGCTGTCCAGTTTTTTGCCCCATACGGCGGCCAGCTTGTTCCGGTCATATGCTGCGTCGTTGCCGCCCATAAAAATTGCAAACGGGAGGTTTCTGAGCGGAAGTGCCGAGGCATCGCCGGGATGTCCCGCCATCATCGACGCAGCTGCCAGTCTGTCGGCCATGCGTGGCGCCAGCTGATACAAGCCGTCGCCTCCGGCAGAGTAACCAAGCAGGTAGACCCGGTTTGGATCGACACCTTCAAATACGACAGCGCTTTTAATTACTTCATCAAGCATGGCATCAATATGCTCTTCATGCCAGAGGTTCCAGGTATTGGTCGGTGCGCGCGGAACAAAATACAAGCCTTCTGCAGGACTGTACAGTTTCTTTTGATTTTCCCATTGCCCATCGTTCACCTTTGGCTGGGTGTTGCCGCCGCCATGCAGTGAAATATAGAGACTTCTCTTGCCAGCATCAGCCTGGCCAAACACCCTGGTTTCGAATTTCATGACCTTATCGCCATAACTGATCGATTTTTTCTGCCATGCGGCGGCAGCCTGCCGGCGGTGATCAGTTTTAGCAGCGTCGACAGCCGAAACTGAAAGCTTTGCCGCAGTTGCCTTGTCCAGCTTTTGTGCGTTGGCAGTTGCATAAAGAGCCAGAAAAGTGCAGATCAGGAGTATCTTGTTCATGTAAAAAGTTTGCTGCGAAAATACGTAGCAGAAAAGATATTCTGAAAAAGACTTTGGGGAGTGTGAGGCGTGCATGGCGGGGGAGCCAGGCTGCATTGGAAAGGTCTGTACGCGGACCGTCAGGCAATGCGGTTGCCGGTCATTATACCGCTTAGTGCATCTCCTGCTGGTATTCCTGCTGCAATTCGCCAAGGCATTTTGCGCACAGGCAACCATCGTACAATTCGCTGATGTACTGCACTTCATTGATGCTCAGTTGTACAGCGCTGCACTGACATTTCGTATATGCGTTAGCCTTACATTCAATAGAACCACCGCAGCGTTCACAGGCTATAATTTCATGTTTACTATGCAGTTGCATGGAGCAAAAATAAGCACAAAAAACAAGGTCCCGGCAAAACCTGCCGGGACCTCGAAAAAATGGCATTGTAATGTAATTGTATAAAGGCACGCACCTTTATGTCTTTAACCGGAGCAGCTGATACAGCCTTCTTCCATGCTGCAAACCGGGCCATCAGGGATTTCGTCGACGACGGCCTCAACTCTGGCAGGAATAACCGGTTCAATGGCTTTGCCGCCCTGGTTCTCAACGGTGAACTTAACCGCCTGAGACGCTGCCTGTGTACGCAGGTAATACATCCCTGTTTTAAGGCCTTTCTCCCATGCATAGAAATGCATTGAAGTAAGTTTCGCAGTGTTTGGGGCATTCACAAAGAGGTTTAGCGACTGCGACTGGCAGATATATGCACCGCGGTCTGCCGCCATATCAATGATGTTCCGCATTTTGATCTCCCAAACCGTTTTGTAAAGATCTTTAATGTAAGATGGAATTTCCGGAATTGCCTGGATCGATCCATTCGCAAGGATGATCTGGTTTTTCATATCATTATTCCACAAGCCCAGCGCAACGAGGTCCCGGAGCAGGTGTTTATTTACCACAATGAACTCACCGCTCAATACCCTGCGGGTGTAAATGTTTGACGTGTAAGGTTCAAAACATTCGTTGTTACCCAAAATCTGCGAGGTTGATGCGGTTGGCATAGGCGCCACCAGAAGGGAGTTGCGAACACCGTGCTCCACCACGCTTTTGCGCAGTGATTCCCAATCCCAGCGGTTACTGTCAGGGCTAACATTCCAGAGATCGAACTGGAACTGACCTTTTGAAAGCGGAGATCCTTTGAAGGTCTCGTATGGGCCTTCTTTTTTTGCAAGGTCGTTGGAAGCCGTCATCGAAGCAAAATAAATGGTTTCGAAGATCTCTTTGTTCAGCTGCTTCGCTTCGTCGCTTTCAAATGGAAGGCGCATCAGGATGAATGCATCTGCAAGCCCCTGCACACCAAGACCGATCGGGCGGTGACGCAGGTTTGAAGTCTGTGCCTGTTCTACAGGATAGTAGTTGTGATCAATGATCTTGTTCAGGTTCAGGGTAGCCTGATAAGTCACTTCATACAATTTTTCATGATCGAACGTAGCGTTGTTTACAAACCTTGGCAGCGCAAGCGAGGCCAGGTTACAAACCGCTACTTCGTCTTTAGACGTATATTCGATGATTTCGGTACAAAGGTTTGAGCTCTTGATAGTACCAAGATTTTGCTGGTTCGATTTGCTGTTTGCAGCATCTTTGTACAGCAGGTATGGCGTACCTGTTTCGATCTGCGAGTCCAGGATTGCAAACCAAAGCTCCTGAGCTTTTACAACACGACGGGCACGTCCCTCCTGCTCATAGCCGGTATACAATTTTTCGAACTCTGCGCCAAAGCAATCGGCGAGGCCTGGTGCTTCATGCGGACAGAATAGGCTCCAGTCGGCATTGTCTTTTACGCGTTGCATGAAGAGGTCGCACATCCAGAGCGCATAAAACAGGTCACGCGCGCGCATTTCCTCTTTACCATGGTTCTTGCGCAGGTCAAGGAATTCAAAAATATCTGCATGCCATGGCTCAAGGTAGATAGCGAAAGCACCTTTGCGTTTGCCGCCGCCCTGATCTACATAACGTGCGGTATCATTGAAGACGCGCAGCATTGGAATAATTCCATTGCTGGTACCGTTTGTACCACCGATATAAGAACCGGTCGCGCGGATATTATGGATGCTCAGGCCGATACCACCGGCGCTTTGCGAAATTTTAGCAGTTTGTTTCAGTGTGTCGTAAATGCCATCGATACTATCGTCCTGCATGGTAAGCAGGAAACATGAAGACATCTGGGGCTTTGGTGTACCTGCATTGAAAAGCGTTGGGGTAGCATGCGTAAACCACCGCTCACTCATCAGGTGGTAAGTCTTAATGGCGCTTTCAATGTCTTCTTTATGGATACCCACCGACACACGCATAAACAGGTGCTGCGGACGCTCAACGATCTGTCCGTTTACCTTAAGGAGGTAGGATTTTTCAAGGGTCTTAAAGCCAAAATAATCGAAGCCGAAGTCGCGGTCATAGATGATCGAACTGTCAAGAATGTCGGCATTTTTTTCGATGATTTCCCAAACATCATCGGCAATAAGAGGTGCCTCTTTTTTTGCTTTCGGGTCTACGTACTCGTAGAGCATTTTCATGGTTCCCGAGAACGATTTGATGGTGTTTTTGTGCAGGTTTGACACCGCGATACGTGATGCGAGAAGCGCGTAATCAGGGTGTTTTGTAGTTAAAGAAGCAGCTGTCTCTGCCGCGAGGTTGTCCAGTTCAGAGGTAGTTACTCCGTCATACAAACCTTCGATCACTTTTTTTGCTACGTCAATCGGATCGACCAGTTCCGGGTTGAGGCTATAGCACAGTTTTTGAATCCGCGCGGTGATCTTGTCGAATTGCACCGCTTCTTTGCGACCGTCTCTTTTGATTACAAACATGTTTTTTTATTTAAGGTAGCGTGCCGGTGATCAAGCGCCGGCATCAAATCATTAAATTATTCGGAGCACACGGTCTTGACCCCTGCGCGCTCCGGCGGTATTTTTTTAAAAATCTTCGTCGAGTGAGAAACTTTGTGCTTTGTCTTCTGCAGCGGTTAGCACACCACTTTTCTGGTAGTCGCCTACGCGCTTTTCAAAAAAGTTGGTTTTTCCCTGCAGGGAGATCATTTCCATAAAATCGAATGGGTTGGTAGCCCCGTATATTTTCGAATAACCAAGTTCCTGAGACCAGCGGTCGGCCACAAACTCAATGTATTGAGACATCAGCTTTGCATTCATACCGATCAGCGCAACCGGCAGTGCGTCGGTTACAAATTCCTTTTCAATTTCAACCGCATCTCTTATGATTGTATGTACCTGTTCTTCGCTGAGTTTATTCTTAAGCATGCCATACAGCAGACAGGCAAATTCGCAGTGAGAACCCTCATCCCTCGAGATGAGTTCATTGCTGAAGGTCAGGCCTGGCATCAGACCGCGTTTTTTCAGCCAGAATATTGAGCAGAAGCTGCCGCTGAAGAAAATCCCTTCTACCGCAGCAAAGGCAACCAGCCGCTCGGCAAAGGTTCCGTTCTCAATCCATTTCAGCGCCCATTCAGCTTTTTTGGCTACGCAGGGCACAGTATCAATAGCGTGGAACAGCCGGTCTTTTTCTTCAGGATCTTTTACATAAGTATCGATCAATAAGGCATAGGTTTCAGAATGGATGTTTTCCATCATGATCTGAAAGCCATAGAAACACCGCGCTTCAGGAATCTGCACTTCGCTCATGAAATTCACGGCCAGATTCTCGTTCACAATACCATCACTTGCCGCAAAAAATGCAAGAATGTGCGAAATGAAATGTCTTTCGCCACTGTTCAGGTTATTCCAGTCTTTCAAGTCATCTGAAAGGTCGATCTCCTCAGCAGTCCAGAAACTGGCCTCGCTTTTTTTGTACATCTCCCAGATGGCCGGATAATTAATCGGAAGGATAACAAAGCGATCCTTATTCTCTTTTAATAATACTTCTTCTTCGTTTTGCATAAGCGCATCAGGTTTTTGTAACACATCATCTTTGGGAAAAGCCGACAATTATCCCGGCGGTGAATTTCACCACTGAAAAAAATGCATAACTATTTCCCTTATTTTATCTCCTTCGTAAAACAAATCCGTTTCATCAGATAATCATATTGTGACTGAGCTTGCAGGTGCAATTCCAAAGAAATCTTTGGTAAATCGAATCAGAACGATGCTTTCTAAAACTCTAGATCACAATACTTTAAACTACATAATGAACGACGGATTTCCCTTAGAATTCGCTAAAACAAATATATAACAAGGGGCACTTTTCCTTTTCAAAAGTTGTTAACACAAACGCTCAGGATGGGGAAAAGTCGATCAGTCCAAAGTCATAATCGGGGCGAAAAAATGCTAATCATTTCTTTTTAAGGGCTTAGCGAAACTTCACAAGTGTTAATAAGTATTGAAAAGGCGCTTTTTTATTGACTTATACCCCTTCAAAAGTCAATAGACCATGCTTGCAGACAGCGCGTTAACAAAACTGATTTGGTCAGCCGTAGATGATCGTTCCTGACCTTGAATGGTAAACCAGCGGTAGCGCAGACCATCTTATTTTTTCAGCATGTAGGTAATCTGTACGCGTGCCTGGCCGTGGCGGTAAAAGCCGAGGGCTTTTGCTGCGGCTGCCGACACATCGATAATAAACCGGCGGGTAAAAGGACCCCGGTCATTGACAGTTACATCTACAGATTTGCCATTGCTAAGGTTGGTCACGGTGACTACGGTGCCGAAGGGCAGGCTGCGGTGAGCGGCGGTGAATTTCTTCGCGCGGTAGCGTTGCCCGCTTGTTGTGTGGTGCCCCTCAAAACGTTTTGCATAGTATGTTGCCAGACCTGTTCTTACCGTTGCTGTCGAGTCAGCACTGCTGTCTGACTGCTGTGCAGAAGCCAGACCGAGCGCTAAAAACAAGAAACAGATGACCGTTAAAGCGTGCTTCATTGCGGTTTGTCAAAAAGCAAATATAACAAACGCGGTCACTAACCAAAAAAAACCTGCGTTTACATGCAATCCAGGCAGTTGATCCGTTCCAGGGGTAAACTGAAATGCCTATCTTCGAATACAGAACGATGAAAGTAGACAAAGAAAAAAGCGAGCTTCTTGACGATGCCATTGCGGAATGGGAAAGCCGGGGCCTTATAACGGAAGAGACAGGACAAAAGCTGCGGCGAACCTATGAAGTGAAATCTTTTGACTGGCTGCGACTTGCCCAATACTCTTTCTGGGTAGCCCTGGCCTGCGGCGTGATCTCGCTTGGGGCGCTGCTCATAGATCCTTCTATTCTGAAACAGCTGGAACGCATTTACGAAACATCAGATATCGTTATCGCGCTTGTGTCGTTTGCCCTTGCCGGATGGCTGTATGTAGCTGGTTTCAGACGCAAGAAAAAACGGGCCAGCCTCCGCTTCAGCAACGAAGCAATCCTGTTCATGGCGGTTCTGTTTACGGCCAATGGCATTGCATATTTCGGCAAATCAATAGACCGCGGCACCGGCCACTTCAGCCTGCTTATTCTTGCATCTGTCTTTGTGTACGGACTGATCGGATACTTCTTCCGCTCCCGCATGATATGGGCATTTGCCCTGATTTCTCTGGGCGCATGGTTTGGCACAGAAACCGGTTATCTGAGCCGCAACGACTACTACCTGGGAATGAACTACCCGCTGCGCTTTGTATGTTTCGGTGCAGCACTTACGGGTCTTTCGCTCCTGCTTAAAAAGCACAAAACCCTGTCTTACTTTTACCAGGTAAGTTACCTGAGCGGAATGATGTACCTTTTTATATCGCTTTGGTTTCTTTCCGTTTTCGGGAATTTCAGTAACCTTGATGACTGGTACAAGGTTCGGCAGCTCAGTCTCTTCTACTGGGGAATCATCTCAGCTGCGGCCTGCGTCTTGAGCACCTGGATCGGCCTGAAATACCGCGATGACATTGCGCGCGAGTTTGGTATTACTTTCCTGTTTATCAACCTTTATACCCGCTATTTTGAGTATTTCTGGGATAGCTGGCATAAAGCACTCTTTTTTTCGGTACTGGCCGCTTCGTTCTGGCTGATCGGCCGGAAGGCAGAAAAGATATGGAATCTCGATTTTTTGAAGTAGGCTGTCGCCGGGACTCCACGATCCGGCGTCTATAGATTACTTAATCAGATGCACATACACCAGCTTACCTACATGGTAGGCCCCGAGCCCCAGAAAAAGAAAAGCAATACTTTTGCTGATGATATAACTGCTCAGGTCAAATTTCTCCTGGATGTAACGGGCAAAGTGAGAGAAACCGTACAGGGCAAGGCCTGCGCCGATCCCCGAACCGATACTGAAAATGATCAGGGAAACGTTTCCGATCTCAATCCACTCATGCGCAATGAGGTAGGTCCCCACAAAGAGCCAGTATGGTAATTGCATCGGGTTCAGCACGCCAAGAAGCATCCCGTATTTAATGCTGTCGCGGTTTGAGGTTTCGGCTTTCGGCATCTCTTTCCGGCTTCGCCAGGTAATAACCCCCAGCACGCTGAACATAATGATCATAAATACATCGATCACTTCGCCGAATTTGAACTCACTGCTTAGCCATTGCACGAAACGCATGATGCAGAAAGTAAAGAACACCTCTACAGAAGCAAAGGCAATGATGAAGGCATATGCCTGCCTGATTCCCCTGGTAATGGAGATCTGCACCACCGTGAGGTTGATGTTACCGGGCGGGATGTATCCGATGGCGTTCAAAACAACACCCAATACGAAGGTGAGAAAAAGCATGGCTGCAAATGTACAATTATTTCAAATGCTCTTTCAAAAACTTACCGGTGTACGAATTTTCAACTTTTATCAGGTCTTCCGGAAGTCCTTCAAACACAAGTGCTCCGCCGCCATCCCCGCCTTCCGGACCGATGTCGATCACCCAGTCTGCACACTTGATCATGTCCATATTGTGTTCAATCACAATAACCGTGTTTCCCTGCTCAATAAGCGTATGCAATGCTTTCAGCAGCTTCTTTATATCATGGAAATGCAGGCCGGTTGTCGGTTCATCAAATATGAACACGGTTTTGGTTGCGTTATTTCCCTTGATCAGGAAAGAAGCGAGTTTAATGCGCTGCGCCTCGCCGCCCGATAAGGTATTCGACGATTGCCCGAGGTGAACATAACCCAGGCCCACATCTACCAATGGCTGCAGTTTGGCGAGAATCTTTGGCTCTTTGGCAAAAAATGCCACCGCCTCGTCAATTGTCAGGTCCAGGATCTCAGAAACGTTTTTGTCTTTATAGGTAACATCAAGCACCTGCTGTTTGAACCTTTTTCCGCCGCAGGCTTCACAGGGAAGATAGATATCTGCCATAAACTGCATTTCTATCCTTACCTCGCCTTCGCCCTGACAAACATCGCAACGCCCGCCTTCCACGTTAAAAGAAAATGCTGCCGGTTTAAGTCCTGCCGCCTTCGCACCCGGTAGTCCGGAGAAAAGCGCCCTGATATCATCCCAGGCCTTAACGTAGGTAACCGGATTCGAACGGGACGATCTTCCGATCGGATTCTGGTCTACCAGTTCCACCTGGCTTACCAGCACGTAATCACCAAAAATGCCGTCATGTTGGCCGGTTGCTTCTCCGGCATAATTGCCGATGGCTTTCTGCAGCGCAGGATAAAGAATTTTCTTGACAAGACTTGTCTTTCCAGAGCCCGAAACACCCGTTACAGCCGTAAAAATTCCCAGCGGAAACTTGACATCGATATTTTTTAAGTTGTTTTCACGCGCTCCCTTTACAAGAATATGATCGTGCCATTTACGGCGTTTTTCCGGAAGGTCGATCCGTTCCGAACCACTCAGGTATTTGCCTGTCAGGCTGTTGGCATCGGCAATAATCTCGTCATAAGTACCGCTAAAAACGAGGTTACCTCCATGCGTTCCGGCCTCCGGCCCGATGTCTATGATATGGTCGGCCGCTTTCATCATCTCTTCCTCATGTTCAACAACCAGAACAGTGTTGCCTACATTTCTAAGCGACTGCAGCACCTCGATCAGTTTATTGGTATCGCGCGGATGCAATCCAATGCTTGGTTCATCAAGCACATACACTGAACCTACCAGACTGCTTCCCAGCGATGTGGCCAGGTTGATGCGCTGAGACTCGCCGCCGGAAAGCGTATTTGAAAGCCTGTTGAGTGTAAGGTAGCCCAGGCCCACGTTATTCAGATAGAGAATGCGGTTGGTAATCTCTGCAAGAAGCCGGCGCGCAATCTTCTCATCTGTTTCGCTGAGTTCCAGCTCCTCAAAAAACTTCAGGGCGGTTGCAAGCGGCATCAGAACGATCTGGATAATGGACTTACCATTTATTTTTACATATGACGCATCTTTACGCAAACGGGAACCCCGGCAGTCAGGGCAGGTTGTTTTTCCGCGGTAGCGTGATAACATGACCCGGTACTGTATTTTATAAGTTTGCTCTTCGAGTTCTTTGAAAAATGCATTCAACCCGTTGAAATGCTGGTTTCCTGTCCAAAGCAGTTCCTGCTGGTCTTCATTCAGTTCGCTGTAAGGCCTGTGAATGGGAAAATCGAATTTATCTGCAACCCGCACCAGACGATTCAGCCAGTCGCGCATTTTTTCTCCGCGCCAAGGGGCAATAGCATTATCATACACGCTTTTGCTTTTATCGGGAATGACCAGGTCGCGGTCTATCCCGATAATATTGCCGTAACCTTCGCATCGTTTGCATGCGCCGTACGGATTGTTGAAACTGAAAAAATTTGGCGTAGGCTCTTCGAACTGCATATTATCCAGCTCGAAACGGTCACAGAAATGGGTTGTTTTTTCAGCAGCTTCGACAAAAATATCCCCTTTCCCTTCAAAAAAGCCGGTTTGTACAGAGTCGGCCATGCGGCTCAGGGTCTCTTCTTCGGTATTGAGCACGATCCGGTCAATGAGAATCTGAACAGAGTCTGAATCTTTGAGGGTGTCATCTTTCACATCTTCATCTTCGAGTACCTGCTCAATTTTGCGGATCTTGCCGTCGATGAGCACCCGGAGAAAACCTTTCTGAAGCAGCACGGCCAGCTCTTCTTTCAGACTGCGCTGGTTATGCGGATGAAGCGGGCAGAAGATCGTTACTGTGGTACCTTCAGGTTGTTTTGCCAGGAAATCGACCACAGAACTGACCGTATCCCGGCGTACCTCCTCGCCTGAAACAGGCGAATAGGTTTTTCCGATCCGGGAAAAAAGCAGTTTCAGATAGTCATATATCTCGGTTGATGTGCCTACGGTTGACCGCGGGTTTGAAGTAATTACCTTTTGCTCGATAGCGATAGCCGGGGCTATACCTTTTATATAATCAACATCAGGCTTGTTCATACGTCCCATGAACTGCCTGGCATAGGCCGACAGGCTTTCCACGTACCGGCGCTGACCTTCCGCATACAACGTGTCAAAAGCAAGCGAAGACTTGCCGGATCCGGACATGCCTGTTACGACAACAAGCTTGTTTTTCGGAATGGCGACATCTATATTTTTAAGATTGTGCACGCGTGCACCTTTGATAATGATATTTCTTGAGGGGTCTTTTTCGACTTCTTTCTTCATGTATGCTGTAAGGGGGATTCCTGACCGGGACAGATAAAAAAGGCGGTTGCTCATGCTCCGCCCGATTACAAAATTAAGTTGATAAACCGGTTTTTTGTTTTTTTTAACAATTTAATTGTTGCTTTTTGACAAAAATTGTGCTTTCTTTGACTTAACAACGACTGTAATAAAGCACTCGCCAAACCCAAACATAGGAGAAGAACTATCGAATCTAAACATCTACAAATTAATTTTTAGCAAATAGTTAGGGAAATTAGTGTAGGTAATCCTATGAAATTACAATCATTAAACGATCAGGAACTGGTAAAATTGTACATTGCTGGTAACGAACTGGTCTTGGAAGAGTTGTTAAAAAGACATAAATCCAAAATTTATACCTCTATATACCTTCTGGTAAAGGATTCATACCTTGCAGAAGACATTTTTCAGGACGCTTTTATTAAAGTCATAAACACGCTGCGCTCCGGCCGGTACAACGAAGAAGGCAAATTTTTGCCCTGGGTGATGCGCATTGCACATAATCTTGTAATCGACTTTTTCAGAAAAGAAAAACGAACGCCGGTCATCACCAGCTCGGACGGTACCGACGTGCTGAACACCCTGCAGTTTCACGATGAGAGTGCCGAAGAGCGTATGCTTCGGGATCAGACAGGAACAGACCTGAAACAGATGATCCGCCTGTTGCCTGATGAGCAGAAAGAGGTCTTGATTATGCGTCATTATGCCGATCTCAGCTTTAAGGAGATTGCAGACCTGACCGATGTCAGTATCAACACAGCGCTTGGACGGATGCGTTATGCGCTCAGCAACCTCAGGAAGATGATCAGCGCCAAAGAAATGGCTACCGGAATCAAATAGGCCTAAACGCGGTCGATTTGCGTGAAAATAAGGCCGCATTTTCAAAAAGTCATCGTTTTTGACGGGCGCCGGTAACATCTTTGTTAATAAGTTGTCAGGTATTAAAATAAATCCAAGGATTTAAAATAAATTAGATGGAGCCTCGTTTACTCTGTAAATGACTCCTAAAAATTATACCAGGCTTATGACAAGAACCTCTACTACTTTAAATGGTGCTGCATCAAAGGCACATCAACCTTTTGAGAAGGCGCAAAATTCCGTTGACATGGACGACGATCTTTTCTATGAAAATCTCAAGCCTCAGTTAGAGGGTCTGGTCAGGACACCCGGAGATGAGGTGATCGACAGAATTCTGGAATATTCCAGATCGACAAAGAAATAAATTCAGGCTGCAGGAATGCAGCTTTTTTTTTGCTTCAGCGTATCTTTGCAGGATGTTAAAAAAGGAGCGTTACCGGCAATTTGTTGAACATTTCTCAGTGCGCCAGCCCGATGCCGAGACGGAGCTTCACTATGAAAACCCCTACCAGCTGCTTGTCGCGGTGATTCTTTCTGCACAATGCACCGACAAACGGATCAATATGGTAACGCCGGCACTCTTTCAGCGTTTCCCGGATTCACGGAGCCTGGCAGATGCCACGCCTGATATCGTTTACGATTACATCAGAAGCGTCAGTTACCCCAATAATAAAGCGAAACACCTCGTCGGGATGGCCAAAATGCTGGAAGCCGAATTTGCCGGCAAGGTGCCTTCAGACATCAAAGATCTGCAACGAATGCCGGGTGTAGGCCGGAAGACGGCTAATGTAATTGCGTCAGTCATTTACCAGGCGCCCGCCATGGCTGTAGACACCCACGTATTCAGGGTGGCAAGACGGGTTGGCCTGACAACCGGAAGAACACCCCTTGCCGTTGAGAAGGATCTGGTCAAACACCTGCCTGAACACACCATTCACCTGGCTCATCACTGGCTAATTCTTCATGGCCGTTATGTATGTATTGCCCGTAAACCCAAATGCGAGGTCTGCCAGATCAGTCATATCTGCCGCTATTTTGAACAAAGGGTAAAAAAATTGCAGGCGGCAGAAAGAGCAGGATAATTTATTTTCGTCAAAGCCTTGACAGCACTAATTTTTTGTGTAATTTCGCTAATATATTTAGCATTTTTAGTTATCAACAGCCGGAGCATTTGCTCAGCCTAGACATTATATTTACGATCCAGATTTTTTTAGCATGAGCACAGCAAACACAGACAAATTAAAAGCTTTACAGCTTACTTTAGATAAACTTGAAAAATCGTACGGTAAGGGCACCATTATGAAACTGGGAGATACCGCTATCGAATCGATTGAAGCCATTTCCACAGGTTCATTAAGCCTCGACATCGCGCTTGGAATCGGCGGTATCCCAAAGGGCCGGGTGATTGAAATCTACGGACCAGAGTCTTCCGGTAAAACCACACTTGCCACACATATCATCGCCGAAGCACAGAAAAAAGGCGGCATTGCAGCATTTATTGATGCGGAGCATGCCTTCGATCAGTTCTACGCGAAAAAACTTGGCGTCGATACAGACAATCTCCTGATCTCGCAGCCGGATAATGGTGAGCAGGCACTCGAGATTGCCGACAACCTGATCCGGTCGGGAGCAATTGACGTAATCGTTATTGACTCGGTAGCCGCGCTGGTTCCTAAAGGAGAGATTGAAGGCGAAATGGGCGACAGCAAAATGGGTCTGCAGGCCCGGCTCATGAGCCAGGCCCTGCGCAAGCTTACGGGAACCATTTCTAAAACGGGCTGTGCATGTATCTTCATCAACCAGCTGCGTGAGAAGATCGGCGTTATGTTTGGTAACCCGGAAACAACAACCGGTGGTAACGCGCTGAAATTTTATGCTTCAGTACGTCTGGACATTCGTCGTATCTCACAGATCAAAGATGCCGATGAGGTTTCGGGTAACCGCGTTAAGGTCAAGATCGTTAAAAACAAAGTTGCGCCTCCATTCCGTATTGCTGAATTTGATATTATGTTCGGAGAAGGTATTTCAAAAGCCGGAGAAATCATCGATCTCGGTGTAGACTTCGGCATTATCAAGAAAGCAGGTTCCTGGTTCTCTTACGGCGACACCAAACTTGGTCAGGGCCGTGACGCTGTTAAACAACTTCTTCTTGACAATCCCGAACTCGCGGAAGAGCTTGAGGAACGTATTAAAACCGAGGTTACCGGCGAGAAACTTGAAGACAAAAATTAGGTTTTCAGCCGATGCTTCCTGCATCTGCTGACCCTGCACAAAATAACATACTTGTATAAACGCGGCCGAATGGCCGCGTTTTTTTTATTGATCGGCCTGTTACCTTTCTGAAAAACTTCGACTGATTTGAACCGGCAGAATGAATCACGAACAGAGCACGCAGTAAGCGATTGAAGGTAGAACATTCGCGCCGGACGGACGACTATAACCGGTCCATTAACCCCTGCAGTACTGCCATAAGTATGGTGCGGAGCAGAATCCCTGCTTGATCTGATACCCTTGAAGAAAAAAACATCGCGAGGATGAGAGCCAGGCATACCTCTATCTTCGCTGATTGCTTTTTTCCTCTTTCCGTACGGCTTCCCTATTAAGGGATTGGCGTGTTTTCTTTTGCTGCTCTCCTGCCTGCTTACGACGAATGTCTCTGCGGTACTGCCCGGTTAGTTTTTTCACAAACTCACTGAATGTATCAAACTGGGTGGTATAGATCAGGCCGAGGGAAGTTACATTGTTTGTGGCGCTGATGCCCGAATTAAGGAAAATGCTTTGCTGGGTCGGCGGCTTGTTGGCAAGTTTGCCGATCAGGCTTCCGTCTTTACGGATCAATACGAGCGCCTCGATCTCGCTCGCTACCGTGTTTCGCGAAAAATCAATCAGTGAAAAATCATTTGAGCTTCTCCTGTCTACTACACCCGCGTTAACGATCAGACGGTCATCAAAGAATTTGAACGATGCGTTGACATCATTAAAGGTGCGCACGTTTAAATCGACGAAATCGAGATTTAGTGAAGACAGTACGTTGTTGAATTGATTAAAGATCAACTCCGTTGCCGTACTTGTCACCCCTGTTGTAAGCTGCCTGCCTATCCCTTCTCCCGTTCCCGGTGTAAAACTGCGTCGTATAATCAGACTGAATGCCTGCAGGTTCAGGTTATTCTGATCGCTGAGATAAGACTGAAACTCTTCTTTGATTGCCGGATTAGACGGGAAGAAGATATCAAGCCTGATATCCGGCTTAAGCAGTAAACCCGTCAGACCCATTTCAACCTCAGTATTCACCCGCTCAGAGCTGTTGCTGTTGCTGGCATCGCGGTTGGCCGCTGTATACAGGTCGCGCAGATTCGCACGGAGCGAATAGATCGCTTTCAGGTTGATCTGTGCACCGGTAGGGTTGCCTGTCCACCTGATAGTCCCCCCCTGCCTGATGGCGAACTGTTTGTTGATAATCTCCTGCGCTGTAAAGTCAAAACTTCCCGACTCAATGATATAATCGCCAGACATCTCGAAGTCGCCCTGGCTGTTGATATTCAGCGTTAGTTCGGCGTTACCTTTGCCGCTCAGGTTACCCAGCGCTGTATAGATGTTTGCCGTTGTATTGGGATCGATGCGAAGTTTAAACCCGAGTGTAAGTCCGTCGAAAGATGTCAGTTTCTTTTTGGTATTGACCGTATCTTTGGTAACGAAGTTTATAAAGTCTTTCTCACTTACCGTTTCAGAACTGTTAAGTGGCAGGTTGAATACCGTGCCTTTCTCTGTCTTGGCATCGATCTGGATTTTCATATTATCGGTTGGCCCGCTAAACCTGAAAACGCCACTGCCATAGGCCCTGCCGTAATAAACTGAGTTATCCTTGCTTGTGGTATTCAACGCCATAAAGTTCCTCGCATTGACTTCTACATCAAGCGTCGGATTACTGATGTTATTCAGGTCTACCGTACCGGTAGCCTGGGCAAGATTTCCCTCGGCATCGGCAATAACAAGTTCACCAAGATCAACAACACTATTTTTCACGCTGACCTTATCCGTAATCGTATAGGGGGTGCGGAGGTAGTTAACTGTTAGTTTTGCCTCATCAAGCGCGATCTGCCCGTTAATTTCAGGCTTATCCATGCTGCCTCTGATGTCTATATCAGCCGAAATATTTCCTTGTAAACCCGAAACAAGCTTTTTAACAAACGGCTCGAGGATTGTCAGCTTACTCTTCGCCATTTTCACATCGATATCCAGCTGTTTTTGTTCCAGATCTACGGCGCCCGTTACCTTGAAGGTTTCCTCATCACCGGTAACTACCCGGGTATAGACATGAACTTTCTTGTCTGCGGACGAGTAAGACGATGTATCGATCAGGTTCCCGATGTCCGTATCATTGAAGCGCAGTGAATCAATTTTCAGGTTATCATTGAGCCGGGGCGCTTTCAATACGCCATAGAGGTTAGACTCGCCGTTCACTTTACCGCCGAGTTTTACACCAAAGCCACGCGTAAACGGATTGAGTGTATTGAGGTCAAAATTCTCAAAACCTACCTTGAGTGCATCTGCCGGGTCACCGGATAAAACACCATTAATTGTCAGCAGTTGTTCCCCATTACTCAGGTCAAAATTAGTAATCCGCGTTTCGCCCCGGTCAAAGTTAACCCTGACCTTTTCCTGTATCTGCCAGTCTTCATTATTAATCTTAAGCAGGGAGGGTAGAATACTGAGTCTTGCCATCGTATCCTGCGAGAACTCGACCAGGCCGTTCAGATCCAGCTGATTTGCATCGTCTGAATTCGACATCTTAACGTTCATAGAGAGGCTGTCTTTCCGCAGAATATTGGAAATGTTGACGTTCTTGATGAAGAGGCTGTCATTGATATCGACCCTGTCTGAGGTGACCACAGCCTGCAGGAAATCTGCGGTCGTGCTTTCGTCAATGATGATGTTGTTCGCTACCATACCCCGATACTTCAGCTTCTTTACAAAACCGTTAAGCGTAGCGGTATTGTTGCGCGAATCGAAATTACCTACCAGAACGGCCTGGTCTTCAATATCAAGCCCCGGAAGAATCAATGGGGCAATCGGCTCAAAACGTTTAATGCGCAGATTAAATTTAAAGATCTGGGTGTTATAACGGATCACATCTGTTTTGAGCGAGGGGATATAGGTCTTGGCAATTGCCTTGTAATAGGAAACGAGTGTATTAAGATCGTAGGTACCTGTGATACTGGCGTCGAAAATGTCTGAATTGATGCTTAGCCGCCTGTCTATTCCACGCCCGTTTGCTGTGAGGCGCAACGAGTCGATGTTATAAATGCCGCGCGGGTTCTGCAAACGGATTTTATTGATCAGCAGATCTCCTTCTATATTGTTCAGGTTGGTACCGGAAAAGTTTGTACTGAAACTTGCCGAGATTTTCAGAGAATCCTTGTAGAGCTTAAGTGATCTCAGGCGTGCATCTGCAATTTCAGCTTTGAAGTTGAAGACGGGGAGTTTCGGATTAAAGTTGATGCCCCCATCAAAGCTTAGTTTCAGATTTCTGTCGTTTACACGCAAACTGCCGTCGAAGAACTTCTTGTCAAAGGTGCCGTTTACTTTGATGTTGCGATAACGGTATTTGTTGAAATCGATATAGGCAATATCTCCCGAAAGTGCTTCAGTGAGCTTACTTACTTCAGTACCCCGTCCCTTTACATACAGCTTGGAAGTGATCCGGCCAAGACTCTTCTCGCTGATCAACTCACCCAGGTTGAAATCGTAGGTACTTACGTTTCCGGAATAAGACGGCTCGCCCTGTTTGTCAATTTTCATATTCACATCAGAAACGAGCCTGCCCAGCTTGGTTTTGAATTCGCCGTAGGCGATGAAGTCATTTTGGAATCCGGTGAACGAGCCGTTGAAATTTACGTTTCCGAATCTTTCAACGATGGCAGGTATCACCTTGGTTTTTTTGCCGGTTGTGTTTCCCAGAATTTCATCCAGATCCCGTTTGTTGGTGCCAGCCATTTCGATTTTGAGATCAAGAAAGGTTTCCTGCCAGTTAGGCAAACCACGAACGGTGAAATCACCTTTGATGTGCGTGGCTTTTCCGGCTTTGACAGAAAGTTTGCGCGCCTTCAGGCTGTTCACCAGGCCCGTTATCTGACCATCAACATCAAGATCCAGTTTCATGCGCAGCAGAGCCGGTGCAAAATAGGCAATATCGCGCGAAGCGATATGACTTTTACGAAACGTGGCTTTCATGTGCACCTTGTTTTCGTAATCTTCGAAATCCTCGAAGCTGCCGAAGGTCATTTTGTAATAATTGGTCAGCCTGCTTTGATTGGTAACAAGCAAGAGGTTCTTTAATTCGATCGAATTGGTATCGATCGTAGTTTCGGCGGTAAGATTTTTGAGATAAAACCCGCTTTTTTCTTTGAAAGTGAAATTTTTGATCTGCAGTTTCGCCAGGTGATCGCGCGTGTTCAGCCCTTCAAAAATGCCGTTCAGCTGGCGCAGGTCTGCATCATCATAATTGATACCGTTCAGGACCGTATCTTTCCTGCGCTGATTTTTGTACCTGAAACGCATATTGTTCAGAATAACGCGATCAAGTAGCACTTCATAAGGTTTCTTCTTCTTTTTCTTCGGAGCGGCACCGGAGTCAAAATAGTCAATAATAAACTTCAGGTTGTTTCCACCCTTTTTCAAACGTTTCAGATAAAAAGATCCGTTATTAATCTGAACGGTATTGATATCCACAATCCGCTGCTTCAGCGAGAACCGGTTCATATCTACCATGAATGTTGGCGTGCTGAGAAGGGTGTCTTTATCAAGATCGAGAACCACCAGATTCTCGAGTACAACCGACTTGAAGGGTTTGATATAAAGACTTCCGATGCTGACGGTGGTTTTCAGTTCATCGGACAGGAATTTCGCAGCGCGTTTGGCGACGTAAGTTTGAACAGGCTTAAACTGTAAAGAAAAAACTACGATGATCAGCAACAAAAGCAGCGAAGCGATTGACCAAAGAAGTATTTTAAATAGTTTTTTAATAATTTTGCAGCTTAAAGGATCAACGATTTGCCGGTTATACTTGCTATAGAATCATCTTGCGATGAGACGTCTGTTGCCGTTTCTAACAACGGCAAAATTACTGCCAATGTTATTGCAAACCAAACAATTCATGAAAATTATGGAGGCGTAATTCCGGAGCTGGCATCGCGTGTACACCAGCAAAATATTGTTCCTGCGGTTAGCCAGGCTCTAAAAGATTCGGGAATTGAAAAGACTGATCTTGACGCTGTTGCATTTACCCGCGGTCCGGGGCTGCTTGGCTCCCTGCTGGTTGGCGTATCATTTGCAAAATCGTTCGCACTTGCGCTGGATTTGCCGCTTATTGCCGTAAACCATATGCAGGCGCATATCCTGGCGCATTTTATTGATGAGCCCAAACCCTCGTTTCCGTTTCTTTGTCTGACGGTGTCGGGCGGGCATACACAAATCGTAAAAGTTAACGATTTTTTCGACATGGAGATTGTCGGCGAAACTCTGGATGATGCCGCCGGTGAGGCTTTCGACAAAACTGCAAAAATTTTACAACTTCCCTATCCGGGCGGGCCTTTGGTTGATAAATGGGCCAAATCGGGGAATCCAGATGCTTTCGCTTTTCCGGAGCCACAGATTCCCGGTCTCGATTTTAGTTTCAGCGGCTTTAAAACGTCAGTTTTGTATTTTGTTCGCGACAACATGCAGCGCGATCCTCAGTTCATCGCGAACAATCTGACCGATATTTGTGCTTCGGTGCAGAAGCGGATCGTGAGCATTTTGCTGAATAAAGTCAAGAAGGCTTCAGTACAATATGGCATTAAACAGATTGCGATTGCCGGCGGTGTTTCAGCAAATTCAGGCCTTAGGACCGGATTGGAAGACATGGCAAAAAAACACGGCTGGCAGACTTTTATACCGGCGTTTCAGTATTGTACAGATAATGCGGGCATGATTGCTATTGCCGCGCATCACTTATACCTGAAGGGCGAGTTTGTCGGGCAGGATACTGCGCCGCAGGCCCGGATGGAATTTTAATCTTATAACTATGGCTGTTGCTTCAATTATTTTCTGGCTTATCTGTGCCATCCCGCTGATCGGCATTGTCTACTGGCTGATCCGTAAAGACAAAAACAAAATGGCAGGCAGCTGGGGCCTGATCATCTTAACCGTGCTCATCATAGCCGCTTTCCTGGTTATCATCTATGTAACCAAAGATTTTGATGCGAGCTTTCAGCAGACGGGAACGTAAGCACCAGGTCAGCACCGCCGGGCAATTGCTCCTGAAAAATTCTCATGAGTGTGTCAGCTCTTACAGTAAGCCTTCTGTGATACCGGCCACTAACCATCGCGGCGGCTTTTTTATAGATCTTTGACAAGATGCTGAACAGAATGCTTACAACGCTTCCGACTCGTCGCCGAAGCGCATAATTGAATGCCCCATTTTATCGCGTTTGGTTTTCAGATACCTTTCGTTATGCTGGTTGCTTTCAATTTCAATCGGGATGTTTTCAACAACCTCCAGTCCGTAGCCGATTAAGCCCGCACGTTTTGTCGGGTTATTAGACATGAGTCGCATTTTCGTAACGCCCTGTGCGCGCAAAATCTGCGCACCTACGCCATAATCGCGTTCATCACCTTTGAAACCGAGTTTGATATTTGCCTCGACCGTATCGAAACCGGCATCCTGCAGATTATAGGAGCGTAGTTTATTGATAAGGCCAATACCCCGGCCTTCCTGGTTCATATACACAACAATGCCTTTTCCTTCTTTCTCAATCATCTGCAGCGCTTTGTGCAGCTGCGGACCGCAATCGCACCGGCAGGAGCCAAAGATGTCGCCGGTAACGCATGAGCTGTGCACACGCGCCAGAACCGGCTCGTCTTCCTTCCACTCCCCTTTGCTTATAGCGAGGTGTGTTGCCTGGTTGTCGAACTGTGTATAGGCCGTCATACGAAAATCTCCCCAGGCTGTCGGCAGGTTAATGGTTACTTCAGGTTTAATCAGGCTTTCTTTTGCCAGCCGGTAAGCAATCAGGTCTTCTATAGAAATGATCTTCAGCTGATGCTGCTCGGCAATTTTAATGAGATCGGGCAAACGGGCCATTTCCCCATCTTCTTTCAGAATCTCTACAAGAACACCGGCAGGCTCCATGCCTGCCAGGCGGGCCAGGTCTACAGCCGCCTCGGTATGGCCGGCGCGCCTGATCACACCGCCATCTTTCGCGCGCAGCGGAAAAATATGTCCGGGCCGGCCAAGCTCGTCGGGGTGAATATTCGGGTCGATGAGTGCTTTGATCGTTTTTGAACGGTCTGATGCAGATATGCCGGTCGTACAGCCATGGCCGGTCAGGTCTACTGATACAGTGAAGTTTGTTTCGTAGGCTGCGGTATTTTTTCCAACCATCAGGTTGAGGTTGAGTGCATCACACCGCTCTTCAGTCAGCGGTGCGCAGATAAGCCCGCGGCCGTACGTAGCCATAAAATTAATTACCTCCGGACTGGCATTTGCGGCAGCGGTCAGGAAATCACCTTCGTTCTCTCGGTCTTCGTCGTCGACAACAATAATCACTTTTCCTGCCTTGATGTCTTCAATGGCCTCATCGATGGTATTTAATTTTACTTTCATTGGTTGCGGAATAGAACTTTTCGTCACGAAAAGACGCGACAAATTTACGATGTTATTTTGAGAATAAGCTGCGCGGATATATCACGGTGCTGTAAAGGAATCGGTGTGGATGATTAAGCAGCAGAATCACGCTTCTTTTTCTTAAACAGGCCCTTGATGAGATTTTTGTAGTAATCTACATCAAAAAGGGCAGAGTCTGCGGTGGCCTTGTAAGTCAGAAAAGCGCCCAGCGGCGAGAGAATTACGATAGCGAGCCACATACCAAACCGCGGATCAAGCGACCCTTCCCTTGACGATTTCTCGGCAACGGTCGAGATCACATGATAGATCAGAAAGAAAGAAATGGCCATGACGACAGGTAAGCCCAGTCCGCCCTTGCGGATAATGGCCCCCAGCGGTGCACCTACGAAAAATAACAGCAGGCAGGAAACAGCCAGTGTGAACTTTCGCTGGTACTCGACGATTGTAAATAGCCTGTCTTTCTCAACATTGGTTCGCTCGGAAATGCGGTTGTTGATGCTCTGCCGGATGGATTCAGCCTGGTCTGCAGCCGTTTGGTAAATTTGGTATCGGGATAGGGTTTTGGGTACATTTTTGATCACGTCAGCCCCCAATTGTTTAGGTTTTGCAGGGATTTTAGTATAGCCAAGTGTCGTACTGCTCTGCTTAAAATAACTTGAGGCGGCAAACTTTGTGCTTTTGTCGATACTGTCGAGCTTTTTTTGCAGCGAATCGCGTTTCCTGACAAGACCTTTCAGGTTTTGCATCTGCGTGTTGTTGCTAAAACTTTCTTCGGCTGTGCGGTTCAATGCAAAGGTTGATAAGTCAAACTTCTGCTCGGTTTGTTTGAAGCGCATGCGGCTGAACTGCTGCCTCGGGTTATACGTAGCGCTGTTCCCGTTTGACTCTTCGTAGCGCACGCCGTTTATGAGTTTCAGATAAAGGTATTTGTCGCCGTCAAGTTTGTACATCCTACCCTTCTCTGCCTTGATCATCTTTGCGATACCATTGTTGCCGGTATGATCGTAAATGGTAATCCCGAAAAGTGAATCGGCCTGGCTGTCTTTCCTGTCGACCCGGATGGCATAGCCCGGTATGCTGTTGTTAAAAACACCTTCTTTGATAAGGAACGACAGTTTTTTATTGCGAACGTCCCACATCAGGGAGCCAAACTTCAGGTTGGCCTTGGGCAACATGTAATCAGAAAAAAGAAAAGAGGCGAATGATAACAAAAGAATCAGTACAAGCAGAGGGCGCATAGCCTTTTGGAGCGAAATGCCCGCTGATTTAATAGCCACCAGTTCGTAATTTTCACCCAGGCTTCCGAAGGTCATAATCGATGAGAGCAGCACCGCCAGCGGAAGCGCCATGGCTACGTTACTTGCCGATGCATAAAACATGAGTTCGACAATCACGTACCATTCAAACCCCTTGCCGATCAGGTCATCGATATATTTGAACAGGAAAAACATCAGGAGAATGAACATCACGATAAGAAACGTGACAACAAACGGTCTGAGGAATGCCTGAAGCAACAGCAGGTGGATCTTTTTCACCTTACAAAGTTAAGAAACAAGGAGGAATAATCAGCCGCCGATCACGTGCAGCAGGTAACCGATCTGGTTTCCCCATATCTGCTTGCGTTCTGCAAGCGTTTCATCGGTTGCGAAATCAGTGATAGCCAGGGCCACATCGTTTGTAAGTTCATCCTGAACAATCTCCATTTCGAAATAACAATGCGGTTCGTCATCGGTCCATTTAAACTTGACAAGCTTGTTTTCTTTTTGAGAAAGTAACCGGGCCTTCTGCTCTTCATCGTCCCATTTGAAGGTATAGACATGATCGCGGATAGTGACATCATCGGCAAACCATTGCGAAAGGCCGTTCGGCTCGCTGATGAAACTATACAGGATACGCGGAGATGATTTCAATTCAAACTCCATGGTAAATTTTTTCTTTTCTGACATCCCTTTACAACACTGGTATCGTTAATTCGTGACGGTAGTTTTCCCCAATGAATTTCTAAAGAAAAGTAAATTATTCTGTATTTGCAAAAATGCTTCGTATAGGTTGAGTGTTGTCGCAAAGGTTTGTGCCTTTGTTGTTTAAAGGAAAAGGTGGCGCTGAATTTTTTTGGCATCAATACAATTGTTAGGTTTGCGCAAAATCTAAACTCAGGAATGAACGCACTCAAACATGGCCTGCTGGCACTGGTGTTACTGCCCGCAACGTTATTCGGTCAGGCAAATTTTAAGCAAGGAAAGATCACCTCATTGAACGGAACTTCCCGTGACGCCGAAGTTCGGGTAATAACCTGGATCGATAATCCTCGTAGCTTTGTTTTCAAAACCTCTGGAGAACTTGAGCAACAGGCTACCCTGGAAAACACAGCATCGGTACAAATCATTGACGGAAGGCGGTTCGAACGTGCCATTGTTAACAAAAGCCTAAACCGTATCAGATATCCGCGCATTCCATCCCGACCTGACAACCGGACGGTAGGTGATACGGTTTTTCTGGAGCTGCTGACAGAAGGTAGTAAGGTGGCTTTGCTGAGTCTGACAGACAGCATTAAAACCAGGTATTTCATAAGAAAGGCCGGCGGTGCTGCAGAAGAGCTGCGATACCAGATATATCGTGCACGTGAGCAAGGCGGAAAAGTCATTGAAATAGCTACCTACCGCGAGCAGCTAACAAATATTGCTACAGGAAGCTCCATGGCTGCAATTACAGCCATAAACCGGGCTAAATATGCCCGGGAGGATCTGCTCGGGGTGATGGATCTGCTAAACAACGGCGAGACCGATTTCAGGTCAAAGGCGGCCCATGGTCCTGTCCGGCTAATGGCGGGTGCAGGGGTTGCTTACAACACATTTACGTTTTCTGGTGAGGCAGGCATAGCAGGATCGGATCCTGATAAGATCGTAAGTGTATTCCCGCTTATCGGTATCGAATGGACATTAAACCCTGAGAATCCAAACGCAGTTATCCAGCTAACGGGTCAGGCCGTCCAGGCCAAAGCCGCTTTTTATTCGACAAACCAGTCGCTGGAAGAAACAAAGAATTTTACACAATGGTCATATAGTTTGTCGCCAGTTTACTTATACCGGTTTTTTAATAAACAAAATTTCAAAATTGTTGCCGGTGCAGGTCTGTCAGCGAACGTGTTTCAGTACAGCGATGACCGGACAACCTTACGACAAGTTGAGGTTCCCGGATCAAGGCCCACGCCCTCGGTAAATGAGGACGGTTTTCAAAAATTTTCATTTTCCGTTCCTGTACGGGCCGGTGTGTCTCTTGGAAACGTAGACGCAATGATAACGTGGTCGAAAGAATTGACAAACCTTGTAACACTAATGGAAACATCGCTAAGCATGAGCCGGGCTTCTGTCTCTGTAGCCTATGTTTTCGGCAGATAAGCGCAGGTTCAGCTATTTTTACATTTCTTTTTTTCAGACTGCAAAATATTCTATATTTGCATCTCGAAAAACGGCGGGGTAGCTCAGATGGTTAGAGCGCAGGATTCATAACCCTGAGGTCGGCAGTTCGATCCTGCTCCCCGCTACTGGTTAAAGCTCGTTGAAAGACGGGCTTTTTTTGTTTCAGATAACAACAAGGAAGCCGGATCATGTTCTGCGTCTACGTGCTATACGCCATATCTTATGATCGGATTTATATCGGTTATACCAGCAACCTGGAAAGTCGCCTGATGTCTCATAATTTCCTGGCTAACAAAGGATATACTTCGAAGTTCAGACCTTGGATCGTAGTCTATACTGAATATTTTGAGACTAAAAAGGAAGCTATCATCCGCGAAAAACAATTGAAATCCGCCAAAGGCCGGCTGTTCGTGCGCCAGTTAATCGAAGATTTTTCAAAACGGAACCCTGGGTAGAGCGCAGGATCATATCCGCCGGCTGGCGGACGGCAGTTCGATCCTGCTCCCCGCTACTGGTTAAAGCTCGTTGAAAGACGGGCTTTTTTTGTTTCAGATAACAACAAGGAAGCCGGATCATGTTCTGCGTTTACGTGCTATACGCCATATCTTATGATCGGATTTATATCGGTTATACCAGCAACCTGGAAAGTCGCCTGATGTCTCATAATTTCCTGGCTAACAAAGGATATACTTCGAAGTTCAGACCTTGGATCGTAGTCTACACTGAATATTTTGAGACTAAAAAGGAAGCTATCATCCGCGAAAAACAATTGAAATCCGCCAAAGGCCGGCTGTTCGTGCGCCAGTTAATCGAAGATTTTTCAAAACGGAACCCTGGGTAGAGCGCAGGATCATATCCGCCGGCTGGCGGACGGCAGTTCGATCCTGCTCCCCGCTACTGGTTAAAGCTCGTTGAAAGACGGGCTTTTTTTGTTTCAGATAACAACAAGGAAGCCGGATCATGTTCTGCGTCTACGTGCTATACGCTAAATCTTATGACGGGATTTTTTATCTGTTGCTATGCAAAACACGGCTAATGCGCAAAATTCATTTCTCCATGATTTCCTGCCCAATGCCTGTAACGTCCACAGCAGCATTCGATAAGATCACAACGGCAAACTGACCTGTCGGGTCAAAGCCAACAAACGAACGAAAACCACCCGTACCACCAGAATGGTGAAAATAGCGTGACCTGCTCATGTTGTTGATGCGCCAGCCCAATCCGATGCTTTCCTTTGTATCGGCAAACGTCTCTTGCTGGCTCAGTTTAATGGCCTTTCCCAGTAAGCCCTGTGGGCGCAGTTGCGCCTGCGCATATCTGATCATATCGTTTAGTGTCGACCGGATGGCTCCCGAACCTTTCAATGAGGCAAGATCCCATGGTGAGGTCGCGTTTCCCTGCTCATTATAACCTTGAGCAAAACGCTCAAGCTGACCTGCGTTTAGCGATACTTTAGTGTTATTCATTCCCAAAGGCTGGCAAATATCATGAATAAGAAGGCGCTCGAAACTTTGTTTCCCCGTCCTTTCGAAGATGGTTCCCAACAAGCCGGCACCCAGGTTCGAATAACTGAACTTTGTACCCGGGGCCACCGATGCCTTGTAATGAGCAAGATAAGCGAACAGCAATTCGTTATTATAGTGCTTGTAAGGGTCCTCCGGATCGACCTTCCCGCCGAAGATATTCTCTGGCAGGCGCGGAAAGCCCGCGGTGTGATTAGCCAGGTGCACCAGGCGGATATACTGCCCCTGATAGCTGAGTGCAGAAATGGAATCTGGAAGATATTTGTTTATGGGATCCGTCAGCTTCATCGTCCCTTCGGTAACCTGTCTCGCCAGCAGCAAAGCATTGAAAGTTTTGGTAACGGACCCAATCTCAAAGATCGTTTGATCTGCATCAGGGAGCTGTTGTATATTTTTGTCTACTGTGCCGTAACTGTACCTGGAAATCTTATTGCGGTCGATAATTGCAAGTACCAGACCAGAGGTGTTTTCCTGTTGAATGTATGGCCTGACAAGGCGCTCTACAGCCAGATCCATGCTTGTCCGCAATTTGTTATCAGACGCCACCTCGAATTTTTTGTTGCTGATGGTAACAGGCATTGCGGCGAAATTGAGCCGTTCTATTTTTCCGGACTTGTCGAGCCTGACAGACAGCATCTGTTCGGACTGTTCAAAGATTGCTTTGTAGTCCTTGCCCTTCTCATTTTCACTCAGAAAATCGACACTTTTCCATTTGCCATTCTTTGCCGCGTACTTATTCATTCCGGCTGAGAATTGCTCACCCGTCATTCTTGTTCTGAACACATCTGAGGTCATCTCATAAATTTTGTCAGGTTTCCCGGCATTGTAATAGGCCTGGATCTGATAAGCAGCCGAGTCATGCGCCGCCCGACTGGTTTGTGCATTGATATTAACCGAAATCAATAGTGAAATGATCATCAGCGCGGCAGACCGGATAGTGCGGGTATGTTTCATGGTTTGATAGTCTGGTTCAGCACAAAATAGGGATTTTGAATCAAACGGAATCAATCATTGCCAGATGATAACACCAATTTGTTTCCCCCTCAAATTTTCGATAATTTGCCTGTCAGCAGTTACGTCTGTACTGCCACCACAAAGCACAACACATGGAAAGAACCAACACTGCCCCGGCAATTTTGCATATCAAACAACACTTTGATGTGCTTGATGGGCTGCGTGGTGTTGCTGCTTTAGCCGTGGTGGTATTTCACTTTATGGAATGGGCCTATACAGATTTCACAAAAAATTTCATCGCTCACGGTTTCCTTGCTGTCGACTTTTTTTTCTGTCTCTCCGGATTTGTTATCGCTTATGCGTATGATGACCGCATCGGGAAAATCGGCCTGATGGAATTTTTCAAAGCTAGAATCATCAGGCTGCATCCCCTCGTTATTGCAGGGTCGGTATTGGGACTGCTGGCATTCTTATTTGATCCTTTTGGCGGCCACCCTGAAGTGTACAACGCCGGCAGAATTCTTCTGGTCTTCGTCTGTTCTATCCTCCTGATCCCCTTTCCGGTTGTCGAAGACCGGGGCTTTAACCTCTTTAGCTTCAATGCACCATCCTGGTCACTCTTCTGGGAATACATAGCCAATATCGTTTACGCACTGGTGCTTTATAAACTGGGTCGGCGCGCTATCCTGATTCTCACCATAGTGGCCGGCGCGGCGCTATGCTGGGTAGCCTGGCGCGCAGGTAACCTTCTTGGCGGCTGGAGCGGTCCGACCTTCTGGGATGGCTGCGCGCGGATCTCCTACTCTTTCCTCGTGGGATTGCTCATTTACCGCTCAAACTGGATCATCAAAAACGGGCTTGGTTTTGCCGGCCTCTCTGTTCTGCTCTCACTGGCTTTCCTCATGCCTTTTTCTGACTGGAACCGGGTTTCTGAACCGCTTGTCGTGCTGTTTTATTTCCCCTTGCTTATTGCCCTGGGTGCAGGAACAACATCATCACCTGCCCTGCACAAAGTCTGCGTGTTTTCAGGAAGAATATCTTATCCGCTTTACATGACACATTATGCCGTTCTGTGGATGTTTGGAAATTACTATACAGCCAACAAGCCCGGCACCCTGCGGCTCACCCTCATAATTCTCATTGCCGTTGTGCTGCTCACAGCTGCCGCATACCTCGTTATGATCGTTTTTGACATTCCCATTCGCAACTATCTTACCCGGAAAAGAAAAGAGCGGCTGTCAAAACCAAAATCCTTGCAGGCATAGCGCGTTCAACGTTAACGATTCGCTAACGCAGCGCATCGCTTAAGGTAATACACATGTCGAATCTTTGCGAAATGAACGACATCGACGCGCTGAAGCGGGGCTGCATGGCCACCTTCAAAGTAATTTATCATCAATATCACCCTAAGTTATATGCCTTTCTCCTAAAAAAGACCTCTTCTGCCTACCTTGCTGAAGAAGTCTTACAACTTAGCTTTATAAAACTCTGGAACAGCCGGAAATCCTTGTCAGACACGCTTGATCTCGACATTCAGTTGTTCAGAATTGCGCGCACAACCGCCATAGATGAATTGCGCAAAGACGCCAGCCGCAACAACCACATCAATCAGCTTGAACACGATATCATTCATGTAGACCATTTGCGGTTAGACGAAAAAGCGCAGCTCAACCAGATTGAACGCGCAATCGAAGAACTACCGCCTGTTCGTAAAACAGTTTTTAAGCTGAGTCGCTACAATCACCTGAGCAATGCGGAAATTGCAGAAATGCTTGGCCTGGCTGAAAAAACCGTAGAGAACCACATCAACCTTGCCCTTAAAAGCCTGCGTCTCTACCGCGATGCCTTTTAAGCCAGACGGACATTAACAAATTGTTAAGCCTTGGGGGCTGCGGGCTCCACATGCGTATTGATGGTATATGCAGCCTGATTACGCCCAGATACAACGATTTCTGAACAGAGAATGTACCGCTGAAGAAGCAGAACGGGTATACCGCTACTTTCAGGATCACCCCGAGGTATTGGAGCGCGTTTTTTCTGAGGAAGAGTGGCGGGCGGCAGAAGACCCGGGAACAATCGGACCGGAAAAGTCGATGCACATGCTGGCATCAATTGAGACAGGTCTGGATCATGCGCCGGACCGAGGCAATTTCCAGGGTTGGCGGTTCGCGGTTGCAATAGCCGCCGTCCTTCTATGCATCTGTGTTTCGTACCTGTATATTTCTGAACCAGCTTCACCACCAACAACTGCTTCTATACGTCCGGCTGTAGTCATCCGTGATGTGGCCTGGCAAAAAGCTTTAAACAGAACGCGCAAAGCGTCTTCAATCCGGTTAAGCGACGGGTCGCGCGTGGTTCTGATGCCTGGAGCCGCTATCCGCTATGCGGTATCGCCGAATGCAAAGCGCCGGCAGATCTACCTGCGCGGTGAAGCACGCTTTTATGTAGCGAAAGACAGAAGCCGCCCTTTTACCGTCTACGCCGGTCCGCTCGCTACCACGGCGCTCGGAACGGTTTTTAACATCTGCTCCAGGCCGGCAAATCCTGTTACAACGGTGCACCTGTTGAGCGGTCTCGTGAAGGTAACGCGGTACAAGAGCAAAAACCGGGAGACGGTTTACCTGGCACCGGGGCGGGAACTGCGGTTTGATGCGCGCAGCGAAAAAACCAGCGTTGCTTCATTCCAACCTGTTTATGCACCAAGGCCTGTGCTGCGTTCATCAACCAGCATGACGGGCGACAGCCTCAGATTCGTTAATCAGAAACTGCCCGAAGTGATCAGCCATCTCGAACGCGTCTATAATATCCGCATCCACTCCGACCTTCCCTTAAAGAAGTACTATTTCACAGGCGAATTTGACATGCGTAAAGATTCTTCCGGCCAGGTATTGCGAACCATTATGCTTTTAAACAAGCTACAATACATTAAAACAGACAGCTCTTACATCATCATAAAAAAATAATTACAGCTCACACTCAAAAAAATGCGACAAATTTTTACCAAACTAATTAAGAACACGCTGGCTGCCCTGCTCCTGCTGAGCTGGACGTTGCTGGCCACAAATCATGCAAAGGCCCAGGGCTTTGCTTCGGCAACCGGCCTGGTACGGGATACCACCGGTAACCCCATCATTGGTGTAACTGTTAAGGCAGAAGATACCCAGACCGGGAAATCGGTCAATACAGTAACCAATAACGAGGGGATTTTTAATTTCCCACGTCTCCAGCCTGCGGGGAATTACAATTTCACATTTACCTATATCGGCTACATCACTAAAAGCCTGAACGGCTACGATGCGCAGCCTGGCGCGAAAATTTCACTTTCTGTGGTACTTCGTGAAAGCGCAACCGCCCTTTCGCAGGTGGTGGTAACCGGCTACGGCAGATCAAGCAGGTCTGAATTGACAGGTGCAGTAACTTCGGTACAGGCTGATGAATTTAACCGCGGTGTAGTCAGCTCGCCTGCTCAGTTACTTCAGGGAAAGGTGGCCGGCTTAAACATCACGCGGAGCGGTAATCCCAATGATGCTGGTACCGCTATTCTTCGCGGACCTTCGACCCTGCGCGATGGTGCGCAGCAGCCCTTTTATGTAATTGACGGTGTTCCGGGTGCATCGATCGACCTGCTGGCACCGGATGATATCATGAGCATCGATGTACTAAAGGATGCCTCGTCTGCAGCAATTTATGGCTCGAGGGCAGCAAATGGTGTAATCATGGTTACAACTAAACGCGCAAAAGAAGGTCAGTCCAGCCTTTCGTACACCGCTTATGGCGCAACCGAGTCCGTATCGAACCGCATTGAAATGCTTTCAGGTGATGACCTGCGCAGTTACCTGGCGGCAAATAACCGCAGCCTGAATGCTACAGACAATATTCCGGGAGCAAATACAGACTGGCAAAAGGAGGTTACGCGTACCGCTTACTCACAAAACCACAACCTCTCTTTTAATGGAACGAGCAAACAAACCGCCTATAATGTAAGCATGAACTATCTCGATAATGCAGGGATCATCAAAACATCGTCGCTTGAGCGGTTTATTCTCCGTGCAAACGTAGACCGTAAGTTTTTTGGCGATGTATTGCGACTTAACATCTCCGGAACGAACAGCATTAGCGGCCGACAAAACGTTCCCGATCTGGTTTATCAGAATATGCTCACCTACCTGCCCACAGTGTCGGTCAAACAACCTAATGGCAGTTACTCTGAGGATTTCTCGCGCACGCGGAACTACCTGAACCCCGTATCGCTGATCGATAACAATACCCTTAAAAGCAAGACAAAAACCTTTCTTGGAAACGCGCTGGCCGAGGCAAATATCCTCACCGGATTAAAATATTCACTTAGCATATCGCACCAGGATGAGCAGACCAATAATGACACCTACTACAACCGGCTCTCAGGACTGGCCCTGAACTACAACGGTTATGCGATTCGCAACACCTACACCAACACGAGGACCATTCTGGAATCGTTCTTTAATTATGACAGGAACTTTGGTCAGCACAGTCTTAAACTCCTGGCCGGATATTCCTGGCAACAGGACCGTTTGAATGACGGGTTTCAAACCAGCAACCGCAACTTCATAACAGATGCACTCGGTTATTATAACCCGGGCCTCGGCGATCCTCCCGCGGGCACTGTGGTTGACTACAATCCGGGTGTAACGATCTCCACCCTCCGGCTCATCTCTTTTTACGGGAGGGTGAACTACAGCTACAATGGTAAATATTTGTTCCAGGCATCTTTACGCCGCGACGGTTCATCGGCCTTTGGACCGAACAAACGCTGGGGTTATTTCCCATCGGTATCTGCAGGCTGGAATATCAGCAGGGAAAATTTCATGAAGGGCGTTTCATTTGTAGATGATCTTAAACTGCGTGCAGCGTACGGCGTGTCGGGCAACAGCCTTGGTTTCGGCCCATTTACAAGGATCCTGTTATACAATACCACCGGCCGGTTCTATTACAACGGGAACTACATCAATGCGGTGGGACCATCGCAGAACGAAAATGCTGACCTGCAATGGGAGCACACCGGCATGCTAAACCTCGGACTAGACTTTACACTGTTTAAAAATGTATTAAGCGGCTCGCTTGAGGTCTACGATAAACGTACTTCTGATCTGATCTGGACCTACCCCGTATCAACCACACAGTATTTTGTAAACACCCTGACCGCTAACGCCGGGAAGATCAGCAACAAGGGAATTGAACTGATGCTGAACGTAAGGCCGCTTACACGTTCGCAACTGAAGTGGACCAGTTCGGTAAACATTTCGCACAACAAGAACAATGTAGAATCCCTTTCTAATGACCGTTTCACCTTGCCTTACGTGTATACGGCCTATCTGGGCGGAAAAGGACAATCCGGGAACTCATCGCAGATTGTTCGCGAAGGTTATCCGGTCGGGACGTTCAATATCTGGCAGTATGCCGGCAAAAATGCACAGGGCGTTACGCAGGTGCAGAAGGCAGATGGCACAGTTACAACTTCTCCTTCTTCTAATGATTTCGTCTACGCCGGAAACGCGCAGCCAACCCTGATGTATGGTTGGAACAACAGTTTCAGCTACAAAAATGTAGACTTAAGCTTTTTTGTTCGGGGTATAGCAGGCAATAAGATCCTGAACGCTACACTTGCTAATTTGAACAGTCCGCTGGATGCCACGTCTGTGAATATTCCAAGGTTTACCCTTGATGAGTCGCCGACCGATAACAACGCATACCTGCTCACCGACCGTTTTCTGGAAAGCGGCTCATACCTGCGCCTGGATAACGCGACTTTGGGTTACAGCTTTAACTTCAAAAACAATGCTGTTAACAGGCTGCGCGTCTATGCAACCGGCAACAACCTGTTCGTCATTACCAAATACCGTGGAATTGATCCCGAGATCAATATGGGTGGCCTGACTCCGGGTATCGACAACAATAACTTCTATCCCAAAACCCGGTCATTCCTTCTTGGACTTAACGTTACTTTTTAATTCAGAAAAATGAAAAAGATCTTCATACCCGCACTGCTTCTGATGGCTGCCGCATCTTGCACCAAGCTTGATGTTGCCGTCGAATCACAGTTTACGCCATCAAATTTCCCGACCACGCCAGAAAGTTTTATTGCTGCTACCGGACCGGTATATACCCAGCTTCGCTCCATTTATGGTGTTGAATACTGGCGCATGCAGGAACTGTCTACAGACGAGGCGATCATTCCTGCACGCGATGGCAATTATGACGACGGCGGCCAATACCGGTTTTTGCATTTGCACACCTGGAACCCCGACCACCCGAACGTAAAATCTAACTGGGAATGGGGCTTCGGCGGTATCAATACCTGTAACCGCATCATCAGCCTGTTTGAGGCCGCTCCGGAAAGCAACGCAAAAAAAATGTCGATCGCAGAAATGCGTACCATGCGGGCACTCTTCTATTATTTTATGATGGACCTGTATGGAAACGTACCGATCATTTCCAGTTTCCCGGTATCAACGCCGCCTAAGACGGCGCCCAGAACAGAAGTTTTTGGCTTTATAGAAAAAGAACTGCGTGAGGCTCTGCCTTCCCTGAGCGCTGCTGCCGGTCAGCAAACGTATGGGCGGCCGACAAAGTGGATGGCCTTTGCCCTGCTTGAAAAACTATATCTGAACGCTCAGTATTACACCGGCCAGCCGAAATTTACAGAGACGGTTGCCATGGCAGACAGCGTACTGGACAAAGCCAGAACCATTTATTCGCTCGATGCCGATTATAATACAGTATTTGCCCCTGAAAACGGCCCGCTTACAAAAGAGACGATTTTTGCTGTGCCGTATGATGCCAACCTGGCCGATGGCAACCACTTTACCCGTTTCGGATTGCACACCTCATTACAGGCCAAATACAATATTCCTTTCAGACCGAGTATCGCACTCAGCACAATCAAAGAATTTTATCAGAAGTTTAACCTGACCGGTGACGTGAGAAACAATACCTGGCTGGCCGGTCCGCAGTTTGAAAATGACGGAAGTCCGATCATTATCAAATCGACGAAAAAAGGTGTCGATGCCTCATACAGCGGCAGTGACGGTGCTGCTGCGGTAAACTATCACCTGAATTTTACGCCTGAGATGACGCTTGTCAAACCCGCGACGATGGATGTTGGCAACGATGAGCTGGGTAAGGCGAAGGGCGTTCGTTCTATCAAATTTTATCCGGACCGCAATGCCAACCCAAGCACACGGTATCAGGGTAACGATATGCCTGTTTTCCGGCTCGCGGACGTAATGATGATGAAAGCTGAAGCCATTCTTCGCGGCGCTGCAGCGACAACAGTAAATGGCGAGCTGCAGACACCGTTGGTCCTGGTCAACAAGATACGGGCGCGGGCCAAAGCACCCGCAATGACCGCGGTAAGCCTGAACGACCTGCTTGACGAGCGCGCACGCGAGTTTGCCTGGGAAGGCTGGCGCCGGAACGACCTGATCCGCTTTGGCCGGTTCGAAGATGCATGGGGTTTTAAGAACAATACCGATCCCAACAAACGTATCTACCCGGTTCCTACCAGCGAGCGTTCATTGAATCCCAACCTTGTTCAGAATCCCGGTTATTAACATTAAGCCTGTTGCCGGCCATGTGCCGGCAATATTTTTTCTTCGTATATGACAAAGCTTTACTTTTTTCTGATCCTTTCCGCCTGGTTGTTACCGGTTGCCGCACAGACAAAAGACTACCATGCAGAATACGCCAAGGGTTACCGCGGTGGCTATATCCGCCAACTTGAGTCGATTGATGGTGCGCTTGAGTTTGCCGTGCTGGGCGATTTTGGCCGGGGAGGTGAGTACTTCCAGAAAGACATCGCCGCTACACTGGCTAAGGCCGTAACCGGCATCAACGCCAGCTTCATTATTTCAACCGGCGATAATATCTACCCTGATGGTGTGCAAAGTGTGCAGGATCCCCTATGGACTCTGTCTTTCGAAAATGTATTCTACCAGTATCCGCTGCACCGCCCCTGGTATGCCATACTCGGCAACCACGATTATCATCAGAATGCGCAGGCCGAAGTAGACTATTCGAAAGTAAGCGGGCGCTGGAACATGCCCGACAGGTACTATAGTTTCAAGCGGAAACTAGCTGAAAACGCTGAAGTGCTTTTTGTTTTTATAGACACCAACCCGCTTGAGCCCTCATCCTACCGTTCACACTACCGCGAGGAACTGGTTAAGCAGGATAGCACGAAACAAAAGCGCTGGCTCGGAGAGGTTTTGTCTGACCCCTCTCCAAATATTAAGTGGAAAATCGTTGTTGGTCACCATCCGCTGTATACAGCAGGAAACCGTGCGCTGAACAAACCAGAAATGCGTGAAAGTTTGGAAGGACTTTTTGAGAAATACAAAGTGAACCTGTACATTTCCGGGCACGAGCATCATCTGCAATATTATAAGCCGAAAGACAAATTCACACATCATTTCATCTCGGGGGCAGGGTCTGAAGCTAATGAAAAACTTAAACCCCGTGGCCCATTCGACTTTTTTGCACCAATCCAGGGTTTTATGACCTTCTCCATTGCGCCTGCGGGCGACAGGTTACTCGTGCAGGCCATCAGCCGTAAAGGCAAATTGCTGAAGAAGTTACAAATTTCGCAAAGTCGTTAATTGCTGCTCAGAGATGTAAGCCTGCAGAACTCCGGCTAGCGTCGTTTTTTTCTGACAAAAACAGCTATCACGCCATAAAAAAATACCAGAAAGCTCATCGGAAGGGCAATTAGCGCGGCATTTAGTCCGTACCGCGGAAGCTGGTCCCTAAAAAAGTTTTGCTCCAGGCTGTAAAGTCGGGGGCCGGTTATCAGCGAAGCAAAATAGATGAACGCGAGTATACTGCCTGCAAAAAGAATAACATGAAGTAAACCCGTAATCCTGCCAACCGGACGCCCACCCTGTTCAAGAGCCAGGTAAATGACGCTGAAAACCCCACTCAAGGCTGCTGTTGCCCAATAGATTCCTGATTCCTTAAACACCAGGAAGGTATCGACGAGGTTGACCTGAATAAAACCCTTTCACTTATTAGCGCAAAGACTACAAAGACCACGGCGGCTGCAAGAAAAATCTGAAAAAGACAGATGGATTTTACTGAGATCGTCATAGGAAATGAAAATACATTTTTTTTTGCCACATCATATTTTTCCAAAACAAATGTGCAGACTGGACAGATAGCGGCGCATAAACTGCCCGTTAAGCTTTATAACGAGTTGTTATGCAAACGCCATAAAACTTTAGTCGCCCTTGTTCCAGATCTTTGTATTGACGGATCGGATGATTGAATCTTTGTCAGAAATCAGGTTCAGACTTTTTTCGTAAACCGGGTCTGTGTCACCTCCATATTCAATAGCGATGCAATAGGTTGCAACACTATCTTCTTTGCTGTCCGGATTGCCAAGAAGTTCCACAATTTCCGAGAAATGCAACCCAATCAGTTGATAATTTTTCAACAGATCATTAAGCATTAAATCCCGGTATGGTGGAGGGAATGCCGAATCGTCTTTCTGCGTCCATTCCGTCTTATTAAATTTCTCATGGCGTCTGGGCATTCTTGAACAACTTACCCATAATATCGGAAGAAGCAGCAGATAGTATATTTTAAACTTCATAAAACTGCAAAGTCATATCATTCTATGGCAATATAGGTGCTAATCCCGGTCACCATAACCGTTCAGAAAAATATTTGTGTACCACGCCATTCACCCGTAAGGGCGCCAAAAATAATGCCTTGTCAGATTTGCGCAGTTCATCAAAAGCTGTTATACGCCTTAAGATTGAAGTTTCCTTCCCGTCCAGTTCCTGCCAATAAACCGCTAAACTGGATCAGCTGCCAGTTAGGTCTCCTAACTATGTTTGCATAGACAATTAAGTCACGGTAAACAAAAACAACATGTCAAAATCAATTTTCTATCATGCAGGCTGCCCGGTATGTGTCAGCGCTGAACAAGACATCATCAACCTGATCGGTGAATCAAACGTAGAAGTCGTACACCTCGGCGATGACAAATCGCGTATCAGCGAAGCCGAGCATGCAGGAATCAAATCAGTGCCGGCCCTGGTTACACCAAATGGTAATGTGCTGCACATCAATTTCGGCGCCTCACTGGCTGATGTAAAAGGATAAATAACCGCTCCGCCTCCGGGCGGAGCTTTTCTACATCCCCCACAGGGGTAAATCAAATACAAAATGAAAGTTGCAGTTTGGGACACTTATGTAACCAGGAGAGATGGCAGCACCATGCATTTCGATATCCTGGTCCCCGACCACATTGTTGACGAGACAACAGTTTATGAAATGGGCAAAATGTACCTGGCCTTTAAGGGGCAGGAAGGTCAGCCCTTATCCGCCCGGCAGTGCCGCTATTGCCACCAGGAAGCCGCCACCGCCGAAATGGAAGCGCTGATCAGAACCCAGGGTTTTTATATCATCGAAATGGAAGGTTGTGACTAGCGCCGGCCAACTGAATGACCCTTCAACGACCGATGAAAAGATCCTGGCCGTACTTGAACGCATTGGCCAGGTACTGAAAACTTCGGCATGGAAAACGGGACGGCCGCTGCTGCTTAATCCTGCCCAGACGCAATTGCTGGTGTTTTTATCAAACAAAAGCACGGCTCATCATCAGGTTACGGGTCTTGCGCGCCAATTCCAGGTGAGTAAGGCCAGCATGAGCGATACCTTACGTGCCCTGGAACAAAGGCAGCTGCTCTGCAGGATGCCGGGCAACCGGCCGGGGCAAAAGATTGTCGGGCTTACCGAATTTGGCCGGCAGACCGCGCAGAAAGTTATCCGGTACACCGAGCCCCTGCTTTCTGCTTTAAAAATGCTTCAGAACGAGGAGCGTGGATTGCTGTATCAGACACTAAGTGACCTCGTTTCCGCGCTGCACAGAAGTGGCTTTATCCCGCAGCAGCGCATGTGTCAGACTTGCCTGCATTACCGGCAGCCAGGCAGTGCGCGTTACTGCAGCCTGCTCGACCAGGTTCTGGGTCCCGAATCCCTGCAAATCGATTGCCCGGAACACGTTCCCGCCTGAACAAGCGCCGCCTTAAAAGTGCCTACAGCAGCCCAGCTATTGTTTTTATTCCGCGCTCCAGCTCTGCCTCATTCAGTGATGCATAACCCAGGCGCATGCCGTTTACCGGGTCTGCAAAGCTGAAGCTTTCGGGATGCAGGATCTGAACACCTTTAGCGTTAAGCGATGCCGTCAACCTGGTAAAGTCTGTCTGTTCGTTCGGTTCAAGCCAGAAAGCCAGTCCGCCATCGGGTTTCCGGAACTTCACCTTTCCATCAAGATGGTGCCGGATCAGGTTGTCGAACAGATCGCGCTTACGTTCATATAACTGTGTAGCCTTGCGCAAATGACGTTTTATATGGCCTTCATTAATCAGTTGCAGAACGGCCTGCTCCATCATATTATCGCCTTGTGCATCTATGATTTTTCTGTGTTCTGCTGCGCGCGAAATCAGGCCTGCCGAAGAAGCGAGGTAACCAATGCGCAGGGCCGGGGCTACGATCTTGCTCATGGTCCCGATATAAATGAAATGGGCAGCGTTTTCAGAACTGCTTAAGGGCAAAACCGGTTGCTGGCCAAAGTGGAACTCATTGTCGTAATCGTCTTCAATAATCGTGAAACCGTATTTGTTTGATAAAGTGATCAGTTCCTGCCGCCGCTGCAGGCTAAGGGTAACCGTTGTAGGAAACTGATGATGGGGCGTGGTATATACCGCCTTAATTGGGTGATTCGCCTCCAGCAAGATTTTTAATTCATCGGTCTTCAATCCTTCCGCATCTACGCCCACAGCCAGCAGACGCGCACCGGCATGCTGAAAGGCCTGCCAGGCCGGCTTGTACCCCGGATTTTCTACCGCAACCAGATCACCCGGCTTCAGAAGGCTGTGGGCCGCAAGATACATCGCCATCTGGCTACCCCTGGTGACAAAGACTTCGGGTGCTGATAGCCGCATGCCTCTTTTGTAATTCAACATCCGCACAATGGCTTCTTTGAAGTCGGGATCGCCCGAGGCGTTACTGTAGCCCATCATTTGCCACCGGCCTTTGCGGCTGAAGATCTGCCGGTACGCCGCTGCAAGCTCAGCGATGGGTGCGATCCGTGTATCGGGCACTCCATCGTCAAAAATAATATCAATTTTCGGCTGTGCGGGAGATGCGACAGAAATCCCGCCCGTATCTGCATGCGGCTCAGGAAACGGCAAACGGCCGGATACAAAGGTGCCTCTTCTTTCCCGGGCCTCGAGCCAGCCTTCAGCAAGCAGCAGATCGAGCGCATCAATAATTGTATTGCGGTTTAACTTTAACTGTGTAGCCAGTTGCCGACTGCCGGGCAAGGCATCGCCGCTTTGAAGTTTTCCCGATTTAATAGCATCAATGACTGCGTCAGCGATCTGAACGTAGATAGCGCGCTCACAGTGCACATTGATGTTAATCTGAAGATCCCAGGGTCTGAGCATTACCGGACTGGAGAATTATAAGTGATCTGATTGTCTGTGGTGCTCAAATATACGCTAAATTAAGTGTCCGGTCTGTAGCACCTTCACTGAACATTCATTGCTGCCCTGTAAAAATTTGCAGAACAAAATAGGATTCTTCTGAACAGTCTCAAGGCAATATTTGCCTGAATCTTCTGATTCAAAGCCCTGAATTTTGTGTCTGTGGGTTTTAGGTACAGCGGTGGTTTTGATGGCAGTTTTGCCTGATTACTGCCACTGATGGGTGTGAACCGGCCTTGTATCTTTTCGCCGCAGAAAAGTATTAAAAGTCTTGCAATGTTTTAAGGAGTTGGGAAGAACCAGGGAGTGGAACTCTTTGGGAATAACGAGTAACAAATAAGGACCCAAGGCCATAAGCATAACCACTCATAACGCCGTTTTTAAGTCTGGAGCTGCGAACAGCCGGGCATTTTCCCGCCGCCGTCGGACTTTTAATGCTTTTATGCAAGAAAAGATACACAGCCTTGATTTTATGCTGAACGCAGTGTAACGCTGAGGGACCTCCCTGGTGCTGGGCATTGCCGTCAACTTGATGGAAAAAGCTTTGTAACGAGCAAAGGTCAGATTCCTCACCGCACAATTCGCAGCAGGAACAATTTGGCTTGCGGTTTCGGAAGCAGCCCCACGGCGGTGAGCGGTCCGATCCCACAGTTTCACATTTGTTGAATCCGAAGGGCTTTAGACTTTGGCAAAACTTTCACCGGACATCTTGACCGAACATTAGCCCGCTCATGACAAGTTCTTCTATACATTGCCGCGCAACATGCTGCTCCCGCTTCGTGGTAGTGCAATTACCATACAGTTATCAATTCTTTATAAATTTTCTTAATTTGAACTTCTCTAACAAACTCGATATGAAAATTGTAAAACTCGTTATCTGCATCCTTTTCGGATTGTTATTTCTCAACGCCGGACTTGACAAGTTTTTTCATTACATGCCCATGCCGGAGCTTACCGAGGCGCAGAAGCAGTCATTTGCTGCCTTTGGTCAGATTGTCTGGCTCATGCCACTGGTTGGTGCCATTGAAGTTCTGGGCGGGATCCTGTTTATGATTCCGAAGACCCGGGCACTTGGAGCCCTGGTGATCCTTCCCGTTATGGCAGGGATTTTCCTTCAGGCATTGGTTGTTGACCAGACCGGTTTACCCATGGCGGCCGTGCTGCTGCTGATTAATCTCTGGATAATCTTCGATAGCAGAAAAAAATACCAGCCAATGTTAGCCTGACAAGGCGGTCAGGCCTGACCGTATACAGGCCTGACCAAGTGACCACTGTTAACTGCTTCGACACGATTTCCTGGTTCTAAACACCTAATTCTTACCACTTACCGGCAAATCGCTGCCATTTACCGGCACCTGTTTCGTTGCCCCGGGGCGGCTGTGCATCTTTGTATTGTAAACGAAGTCTGACATTCGCGCGTGAGAGAGAGAGACGAGAAAGCGATAAGAGAGCGTTGGAGAGCGTTGGAGAGCATGTGACAGCCCGCTGTAGTGAAGCGTAGATGATAGTTGCGGGGGATGTGAAGATGATTTGTGCGAACAGCGGGTTGGACCGTCGTCCTGGTGAAAGAGATGTGAAGTTGATTTGTGTCAGTTAGGATCAGAGGGGACAGGACGGCAGGAGTGAGAAAGCGTGAGGGTGAGTGACAGGGATAAGCGCGAATGCAAAGACGGATACAGTTTTCTTAGGTTTAATTTTAGGTAAAAGGTGCCCTTCCGGATGGAGCGGCGCCTTTTTTTTAGCCTCCCCTATAGGTCTTTTATAGACGCGAACCAGTAATCCCCGACCAATTTGTCCGGAAAGCTTCTGAAAAATCAGCGTATCAAGGGTCCGGGTAAGGCCGAGAGCATTCGTTCATGAAGAAAAACTTCAAAGGAACGAATACCTCGTAATCCGAAGTTTTGATGAGAGCTATAATTTCTTGGTCCTTCATCTTGGTTCTTTTTTCTTTAGTCTCATCGACATACCCATTTACCGGCTGAATTGAACCATTTAACGGTACCCGCTTCACTGGCATCCGGTTATGACGCATCTTTGTCTCACTAACTACAACAGCATCATGCTGCATAAGTGTAAGTTTTCTTAGGTTTAATTTTAGGTAAAAAGGTGCCCGTCCGGATGGAAAGGCACCTTTTTTTTTGCGGGAGCCGCCGGATCACAGGCTCCGTGCAATTGTAAGCCGCAATCTGCTGCCTGCCCCCTTTCATCCACTCATTTCTCCTATTTAACGATACTCCCTTCTGAAACAGCGCATTGTAAAGCACCTTTGTATCACAACACACCGGATAACAGGTCTTGTTTCCGGAAAGTGAGAGTTTTCTTAGGTTTAATTTTAGGTAGGAGGTGCCCGTCCGGATGGAGAGGCACCTTCTTTTTTTTGGCTCTGTGCGGAGCGCTATCGACTCCCGGCATCTTCCAGGCCATTTACCGGCTAATTCTACCCATTCAACGACACATATTTTTAAATACGATGCATGCATAGCATTTTTGTCTCATTAGCGAACAGGCGGCAGATCTTGCCGCTGAAGCGTGAAGGTTTTCTTAGGTTTAATTTTAGGTAAAAAGATGCTGCTCTGGATGGAGCAGCTCTTTTTTTTTGTGATTTTGCCAGGCATTAATCTTCCGAAAATCAAACACCGCCCCCCTGTTGTTGTTTGCTAAGTAAGTTACCTGCCTATGAAAAATATTTCCCTTCCCTTATGGACGATCGCCACCCCGCTTGTTGCCTGGCTTGCCTTCGGCGGAAGTTTTCTATATTCCGGAACCCTTGTGCAACTCGTGCTTGCCGCCTGCCTGGTCGGAGCCGTGCTGTCTGCCGTGCATCATGCCGAGGTTGTAGCTCATTGGGTCGGAGAACCTTTCGGTACATTGTTACTGGCACTTGCCATTACAGTGATTGAAGTAGCGCTGATTGTGTCTATCATGTTATCAGGCGGACCAGAGACCGGGGCGCTGGCGCGGGATACGGTCTTTGCGGCCATCATGATTATTCTTTCGGGCATTGTGGGCATCTGCCTGCTTGTCGGCGGAATTAAATACAAGGAACAGACATTCAGCCTTCAGGGTGTAAACGCGGGTCTCATTGCGCTCACTGCAATCGTCGTACTGACCTTGCTGCTGCCGAACTACACCACCAGCCAGGCTGGTCCATATTACACACCTCTTCAACTGGGTTTTGTTGCTATTGTTTCATTGGTGCTTTATGGAACATTCGTATTAGTCCAGACAGTAAGACACCGCGACTATTTTCTTCCCGCAGATTTGCAGGAAGATGTCGACGCGCATGCTGAGGTACCCAACCGTGCAACCGCTATGATCAGTTTGCTATTCCTGCTGCTGAGCCTGGCCATTGTTGTTATTCTGGCCAAATCGCTGTCAGGCGATATTGAACGGGCAGTTGTCGCGGCCGGTGCACCAAAATCGCTGGTGGGGATTATTATCGCTGCAGTCGTGCTGCTGCCCGAGGGACTGGCCGCATACCGGGCGGCCAGCCGGAACAGGCTGCAGACCAGCCTGAACCTGGCGCTGGGTTCGGCGCTGGCAAGCATAGGACTAACCATTCCCGCGGTCGCAATTCTGTCTATATTCGGAGGCATGCACATCACGCTTGGAATCGACATGAAGTCAACCCTGCTGGTTTTGCTGGCATTGTTTACATCGATGCTGTCGCTGGCAAACGGGCGCACCAATGTGCTTCAGGGTGTAGTCTTGCTGCTGATATTTGCCGTCTATTTGTTTACTACGATAGCGCCGTAAGCCGGACGGCAAAACCGGCAACCTCAGCAATAAAATTGTCCAGTTCTTCCTGCGTATTGTAGTAGTGCGGGGATGCCCGAACTGCCCAGGCTGCCTTCTTTTCATCAAAATCCAGAACGGCATACTGCCTGTAGCTGGGAACTACATTAAACCGGGCGCGGCTTAATGTCCTGAAAAGATCGGCGGGGTCAGACAAACCGTCAAAAGTAAAGGTGACCAGGCCGCCGAGCTCGGCGCCGCGGTCAAGCACTCTTAAACCGCCGATCTCTGACAGGCGTGACCTCAGGTAATGTGCTGCATGCTGAATTTGCCGGCTGATGCGTGTTTCACCTATGCCGAGGTAGTACCTGATCGCTTCCGCTGTTCCCAGTACCAGGGCATAAGCAAACTCCCAATCCTCAAATCTTACTGCGCCCGGCCGCTGTTTGTAGATGCTGGCTGACGTCCATTCCGCACCGCGCATATCAATAAATAAGGGCTCCAGTCCGGCGTTCAGGGCCCGGTCAGAGACATACAGAAAACCGGTTCCCCTCGGACCGCGCAAAAACTTTCGGGCAGTGACACTCAAAAAATCGCAGGCCAGGGCATTTACATCCAGTTTTAATTGCCCCACTGACTGGCACGCATCGAGGATATACCAGGTTGGTTCATCGTGCAGGTCGCGGTAGCGACTGTAGATTTCGGCTATTCCGGTAACCGGCTGAATAAGCCCCGAATTGGTAGGAATGTGCGTAATAGCGAGCAATTTCGGCTTTAACTTAAAAAGCTTGTATTCAAGATCTGAAAGGTCGACACCACCTTGCTGGGCGTTTTCAATGTGTACGATGCGGACCCCGAAACGTTTCTGACACGCCAGAAACTGGAGCTGGTTTGACACAAAATCATCCTTGTCGGTGAGAATCACGTCGCCCCCTGAGAATGGAATTGATGACAGGGCGCGGGTGTATGCATCTGTAGCACTTGCCGTAAAAGCGATGTTTTCCGGTTTACAGTTAAGCAGTTCGCCGGCAAGTGTGTAAAAACTGCCAATTGCGTCGGCCTTAGCAGCCGCGGCTTCATACCCGCCTGTTTCTGACTCAAACCTGATGTGATCCAGAACAGCTTTGGTCACTTGGTCCGGCATCAGGCCGGCACCTGCATTATTCAAATGCGTTACGGCCAGCACACCTGGTGTGTCCTGGCGAAAACGCGCCAGTTCGGCATCATTGAAGATTACCGGAAATTTTACTAATCGATTCATATTTTTTGTTTTAAATGCAGTGCCGGCATGCATATAATTTGCGTGGCCGTTTGCTGACTCAAAACTAGGTACCCCGCCGGGCCTGATTCAGTTGAAATACCTGCGGCCGGCGCATTTTTTATGTAAGTTTGATATTAAAAACGGGCAAAACATGCAAGAGCCAGACGAATACGATAAAAAGCTTCTTTCTCTGCTTCAACAGAATAACCGATTAACCGCCGAAGAACTCAGTGAACGCGTACACCTGAGCGCAAGTGCTGTGCAGCGCAGACTGAAACGCCTGCGCGACGATAAAATCATTCAGGCAGACGTATCCATTGTTTCGCCCCTGGCCGCCGGATTACGTATTACCTGTATTGTCGACATTATCCTGCAGGATGGCGGTTCAGGTGAGTTAGCAAAGTTCAAGGCATTGATGCGCGGATGTGATGAAGTGATGCAATGTTATTTCGTTACCGGCACTTACGACTTCGTTCTGCTGGTAAATGTTCGCGACATGGAACATTATGAGGCGTTTTCCACAAAATACCTCATGGATAATCCAAATGTTAAACACTTTCATACACATGTGGTGATGGATAAGGTGAAAGTTGGGTACACAATTAAATTTTAACCTGACAATTTACTTTATGTCGTGTTTTTACAATTTTATTAAAGTTTGAACTCCCATTTTTGATCCGTCTTCAGCAAATGAATAGTCCGCAATCAAACAGATTCAAAATTTCGCTGCAGAGTACTGGTTACAACGATAGAAACAGCGTCTGAAAGACGTCTTAAAAATATGCTGCCGGCAACCTGACCCCCTCTGAGCCGGCGGCAAGAAAGCCCATGCAAATGGGCTTTTCTTTTTTTCAGGCATCTATCGAAATAGCCCTTTTCCGGCGCTGCGCCGCTTTTGTCAGCCCATTCTCAGAATAAAAAAATAATTACTACTAATTATATAGATATTGCATACATTTGCCTCACCAAAAATTGGTAACAATAGCTATTTATCCAGAAAGACGGAGGGAAAGGCCCGATGATGTCTTAGCAACCCCAGCAATGGTAGGTGCTAAATCCTGCTTCACTGCCTCTGCAGCGAAGAAAGATAAAGCGTTCGCAGCCTCAGGCAACCGATCAGTTTTTCTCAGGAATTTCAGGATAAAGGCACAAGAATTTTAATGAAAATTAGCCATGTGTTCATCTACCAGTCAACCACGCAAATGTATGCCTTCGGGCATTGTTGAGAATTCCAGCCTGTCGACATACCGGCAGCACTGACCTTACCTTCTAAACATCATTCCACTTCATCCCAAACAATCCTGAAGACGACGGGCAGACTGTGTATTGCCCGGATTAAATCAAAAACAATGAAAAAACAAAAACTCTTTATTCGCGGCCTGCTTCTCTTTTTCCTGACGGCAGGTTTCGTAACATCTGCCCTTGCACAGGTTACCGTAACGGGTAGCGTTAGCGGAAAGTCTGATGGTCAGGCTCTTCCAGGCGTAACCGTGCGTATTGAAGGGAAAACAACCGGCACTGTAACCGATGGGTCGGGCCGGTTTAGCATTCAGGCGGCAACCGGCGATGTACTCATCTTTACATATGTCGGTTATGTAACACAGTCGCAGCGTGTAACCGGTGCGAGCCCGCTGAATATCGTGCTTGACGACACCGGCAATGAACTTGCAGAGGTTGTCGTGACTGCGCTGGGTATCAGCAAAGAGAAAAAGTCGCTGGGCTATGCCATACAGGAAGTAAAAGGGGTCGATCTGGCTGAAGCCCGGGAAAGCAATCTTGTTAATTCGCTTGCCGGTAAGGTTGCGGGTGTAAACATTACCAACAGCCAGGGCAATATGGGCTCGTCGAGGATCATCATTCGCGGTGAAACTTCCATTTCAGGAAACAACCAGCCATTATTCGTTGTCGACGGTGTGCCGGTAGACAACTCGCAACTGGGTGCCGGCGGCTCCCGCGACTACGCAAATGCCATTTCAGACATCAACGCAGAAGACATCGAAAGCATCAGCGTTCTCAAAGGTCCGAACGCGGCTGCATTGTATGGCTCGCGTGCAGCCAACGGCGTAATTCTGATCAAAACGAAATCGGGCAAACGCGGCCAGAGCAGAAGCATTTCGCTTAATTCAAGCACAACATTCGAAAACCTCCTGGTTCTGCCGGAATACCAGGATGTATACGGGCAGGGCTCGAACGGTCAGTTCAGTTACGTTGATGGCAGAGGCGGCGGCGTAAACGATGGCGTTGATGAAAGCTGGGGCCCCAAGATGGATGGACGGCTCATCCCGCAGTTTAACTCGAACGGCGTCGCCGTACCATTTGTACCGCATCCGGATAACGTGCGCAGCTTTTTTGAAACCGGTCATTCGCTTAATAACGGCGTATCGTTCACCGGTGGCGGCGATGCCTACAATTACCGTTTTTCTTACAACAACAGTGCGCAAAAAGGCGTAGTACCAAACTCAGAGCTGAACAAAAACAGCTTTGGTCTCAACACATCCTTTGATCTGCTGCCTAAACTGAAGCTGGATGTCGGTGTAAATTATGTACGCACCTCGTCAGATAATCTGCCGGGTGCAGCCGGGAGACGGGCTTCAAGTACCATGCTGCAGTTCCTATGGTTCGGTCGCCAGGTTGATGTCGGCGCACTCTACCCCTACCGCGACGCCAATGGCAATACCTTCAACTGGAACAACAGTTATTATAGCAATCCATATTTCATTGCCTATGAGAATACCGTCTCGCAGCGCCGCGATCGGCTGATTGGTAATGCAGGACTCACCTATCAGATCAGCGAGGGCCTGAAACTAAATTTCAGAACCGGTAACGATTACTACAACGACCGCCGCAAAATCCGCATCGCCTACGGAACCAACGGAACACCTTTTGGCTCGTACCAGGAAACAGGCTATACAGTGAACGAAAACAACACCGAGGCCACGCTGAACTACAATAAACAACTGAACACTGATTTCAGCCTTGATGTGCTTGCCGGCGGGAACCTGCGCAGCCGTTTTTACGAAGAGAACAACCAGCTGGCCCCGCGGCTTGCCGTTGCGGGTATCTATACCCTGGCGAACTCGCGTGATCCGCTGAGTTCTTCAAACTATTATAGCCGGCTGAAGATTTACAGCTTATTTTCGTCGGCGCAGATCGGTTTTCGTGATTACGCTTACCTGAATCTTACCGCAAGGAATGACTGGTCGTCCACCCTCCCTTCGCAGAACAACTCTTATTTCTACCCTTCGGCGAACGCGAGTCTGATCCTTACCGAGGCATTCGATTGGAAAAATGACATTTTGAATTTCGCCAAACTTCGCGGCGGCTGGTCGCGCGTGGGGAAAGACACCGACCCTTATCAGCTGGTGAACACCTACCCGTTCAACCCGATCTTTGACAGTTATCCGCTGGTTACGCTGACCGACCGGTACCTGAATCCAAACCTGAAACCTGAATACACAAACTCGACAGAAGCAGGTATCGAACTTGGATTCTTTAAAAACCGGATCAGGCTGGATCTGAGTTTGTATGATACAAACAGCTTTAACCAGATCTTTAGCGCTGATATCAGTACAGCGACCGGTTTTGCCCAAAAACTTATTAATGCCGGCCATATCAATAACCGGGGTATCGAGGTACAACTGGGCTTAACACCCGTTAAACAGCAGGATGGTCTGCAGTGGGACATCACCACCAACTTCTCACGTAACCGCAGCCGGGTGCTGGAGCTTGATGATGAAGGGCAACTGAACAGCGTGGTTCTTGGCAGCAGCGGGGTGCAGGTCCTTGCCAGCATCGGGCAGCCATACGGTACATTATTTGGTACCGCATATCAGCGGAACGCAGATGGTCAGATCCTGGTGAATGCTTCGGGTTATCCGCAGGTTGATCCGACCAAACAGGTACTTGGTGCCTATCCGCCAAAATGGATCGGCAGCATTGGTAATGACTTCAGCTATAAAGGGTTCAGCCTTGGTTTCCTGGTCGATGCGAAAGTCGGCGGATCAATCTATTCGGGCACGCATTCTACAGGGTATACCACCGGTGTGCTTGCGGAGACCCTTCAGGGCCGCGACGAAGAGAACGGCGGTCTTCCTTACTACTATCCCGGCAATGACCGTTCGGCAGCACCGGTACAGCTTCCATCGCACGGCAGTGCAGCGCCGGGCGCAGCGACTGTTTACCATGACGGGGTGATCTTTGACGGTGTCCGTGCAGACGGCAGCCGCAATACACGTATCCTCTCTGCCCAGCAGTATTATAAATCCATAGCGAGCATTAACGAGGCACATGTATTCAGCTCAACTGCGGTACGTCTTCGCGAGGTAACACTTGGTTATACACTGCCGAAGAAGTGGCTTGCGGGTGCGGGCATCGCCAACGCACGCTTCAGCCTGGTTGGCCGGAACCTGTGGATCATTCACAAAGATGTACCTCATATTGACCCTGAAACCGCTTTCGCAACCGATAACGCACAGGGTCTGGAATCTTTGCAATTGCCAACAACCCGAAGCTACGGATTTAATCTTAACCTCACATTTTAAGCACCCGTCATGACAACATATAAAAAAACATTCATCTTCGCCTTGCTTGCCCTCGGACTCGGCGCCTGCAAAAAGGATCTTCAGGTTACCAACCGGAATCCGAACGAAGCCGAGACTGCTCAACCCGATTACCTGCTTGCCAATGCCCTCAAAAGCGCGGGCGATACCTATTACAGCACAGGTACCACGATGGATGCCAGCCTGCTCTTTGTTCAGCACTGGTCTAAGATTCAATATACGGACGCCGATCGTTATATTTTCACCAATGGCAGTTTTGAAGCCGGCTGGAGGAGCTTTTATACCCAGAGTCTTGCAGACCTGAATGTTCTCGCACAGCTTGGCACGCAGCAAAACAACCCCAATTATCGCGCGGTAGCGCAAACCCTCAGAAGCTGGGTCTTTTTGTTATTAACAGATGCTTATGGCAATATTCCTTATACTGATGCGCTTGACATCAACAAACTGACGCCAAAATATGACGACCAGCGAAGCGTATATCTTGGCCTGCTTGCGGAGCTTAAGACCGCGCTGGCTACTTACAATGCCAGCGGCCCGGCTATTCAGGGGGATCCCGTTTTTAGCGGAAACCTTGCGCGCTGGAGGCGGTTTACAAATGCACTCAGGCTGCGTGTTGCCATGCGCATTGCAGATCGTGAGCCAGAGCTGGCGCGTCAGGCGGTAAGCGAGGTGCTGGCTGATCCCGCAGGACTACCCGCATCAGAAACCGAAACTGCCCGCCTGCCCTATTTCAGTTCGCCAAATCAAAACCCCATAGCCCGGATCTTTGAAACACGCGACGATTATCGCATTTCAAAAACGACTGTCGACAAACTCAAAGCGCTGAATGATCCCCGTCTGGGCATTTATGCAAACAGAACGGCGACGGCTACGCCGGAGGTGTATGTAGGCATCCCCAATGGCCTCACCACGGGCGATGCGGCAAACCTTGGTTTTGCAAGAACTTCGAAACCCGGCGATTTCTTTACAAAGGCAAACGCGCCGGCAATCATTCTGAGCTGGTCGGAGAGCCTCTTTGATCGTGCAGAAGCTGCAGCCAGGGGTTACAGCACTGAAAACGCCGCTGATCTCTATCGGCAGGGCATCAGCGCTTCGCTTCAATCATACGGCATCGATGCTGCGGCCATTTCCACATATCTCGCCCAGCCGGCGGTTCAATATGAAGCAGGCAATTTCAGAAAATCGATCGGTGAACAAAAATGGCTCTCGCTTTTTGGCCAGGGCTTAGAGGCCTATGCCGAGTGGCGCAGGCTTGACTACCCGCAGCTGGCCCCTGCTGTTGCCGGCGTTCTTGACGGTAAAATTCCGCTGCGTTTTATTTATCCGGGAACTGAACAGGCACTGAATAAAACCAGTTATACAGATGCAGTGCGCAGGCAGGGTCCGGATGCACTAACAACCAGGCTATGGTTTGACGTAAATTAATAAAGACATGAAAAAATATCTCTTCGGTTGGCTTGCCACCGCAACCTGCATGCTGTCTGGCCTGGTGGCCACTGCGCAGCAGCCGCTTCAGTTAACCGGCACTGCAGCCGGAATAAGCCAGGGTAAAGTGTACCTCCAAAAATTCAATAACAAGATGTTTCTGACCGTAGACTCGGCAGAAATAAAAAACGGCGCCTTCAGCTTTAACACGAAGGTGCAGCTGCCTGAACTTTACGGCCTGACACTCGACAAAAACAAGAGTCCATATTACATTTTCCTTGAGGCAGCACCTGTCAAAGTGCAGCTTGATTCGGCTGCCCGTTACCGGAACACCCGGGTAACGGGTTCTGCAAGCCAGGACATTTTTACGGCCTACCGCAAAGCCGGCGATCCGGAAATCGGTGCCTTCATAAAAGAGCATCCGGCATCGATTGTGGCGGCCTATGTACTCTATCGCGAATGGTCTTACCGGCTCAGCCCTGAACAGATCACTGCATATACCGGACAACTGGACGCATCCCTGCAGGAAACCGAATATGTGAAAACATTAAAGGCTCTCGTTCCAGTACTTCAAGCCGTACAGCCCGGAAACCGGGCAAAAGATTTTGCCGGAACGACCCCAGAAGAACGACAGGTTAAACTCAGCGACCATTTCGGGAAATATGTGCTGCTGGATTTCTGGGCAGCCTGGTGCCCGCCCTGCCGGGCCGAAAACCCGAACGTGGTAAAGCTGTTTAACAAATACCGTTCAAAAGGCTTCACCGTTTTTGGCGTATCGCTTGACAGGGATAAAGAAAGTTGGGTAAAAGCCATAAAAGACGATAAACTTGACTGGCCGCAGGTATCAGACCTTCAGTTCTGGAACAGCGCCCCGGCGAAACTTTACGGGGTACGCGCTATTCCGGCCAACGTACTGATAGACCCGAACGGCGTGATCATTGCCCGCAACCTTTACGGTGCAGAACTTGAAAAAAAACTGGCTGAAGTATTCAGCGCAAAATAAAGGCTTCTTTGTTTGGTTTGTTGGCCTGTGGCATACAGCTGCGGGCCAATTTTATTGCTTTTCGTCCGCATGTGCTGTTCTCCCGGAAAGATCAGTATCAGTCTGCTGCATCTCCAATCTAATAAAACCTTCAGCAGGGCAGGTTGTTTAGGTTGTGAATTTACCCTTGAGAGATGCAAGAAGACTTTTTATCCAATCTTAACGTTCATCCGTTGCTTCGAAATACGCTTATCGGGGCGGTGGCTATTATCTTTGGTCTGATCATCAAGGTGGTCATCAGTAAAAGCTTTCGCTGGCTGGCCAGGTTATGGCCAAACTTCCTGATCGACTCGATCATCAAACGCCTGGCGGGACCGGTTACCTCCTTTGTGCCGCTACTGTTTTTTAATTTCAGCCTCGATTATATGGGACTGGAGAGCCATGCCGGAAGGGTTCTGAACAAATTCGTTGAGATTGCGCTAACCGTAAATTTTGCCATCATTCTGGTACGCATCATCAAGGTCCTTGAAGATTATTTCTACCACCGTTACGACCTCAATAAAGAAGACAACCTTAAAGAGCGTAAAGTGCGCACCCAGTTACAATTTGTGCGTAAGTTCCTGGTGTCGCTGATCGTCATTTTAACAATTGCGGTCGTGCTGCTGAGTTTTGAAAGCATGCGTAAAATAGGCACAGGCTTACTTACCGGTGTTGGTATAGGCGGTATCATTATCGGTTTTGCGGCACAAAAATCTTTAGGTAACCTGCTGGCGGGTTTCCAGATCGCCTTTACGCAGCCGATCAGGATAGACGATGTGCTCGTGGTTGAAGGGGAATGGGGACGCGTGGAAGAAATTACCCTGACTTATGTCGTAGTAAGTATCTGGGACCAGCGCAGGCTTATACTGCCAATCACCTATTTTATCGAAAAGCCTTTTCAGAACTGGACACGGGTTTCTGCGCAATTACTGGGTACGGTTTTTCTTTACCTTGATTATGATGCGCCCATTGCAGCGATGCGTGATCAACTAACCGAAATTCTTACCGGTCATCCCCTGTGGGACAAACGTGTGAATGTAGTGCAGGTGACCGATTCAAAGCAGGATGTAATTGAAGTAAGGTTGCTTCTCAGTGCCAGAAATTCATCGCAGGCATTTGACCTCCGCTGCGAGGTTCGTGAGCGTATGATTGCCTTTCTTCGCGAGCATTACCCGGAAAGTCTGCCAAAAACACGGGCCGACCTGGCCTTCCCCGGCAAAAGCAAGGTGCTGCCCTTCCAGGAATCGCAGGATTGATGCAGTTTTAACGGGAATGTCTTAACTGATGCAGGTATGCTTCGCCCGCGGGCGTCAGATTTGCGGCATGCTGAACCGTGCTGCGGTCAATATGAATGTATCCCAGGCGCTCAAGTTCTTCGTAATCATCTTCCCTTCCGCCGAGAACCGACGAGCTGACCTGCTGTTCAATAATGTCCAGCAGGTTCCATATTTGTTCCTGTTCCATAACTTATATTTGCTAATTTTTTGTTGTTTAACAACCTGCATACAAGGATGTTTCAGTTACCCCGTCAGTCTTTACTGATCTCAATCCATACCGGCGCGTGGTCGCTGGTCTTTTCCCATCCGCGTACATGTTTGTCGACGCCTCCGTTTATAAGTCTGGGTGCAAGCCGCCCGTTCAACAAAAAATGGTCGATGCGTAATCCGGCATCGCGTCCGTAAGCATTGCGAAAATAATCCCAGAAAGTATAAATGACCTGATCGGGATAAAGTTTCCTGATCGCGTCAGTCCAGCCCTGTGCAAGCAGTTCGTGAAAAGCAGCGCGGGTTTCAGGCCTGAAAAGGGCGTCGTCTACCCAGCGTTCCGGTTTGTACACATCAAGCTCGGTCGGCATGACGTTATAATCGCCAGTAATAACAACCGGTACTTCTTTGTCATACAATGTTTTAGCCTGCGAGATCAGGCGGGCAAACCAGCCTAATTTATAGTCGAACTTCGGACCGGGCGCCGGATTACCGTTCGGAAGATACAGGCAGCAAATAAGCACGCCATTGATCATGGCCTCCAGGTAGCGGCTTTGCAGATCCTCTTCATCACCTGGCAGGCCCCGTGTTACTTCTTCAATTTCGTATTTAGAAAGAATGGCTACGCCGTTCCAGCTCTTCTGTCCGTGCCAGATTGCTTTATAACCGAGTGCCTCAATCGCCTCCAGCGGAAATCTTTCCTGCGGTGCCTTTAATTCCTGCAAACAGGCAACATCAGGTGCCGATTCTTCCAGCCAGCGCAGCAATACCGGCAGCCTTGCACTGATGCCATTTACATTATAGGTTGCTATTTTCATGATGTTGTAAGTTAACAGGTAAAGTGATTGCGAAGTTTTTGCCAAAAATGTAAAAGAAAGCCGATTTGGTAAAATGCAGGATTTACTTTAGATAAAACTGTATTTTTAACCCCACAGTTCCAAACACTATTTTGCAAATAAGAAGCGCTATCTCACAATTCTGGAGCCGGCTTGTTGGCTCACCCGAAACGTTTGCACTCAACGAACGTATTTTTCATTCGGTTTGCATTGTGGCTATGATGGCCTTAATCTACAATATTCCGTTTAATTATGCCATTGGCCTTCCAGATATTTCAGCGTTGTGTATTGCAATTCTGGGCGTTTTAACTTTCTTTTATTACCTGTCGCGTTTCCGCCAGAAATCCACGCTCAGTATTTTCGTTTGTTGTGCCCTGGGAAGCTTACTTTTCGCCGTTAACTTTTTTCTGAATTCAGGGCTTTCAGGCCCTACGGATCTTTTTTTCCTGGCGCTCATTGTTCTGACAATCTCAGTCGCAAATTCCAGACAGTACCATTTTTGGGTACCATTTAATATCGTTCTGATGGTCGGGCTGAGTCTGGTAGAATACTACCGGCCAGACCTGGTTCCCGGCACATATGACTCAACCGAAGAACGGTTTATTGACATTAACTCCGCCTTTTTAATCACTGCTCTGCTCGTGTACATCAGCCTGGGCATTATCAGGCAGAGCTATAACCGTGCGCGGCAGGAAGCTGAAGACCGGACGCGTGAAATACTTGTTCAGCACGCCGCTATCCTTGCGCAAAAGCAGGAACTTGAAGTTGTCAATTCAGAAAAGAACAAGCTGATGTCTGTAATTGCACACGATCTAAGGGCGCCGATTACTAATCTGCAGAGTTACCTTGAGTTGCTGGCTCAGGGATTTATTGATGAACAGGAAAAGAAGGTCTTTGAATCAGAGTTGCTCCAGAACACAAAAGACACCGGGCTTTTATTAAGCAGTCTCCTGCTCTGGTCAAAATCACAGATGGAAGGTTTGAAAGTCTCCCTGAAAAGCATCAGATTGCGCGAACACATGGGTCACTGGCTCGAAGTAGACAAGTCTATCGCTGCAAAAAAGAATATTCAATTTGAGTATGACATTGACGGATCGCTGCAGGTAATTGCAGACGAAGCGATGCTGATGACGGTCATCCGAAACTTAAGCGGTAATGCCATTAAGTTTACGCCTCCCGGCGGATATGTAAAGGTGGCTGCGCGTGAGGAACAGGGGGAAATTCTGATCAGCGTTGCTGACGATGGGCCGGGAATTACGCGTGAAAGGCAAAAAAAAGTTTTTTCCATGGCGATTGAATCGATGAGTGGTACTGCAAACGAAAAAGGCAGCGGCCTTGGACTCGCGCTTTGCAGGGACTTCTCCGAGCGGCAAGGCGGAAGAATCTGGTTCTCAAGCTCTCAAACCGAAGGGACGGTCTTCACATTGGCTTTACCGGCAGGCACGCATCAGGACATGCAGATGGAGGCTAGTGCCGGGTATTCCGAAAAGAGCTAAATAACGGCAGCTAAAACGCACTGTTTAGGCCTCTCAACACTTGCCGTTTCGGCCGGATATCTTATCTTAGAAATACCAACTAGAGAAACTTATGAGCCCACACCGATCGTCACGAGTCCTGACGATAGATTTACAGTCCCGGCATAAATTAAAACCGGGAACTGCAGAGCTATCTGCATTACTCAGAATTATACTTAAAAACCCTAAACGGGATCTCGCCTGGCTGCAAAGACAGACGGAGACAGACCTTGAACCCTATCTGAATTATCTGGAAGACGCAGGCCTGATCCGGGTACATGATTCCCCGCTTGACGACCAGCCGGCCGGGTATGCAAAAACCTACAGCATTACTGCCAGCGGCGTAAGTGAACTGGCGAACCTGATGTTTCCGGGCCTGCCGAGGCGTTAAATACCAGTCATATCAAATAGCTTCAAAGAGGCTGTAGCACCCGAACCTGCATCTGAGAAAAGCCATAACTGCCTTGCATTGGCCTGCGGATAAACCAGCGTAGAAATTACTGCCTCTCCATCGTTACCAAAGACTTCCAGTGAAGAGCGGTCAAACAACACCCTCAGTTTTATTTTGCCGTTCTTTGCTTTCAGGTCTGCCACCTGGAAAAGGTTCTGCGGCTCTTTCCGGTCTTTTTCAGCCGTTCGGCAATCAACATACAGCTGTTTCTTACCGGGATCATATCCTGCTTCTATGAAGGTCTTTTTTTCGGGGTCTGCAGCAAGCCTGACACCCTGTCTTCCAGCCTTACTTACATCAAATTCAACCTCCAGCCACCAGCAGTTTTCCTCAAACTTACCGGTTTTACTTAACAGCTTCTCTTTACCGATTGTAAATGATTTACTGATAAACTTTTTTTCTGCAGGTAAACGTTCCAACGCCGCCGTAACCAGCTGTGCGGGGCGTTGAACGAGGCGGATACCATCGGCTGTTGTAACAAGGCCGAGGTCTCGCGGAATAGACATCTGGCCCCGCCAGGGAAAGGTTTCTCCCTTGCCGGGCATCAGCCAGCCGATAAGCGTGTGCCGGTCGGGCAGGCGGTACGGAATGGCTGCATAAAACGTATCCCCATGGTCTACAGTTAAAATGGTCTTATCTGGCGTGTCACTTTTAAATGTTTTTCCGTCGAAGTCGCCAACAAAATACTGCATAAAAGCAGGGTGCCGTTCGCCGCCAGAAGACACCATCATCAGCCACTTGATCTTCCCCGGATTACCGTCTACAGGAAGCGGTACAATGAAGGGGCATTCCCAAACATGTCTGGTGTATCCCTGCGGACCAAATTCGCTGAGGAGATCCCACTTTTTCAGATCGCCTGAGCTATAAAACTGGATTTTGTGGGCTGCGGGAAGCGCCACCGCCATTACCCATTTGCCCGTCGGTTCATGCCAGAAAACATTGGGGTCGCGAAAATCTTTCAGTCCCAGATCGATTACCGGGTTTCCTTTAAATTGTGTAAAGGTTGTTCCGCCATCATTGCTGTAAGCCAGTGCCTGCGTTTCCTTTTTCTGTTTCGGCTGGTCGGCCGTATAAATTGCAACCAGCGGTGCTTTACCATCCTTTCCGAAACCACTGGTATTTTTTGCATCAGCAACAATAGATCCGGAGAAAATCCAGGTTGTTGTATCGGGTGTTTCAATCTCAGGAATCGCCACGGGGAGGTGCTTCCACCGGAGCAGATCGGTGCTGGTGGCATGCCCCCAGCTCATGTGCCCCCATTTGTTTTCAAATGGATTGTGCTGATAATAAAGGTGGTAAACCCCGTTTATAAATATGGGACCGTTCGGGTCGTTCAGCCAATTCTTCGGCGCAGTGAAATGATAGGACGGCCGCCATTGCGGGGTGGCAGTCTGTGCGGTTACAACAGAAACAGCACAAAGGCTGCCTAAAAAAAGTAATAGGATTCTTTTCATCTGGTTAGGTTTCAGGACCGGAGCAATCTTCAGGGTGTTCAGCTGCGCAGGCAAATTAAAGATATAAAAAAATAGTACGCCCGCCCTGGGGAAGTTTAGCGGGCTGGAAACCGTTTGCATTTTTTAACATCTTGCCGTGCCAGGTTTTGAGTACTTTGTACCGATCAAAACACCTTAAATGACGCTGAGAACATTACTTTTTTCTTTTCTTATTATGTTAACTGGCTACACCCAGGCGCAGCATTCGCTTCAGAAGGACCGGGACATCCTGCTTCAGGGCATAGAAAAATTGCCGCTGCCCCCCGCGGGAAAAGGTATAGCTATGTTTTTAATCACTGGTTTTGATCCGGAAATTATCGCCACGGCTCCGGTAGAAATGGATGTCACGTTAAAAGCCAATGTGCTCAGCACATCACGTATCGGAACAGGCAAGCTTATTTTGTTTGGCTCTCCTGAATACCTGCGCAATACGCGTGAACACCCCGGGGTTGAAACGCTGATCAGAAATACCTTAAAGTGGTCTGTTCCAAATGGCAGAAAACGGATGGCGACGTTGACTTTTCAACCTTCGCCAGACCTGAAGAAAGTACTGAAAGAAGAACAATTCAGGTATGCCACCGCACCGGCATTCAGAGACAGGAAGCGGACAACGGTTCTGGTGCTTGACCGGGATGCAAAAGACTCAACAGAACTAAACAATATAGAGGACTTCGTGCAGAAAGGCGGAACACTCATATTTCTGTCGCCATACGCAGATTTGCATGAAAATAGTAAAAGAACAGGGAAGCCGGTGCCCGCAGATTTAATGATGAACAAATTGTTTGCAAAAGCCGGCTTATTCAGTCCGCAAATGTTAAGTATCCCATCAAATATAAACGCCGGTTTAGATACTGGCAAGGCGCCCTATTATCTTCACCTCGCGGGCATACTTGAGCGTTTCGGGCAGTCCGACCGGGATATGACTGACCATTTTGCGCGTTATCTGTTTACCGACACCCTTTTGAAGAAAACGCTGGCACCAGAAAACCGGAACTCACCGGCTTTTGCACGAATCAAGAGAGACTTCAACCTGCCGGACAGCCTGCCTGTCCCAACGCCAGAGAAACCCTGGGAGAACAGGAATAAGCTGCAGAAAACGGCTTTGCAGCTTGCATACCGGATCTATGAAGAAGAACAGGATTTCGCCGGTCACCCCGAACGGCGGGCGAAGGGACATGAAGTTTTCCCTGGTGCCGTACCCGCTTCTGCACCGCGTATCAGTACAAAACTAAGCCTGCGTATACAGGTAGGCAGACAGGGCTTAAGGGAACCTGCTGAGGGAAGTAAAATCCTACACAGCACGGGTCTGTACGTACCCGCCGGTGAAAGAGTAACGATAGTTTTATCCGACTCACTGCCTGCCAACGGACTGGAAATCCAGGTCGGCCTTCATGACAACGAACTTTATCATCTGGATGAAATAAGACGCATTCCGGTTAATACCGTTCGTATCCAGCATTTCAAAGCGAAAAAGGCAGAAGTCTATTCACCGTACGGCGGTTTGCTTTTGATTGGCATTCCGGATACCTCGCGTCTGACAGTTCTCGGCCTTGAAGTTTCCGGAGCGATCAGAGCACCCCGTTTTAAGCTTGGTGAAACGACGCTGGCAGACTGGAACAATAATCAGAAGAACCTGGAAGCACCCTGGGCAGAACTCGCTACCGATAAAATTATTCTAAACGTTCCATCATACAGGATCAGGCAACTGACCGATCCCGAAGCGCTGATGAAATTCTGGGATGAGGTGATGGACGCAGATGCAGACCTTGCCATCATCCCGCGAAAGCGGCTTAAAGCTGAACGGATCATTGCAGATCCCGAGGTGGCCTTCGGCTACATGTTCACCTCGCCAGAGAAGATCGTTGTACCGGATGATGAAAGCTGCGCATTGATGCTTGACGAGCAAGCTCTGCGAAAGAAGGGCTCCTGGGGGGCCTTCCATGAAATAGGGCACCGTCATCAGTTTACTGCCATAGACTTCCCGGCATTGACGGAGGTAACGGTGAACCTTTACACTATGTATGTGTACGATAAGGTTCTTGGTAAAGGTCTCTATAACCATGGCAGCATCCAGAACAAAAAAGCGGCAATAGAGCAGATAAAACGATATCTAAATAACAAGCCGGATTTTGCGATCTGGTGCAATGAACCATTCATAGCCTTGTCCATGTACGTCCAGATCATTGAAGCTTTTGGATGGAAAGCAATCTTTGACATGCACCGGAGTTACCGCAATCTTCCCGCCTCTTCACTGCCGCGGTCTGAGCAGGAGAAAATTGACCTTTGGTTTGTTACGATATCAACCGCTACGGCTTCTGATCTTGGACGTTTCTTTGAAACCTGGAAAATTCCGGTATCAGAACAGGCCCGCCGGCGCGTAAGCCACCTGAAACCCTGGTTTCCGACGGAGCTGGAAGTTCAAAAATGGTATTAGACAAACGAACAGCACAGGCTGAACAGGTTAAGAGCGCCGATTGTCCAAAAAGACCCTAAACAAGTCGCACGGGCACCCGCACCTTATTGTCTGTACATCCTAGTTTTGATTAAACAATACGCAGTTATGGCAACTATCAATCCTTACCTCAACTTTGACGGCCAGGCCGAAGAAGCTTTTAAATTTTACCAGTCTGTTTTTGGCGGCGAGCTGTCCATGCAGAAAATGAAAGATGCCCCGGGTACCGAAAATCTTCCCGATTCAGAAAAAGACCTTGTTATGCATGTTGCCCTGCCGATTGGAGGCAATATATTGATGGCCTCAGACTGTATCTCGTCAATGGGTCATCGGCTGAACCCGGGCAATAATTACTATGTATCGTTGAGTCCCGACAGCCGCGAAGAAGCCACACGGATATTTGAAACCCTGGCTGAGGGAGGCACAATAGAAATGCCGCTGGAAGATATGTTCTGGGGCGATTACTTTGGCTCACTGAAAGACAGGTTTGGCATTCAGTGGATGATCAATTTCAATAACAATAAATAGACGCCCGGCAGTTCCGGATGGAAAAGAGGCGGTTTTAGCAACAAGCGGGGCTTAGGCCCCATTTTTTTGTTGTTTAAAGATAATGCGAAGTTAGTTCTGGGAAACAGCAGTGCCTTTCTACAGATCGGGCAAAATTTCGTGGCGAGACATGATAAATAGAATGTTATGTGAGTCTGTGCAGTCAGGCCGGTCCTCAGTTGTCCATATTCGAATAGTAGATTGACCAGGAACCGCCATACATTTCATTTGCCCGCCGAAGAATCTTGGCAAAAATCGCCCGTTGAGAATCATTAAGAGTCTATCCAGCTTTACCTGATGATTTAAGCGAATAAACTTAGTCAAAACTTACAGGGCCCCGCGTTGAATTCGCCAGAAAAAAGTGCGATCAAGGCACAAAAAAACCCCTCAGATGGCTCTGAGGGGTCGTGGTACCAGCTGGATTCGAACCAGCGACACAAGGATTTTCAGTCCTTTGCTCTACCAACTGAGCTATGGTACCGCCCGTTTGGGATTGCAAATGTAGTGTCTTTTTCGAAACAATGAAATTTTTTTTAAAAAAAACTGAAAAACCCCATTTACTAACGCCAATGAAGTGATTCGAAATAAAAAAATTATGCATGCATAATAATTCCGTTTGGTAAAAATGTGTTATTTTTAGCCACGTAATCCCGTAGCGATGATTTCACAACTCATTTTTATACTTATTACGCTGGGTGCCGTTGCACTGTTCAGTATAAACGCGCGAAAGATCTGGCGTAACATCAGGCTGGGGCGACCTGCAGACCGCAGTGACCGCCCTGCCGAGCGTTGGGGCACCATGTTACGTGTAGCTTTCGGGCAATCGAAAATGGTTGTTAAACCGATTCCGGCCCTGCTTCACTTCTTTGTCTATGCCGGCTTCATCATCATTAATATTGAATTGCTTGAGATCATGATCGACGGTTTTACCGGCTCACACCGCATATTTCATGGTTTTGGTGGCTTCTACAACTTCCTGATCGGCAGCTTTGAGATTCTTGCGCTCACGGTCTGGCTTTCCTGCGTAATTTTCCTGATCAGGCGGAATGTTTTGAAAATTAAACGTTTCAGAGGGGTCGAAATGACCACCTGGCCAAAGTCTGACGCCAACCTGATCCTGATTACAGAGATCCTGCTTATGTCGGCCTTTCTGATCATGAATGCCGCAGATGCCAAACTTCAGGCACTGGGTGCAGGGCACTATGTCAGTGCCGGGGCATTTCCCGTAAGCAGCTGGCTTCAAAATCTCCTGCCAGCCAGCGAGCAGAGCCTGATTGTAATTGAGCGGGTCTGCTGGTGGTTCCACATTATCGGCATCTTTGCTTTTCTGAACTACCTCCCCTACTCCAAGCACTTTCACATTCTGCTTGCTTTTCCAAATACCTATTTCAGCAAACTGCGACCTAAAGGGGAATTCACAAACATGGAATCGGTTACAAATGAGGTTAAAGCCATGCTTGACCCTTCGTTCAGTCCGCCGGAAACGACTCCAGGTCGGTTCGGCGCGAAAGATGTGACCGACCTGAACTGGGTAAATCTGCTGAATGCGTACACATGTACGGAATGCGGCCGGTGCACAGCGGCATGCCCGGCAAATATGACCGGAAAACTGCTTTCGCCAAGAAAGATCATGATGGACACCCGCGACCGGCTTGATGAGGTTGGGCGAAACATTGATAAACACGGGGCCGGACACGACGATGGCAAAGGCCTGCTCGACGATTATATCTCCCGAGAGGAAATATGGGCCTGCACAACCTGCAATGCCTGTACGCAGGCATGCCCGGTCAACATCGACCCGCTTGGAATTATCATGGAATTACGGCGTTATGCGGTTATGGAAGAATCGAAGTCGCCGGCCAGTATTAACGTCATGTTCGGAAACGTCGAAAACAATGGCGCACCATGGAAATACTCACCCGCAGACCGTCTGAACTGGCGTGATGCATAATTGAAGAAAGATACAGCAGAAGTTATGGAATTTAAAGTACCTACCATGGCCGAGATGATGGCCAGCGGCGAAGAGCCCGAAATTCTGTTCTGGGTTGGCTGCGCCGGAAGTTACGATGAGCGCGCGCAGAAGATCACACGCGATATTTGCAAGATTTTGCATCATGTAGGCATCAAATACGCCGTGTTAGGTACCGAAGAAAGCTGCACGGGCGATCCGGCAAAACGTGCCGGCAACGAATTCCTTTTTCAGATGCAGGCCATGGCCAACATCGAACTGCTGAACGCTTACCAGGTAAAAAAGATCGTTACAGGCTGTCCGCACTGTTTCAACACGATAAAAAATGAATACCCGGGTCTGGGTGGAAGTTATGAGGTAATACACCACAGCCAATTGATCCAGCAGCTAATCAACGAAGGAAAACTTCGTGCTGAAGGCGGCGAAAGTTTTAAAGGTAAAAAAATCACGTTCCACGATCCGTGTTACCTGGGCCGGGCAAATGGCGTGTATGAAGCGCCGAGGGCTTCGCTTGAAATTCTCGATGCCGCACTTGTAGAAATGAAACGCTGTAAATCGAATGGCCTTTGCTGCGGCGCCGGCGGGGCGCAAATGTTCAAAGAACCAGAGCCTGGCAAAAAAGATGTGAATATTGAACGTATTGAAGAGGCCCTTGCAACACAGCCGCAGATCGTTGCAGCCAGCTGTCCCTTCTGTATGACCATGCTGAAAGACGGTGTTAAACTAAAAGACAAGGAACAGGAAGTCGAAGTACTGGATATCGCCGAAATCACAGCCCGGGCAAACGGATTATAGCGAATGGATTATAGTAAATAGCGCAGAACCCCTCCATGAGATTAAAGAAAAAGGATCAAGGAGGAAAGACCACAGAACCCCTTAGCCGCCAAGGGCGGGAGTGTAACGCGAACTGTGTCAGTTCTAAATTAACGCCTCTCAGAAGCCTCTGTTCTCCTGAAGAATTCTGTCACCAAATTTAATGTATAATTGCGAGAATGCCAGTCCCCAGTTATGGATTGGC
>NZ_RXNQ01000037.1 GCF_004138205.1 Pedobacter sp. SYP-B3415
CCCTGTACTTGGGTAAATACCTTGTTACCTCGCCACGCTACATTGACATCTCTTTTAAGAACTTTTCCGGCTTATCTTTTACCTCGCGGCTGCCGTTTTTTATATCTTTTCAACTTCATCCCTCTCCTTTTAGTTACCGCCTCCGGGTCTGTTCGTCCCGGCCTTAGCTCCCTCTTCTCAAGGCGTTGATTTCAATCTTTTTTTATTTACTTCCGCAACATCCGCTGCTTCCGTTTTCCCTTCCTTTCGTTCAGGGACTGCAAAGGTAAGAATCTTTTTGTTTTCGCAAAGAAAAAGATTTTATTTTTTTCTTCTCTTACCCCTTTCAGCTTTTCATTATCCCCGTTCCTTCCGAACCGGGCTGCAAAGGTAGAAATTGTTTTGATTCCTGCAAAGACATCTTCATATTTTTTTGAAAAAAGTCTGCCTGGCTACACAATCCGGATTCTAACAGCATGACCTTCGGGCCGGCCACATCTCTATTCTACATCCCTGGTCTCCCGTCAAATCGCTACTTTTGCATAAATATATAGCTATGCCTCAGGTGCCTGCATCGCTCGTCGAGCAATTAAAACAACTTCCGCATTTTAACGAAGAGACCTTTATCGCTGCACATCTTGCCGACGGTAAATCTATCGTATCCGTCCGCAGTAATCCGTTTAAACCGGCAGAGCTGCCTTTTCCATCCAGTCCTGTGCAATGGAATAATGCCGGGTACTACCTGTCTGAACGGCCCTCCTTCACTTTTGATCCGCTGTTTCATTCAGGTTGCTATTATGTACAGGAGGCATCGTCCATGTTTCTGCAACAGGCCCTGCAAACCATCAGCCTTCCCGGAGATCCGGTTGTACTTGATCTTTGTGGCGCGCCAGGCGGTAAAAGCACGCTGATCAGTTCATTTTTGAACCAGAATGGACTCCTTGTAGCCAATGAGATAATCAAAACCCGGGTAAATGTGCTGGCAGACAACCTTGATAAATGGGGTCCCGCCAATACGATCGTCACAAATAATGATCCGCGCGACTTTGCGCGCCTACCCGCTTTCTTCGACCTGATCGTTGCCGATGCTCCCTGCTCGGGTTCAGGCATGTTTCGCAAAGACCCTGCCTCAATCAATGAATGGTCTGAAGACAATGTCAGACTCTGCAGCCAGCGGCAGCAGCGTATCCTTGCCGATGTTTACCCGGCGCTAAAAGAAAACGGCACGCTTATCTATTCTACCTGTTCTTATTCTGAAGCCGAAAATGAACTGGTACTGGATTGGCTTTTGGAAACATTCCATATGGAAAGCATCAGGCTTCCGCTTTTTGAGGGGATCGTTGAAACGACATCCCCCGGCAGGGGTGCTTACGGCTACAGGTTTTATCCCGGGCAGGTAGAAGGGGAAGGTTTTTTTATCGCCTGCCTGCGAAAGACTACGCCGGCAACCGTAAAAGCTATGAGAAAACAGGACGACCGGACGCTGGCAGGCAAACAGGAACGGGACATACTGAGATCATGGGTAATTGATATTTCAGGGTTGCAGATTTTTAGGTTTAATGAAGAACTGTATGCTTTTCCTGAGAGCCACTACAACGACTTTCTACAGATCAGACAGTCCTTATATATACGTAAGTCGGGCGTAAAACTTGGCCGGATTGCGGGTAAGGACCTTGTACCTGATCATCAGCTTGCATTAAGCCTGATTGTGCATGATAAGATTCCGCGTTTCGACGTAACGAAAGAAACCGCATTAGACTACCTTCGCAGAAATGAGATCCGGATTGATGCGGCAATACATGGCTGGGGAATGGTGTGCTTTGAAGGGCATCCCCTGGGCTGGGCTAAAGTTCTGCCTAACCGCGTAAATAATTATCTCCCAAAAGAACTTCGTATTCTCCGGCAATCCTGATCCTGCAGGCGCCGTCAGAATTATACTACCTGGCTGTCCGGCTTTTACTAGTACTGTCCGGTGGACAACATAACCAGTGTACAGGCCCTGACCGGCTCGATACCATGCTGATCAAGCAGCTTTTCGAGCTCATAGTTCTCTGTGCCCGGATTAAAGATGACCCGTTTAGGTTTCGTATCGATGATGTAATCATGATAATCCTTCTGGATGGCGGGTCCTATATATAAGGTAACGGTGTCAATATCATCGTGGATTGCACCCGGCTTCTCGATGGTCACACCTGCAACCTCCCCGGTTTTTACACCCACGTTTACAATCTCATGCTGGTATCGCGTGAGCATCTGGGCAGCTTTGTAAGCGTATCGGGAAGGATTTGGCGTTGCGCCGATGATTAGTGTCTTTTTCATGTGGACTCTCCTGCTTTTGTGAAGCTGTAGGCTGAAGGGCCCTGCACTTCATGCTGCCTAACACGCGCTTCGCTGCTTTTGTTTTAGGCGGGACATTGCAGAGGCATCAATATTTACAAAGAAGCGAGATCTGTCCGGCATGATAGGCATGGTGCTGTACCAACCCGTTCAACAGTTCAAAACAAGTGACTTCAGATCCATCCACTTTTTCTGATCCTCCGGCGACTTCCAGCCATCGTTCCGGCCTGACCTCGTCTGCCAGCCTGATCAGCTGCTCATTACTTTGTTTGAAATCGAGCAGTATATTATTCCAGTAATTTTCCGTCTGCTCCTGTGGAACGGGCCAGTCGCCCATTTCGGGTTCTTTTGCGGTTTCACCGGAGATGCGGCAGATGACCTCACGTGTCCAGGCGGTAAGATGCAGCACAAGTTCGGCAACAGAGTGTGCACCGGGCACCGGATGACTAAAGACCTTTCGTGCGCTGCACGCTGTCAGAATAGCAAGCAGGCTGTTGCCATGCCATGGTTCTCCATGAAAAGCTTTTCGCAATTCATTTACAATTTCCTTAGATGTCATAATAGGTTGTGCCCTGAAGGCAGGCTATTATAACGTTTTTTTCGCTTATATGGTACGGGCAACTGCCAATGCGCAATTCATGCCGTCTATTGCCGCAGAAACGATACCGCCGGCATAACCTGCACCTTCTGCACAAGGGTAAAGGCCCCGTACCTGCGGATGCTGCAGACTCTCTTTATCTCTTGGTATCCGCACCGCCGATGATGTACGGCTTTCCACGCCAACCAGAATCGCATCATTTGAGTAGTATCCGCGCATTTTCTTTCCAAATACCGGCAATGCAGCCTTAAGGCTCTTTGCGATAAAATCGGGAAGGATCTGATCTAACATGGCCGAACGGGTGCCCGGCAGATAGGAGTTTACGGGCAGGTCTACCGATAATTTTCCTTGGACAAAATCGATCATTCGCTGAGCCGGGGCTACCAGATTCCCGCCGCCCGCCTGAAATGCGGCTTTCTCTATCTCAGACTGGAAGTTAAGCATGCGCAGCGGATCATAACCCACTACATCATCAAGTGTGATCTGAACAACTGTGCCTGAGTTTGCAAAGGGATTATTGCGTTTTGAGGGCGACCAACCGTTTACGACAATCTCTTCTTCGCCGGTAGCGCAGGGTGCAATGATACCACCGGGACACATACAAAATGAAAATACGCCACGGCTGCCTACCTGCTCCACAAGGCTGTAATAGGCCGGCGGAAGAAACTCGCTGCGCGCGGCACTGTGGTACTGGGCTGTATCTATAACCTGTTGCGGATGCTCAATACGCAGACCCAGGGCAAATGGCTTTGCTTCTATCAGAATATTACGTGCGTGCAGAAGCTCATAAATATCGCGTGCCGAATGGCCTGTTGCCAGGATAACGGCGTGGCCGGTATATTCTTCGTTATGATTGACAACCACACCGCTGATACGCCCCTGATTCAAAATCAAATCGGTAACTTTTTTGCCAAAGAGAATCTCTCCACCAGCGTTCAGGATGGTTTCCCGCATGGCGGTGATAATATGTGGAAGTTTATTCGTGCCGATATGCGGACGGGCGTCAACAAGGATGTCTCCGGTAGCGCCATGGTCTACAAAAATTTGCAGCACCTTATTGATATCACCGCGTTTATTTGAGCGCGTGTACAGCTTGCCATCAGAATAGGTACCAGCTCCGCCTTCGCCAAAACAATAATTAGATTCCGTATTTACAAAGCCTTCTTTGTTAATAGCAGCCAGATCGCGGCGGCGTTGTTTAACGTCTTTACCACGCTCAAGCACGACAGGCTTAAGCCCGGATTCGAGACATTGAATTGCAGCAAATAAGCCTGCAGGCCCGGCGCCCACTATAATGACTTCGGTTTTTGATCTTACATCAGGATAGGTTGCCGGCCCTTGCTGAAGGGGAACAGGCTCATCAACAAAAGCACGAAGCATCAGCCGGAAAACCACGCGTCTGGAACGGGCGTCGATAGACCTCTTTAATACCTGATGTCCCGTTAACCTGGCTGGTTCGACCTGAAGTGCGGCTACCAGCCGCGCCCTGATGACCTCATTTTGCTCCACTTCATGCGGAAGCAGACTGATCTCGATATCTCTTTGCATACATTTTGTCAGGTGATCAGCGGTTTGCATGCCGGATGGCTCCGGGCGGATTCTGTAAAACTGACAAAACCGCATAAATTCATACCCTGATGTAACAAAGGTACGGAAATTGAATCCGATTTAGTAAATTTCAACCGTTGAGGGGAGCGGTCTGGCAGCATTGCCGCTGTTTTATTCAGCCACCCTTCAAAAGAAATGTTAAACGAAAAAAAATGAAAAGAATACTTTTTAGTCTTATTGCCGGCATTTTTGCCATGACCTTGTTCAGCTCATGCGGTTACAACAGCATGGTAAAACTTGACGAGAATGTAAAATCAAAATGGGGAACCGTACAAACGCAATATCAGCGGCGGGCAGACCTGATTCCAAATCTTGTAAGCACCGTAAAAGGCGCTGCAAAATTTGAGCAGGGTACGCTGACTGCGGTTACTGAAGCCCGCGCAAAGGCGACCCAGCTTACCGTAAAAGCAGACGATCTGAGCCCCGAAAACATTAAAAAATTTCAGGCAGCACAGGGAGAGTTGAGCCAGGCACTGGGCAAACTGCTTTCTATTACCGAGAATTATCCCGAATTGCGGGCAACACAGCAGTTCAGCGATCTTTCTGCACAACTTGAGGGGACTGAAAACCGTATTACTGTAGCGCGTAAAGATTTTAATGATGCGGTGCAGGAGTATAACGGTAAAATCCGTTCATTCCCCGCAAACCTGACCGCCGGCATGTTCGGTTTCAAACAAAAAGGATATTTTGAGGCTGATGCCGCGTCACAGAACGCACCAAAAGTAGAATTCTAAAAAACCTGTGGCGGCCCAGTGCCGCCACAATTATTTATAAGATCATGGCTATTTTTTCAGAAGAAGAACAGGATGCAATTGCGCAAGCCATTGAACAGGCTGAAAAGCATACTTCGGGCGAAATACGCATAGCAATAGACAGCCACTGTCCGGGTGATGCATATGAAACGGCAACGCGCCATTTCGAAGAGTTGAACATGCACCGCACAGTTCAGCGAAACGGTGTGTTGATCTACCTGGCGTTTGACGACCATAAATTTGCCATTATTGGCGACCGCGGAATTGACCAGCGTGTTCCCGCCGATTTCTGGGTGTCCACTAAAAATCTCATGCAGGAATATTTTGTAAAAGGTGAGTTTACCACGGGCATTGTGGCAGGTATCAGGCTGGCCGGTGAAAAATTAAGCGCATTTTTCCCTTCAAAAAATGATTATACAAACGAACTGCCTAATGAGGTCGTGTTCTTAAACTCAAAAACATCGGAATGAGAAAATTTTTAGCCGTCTGTTTTTTAATCTTTAGCAGTTTCCTCTCTTTTTCCCAGGACTTTCCCGAAAAGCCGGCTACGCTCGTAAATGACTATACCGGCACCTTGTCGGGCAGCGAAAAGCAGCAACTTGAGTCGAAGCTGGTAGCCTTTAATGACTCCACTTCCACGCAGATCGCTATAGCTATTCTCAAGTCTGTGGGCGATTACGACATCAATGAATACACGCTTGAACTTGGCCGCAAATGGGGCGTTGGTCAGGCGGGCAAGAATAACGGTATTATGATCGTTGTTGCGCTGGGCGACCGTAAGATCTCTATCCAAACCGGATATGGACTTGAGGGTGCCCTGCCCGATGTTTACGCAAAGCGCATCATCGAAAACGATATTAAACCGCAGTTCAAAGCCGGCCGTTATTATGAAGGTCTCGATGCCGGAACGAGCTCGATCATTGCTTATACAAAGGGTGAATACCACGACAAAGCACCTGCAAAAATCTCCAAAGACCGCGATGACATCAGCATTATCGGTATTGTGGTCATTATTATCATTGTAATTTTCCTGATCAAGCGGGGCGGCGGCGGTGGCGGAAGCCAGGTGATCGGCGGGCGCGGTGCCGCTAACGCACTTTGGTGGGCTATGCTGTTTGGCAGCGGAGGCGGCGGACGAAGCAGCGGAGGCTGGGGCGGCGGCGGTTCATCGGGCGGCGGGTTTGGCGGCTTCGGCGGCGGCAGCTTTGGCGGAGGCGGATCAAGCGGCAGCTGGTAATGACAACTTAATATGTACAGGAGAGATTTACTAACAGCAGAAATCCAGAAACTGGCACAGGTGCTGGCTCGTATTCTTGGTTTGAAAAACGAAAACCGGGATGATGAAGCGGCCGAAACGTTTAGTGAAAGCCTTCGGGCTTTTTTTGATTTGACAGCAGCACAGCTTGTGCTGCCGGAGAACGAATTTGAAGCCCTCCTGGACGAACGCAATTTCGAAGCCGGAAAAGTAGATTATCTTGGTCAGCTTATGCATGTTCAGTTTGATCCGGCTTTAAAAACCGGTGAGAACATTGCCCTGGCTAAAAATCTTTTGCTTTTATATGCCTTGCTTGAAAACAAGCATCATTTGCAGTCTTTCGGTAACCTCTCCATTCAACAACAATTAAAAAACTTTTTATCAGATGCTGATCACTAAATGGAAAAAACTTGACTCGCGCTACCTGGTCAACGAAAAGTGGGCAACCTTGCGGGTCGACACCTGTGAGCTTCCCGATGGAATTGTGAAAGATGATTATTATGTGCTGGAGTATCCGGATTGGGTCAATGCCATTGCAGTGACAGCAGATGGCGAGATTATTCTGGTGCAGCAGTACAGGCATGCTGCTGACATTATCTCGCTTGAAGTTCCCGGCGGTGTGATTGATGCCGGTGAAGAACCCGAAACAGCCATCAGACGCGAGCTGCTTGAAGAAACCGGCTACAGCTTTGAAAAATGCGAACTGATTGCAACGTTGTATGCAAATCCCGCAACATCAACCAACCGCACATTTACCTATCTGCTTACAGGGGGGATCAAAACCCATGAACAGCACCTGGATGAACATGAAATCCTTGAGGTTTCGCTTCACCGGCCGGAAGAGGTAAAAACCTTGCTGATGGAAAATAAAATCGGCCAGGCCTTACATGCTGCTGCCCTCTTTTACGGCCTTAACAGACTAAACATACCTTAATACTTATACAACCAAACATTCAATGAAGTTCAATTTTACAAAATTCGCGTTCGCGGCCGGGCTCCTTATGGCCGGCATGACTGCGAAAGCACAAAACGAAGCACTTTGGCTGCGCTACCCGGCGTTATCGCCCGATGGGAAGACGATTGTTTTTGGCTACAAAGGAGATTTGTACAAGATTCCGGCCAGCGGCGGAACTGCGACTCCCCTGACCATATCAGAATATCACGAACAAATGCCTGTATGGAGCCGCGATGGCAAGTCGATTGCCTTTGCAAGCAACCGTTACGGAAACTTTGATGTCTTTGTGATTCCTGCCAACGGCGGAACGGCCAGCAGGTTGACATTCAACAGCGTAAATGATTATCCCAGCGATTTCAGCGCAGACAGCAAAAAAGTTCTGTTTTCTTCGGCACACCACGCCCCGGCTAAAAGTGTACGTTTTCCGTCGCCGCGGTTGTTCATGAACCTTTACTCTGTTCCGGCCGACGGAAGCACCAAGCCCGTTCTGATCAGCGCAGCAGGAATTGAGAACGCCCATTACAACGCAGATGGCAGCCAGATTGTATTTCAGGACCGCAAGGGATACGAAGATCCATTCCGTAAACACCATACATCTTCAGTTACGCGCGATCTCTGGACACTCGAGCTGAAAAACAGTAAATACACTAAAATAACCGATTTCAACGGTGAAGACCGTGAACCCGTATTCAGCCTGAGCGGGAACCAGATTTTTTTCCTCAGCGAAAAAGACGGCACACAAAACATTTATAGCATGACGCCTGCCGGCGGAAGCGTTACCCAGCTAACCAGGCTCAAGGATTATCCCGTTCGCGCGCTAAGCGTTGCTACAGATAACACACTTTGTTACAGCTGGAACGGTGAGATCTATACGCTTGCCCCTGGCGGACAGCCGAAAAAGGTGCAGGTATTGATTGCAAATGAAACACCATCAGAAATCGAGAAAAACATTCCCATTAACAGCAATGTAAGTGAATACGCCCTCTCGCCGAATGGTAAGGAAATAGCTTTTGTTTCGCGGGGCGAGGTATTCGTCGCCAGTGTCGAAAACGGACAAACCAAAAGGATTACCAACACACCGCAGCAGGAGAGAATGATTGAGTGGGCACCCGATGGCAAATCGATTATATACGCCGCTGAGCGGAAAGGAAGCTGGGACATCTATAGAACCAGCAGAACTAGGGCTTCTGAACCTTACTTCTATGCATCAACGGTACTTGCAGAGGAGCCGGTCATACAAAGTGCTGCCGAAGAATTTCTTCCTAAATTCTCGCCTGATGGCAAAGAGATCGCTTATGTCGAAAACCGGAATATTCTGAAAGTTTACAACCTTGCAACCAAGGCAACCCGGACACTGCTGCCTGAGGGACACAACCACTCTTACAGCGATGGAGACTGGGGTTTTCAATGGAGCCCCGATGGAAAATGGATCATTACCGATGACCAGCGCGGGTTTTTCTTCTCAGCAAACAACGCTGCCCTGATCAAGGCCGACGGAAGCGGCAAAATTGTTCATCCCGTAAACAGCGGATTTGGCGAAGGCGCTGCAAAATGGGGAATGAATGGTAAAATCCTTACCTGGACAAGCGATCGCTTCGGACGCAGATCTGCCGCAGTACAGGGCAGCCGCGAAGTCGACGTGTTCGCCCTGTTCTTTGACCGGAACGAATTTGACAAATACAAGTTGAGCAAGGACGAGTTTGCCCTGTTCAAGGAAGCAGAAGAAAAAGCGAAAAAAGACTCAGCAGCAAAAACGGATGAAAAGACAAAGGCCAAAAAGAATACAAAGGAAAAAGCCGAAGCGAGCAAAACCCTTGCTACTCTCGATCTTGAAGGCGCCAGCGACCGGATTGTAAAACTTACCGGAAACAGCGCATCAATCAGCGACTATGCGGTTAACAAGGATGCAAGTAAAATATTTTATCTGGCTGCTTTTGAAAGAGGCTACGATTTGTGGGTCACGGAACCACGCACGCGGGAAAGCCGGATCCTGGCAAAGCTGGGTGGCTCACCAAGCGGCATCGAAATGAGCAAAGATGAGAAAACCTTAATTGTAAGTAACAGCGGACGGCTTGTAAAAATCGATGCAGAAAGCGGAAAAATTTCGCCCATTAACATAAACGGCGAGATGACATTAAATACCGCAAATGAACGCGCTTATATCTATGAGCATGCTTGGCGCCAGGTGCGGGAGAAATTTTATCAGCCAGAACTGCATAATGTAAACTGGGACGCCTATAAATCGGGTTACGAACGCTTTTTACCACATATATCAAACAACTTCGATTTCCAGGAACTTCTGAGCGAGCTTTTGGGCGAACTGAATGCCTCACATACCGGCGGCAGGTACTCGCCGCAGTTTCCTGCGGCAGATCGTACCGCTGCGCTTGGTCTGCTTTCAGACGAAACGTATACCGGTAAAGGGATCAAAATAACAGAGATTCTGGGTTCAGGCCCAGTTGATAAAACGGGTTCGAAGGTAAGAGCGGGTCAGATTATTGAAAAGATTAATGGTCGCGAGCTGGACGAAACTGAAGACGGTTCGAGACTGCTGAACCGTGAACTCGGTAAAACAGTGCTGCTGAGCCTGTATGACCCCGCAACCAGGACACATTTCGAAGAACCCGTTAAAACCATTTCTTTCGAAGAAGAAAACGAACTGATGTACAAGCGCTGGGTAAAAACAATGCGCGCCATGGTAGATAAACTTAGTGACGGCAAAGTAGGCTATGTTCACGTACGTGGTATGAACGATGACAGTTACCGTGAAGTTCTCGACGCTGCCGGTGGCATTAATCTTGAAAAACAGGCGCTGATCGTAGACACCCGGTTTAACGGTGGCGGCTGGCTGCACAACGACCTGAACACATTTTTATCAGGCAAGTCGTACCTGAATTTTACCAATCGCGGAAAAACGCTGAAAGGCACTGAACCGGTAGGAACCTGGACTAAACCCAGTGTGGTGCTTATGAGTGAGGGTAATTATAGCGATGCCTTTATCTTCCCTTACATTTACAAACAGACCGGTACGGGTAAACTGATTGGTATGCCGGTGGCCGGAACAGGTACAGCGGTATGGTGGGAACAACAGATCGATCCCACAATTGTATTTGGTATTCCGATGTTCGGGACTGTAGGCAAGGAAGGCCGCACGACAGAAAATCTGCAGGTAGAACCAGATATCCGCGTGGATCTTCCTTACAGTGATTTTCTGAATGGGAAAGACCCTCAGATTGAGGCAGCGGTTAAAGAAATGCTGCAGCAGACTGCGAAGAAATAAGTTAAAGAGCCACCTCCGGGTGGCTTTTTTTACGACCTGAGGTTTAAGATCGTTAATAGTATATAGGCATTTGTAAATAGTATATAGATATTCGTAGTTGGTATTTGGACGTGGTGCACTTTTTCTAGATTGAGATGTGAGATTTGAGTCCTGAGACATGCAAAGCCCCTCGGCCAGTGTGGCGTATTGAGGGGTTAGGCGCCAATGGCTTTATACTTTCAACTTTTTACTTTCAACTTTTTACTTTCAACTTTTTACTTTCAACTCAGCAACGGTCTTTCATCTTTGTTCGTTTTTCTTTGCTCTTCCTACCCTAGGGTTCTGGTTCACAATTCTTGGCTCTTGGTTCGATTACACGCCGGGTCTTTACATCCTTTTTTTTGGTCTCACCGAGGGTTACGCGCAGACTTAGAACTTAACACTTACAACCTAGAACTTCGCTACGCTCTGAATGGCCCGCGAGGAAGTGATTGTGAGGGAAAGCCCAGAAAAAAAGCGCCTCTGTTTTCACAGATAGCGCTTAACCTTACTTGTATAGTTACAATTGAACAGTCTTTATCAGCTCATCTTGAGCTTTTTCTGAATATCGTTTACGTAGATCTTAAACTTCTTATCTGTTTCGATCAGGTCTTCGACCGTTTGGCATGCATAAATCACCGTACTGTGGTCGCGCCCGCCGAAAAATGCACCGATCGTTTTAAGTGATGATTTCGTGTGGCTTTTTGAAAGATACATAGAGATCTGGCGCGCCTGAACAATTTCGCGTTTCCGGGTCTGCGATTTTACCATATCTACAGGCACTTCGAAATATTCGCATACCAGTTTCTGGATGTATTCCATCGAGATCTCTTTCGAGGTATTCTTGATAAAATTCTTCAGCATCTGTTTAGCCAGGATGAGATCGATGTCTTTTTTATTAAGGGTCGACTGTGCCAGAAGCGATACCATTGCACCCTCAAGCTCACGGACATTGTTATCAATGTTATGTGCAACATACTCGATCACCTCTGCCGGCAGCTCGATCCCGTCGGCATACATCTTCTTTTTAAGAATAGCAATTCTTGTTTCCAGATCAGGGATCTGCAGATCAGCAGAAAGCCCCCACTTAAAGCGGCTAAGCAGACGCTCCTCCAATCCGGCAAGATCTTTAGGCGCTTTATCAGATGTCAGGATAACCTGTTTACCCATCTGGTGCAGGTGGTTGAAGATATGAAAGAAGATATCCTGTGTCTTTTCTTTCCCGGCAAAGTTGTGCACATCGTCCATGATGATCACATCCATAGCCTGGTAGAAGTTCACAAAGTCGTTGATCGTATTGTTCTTAAGCGAGTCTACAAACTGCTGGCAAAATTTCTCGCAGGAAACATAAATAACCAGTTTATCCGGCATGTTTCTTTTGATCTCGTTCCCTATAGCCTGTGCCAGGTGTGTTTTACCAAGACCAACACCGCCATAGATCATCAGCGGGTTAAATGATGTGCCGCCTGGTTTTGCTGCTACGGCATAACCCGCAGAACGGGCCAGTCTGTTGCAGTCGCCTTCAATATAATTTTCAAAGGTGTAATTCGCATTGAGCTGCGGATCAACATTCAGCTTTTTCAGGCCGGGAATGATGAATGGGTTTTTAATGTCTTTATTGATCGATACCGGGATCGGCATAGACTGCATCTTCGCCTCCGCCCCATTGCCGTTAGACGGCATATTGGTTGTGTAAGGATTTCCTGAGCTCGAAGACTTGTCTACGACGATGTTGTATTCGAGCCTACCTTCATCGCCAAGCTGCTTTTTTACGGTTTTCCGAAGCAAGCCTACGTAGTGCTCCTCCAGCCACTCGTAGAAAAACAAACTCGGTACCTGGATGGTAAGTACTTTGCCTTCCAACTTAAGGGCTTTGATCGGCTCAAACCAGGTCTTGAAACTCTGGTTCGGGATGTTGTCCTTTATGATTTGGAGACAGTTCTTCCATACTTCGGTACAAGTTTTTTCCATTGTTAAATTCGCAAATTATTGGTTTTCAGTTCCGATCCGATTGTTAGGGGTGGGTCGTTTCGGGAAGTCGAATATTGGGAAAATTATCAACATAAAAAATTAAAATTTGAATTATTTCGTAACTGTCTCAACCCTAGATTTGTACCGTATTTAGCCTGAATTTTTAGTGTTAATAACTATTTTTCCACATCCTTTTAATACTCGCCAAAAGTATTACGTAACACATCAGAAATCTCGCCCAGCGTGCTGTATTCCTCGACTGCAGCCAAAATAAAGGGCATTAAATTAGCTTCTGAGGCGGCAGCTTTGGCCAGATTTTCAAGCGCTTGGCGTACTGCTGTTTCATTGCGGTTTATACGTAGTGTCTTTAGCCCTTCACTTTGCTGCCGGCGCACCTCTTCATTGATGTGGAAAACCTCGGGCGAAGCCGTTTCAGGCTCAACAAATTTGTTTACTCCGACTACAATCCGGCTTCCGTTTTCGACCTCCTGCTGATGCAGGTATGCTGATGCGGCAATCTCCTGCTGAATATAATCCTGCTCTATCGCTTTTACTGAACCACCCATAGCATCAATCTTATCTATGTAGGTCCATGCGGCGGCCTCTACTTCGTTAGTCAGGTTTTCTACAAAGTACGATCCCGCGAGCGGATCGACCGTATCTGTCACTCCGGTTTCAAACGCAATGATTTGCTGTGTACGCAGGGCTACCCTGGCGGCTGCCTCGGTAGGCAGCGAGATTGCTTCGTCGTAACCATTTGTATGGAGCGATTGGGTACCACCCAGCACTGCGGCCATGGCCTGGTTGGTAACCCGGATCACGTTATTAAGCGGCTGTTGCGCTGTAAGCGTCGAGCCGCCGGTTTGTGTGTGAAAACGAAGCATCTGCGCTTTCTCATCGGTGGCCCCAAGCTCTTTCGCAATTTTCGCCCACATGCGTCTGGCGGCCCTGAATTTGGCGATCTCTTCGAAGAAGTTATTGTGACAGTTAAAGAAAAAGGATAGCCGCTTAGCAAATACATTAATATCAAGCCCCTTTTTTTGGGCCGCCTGCAGATAAGCTTTTCCGTTTGCCAGCGTAAAGGCCAACTCCTGTACCGCTGTAGATCCCGCCTCGCGTATGTGGTATCCGGATATAGAGATTGTATTCCATTTAGGCAGCTCGGTGCTGCAGTACTCGAATATATCTGTAATAATGCGCATGGAAGGTGCCGGCGGATAGATATATGTTCCGCGGGCAGCGTACTCCTTTAATATATCGTTCTGAATTGTTCCCGACAGCTGCTTCAGATCGGCACCCTGCTTTTTTGCCAGTGCCACATACATACTAAGCAGGATGGCAGCGGTTGCGTTGATCGTCATACTGGTCGTGATTTTCTCAAGCTCAATGCCGCGGAAAAGAATCTCCATATCAGCAAGCGAATCAATAGCCACACCAACCTTGCCTACCTCCCCTTCTGCCATCGGATGGTCGGAATCGTAGCCGATCTGCGTGGGCAGATCAAAGGCGACTGACAGCCCCATGGTACCCTGCGCCAGGAGGTAATGGTATCTTTTATTTGATTCTTCGGCGGTTGAAAAACCAGCGTACTGACGCATCGTCCAAAGCCGGCCCCGATACATATCTTTTTGGATACCCCGTGTAAAAGGAAATGCGCCCGGGCGTTCATTCATTTCGGGTGCTGCCGTATACAGCTCCTTGATTTCAATACCCGAAGGCGTACGGTGTTGGCTTTCTGCACCCATAAGCGTTTGTTTATGAACAGTAAATTTCAAATTAGTCAAAAACAAAAATGTGCATTATTCTTTATATTTGTGTTCTATAAACACGATAGCATGAGCACATTGACAGATACAACATTTGCACCGGTAAGTTTTACGGAAGGCGCCATCAAAGAGCTTATTAAACTAAAGGACCAGCAGGAGATTGGTGATGATTTCGGTCTGCGTGTAGGTGCAGAAGGCGGCGGCTGTGCAGGTATGAATTACGTGCTTGGTTTTGACCAGAAGAAAGAAGGCGATCAGGAGTTTCTGATCGACGGAATCCGTGTCTTTATGCACAAGGCACACCAGATGTACCTGCTCGGCATGCAGATTGACTGGCAGGATGGCCTGAACTCACGTGGTTTTACATTTAATAATCCGAATGCAACCAGTACCTGTGGCTGCGGAACCAGTTTTTCGGCCTGATCCGGTATTCGTTCTGTAACATTTATAAAGGTCCCGTTGTCTTAACCACGGGACTTTTTATTTTTATAACGCCAGGGCAGTCTATCGGTAACTGATCGGGCATACGCGCCAAACATGAATTACAGAGAGAATATCCGTCTTGCCATCCAGTCAATCAAGAGCAACCGCCTGCGCACCATGCTTACGGCACTGATCATTGCTATCGGGCTGAGTGCGCTTGTCGGCATCCTGACAACGCTTGATGCGGTAAAGAAGAGCATGACAGAAGCTTTCTCCAGCATGGGCGCTAACTCTTTCACGATAAGAAACCGGGGTACAGGTATCAGGATCGGAGGCTCCGGTCAGCGCCCAAAGAGATACAAATCAATCCGGTATGAAGATGCAAAGGCATTTAAAGAGCAGCTTGAAGCGCCGGCAACCGTTGCGCTCAGCGTTTTTGCCAGCGGCGCCTCTACCGTCAAATACGGGAACGAAAAGACCAACCCGAACATCAATGTTCAGGGTACAGATGAAAACGGCCTTGCTTCGCAGGGATTAAACATATCTCTCGGCAGAAACTTCAGCATTTCTGAGGTTGAACTGGGCAGCAACGTTTGTATCGTAGGCAGTGAAGTAACCAAAAAGCTGTTTCCTGAAGAGTCTCCGTTAGACAAGCTGGTGAGCGTGGGCAACAACCGCTTCAAAATTATCGGCGTTCTTGAGTCTAAAGGCTCGAGTATGGGCTTCAGCGGCGACAGGTCTGTATATATTCCGCTGCTTAAAGCGAAACAGATCAACTCAAATTCAAACCCTTCATACACAATTACCGTCAATGTAACCGACAACACACTGATGGATGCTGTCATAGGCGAATCGACCGCAATCTTCAGAAACATCCGGAAGGTAAAAGTGACCGCTGAAAACAATTTTGAGATCACCAAGAGTGACGCGGTTGCACAGACGCTATTTGAGAACCTCAATTTCATCGCCATCGGGGGTGTTGCTATTGGCGTGATTACACTGATCGGCGCATCGATCGGTCTTATGAACATCATGCTGGTATCTGTAACGGAACGCACAAGGGAAATCGGCGTGCGCAAAGCCATCGGTGCCAACCCGGCTGTAATCAGAAAACAGTTCCTGATCGAAGCGGTCGTCATCTGCCTGATGGGCGGAATGATGGGTATCTTTCTCGGTATAGGGCTCGGGAATGTCATTTCCCTGCTTATGGGCGGCTCCTTTATTATACCCTGGACATTTATATTCGGCGGCCTGGTTCTTTGTGTCGGGGTAGGCATTATGTCAGGATATTACCCTGCAAAAAAGGCTTCGAAACTGGATCCAGTCGAAGCCTTGCGCTATGAGTAAACCGGTTTCCCGGAATTGTTACCTGTTCTGATATTGGGTTTCGTAATAAGCCTGGTAATTTCCCGAAGTAACGTTGTTCAGCCATTCCTCATTCTGAAGATACCATTCAACGGTTTTTTCCAGGCCTTCTTCAAACTGCAGGCTTGGTACCCAGTTTAACTCACGCTGCAGCTTTGTTGAGTCAATTGCATACCGCAGGTCGTGCCCGGCACGATCGGTCACAAAGGTGATCAGACTTGCCGATTCGCCCGGTTCCCTGCCAAGTTTCTTATCCATAATACGGCAAAGCAGGTTAATCAGGTCAATATTTTTCCATTCGTTATGCCCGCCAATATTATAGGTCTGGCCGGTTGCGGCCTGGTGGTAGATGACGTCGATGGCCCGTGCATGGTCTTCGACCCATAACCAGTCGCGTACATTTTCGCCGCGGCCATACACTGGCACCGGTTTATTGTTTTTAATGTTATTGATAGCCAACGGAATGAGTTTCTCTGGAAAGTGGTGTGAGCCATAGTTGTTTGAGCAGTTCGAAACCACGATGTCAATTCCATAAGTATCATGGTATGCGCGCACAAAATGATCTGAAGAAGCCTTTGAAGCAGAGTATGGACTATGGGGATCGTAAGCAGTAGTTTCAGTAAACATGCCCGTTTCGCCAAGCGCGCCGTACACTTCGTCTGTAGAGACGTGATAAAAACGTTTCTGATCATATGCGCCTTTCCAATATTCACGCGCAGCGTTAAGCAGATTAACCGTTCCAATCACATTGGTCATAACAAAAGCTGTCGGATCAGCGATAGACCGGTCGACATGCGATTCTGCAGCAAGGTGGATGACGCCGTCAAAATTTTCCGTTCTGAACAGCTCATTGATTTCTGCAGCATCGGTGATATCCAGTTTTACAAATCTGTAATTCGGACTGTTTTCAATATCGCTCAGATTGGCGAGGTTACCGGCATAAGTCAGTTTATCAAGATTGACAATCTCATAGTCGGGATAATTCGAAACAAAACGGCGCACAACGTGCGATCCGATAAACCCGGCGCCGCCGGTAATGAGGATTTTTTTTGGCATGTTAATCGATTTTTTCAGGCAGGCCCTGATAAGCCGCGGCTCCTGCCATTTTAGAATTATAAATTTTCTGCAGCAGACCGTTCAGCGCTTCACTGAGGTCGAACTGAAGGTCTTCATGCAATTTTTCAAATTTTACAATCAGTGCCGCAACCGCCTTCGTATAATAGGCATTAAAAAGAGTTGCGTAATCTCTGAAACTGTATGTTTTTGAACGATAGGTAAGCGGCACCACTGACAAAAGGTACATTTTCAGTTCCACCTCACCTACCGGATCTTTTGTCACTTTAACAAAGTGATTCATCTCTTTCATCAGCTTCCGAAGTTTTGTAAGGGCTTCTTTGGCATTCAGCCGTTGCATTTCAGGCACGGCTTCATCTGCCAGCAGCTTTAATTTTTCCTTCCGGTCTTCAAGATCGGAGGGATCTTCAAGCAGCTTGAAGTGGAGGTGCTCGGTCAGTACTTTATCCCTGGCAAGTAAACGAAGCAGCAGCTTGTCCTTCTCCTTTACGGGAAGGGCTGTGATGGTCTTTTTCAGCTCCGGATGCTCGCTCAGCTTCATTCAAACGGATTTGCCTTGATGTATTTTTCCCATTCCCAGGCCGAGCGCATCATTTCTTCGATACCGAGCTCAGCTTTCCAGCCAAGCTTTTCGGCAGATTTGTCAACGCTTCCGTAGATCTGCTCGATATCGCCTTCACGACGGGGCCCGATCTGGTAATTCAGTTTTTCTCCTGTTGATGATTCAAAAGCTGCAATGATCTCCAATACAGAAGATCCTTTTCCGGTGCCAACATTGAACACCTCGTAATTGCCTTCGCTCCGGCCCTCTTCCATACGTTTCAGCGCCGCCACATGTGCCTTTGCCAGGTCTACAACATGGATATAATCCCGGATAGCGCTGCCGTCCGGCGTATTGTAATCGTTTCCGTACACCGTAATCGGACCACGTTTGCCTATAGCTGACTGGGTTATAAAAGGCACCAGGTTTTGGGGAACGCCGTTAGGAAGCTCGCCAATAAGCGCAGACTTGTGCGCACCAACCGGGTTAAAATAACGCAGTGAAATAACATTCAGATCAGGGCTTACCGCACAGGTTTCAGCCAGAATCTCTTCTGCAATCTGTTTTGTATTTCCGTAAGGCGACTCTGCCTTTTTTACAGGCGCCGACTCATTAACCGGTAACTGATCCGGCTGACCATACACCGTACATGAAGATGAGAAAACGAAGTTTAGCCTGCTGTTGAAGGCCTGCAGCAGGTTGATCAGACTAAAGAAGTTGTTTCTGTAGTATTTAAGTGGCTTCTCGACCGATTCGCCAACCGCTTTAGATGCCGCAAAATGGATAACGCCCGAAATGTCAGCATTCTGCTCAGCAAAGGCTTTTACCATTTGCTCATCGCAGAGGTCGAACTGGAAAAAAAGCGGCTTTTTCCCGATGATGGCTTCGATCTGATCAAGTATCCGGATGTTGGAATTTGAGAGATCATCTACGATCAGCACTTCGTATCCTGCCTGATGCAGCTCGACAACCGTATGGGAACCGATGTACCCGGTGCCTCCTGTTACAAGTATCTTCATTTGTCTTCTATAATTTTAGGTGCGGCCTCTATCTGGCCGTTTCAGGAGCTTCTGCCGGCAACAGGGCTGCCGGCAGAAATCACATCCTATTTATTGTAAGTGGCAAAGTCTTTATGCTCGATCTTTTCCAGCTTTTCTTTTGGCAGCGATTTGAAATACTCATAAGTAATCTTCAAACCTTCAGCACGGCCAACCTTCGGTTCCCAGCCAAGCAGTTCTTTGGCTTTTGTAATATCGGGGCGGCGTTGTTTTGGATCATCCTGAGGCAATTCACGATAAACAATCTTCTGATCCGTGCCGGTCAGTTTGATAATTTCCTCACAGAATTGTTTAATGGTAATCTCATCGGGGTTCCCGATGTTGACCGGTGAGGCGTAATCTGACATCAGCAAGCGGTATATCCCCTCGACCAGGTCATCAACATAACAGAATGAGCGGGTTTGAGAGCCATCGCCGAAAACGGTGAGGTCTTCACCCCGCAGCGCCTGCCCGATAAAAGCAGGAAGAACGCGTCCATCGTTCAAACGCATACGTGGTCCGTAGGTATTAAATATCCTGACAATCCGGGTCTCCAGACCGTGAAAGGTATGGTAAGCCATGGTGATGGCTTCCTGGAAACGTTTTGCCTCGTCGTAAACTCCCCGCGGACCAACCGGGTTCACATTGCCCCAGTATTCCTCGGGCTGCGGGTTAACGCTGGGATCTCCATAGATTTCTGAGGTAGATGCGATGATCATCCTTGCTTTCTTGGCCCTGGCCAGGCCAAGCAGGTTATGCGTTCCGAGAGAACCGACCTTGAGGGTCTGGATTGGGATTTTCAGGTAATCGATCGGGCTGGCCGGCGATGCAAAGTGCAGGATGTAGTCCAGTTCGCCGGGAACATGTACAAATTTTGAAACGTCGTGATTGTAAAACTCGAAAGTCTCTAATTTGAACAGATGTTCAATATTATCAAGATCGCCGGTAATGAGGTTGTCCATGCCGATCACATGAAAGCCTTCGGCGATGAATCTGTCGCAAAGGTGCGAGCCAAGAAAGCCTGCGGCACCTGTTATTAGAACTCTTTTTCTGGCCATTTTTTAATTGATCTGCTTACGTCCGATACTGTTATAATAATAACCCAGGTCGATCATCTTTTCAAGATCGTACAGGTTTCTGCCGTCAAAGATGATCTTGTTTTTCAGGCTGCTTTCAACGCGGTCGAAATCAGGGTTGCGAAACAGCGACCACTCGGTAACGATAAGAAGGGCATCGGCATCCTGCAGGGCATCATAAGGGTTTTCCGCATAGGCAACCTTGTCACCAATCAGGGCCTTAACATTTGCCATGGCTTCCGGATCAAAAACGGTAACAGTTGCACCATGTTTCACCAGTGCATCAATAATGTACAGAGCCGGTGCCTCGCGGATGTCATCAGTCTCCGGTTTGAAAGCAAGACCCCAGAGAGCAAAATGTTTTCCCTGGATGTTGTTGCCGTAATATTTAAGCACTTTCTCCACCAGGATGGTTTTTTGTTTTTCGTTGACGTCCATTACCGACTTCAGAATCGCAAAATCGTACTCATTTTCATCTGCCGATTTAACGAGTGCCTGAACGTCTTTAGGGAAGCAGGATCCGCCATAACCTACGCCAGGAAACAGGAATCGTTTACCAATACGGCTGTCAGAGCCAATTCCCTTACGGACTGCATCTACATCTGCACCCACGAGCTCGCAAAGGTTTGCAATCTCGTTCATAAAGGTAATTTTTGTTGCCAGGAAAGAGTTGGCAGCATATTTAGTCAGTTCAGAAGAACGCTCATCCATAAATAGAATCGGGTTTCCCTGACGTACATACGGACCGTACAATTCAGCCATCAGTTTCTTCGCCTTTTCGCTGGTTGTACCTACTACCACGCGATCGGGTTTCATAAAGTCTTCTACCGCGACACCTTCCCGCAGAAATTCAGGGTTCGACACCACATCTACCTCAATCTCAGTATGCTCTTTGAAAACCGCCTGTACTTTATCGGCAGTCCCTACCGGAACCGTTGATTTGTTCACAATAACCTTATACTCGGTAATGAGTTTCGAAATATCTTTGGCAGCGCCAAGGATATAAGAGAGATCGGCAGCTCCGTCTCCGCCCGGAGGCGTCGGGAGGGCCATAAATATAATTTGTGCCTCTTTCACAGCAGCGCTCAGGTCTGTTGTAAAAGTAAGGCGGTTCTGGGCAATGTTGCGGTGAAAAAGAAGATCGAGACCCGGCTCATAAATGGGTACCTGTCCATCCTGCATTTTTTTAACTTTCGCTTCGTTAATATCGACGCATATCACGTCATTTCCTGTTTCAGCAAGACAGGTACCTGTGACAAGGCCTACATAGCCTGTTCCGATTACTGCGATCTTCATTGAGTTTTAGGATTAATTTTTAAAAATCTATCTTCGGCGAAGATAATAAATAAGATGTGAAGATGCTTTTGCTTTACAACATATCAATAAGAATTTATGGCCTGTTGATCAGGATGGTTGCCTTATGGAATGGTAAAGCGCGTCTCTTTGTGCAGGGAAGGAAAAACGTCTGGAAAAATATTTCTGAAAAGATAGATCCGAGCGTGCAGCATGTGTGGTTTCACTTCCCCTCGCTGGGCGAATTTGAACAGGGCCGGCCCGTTTTAGAGGCCCTGAAAGTTGCCAGACCGGATAAACGGATCATCATCACCTTTTTTTCGCCATCAGGCTACGAGATCAGAAAAAATTATGACCTGGCAAACGCCGTCTTTTATCTTCCGCTCGATTCGGCAGAAAATGCCAGGCGCTTCATTGACTCAATTAATCCGGAAATGGCCATATTTGTCAAGTACGACTATTGGCACCACTATTTCCTGACGCTTAAAAAGCGTAACATTCCGCTTTACATGGTTTCGGCAATTTTCAGAAAGGAACAAATTTATTTCAAATGGTACGGCGGCTTCTACAGAAAGATTCTTAAATCGGTACGATTCTTTTTCCTTCAAAATCAGGAAAGCGTAAACCTGCTTCGCAGTCTTGGCTTTTACAACCTGGTTTTAGCGGGCGATACGCGGTTTGACCGTGTTGCAGCGCATGCAACAGTAGCACGCCACATTGATGAGGTGGCAAGATTCAGTGCGGAAAAACCCCTGCTGGTTGCAGGCAGCACCTGGCCCGCAGACGAGCGCTTACTTGCGGGTCTGATGGAGAAAAACCCGGATTGGAAAATGGTGCTGGCACCGCATGAAATTGGGGAAAGCCACCTTAGCGAGCTGAAAAAACGTTTTCCTGAAGCCTTGTTTTTTTCTGAGTTTTCTAATGAAAGGGCTGCAAACGCGCAGATTCTGATTATTGACAACATCGGCATGCTGTCATCGCTCTATCAATACGGAAAAATCGCCTACATTGGCGGAGGCTTTGGCGCCGGTATTCATAACACGCTCGAGGCAGCGGCGTTTGGCTTACCAGTAATCTACGGACCAAACGACCACAAGTTCCAGGAGGCACAGGATCTTCGGGCCGTAAACGCTGCCTGCCGGATCAGTGATGAGGCCTCATTGCTTGCAGCCTTCAACATGCTTAAAGCAGACGCCGTAGCGGGCGACCGTGCCCGAAGCTATGTGCAGAAAAAAACGGGTGCAACAGCTGTTATCCTGAGCCGGATGCTTGGTCAAATCTGATCAACACGCACCCAGTCCATTCCGGCTGCAATCGCGCCGTCAACTCCGGGCTGTCCATCTTCAAATACAATACATTTTGCAGGGTCTACGCCCAGCTGTTGTGCGGCAAGCAGGAAGGGATCTGCATGAGGTTTACCCAGCTTCGTTTCGCCGGCACAAACCATTACTTCGATCAGATCAATGATGCCGAGTACCGTCAGTGTGCGGGTAACGGTTGTTCTGGAACCACCTGACACCACGCCGATCCTGACTTTGCCCGCATGATTCCTGAGATGCTGAACCACGAACCCAACAGGAATAGTATGCTCGATAAACTTTTCAAAAAAGACCGCCGATTTCTCAGCAGCGAACGTATCAGGCAATTGAACCCCATAACGGCGGCTAATCTCTTTTGCAACGACAACGGTTGGCCAGCCGGCTGTTTCGTCAATCAGTGCGGTATCAAGGTTTACGCCATAGCCGGCAGCTACCTCTGCATATGAACGTTTATGGGCATCGATGTTATCAGCAAGGGTCCCATCAACGTCGTACAGAAATGCCTGGTAGTCGCCACTGGTGCGTTCAGTAAGTTGTTGTAATTTATCTTGATCTGTGTCCATTTTGTTTTTCTAAGGCAAGCAAGCAGGTGCGGATTACCTCCTCCTGGCTTACTGATGCATCTATTGTGATCGCGTTTTCATCTGTTACAGGCGGTTCGAGCGTTGCCAGCTGACTGTCAAGCAGGCTGGCCGGCATATAATGTCCCTCTCGCTTTGATAGTCTTGACCTCAGCAGCTCTTTCTCAACGTGAAGGTATAGAAAGCAGAGACCGGGGATGCCCTCCCGCAGCAGATCGCGGTAGCTTTTTTTGAGTGCGGAGCAACTTAAAACGAATGACTTTCCTTCCCGGTGATGCAAAAAAATTTCCTCATGCAGGGTTTTCAGCCAACCGGCACGATCTTCATCCTGCAGCGCAATTCCCCTGCTCATCTTTTCGACATTTGCTTCCGAATGATAGGCATCGCCCTCAAGAAAGGCCGCAGCCAGCGCCCTGGCGATGGCCTGACCGACAACAGATTTTCCGCTGCCCGAGACGCCCATGATCACTACCTGGTAAAGAGCCATATCTAATGATTCAAAGCCAGGTCTGCCAGCGCCTCAATAAACTTCGGATTGTCGTTCAGGCTTTCTACCAGATGCACGTGCTCACCGCCAAGAGCCTTGAATTCTTCATGGTATTCTACTGTAATTTCATAGACCGTTTCCAGGCAATCGGCCACAAAGGCCGGGCTAAATGCCAGCAAACGTTTTTTGCCTTCAGCGGCAAGCTTTTTCAGCACGTCTGTGGTATAGGGCTGCACCCAGGGCTCTTTGCCAAGGCGCGATTGAAAACACACAGTATATTGTTCGCGTGTTATGCCCAGCTCTGCAGCAATCAGCCTTGCCGTATCATGACCTTGTGCTGAATAGCAGAATTTGTTCACATCTGTAAGCTGCTCACAACAGTTGTCGCGTTTCAAACAATGACTTCCCGTATGGTCGCACTTTAACAGTTGCCGCTCAGGAAGTCCATGGAAACTGAACAGGACATGGTCATACGAGGCTACGTCATGCTTTTGTGCATGTTCTGCAAATGTCCGGATAACCAGCGGATGGTTATGAAATGAGTTCACAAATGAAACCGGGGGAATGGTGGGCCACCGGGACAAAAGCTCCATAACAAGCTGCATAACGGAACCTGTGCTGGCTGATGCGTATTGAGGAAACAGGGGAATAACCCGGATGCTCTCAACGAGCCCGGCTTTGAGGTTTGCCAATGCGCTTTCGATCGACGGATTCTGATAACGCATAGCCAGCTCAACGTGGTAGTCGTCGCCCAGCTCATCCTGAAGCATCTGCGCCTGGATCTTGCTGTAGTAGAGTAACGGAGAACCCTGGGGTCCCCAGATTTTTTTGTACAGCGCAGAAGTTTTGGGGCTTCTGAAAGGGACAATGATACCTTTAACCAACAAGGCCCGCCTGAAGGCTGCAATATCGATAACCCGTTCGTCCATCAGGAACTGGTCCAGGTAGCGTTTTACATCTTTAACTTCCGGGCTATCGGGTGTGCCCAGGTTTACAAGTAGTATTCCTTTTTTCCCCATATAAAAATAAATAGAAGCGCTGGGCTTCAGGTTTTGCTGTTCGCGGGCAAATATCGCCAATTCGCACCGCTGGCCAGACATTTCTGCGTAAAAATCTCCCGCCTCTCGCTATCCTGAGTGGCTTTTTGTTTTATAAAGCTGCCACCAGGGAAGGTAGGGACGTTCATGATGCTCAAGATGATATCCGAAGAAATAACAGCTTATAAAAGCAAGTAAATGATTCTTTTGCTGGCTTCTGGCATGATGAATATTGTCATGCTCGCCCCGGTGCGGCAGATAGGTACCGAAGTAAAAAAGCTGTAAAGTACTCAAAAGCGCCGGGGCTACCCAAAACAGAAGAATGTTCTTTTCAGGGAACCAGATCTTGAGGACGTTATAAAGTATGGCCATTATTACAAGTTGGATCCAGGTCAGGTACTGAAGCATAAAACTGAAGTACCAGCGCAGAAAGCCATGAGGCGCGTAATCAGGGTCCTCTGCCGTATGTACATGGCTATGATGCCGGTGGTGCCGTGCATAAAGACCATCATAGAAAAAGCCTGCGTACAAAAACGCGCATACACGGCCAACGAAGCGGTTTAGCGAAGCATTTGGCGATACGCTTCCGTGCATGGCATCGTGCGCTGTAATAAAAAGACCGGTAAAGAGGTGCATCTGGATAAGAACCATCAGGTAAACCAGCGGATTGGTCCAGGAGAAATCCCAGTCGAGAAGCAATAGCAGACTAACCAGCCAGAGTGTAATAAGGCAGCCGGCTGCGAACAGACCGGTAACAGATGATGGTTTTTGTGCATGCATGACGCCTGGCTTGTTGGCGGGATCAGTAACGTTCAAGCTCTTCTTTGACCTGCTTCATGAGCCACATGGGTGTAGATGTGGCGCCACAGATCCCTACCTTATCATTTTCCCTGAACCATCCTTTATCAATCTCTTCAACCGTAGAAACAAAATAAGATTCGGGGTTATATTTCTTACAAACATCATACAGCACCTTTCCGTTTGAAGATTTTTTACCGGACACAAAAACGATCTTATTAAAACCCTGGACAAAGGCTTCAAGCTCCTCATAGCGGTTAGACACCTGACGGCAGATCGTATCATTCGCCTTTACTTCATAACCTCTGCCAAGGAGCTGTTCTTTGATTTTGTAGAACTTCTCGGTGCTTTTTGTGGTCTGACTGTAAAGCGTAAATTTTTGCGGAAGTTCCCGGTCATCAAGTTCGGCCAGGTCCTGGAAAACGATCGCTTTTCCATCAGTTTGTCCCTGCAATCCGATTACCTCAGCATGGCCGTGTTTTCCAAAGATCAGAATGGATTCATCCTCATCGTGAGAATTTTTTATGCGGTTCTGCAGCTTAAGCACCACGGGGCAGGATGCATCAATCAGTGTCAAATTATTTGCCAGGGCAAGCTCGTATGTAGAGGGCGCTTCACCATGGGCACGGATCAATACTTTTTCATTGCGTAATTCCTGAAGATCATCATGGTTGATGATAATCAAACCCTTTTGCTTCAGGCGCAGCACCTCTTCGTCATTGTGAACAATATCGCCGAGGCAATAGAGATAGCCTTCGGCATCCAGAATATCTTCAGCCATTTCGATCGCGTAAACGACGCCGAAACAAAACCCGGAAGATTTATCGATAGAAACTGAAAGGTTATAACTCATCACCGCAAAAATACACAATTTATCTTACGCAATCGCAAAGTGCAGCGTTGCAAAAAAGAGCAGCTGTGCCACAAACATAACCGGGCCGACATACTTTTGTTGCTTTAAATCCGTAGCATAACAGAATTTAAGCAGAATGAGCGACACGACAAACCAGGCCACATAGTTCTGCAGCGGAATGGTATGCCAGTCCCAGTGCCAGAAATCGAGTGCCATGGCTACCGGTTCCAGGAAAAAATCAAAGCCGGTAAGCAACAGTGCGCCGAGCACTGAGGCAACGATACTGTTTCTTACGCCGATGCTTTTTACCAGCTGGGCAACGCTGAATATCAGGATAACCCAGTTAACACCCATAAGCAGCGGAACTGTGAATACTTTAACACCGAGCGTGTCGCCATAATAGTAATTCCCGAAGATTTTGCCGGTGTATACGCCCAGTACCTCGACCAGGAAACCGCTTACCAGCACGCCGCTTACAAACAGCATGAGCCGTTTAAACGAGCCCTGATAGGAAAATAAGATTACCCCAAACATCAGCAGCAGGTGAAACGGGACCAGTTGTAAGAAATAAGGTCTGAGCGGCTCATAGATAAAACCGATGAGGCCTACCAGGTGAAAAATGATAATTACGGCAACAGCGATTTTTTTTGCTTTCAGATCGACCGGATCGTGCGTCCCTTCCATGTACTTGTTTTAAACAGGTGTTTTTTTATTGATAAGATGGCAATGAATAAGAATGCGCACATCTGCAGGGGATGCAGCAAAAGATTATAAAGCACCTTTTGTCCGGACAAGTACGCAATCATCATTCTTGAAAAAATGATCAAAACCGCGGGCAAGATAAGCAAACGAATATCAAATTCAATTGCCATCAGCACCGGACCGGCAATGACCAATGCCAGATACAACAGCAGGATGAAGATGTTGTTTCCGAAGCCGGCAAGTAAATTTTTGCTGAAACCATCTGCCGAGGAGGAAAAATCCCCGTACATCCGGCAATGCACAAAACCGTTTGCAAGGAGGGCCTCTGCCTGGTAACCATTTGTCTTTACGAGTTTCATGATCTCGATGTCTTCTACAACTTTTGAACGTACCTGTTCGTGCCATTGTTGCTTCCGGTAAACGGCGGCATCAAAGAACATACACTGACCGCTGGCCGCAGAAAAGGCCGGATTGCGGCTCAACCTGACCAAACGCAGTGGCAACAGGTTTAAAAGCAGAAAATGCATCAGCGGCACGGCGCAGTACTCGCCCAAGCTGCGCATGATCTGGTTGGTAAAAAGACTGATGAGCGTCAGGTTATATGTTTTCAGGCGGAACAACAAATTGTTGATCAATCCGGAAGATACCCGGTCATCGGCATCAAGAAAAAGAAAGGCGCTTCCCGAAGCTTTCTCCGCCAGCTGGAAGCAGGCAAAGTTTTTCCCCAGCCAGCCATCAGGCAGCGATTGGCCTCTAAGTACATGGAACCGGTTGTCGGCCTGTGCAAAGGCTTCGCAAACCGCGTATGTGTCGTCTGATGAGTCGTCGTCAAGAACGATCACTTCGTAATTTTCATAATCCTGGTCAAGAATTGACTGCAACAGGATACCGATGCGACCGGCCTCATTACGGGCCGGGATCAGGATAGAAACGGGGTCGTCATAGTGCCGCCCGTAACGTCCAAGCTTTGGATTAGACACAAAGTTGAATACGGTTACACTAAAACGCAACACCAGGAAGACAAGTACCGCATAGAGAAATATGATCATACTGCTTTACGGGTTTGCTCTTCCACGGCATGTTGATAATGTTTATTGTATGCATTTTTCAACAATTGCAGACTCACGTATTGTTCGGGAATCCACTCCTGCAGGTACGTGCGTACCGAAGCCTTTTTGTGTTCCCAGTAATCGGTTAATGTCGCGGCAAACAGGATACGAAACCGGCGCTCGCCAGCCTGCAGGATCTGCATGACGCCTTTCTCGAACTGAACACTGCCAATATGGTTTGAATAGATCTTGCCTTGCGGAAACAGCAGCACCAGGTTGCCCGGCTGTTCAAGCAGCCCGCCGGCAAAACTTAAGGTATCAACAATATCTTTTCCCCTGCGGCTTACCGCGAAGCCGCCCAGGTATTTTAGAAAAAAGACCGATCTGTAATTCTCGCCGGTAATCAGCACATGAAATTTTCTGTGAAAGACTTTTTTGTTCAGATGAAAAAGCAGAAATCCGTCCCACCAGCTGAAATGGTTGGCAAGCATCAGTATGGATTGTGTCCCGCCTGCCTCGATATCACTATAGGTATAGGAAGCAAAGTTTCTTTTAATCAGGAAAGAGATGTACCAGGAAAAGAATCCGGATACCAGTTTGTTTTGCCTGGGTTCAAACATCAGCGGTAAGTTGTGAATTTTCTGCTGAAACGCAAAATCGGGAAAGTAAAAAAGTCCGCGGCAGTTGCCGCGGACTTTTGATATTATTTAGCTGTCCAGCTATTGTTTTCTTCATTTGCATCGGGTAAAACCTTGTCAGGGTCGAGCACTACAGAAACCAGCTCTTCTGAGCTTGGATAACGGATGGTCCATTTTGTATTGCGCATCCAAACGTCTGCCGCTACTTTAATACGATCTGTTTTTCCGCTTTTGGTTTTAACCTGCAGAATAATCGGCATTGGCAACTTATCAAGATTGGTCACAGTGATGTTAATCTGCTTTACTGCTCCGTTTTCTTTCACCGCAGCAACATCAGTTACAGCCTGGTCCATCTTCCAGTTTTCAATAAACCAGCCGCGCCAGAACCATGAAAGTTCCTCTCCCGCACCATTATCCATTGCACGGAAAAAGTCAAACGGGGTTGGGTGCTTATATGCCCAGTGTTTAATATATTGTCTGAATGCATAATCAAAACGATCAGGCCCGAGTATTTGGTCGCGAAGCAACTTGAGCCCCATGCCTGGTTTGAAATACAGGTTTACACCGATATTTCTTTCAGCCATGCCATCCGGAATCAGCATCATCTTGTCGCCATTCGGATTTCCGATCAGACGGGCACCTACCACATGCATATTCATCGGGCGTTCCTTGTACTCGCCATTATTGAAGGCATCTGAAGAAAGGCCGTTGATGAAGGTGTTAAAGCCTTCGTCCATCCAGCCGTATTTACGTTCGTTTGAACCAACGATCATGGGGAACCATGTATGGCCGAATTCATGGTCAATCACACCCCATACACTCTGTCCCTTTGCTTTCCAGCTGCAGAAAACGATGCCCGGATACTCCATGCCACCGATAGCAGCACCTACGTTCACAGCCATTGCATATGGATATTCGTACCACATTTTTGAGTAATGCTCAATTGAAGCTTTCACATATTCTACACCACGACCGTAGGCATCCTGTCCGTTACTTTCAACCGGATGTGCCGAGACGGCAAGCGATTTATTACCACTTGGCAGGTTGATGCGCGCTGCATCAAGAACAAACGCCTTTGAGGAAGCCCAGGCAGCATCACGTGCGTTATTGATCCGGAATTTCCAGGTAAGTTTTTCTTTAGAAGGGCGTGAAGCGGGGTCTGTAACTTCGGCTTCAGTACGCACGTGCACAGTCTTGTCGCTTTGTTTTGCTTCTTCCCATCGCTTCAATTGTGCGGCGGTGAAAACTTCTTTGGGATTTAGCAACTCGCCACCGCCCATCACAATATGGCTGGCCGGAGCTGTAATTTCGAAGTTGATATCGCCATACTCGGTATAAAACTCTCCTGCGCCCCAGTATGGAAGGGTGTTCCAGCCAAGAACGTCGTCATAAACCGACATACGCGGAAACCATTGCGCCACGGCATAAACCTCACCATTTTTTGTGGTCACATGGCTAAGGCGGTCTGAACCTTCTTTCGGAATTACAAACGAATAATCCATTTTGATGGTAAGCACATCACCTTCGGCCTGCATAGGCTCATCCAGGCGGATCTGCATCCGTGTATCTTCAATTATCCGGTTGAACTTAAGCGCTTTACCTTTTCTTAAGACGGTCAGATTGCTGATTTTATAACCTCCGTCAAACTTTTCTCCCTGGGCGCCATACCGGCTTTTTGCCGGAATGATGGCATTACCGCGCGAAGAGTCTGCGAACAGGTTTTGGTCCAGCTGCAGCCAGAGAAACGGCAATTTATCCGGACTGTTATTCTTATAGGTAATCGTCATACTGGCCGTAACGAGATTTTTCGCCTCGTTCAGCTCAGCCCGGATTTGATAGTCTACCCTGTTTTGCCAGTATTTCGGACCAGGGTATCCGCTTGCTGAACGGTATTCATTGCCGTTCTGCGTATAAAACAGCGGACTGAACGCATCCTGGTAGCTGTATCCTTTTTGTGGGGTTTCCTGGGCACCGGCTGAAACCGCAAGCGCCAGCAACATGCCCAGAGATCCGAAGATCCTTGCAAGTTTTTCATTCATAATGGTCAGTTAATTGATACTGGTCGCAAATTTAGCCGATTTGCGCGGAGCTCAAAGTTTACCGGCAAGAATGTTACTAAAAAGGCTTAGTTGGCGTCAAGCTTTGGCAGCGATCGTTGTTTGCGCTGTTCAGGGCTGAGTTTTACCCACTGATTGTAGGAGTCTACGATATAAGCATTGTAATCAAACTTTTCGTTACCTGACACGTCTTCGGGGCGCGGCTTGTAGTAGGAAATAAAGTCTTTCAGCTCCTGCCCTTTCAGTGTGTTAATGAGGTTCGCAACGGTTTGTTCGTTGAAATTATAATTAATCTCATCGTAAAGTCGTGACCGCCGGTCAAGTTCAGCTTCTTTTTTCTGCGCACGACGGTATTTCCCGTAACCCAGATTCAGGTTCAGACCACCCACCTTTCCATTATTTGCCTTGCGGTTCAGATTACCGCCGGTACCGAAACGTCTGAATTCTTCAGCCTCCGGATCCGGACCGCCAATGCCTTTGGCCACCCGGGCACCTTTAATTTCTACATCACGAAGGCTGGTAGCCTGTTCGGTGAGGTAAATAAACTTAGGCAGAAGGTTCGGCAGATAAACTGTATCGGTACGATAGCCCGCCAGTTTGATCTGAAGCAAATCGCCGGTGTTGGCCGCCAGGGTGAACCGGCCGCTTTTGTCGCTTTGCGCGGTGCGCTGGCTTTTGATGTTCGTAATGATTGCACCTTCAAGCGGAATCGATCTCCGCTGCTGATCATATACCCCCCCGGTTACAACAGTCTGGGCAGCTGCCAGGAGCGGCATTAATAGGATTCCGGTGATCAATAACTTACGCATCATAACGCAATATTAACATAGTTATCGCTGGCTTGGTTTGCATTTAACAGAATTTAACAAGACACTAACGCAAAACCGGGGTGTAGCTGTCTTCACTGAAACCGATCAGCACCGGCTTACCGTTCTGTTCGACAACCGGGCGTTTGATGGCGCTGGTGTTGTTCATCAGCATCTTCGCAGCCGATGTCTCATCCTTTACGGCGGCCTGTTCTTCTGCACTGAGTTTTTTCCAGGTCAGGCCCTTTTTATTCAGGACCTGCTCCCAGCCGAATGCCTCAAACCACTGTTTCAATTTATCTTCGGTTATACCCGATTTTTTAAAATCGTGGAAGGCATACTCAATCCCCGATTCCTGAAGCCAGGCTCTGGCGTTTTTAACCGTGTTGCAATTGGGAATACCGTATACTGTAAGCATATGTTTATTCAGATTTTTTTTTGCGCCAAATTACCTATTTAAGGGCAACATAAGCATCCCGGAAATGTAAAAAACCGCACCGGTACGCAACTGAGAAAAGCACGGCTCCAATTTGCCAAAGTTTTTATACGTTCGGGCTAGTTCTGGCTGTTTCCAGACTTGACGTCATCATTCTGGATACCCCTGCGGTTTTTCCGTATGCCCTGTTTCAAGGCGCCGAACCGCCAGGTCAGATCTACTCCGAACTGCCGATAGTAGTTCTGTGTAAAACTGTTCTGGTTGAAGTTGGCGCCGGAGGTGATATTTCTGATCTCGCGGAACTTCTGGAAAGGATTAATGGCTGCCGCAGCAAACATGAGTTTGTTCTTGATAATGTCTTTGCTGACAAAAAAGATTGAATTATGAAGCTGGTTCGATCGCCCCTGCAGTGTAAGATTCGGGCTGTTATAGTCGTATTCAACGCCTGCGCGGGTACCTTTTCCAAGATTAACATTCAGGTTACCATAGGCATGGCCCTGCAGGCCGTCATTCTGATAAAGACGTCCGTCGCTGGCACCGCTAAACCAGACATAATACAGATTTCCCCCGAAATTGAAGTCGATAGACTTGGCCAACGGGTAACGGATATGCAGGTTAGCCCCCAGACGGCGGTCCTGCCCTATATTCTGATAGCTGGAAAAGGTTACCTGTTGTATCTCATCATACCAGCTTAACCTTTGCACGGTGCGGTTGGCAAATGCATAACTGAGGTTGACGTTTATAGACCCTTTCTTGTATCTGCTGTAGCCAAGCTCAAAATTGTTGCTCAGCACCGGCCTGAGACCGGGGTTGCCGAACGAGATAAAGTTAGGGTTTGAACTATCTACAAAAGGATTCAATTCCCAGATACCCGGCCGCTCAATACGCTGCGTATAGCCAAAATTCAGCGTGCTCTGATCTTTCAGTTTGCGGGCTACAGACACCGATGGAATGACGTTAAAAAAAGTTTTGCTCAGCTCCTGTTCCTGAGATACAAAATCGGCGTCAATCGAGGTCAGTTCAGCCCTTACACCCGCCTTGAAGCCCCAGTTACCAAGGTTGTACTGGTAAGAATTGTAAACGCCGTACACATTCTGCGTATTCAGAAAATTGTTGGTACGCTGCGGGTCTTCCACATAATCCTGCGCAGCAGTATTGAAAGAAGCAAAACCGTAGGTACTTTTATTGTCGCGTATCACGGCCTTTCCACCAGCTTCGATATTAAAATTTTTGCTAACCGGATGAACGTAATCTGCCTGGATGGTTTGCTCAAGCAAAAATCCGCGGTTGTTTTGCCGGTAGTTTGCCGCATCATAGTTCACCCGTTCGGATATAAAAATATCGTTGTTCTGCAGGTTACCTGAACGCATAAACTGGTAGGAGAAAGTAAATAGCTGTTCTTTGTTCCGCTTAAAGCCGAGTTGGTAGTTGAGTCCGCCATCCATGCCGTCCCAGCCGTTGCGACCTGTGTTCAGTAAGTCGAAGCCCTGCTGAAGGCTGCTTTCCGTATTGTATAAACGCGACTGCTGCAGATCGGTGGTTCTGCGCCGGTTGTTGTAAAATGCGAATGATGCCGTGAGCAGGTTCAGGCTATCGGCTTCAAAACTGATCTGTGTTGAACCATAGTAATTCATACCTTTAGAGACATTGTTGCCTGACTGAAAGAGACTCCCCGCCTGTGCGCCTGAGCTGACCCGGTTGCTGGAAGACACTACCGCAGGCTGATTACGGTTTGCTACACCGGCATCAAACATAAAGCCCCATTTACCCGTTTTGATCGTGGTGTTTCCCGACCCGCGCAATCCCTGGGAGGGGTCTATGTACCGCAGGCCCAGCCGGCCATTGTAACCCTCGTCTACTTTTTTATTGGTAATGATATTGATCAGGCCCGCAAGCCCTTCGCTGTCATATTTTGCGGGCGGCGTTGTAATGACTTCAATTTTCTGAATGCTTGAAGCCGGCATTGCCTTTAAAATATCCTGCGGGTTCCTGGCGATCATACCCGATGCGCGCCCGTTGATCAGGATTTTAAAATTGCCGCTGCCTTTAAGTTTGATGTTGTCCATCCCATCGATGGTGATCAACGGTACCTTTCGCATCACTTCGAGCACACTGCGCACCTTGCTGTCGGGATCTGCCTGAACATCATAAGTGATCCGGTCAATATCCTGTTTAACGAGTGGTTTGCTGCCTGTTACAGCAACTTCTTTAAGGCTATGGCTTGAGGCGAGCAGGGCAATCGTGCCCAGATCGCGATCACTCGCTTCCGGCTCTATCCTGATCTGGACTTCGCGGGGCGCATAACCTATTCTTGTGAAAATAAGTTTGTAAAGTGCAGGAGCAAGTGTTTTTAACAGGAACACACCGTTTGCATCTGAATTGACCGTTGATACGGTGTTTTTTTCCTTGCGTATGGAAATATTTACGCCGCCAACCGGCTTGTGATCGGCAGAGTCAACAAGCCGACCGCGGATTGATGCCGTTTTCTGTGCACGCGCAGCGGCATAACTTAATATGATGATCAGGCAGCATAAAAAGTATTTTTTCGAGTTCATTTTCTTAATTTTTGTAGGATTTACTGATGCAAGATTAGCCTGGTGCAACGACATACATAGAAAATGTGCTGAATGCAGTACTAAATGTGCTGAAGCCCGTAAAAACTGGTTTTGATTTAAGAACACTTGTTTACCTGAAGCCAAAAATTGCTCTGTTCAGGCCGTTCGCACTGAAATGACCAGCACGAAGCCGGGCGGCTTTCAGATTCATCACATTTTTATCGATGTTTATCACATTTTTGAAATATGGTGCCACGTGCTGCCTAACATTGCATCAGATTTTTATCAGACATGAAAGTAAAAGACATCAATAAAGTTGAATTTTGGGTTGCTACGGCCTTATACGCTATGGCTGTGTTTTTCCTGGTTTCGCAGGCGGGCAGCGATTCACCCAACCTTCCCTGGCGAGACTGGTATGAGTTTAAAGAAGCAGGAATCAGGTTCTCGCATTTTTCGAACTTCTTTATCCCCGAGCTTTTCAGATACTCCCTGCTCTACTTCGTATTTCTGCTGCTGCATTTCTGTGTGCTACCCGCACTTGTAAAACGCGAAAATATTGCACTCAACGGGGTGCTGCTTGCTGTTACCTATGTCATAACGGGCATCATACTCGGTATAACAGGCACATACAGCAAGGCATATCTGCTGGTTCGGTATGCTGATATTCAAACCGGCTATAACCATATATTTTTCCAGGCATTTACTTATGCGACCTGGATGATCATTATTATCGTGATCTATTTTACACTGAAACAGCTGATCATTCATTTCCGGGCGGGCAATCAGCCGCCATTTGGTAAGGACAACCGGATGATGCTGGAGATTCTTTTCGGCGCCGCCTTCTGGTTTATCGGTTTGCTTTTCTGGATCGTGAGCGGTGCACCGCTTGAGATTATTGTCAGCTGGACATTGATTGTATTCGCTACGATAGGTGTAGTTATCTATTCTCTTTATTACCTGATTCCTGAACTCGCAGGCAAAATGATGAAGTTCAGGGCGTATTTCGGTCGGATATTCCTGCTTGCAGTTGCTTTAACTATTCCACTGGGCCTTCTTGCCACACTCTTTGGCAACAACAGGCAGATTATCCTGGTTGTGATCTGCTTTAATTTACCCGTGCAGTTGTTTATCAGTGCGCCGTTCTCATGGTATGTGTACAGACGCCGAAACGCGAACCTGGCAGAAATTTCTTCGCTGAAGAGTGAGCTTGGCAAATCAGACGCGAGCCTGAGTTTCCTGAAATCACAAATCAATCCACACTTCCTGTTTAATGCGCTGAATACGCTTTATGGAACGGCGCTGCAGGAAAATGCTGAACGCACCGGCGAAGGCATTCAAAAACTTGGTGATATGATGCGGTTTATGCTGCAGGAAAACATGCAGGACAAAATTTCGCTAACGCGGGAGATAGACTATCTGCTGAACTATATTGATCTACAAAAACTGCGTACATCTGCGTCGGCACAGGTGCAGATTATCGAGCAGATCCAGGACCAGCCGGGTGCCCTGCAAATCACTCCAATGCTCCTGATTCCCTTTGTAGAAAATGCGTTTAAGCATGGCATCAGCCTTCAACAGCCCTCGCATATCCGTATTTCGCTTCAGACAAAAGAAAACAGGTTATTTTTTGATGTACATAACAGCATTCATCTGAAAGCAGACAATGACCCTGAAAAATTAAAGAGTGGCATCGGCCTGCAGAACGTAAAGAAACGCCTGGCGCTGATGTATCCGAACCGGCATGAACTGATTGTCAGGGAAAGCGCCAAAGAGTTTTTTATTCACCTTACCCTCGAGCTTTAATGACTGCACCAGTAAAAGCCTTATCTTCACCTTATAAATAAAAACAACGACCAGGAGAATGATTGCAATCGCCATTGACGATGAGCCTATCGCGCTCGATATCATAAAGTCTCATGCCGGAAAAGTGCCTTTCATTGAGTTAAAGGCCACGTTTACCAATGCATTTGAGGCCATGGCCTACCTGCAGAAAAATCCGGTCGATCTGCTCTTTCTCGACATCAAAATGCCAGACATCAGCGGCATCGATTTCCTGAGCACGCTGGCCAATCCGCCGATGGTGGTTTTCACTACGGCATACACAGAACATGCTGTAAAAAGTTTTGAGCTTGATGCCATCGATTACCTGCTCAAGCCATTTGCCTTATCCCGGTTTCTCAAAGCCTGCAACAAAGCGCAGCAGCTTCTTGACCTGCGCCAAAACGCCTCGGCACCAAAAACAGATCAGTCTGTTTTTATCAAAGATGGTTATGAACAGGTACGTGTTCAACTTGATGACATCCTGTACATTGAAGCCGGCGGCAACTACACGCAGGTGCATTTGCAGAGCGGCAAGCGTATCAGTACAAGGCTCCCCATCCAGGAAATGCTGCTGATGCTGCCACAGAATGACTTTATCCGTACACACCGCGCCTTTATCGTTTCAAAAAGCAAAATCAGCAGGTATGACCGCTATCAGGTGTGGATCGGAGAAACAACGATACCGATCAGCGCGGGTTTTGCCAAATCTTTTCCTTTTTAATACGGCAATTTCTTTTTTCTGGCTTACAGCTTATCTTTACCGGCTAACCAGCAATTGCGCGCGCGTATGTTCAATCTTACCTTCAGGCAACAGGTGCTGACCGGTTTTGCCGTTTCCCTGCTTTTCGTATTGTTTTCAGCTGTCACTTCATACCGCAGCGTTAAATCGCTCGATGAGGAAATGAACTGGGTAGCACATACCTATGATGTGATTGCAAACGTACAGCGCATTGAGCGTAATATGCTTAACGCCGAAACCGGCCTGCGCGGTTATGTGATTACCCAGAGAAACAAATACCTGGATCCCTACAGGACAAGCGCAGACAGCATTTTGCCTGAGATCGCTATGCTGAAAAACCTCCTGAAAGATAATCCGCTGCAGCTGAGAAAAACTGATTCGCTCGAACGTTTTGTGAAGCTGAAACTTGCCGACATGGCGGGGATCTTGTCTGCCAACATGCAGTCGGGCGAGCTGGACGCCAGAAACCTTATTTTGACTGATAAGGGTAAAATCTATAAAGACAGCATCCTGTTTATCAGTCAGCACCTGATTAAACAGGAGCGAAACCTGCTGGCCCAGCGCAAAACCGCCATGAAAGACGGCCAAAACCGGACAATCTTTATTGTAACAGGCAGTGCCCTGATCATTTTCTTACTCATTCTGTACCTGTTCTCGTTTATACAGCGTACGTTTGCCCAGCAAAAGGAAACCGAAACGCAGATCAGACATACAAATGATGAGCTGATCGCGATCTCGGCTGAAAACGAGCACAAAAACTGGCTGCTTACAGGCGCATCGAACGTAAACCAGGCGATGCGTGGCGTTCAGGAACTGGAAAAACTTTCCGAACGTATTATCCAGGTTATTTGTAAAAATGTCGGTGCGGTTATAGGCGGCATATATACCACCGGGCACAATCGTAAAAGCCTGCTTCTCTCAGGTGCATTCGCATTTGAAAAAAAGCAGTCGTATCAGAAACCGATCGTTCCGGGCGAGGGGCTGGTGGGACTGGTGGCTACAGAACAACAAGCGCGCATGATCAGTCAGTTGCCGGCCGACTATATCAAAGTGTCTTCCGGCCTGGGTAACGCAAGTCCGACATACCTCTACCTTACACCCGTCGTATTCAAAGATGAAACGATCGCCGTGATCGAGCTTGGTTTTCTGCACAGGCCGGAAGAACGCCGGCTGGCACTACTTGAAAACGTAATAGAGGGTATCGGCATTGCCATAAACAGCGCAAATGAGCGGCAGCTTTTACAGGACCTGTTTGACCAGACGCAGCAACAGGCAGAAGAATTAGAGAGCCAGCAGGAAGAGCTTCGTACCACCAATGAAGAGCTGATGCATAAAACCGAGATGCTTCAGGCGTCTGAAGAAGAGCTTCGCGTGCAGCAGGAAGAACTTAGTCAGACAAATGCCGAACTCGAAGAGAAAGCTCAACTTCTTGAAGAGCAAAATCATCTGGTAAACGAGGCAAAAGATGCCGTTTCTGCCAAGGCAGCAGAACTGGAAGTAACCGGTAAATACAAATCTGAGTTTCTGGCAAACATGAGCCATGAACTGCGTACGCCGTTAAACAGTATCCTCATTCTTGCACGAATTCTGCGGGAGAACAAAACTGCCAACTTAACGCCCGAACAGATTAAGTACGCCGGTGTCATTCACAATGCGGGCAACGATCTGCTCGTACTGATCAACGATATACTGGACCTGTCTAAGATCGAGTCTGGCAAACTGGATCTGTTGATTGAGCAGTTGCATCCCGAAGAAATAAAGACCAACCTGGAGCTGCTTTTTGATGAGGTTGCCAAGAACAAAAAGATTGACTTTTCTATAGAACTGGCTGCAGACCTGCCAGACCGGATCGTTTCCGACAAAACACGTCTGGAGCAGATTATAAAAAATCTTCTGTCGAATGCATTTAAGTTTACCCCCGAGCAAGGCAAAATTACCGTCTCGATAGCGCCTGCTGATCAAAACACTATTTACCATCATCCTGAAACAAGCTCCAACGGCGCCGATATGGTTGCCATTGCTGTACGCGATAGTGGCATTGGCATTCCTGAAGACAAACAGCAACTTATCTTCGAGGCCTTTAAACAGGCAGATGGTTCCACGAACCGGAAGTATGGCGGTACGGGTCTCGGCCTGTCGATCAGCCGCGAGCTGTCCCGGCTGCTTGGTGGTGAGATCCAGGTAAGCAGTGAACCAGGCCGGGGCAGTACATTTACACTCTTTATTCCTGCAAAACTTGCCGAAGTAACAGAAGCAGAAGAAAACAACAGCCAGACACCGGTACGCAAACCGGAAATCAATGCTGAGCGTTTTCCATCCGCCGAAGGCGAAGGCAAGCGCATCCTGATTGTTGAGGACGATGCCGGCTTTGCTAATATCCTGGCAGACTATGCCAGGGAAAAAGGTTTTGAACCCCTGGTAGCACATAGTGGTGATACGGGCCTGGAAATGGCAAAAAAAGAACTTCCCGATGCCATCATCCTCGATATTATGCTTCCGGTGATGAGCGGGTGGACGATTATAAAGAAATTGAAAGCCGATCCCGCTACAAAACATATTCCGGTCCATATGATGTCTGCAGGCGAAGGGAACAGCACAAAAGCCCGGCATGAAGGCGCCATCAGCTTTTTGCAAAAACCGCTTAAACTGCAGGATCTGGATCACCTCTTCAGCGAGATGGGTGCAGGCGCAGCGGATGTTTTACTGAACGTTCTTTTAATTGAAGATCAGGAAACACAGAGCAACGCATTGCGCGACCAGTTGCTGGCAAAAAATATCAGTGTGGCCCAGGCTTACACCGGCAGGCAGGCCTTGCAGTTAACCGAAGAGCAGGATTTCGACTGCATCATTCTGGATCTGCGGCTGCCGGATACCGACGGCTTTACACTGCTCGACACCTTAAAAAGCCGCGAGAAACTGAAAGATGTACCAGTAGTCATTAATACGGCAAAAGAACTTGACAGAGAGGAGATTGACCGGATACAGCGTCATACGCGCTCTATGGTGCTCAAAACGAGCAAATCAAACGACCGTCTTCTGGACGAAGTAAGCCTGTTCATAAACAAACTGAAGAGCGAGGAATCAAAATCCCGGCCTGCGACACCAAAACCGGTTAAAAGCGTATCTACGGTCGAAAAGGTACTGAAAGGAAAAAATATTCTGATTACGGATGACGATATGCGTAACATCTTTGCCCTGTCGAGCGCGCTCCAGGAATACGAGATGAATATCATCATTGCGAACAACGGCCGGGAAGCGCTGCAGAAGCTTGAAGATCATCCCGAGACAGACATTGTGCTCATGGACATCATGATGCCGGAAATGGATGGTTATGAAGCAATGCAGAAGATACGGGCACAGTCAAAATTCAGTAAACTGCCAATTATTGCACTTACTGCCAAAGCGATGAAAAACGACAGGGAAAAATGTATCGAGGCCGGAGCGAGCGATTATATTTCAAAACCCGTCGAAATGGATAAACTTCTTTCCATGATGCGCGTTTGGTTAAGTTAAAGGATGTGCGCAGCAAACAAATACAGCGAGAAACTAAGCAGCGAAGAGCTTGAAGAGCTTATTGCACTGATCAGGCATGTGCACGACTTTGATTTCGGCAACTATGCACGCGCATCGCTGAAACGCCGGGTGTCAAAAATCATGACTGTCGGGCATCTGAGTCTCTTTGACCTGCGACTCATGTTAACGAACGATCATGAATTTTTTGAACGTTTTGTGATTGATGTCACGGTGAATGTAACTGAAATGTTCCGCGATCCGGAATTTTACCGCGGCGTTCGGAAGCATATCGTTCCCTACCTGCAGAGTTATCAGAAGATTAGGGTTTGGAATGCCGGCTGCTCGACCGGCGAGGAGCTGTACTCATTTGCCATTCTCTTCAGCGAGGAACGTCTCTATGAACGTAGTTTTTTTTATGGAACCGACATCAATTCTGAGGTGATAGAACAGGCCAAAGCAGGCATCTACGATTTGCACAAGATGAAAATTTATTCGGAGAACTACCTGCTTTCAGGAGCTCCCCACTCCCTTGCAGAATACTACACAGCAAAATATGGTGCGGCAGCCATAAACCGTGAGCTAAAGAAAAACGTACTTTTCTCTGTTCACAACCTTGCATCAGACGGAGTATTCAATGAATTTCAATTGATCTCCTGCCGTAACGTGTTGATATACTTCGATGTGGAACTACAGGCGAAAGTAATTGAGCTATTTTACAATAGTTTAGCTACTTTTGGCTTCCTGTGTTTGGGGTCGAAAGAGACGTTGCGAAACTCAGGTCTGATAAAAAATTTTAGGGTTGTTGACAGGAAGCAGAACATTTACCAAAAAATAATTTAGCTACATACGACGTTGTTAAACACATCCCCGATGGAAAAAATAAATGTTTTACTGGTCGACGACCGACCGGAAAACATCGTTGCGCTGGAGGCGTTGCTTGAACGCCCCGATATCAACATTATATCTACCACGCTGCCAAATGAGGCATTGCGTATTTGCTGGGAAAAGGACATTGCGATTGCGCTCATAGATGTGCAGATGCCTGAAATGGACGGATTCGAACTCGTCGAAATCCTGAAAAGCAACCCGCGTACGCAAGAGATCCTGTTCATTTTTGTTACCGCAATTTCCAAGGAAACTAAATACGCCGTTAAGGGACTCAATGCCGGCGCAGTCGACTATCTGTATAAACCGCTCGATCCATTTGTTACTTCGGCTAAGGTCGATTCCTTTATTCAGCTGGTCCGGGTTCAACGCGAACTTCGCCAAAAAAACGCGCTGCTTGAAAAAGCCCGCAAAGACCTCACTATAGCTAAAGAAGACGCGGAACAGGGTAAACGCACAAAGGAGAATTTCCTGGCCAATATGAGCCATGAGATCCGTACGCCGATAAACGGAATTATCGGACTTGTTTCCCTGCTTCAGAAGAGCGACCTTCCTCCTGCCGAACAGGAAATGCTGGAGCTGTTGAAAGTCTCATCAGATTCTTTACTGGGTGTAATCAATGATATCCTGGATCTGTCTAAAATTGAATCCGGGAAATTCCGCATCAGCCTTTCAGAAAATGATATAAAAAAGGTTTGTGAAGCGGTTATCAACCTGCTGAACATCCGCGCCCGCGAAAAAGAGATCAGTCTTGATTTTGTACATGATGCGGCCCTGCCGCAAACGGTTATGCTCGACTCGCTACGCCTAAACCAGATCCTGATGAACCTGATCGGCAATGCGATCAAATTTACCGGATCCGGGGGTTCTGTATCGCTGCATACGAGGCTACTTGATAAAAAAGGAAACAATGTGCAGGTTCAGTTTGTGGTAACCGACACCGGCATTGGTATTGCCCGGGAAAATCTTTCCCGCATCTTTGATACATTTGAACAGGCCGACGATCAGACCACAGTACGGTTTGGCGGAACAGGTCTCGGTCTTTCAATCGTTAAGAAATTATCTGAACTGATGGGAGGTGTATTGCATGTTGAAAGCGAAATAGGAAAAGGCAGCAGCTTTTCATTTACAAACTGGTACGAAATCGTGGATAAGACCGAACCTAAACCTGTTAACAGAAGCGATGGCGGCCTGCCAAGGTTGACAGGTTTACGCGTGCTTGTGGCCGAAGATAATGCCATTAACAAGTTCCTTATTTTAAAGATCCTGAAAGACTGGGATATTCAGGCGGTTGCCGTCGACAACGGACAGCAGGCGGTTGACAAACTTGCCGAAGACGGTTATGATATCGTGCTGATGGACACCTACATGCCGGTTATGAACGGCCTCGACGCCATCAGGCTGATACGCAGCGGTCACCTTCCGGGTAAAGAACGTATCCCGATCATTACCTTCTCGGCGGCTGTGATGGAAACGGATCGTGAGAATGCAATTCAGGCAGGCGCAGACGATATTCTGGGCAAACCTTTTGATCAGGATATCCTTCACCAGAAAATCAGTTTTTACACCGGCCGCAGTTAGGGCTATTTGTTAAAGTCTGTCATGGTCCTGGCAGGGCCAATTGTTACAAAACTTTTGATAAGCTCTACACTTCTGTCGATCAGTGCCGGCAGTTCGGCCTGTTCATCACGGTCAAAACGCGAAAGAACAAAATCTGCCTGTCTGCCTTTGGGGAAGTTGTCGCCTATTCCGAAGCGAAGCCGCGCATAGTTCTGTCCGCCGCATACAGATTCGATGCTTTTCAGGCCGTTATGCCCGGCGCTGCTGCCCTGTAGTTTCAGCCTGAGTTTGCCAAGCGGCAGGGCAAGATCATCTACGATGACCAGAACGTTCTCAGGTGCAATTTTAAGGTCATGCATCCAGTAATTCACTGCCTTCCCGCTCAGGTTCATATACGTGGTTGGCTTAATGACATGCAATTTTTTGCCTTTGTAAGCTACTTCTGCATAGTAGGCCAGCTTAAGATTCTCGAAGCTGCCCTCCAGTTCGCCTACCAGCTGATCGACAATATCAAAACCAATGTTATGGCGGGTATGTGCGTATTCTGCCCCAATGTTCCCGAGGCCTACAATAAGGTATTTCATTTCTTATAAATTCTGCAATGCAGGTTTCTGCAAATGTAACAAGCGCCGCCGATGCAGCAAATCACCGCATAAAAAAACAGCACCGTTACCGGTGCTGCTCCTGTGGCTGATTGCCAAAGAGGAATTATTTTCCTTTTGCTTCGTTTTCAGCTTGTTTCAACGCTCTTGACATACCTACAGATACGATCGTATCTTCAGGCGTGTTGGTAATCACGTAGCTCTCGGTTTTGATATCGCGAACACGGATCAGGTGACCAACTTCCATTGAAGAAATATCAACTTCTACGTTTTGCGGCATGTCTTTCGGAAGCGCTTTTACACGCAGTTTACGCAGCTTCTGGATCATCTTACCACCCATTTTAACACCCGGAGATGTGCCGGTCAGTTTAACAGGGATTTCCATGTTGATCTGTTTGTCATCGAACAACTGAAGAAAATCCACGTGCAGCAACTGGTCGGTCAGTGGGTGAAATTGCAGTTCCTTGATAATGGCTTTTGCTTTGGTACCGTTCAGGTCGATCTCAACAAAGTTTGCATCTGGTGTGTAGATTGCGTCTTTCAGATCTGTAGTTACAACTGCGAAGTGCTGTTGTTCTTTACCACCATACAATACCGCAGGCACTTTACCTTCGTAGCGCAGTTCCTTGGCATCGCGTTTCCCTACGTTCTCTCTTGGAGAACCGCTAATTGCGATTGTTTTCATTGTTATATATTTATTTATTGATAATACTCTTTTGCGGCAAACATCCGGCCGGCGGATTAAACTTTAAACAGATCACTGATCGAACCATGCTCATTTACATTCGCAATAGCCCGGGCAAACAGATCGGCGGTGCTCAGCACCCGGATCTTATCGCTCGTTCTTTTTACAGGTATTGTATCTGTAACGATCAATTCAGAAAGCATTGAATTTTCGACGGTTTCAATCGCCTTTCCGGATAATACGGCGTGTGTACACACAGCGCGAACGCTTTTAGCACCGTTTTCCATGATCAGCGCTGCTGCTTTAGACAAGGTTCCGGCGGTATCGCAAATGTCGTCTATCAGTACGATATCCTGGCCTGTTACATCGCCAATGATTGACATTGACTCTACCTCGTTTGCTCTCTTGCGGCGCTTATCGCAGATAACCACTTCCGCATTAAAAAACTTGGCAAATGTACGTGCCCGGTAAGAACCACCCATATCAGGCGAGGCGATGGTCAGGTTTTCCAGACCCAGACTCTTGATATAAGGAACAAAGATAACCGACCCATCGAGGTGATCTACCGGGATATCAAAAAATCCCTGGATCTGCGCAGCATGAAGGTCCATGGTCATGATCCGGTGAATACCTGCCGATCGAAGCAGATTAGCCACCAGTTTGGCACCGATTGCAACCCGTGGCTTATCTTTACGGTCTTGTCTGGCTAAGCCATAATAAGGAACTACGGCAGTAATGTAATGGGCCGAAGCGCGCTTTGCAGCATCGACCATTAAAAGCAGTTCGATCAGGTTATCTGAAGGCTGACAGGTAGACTGGATGAGAAATACATCGCAACCGCGAACAGATTCATCAAATGAAGGTTGAAATTCCCCGTCGCTGAATTTGCTGAGTGTTGTGGCACCTAATGGCTTACCGTATTGCTCGGCAATTTTCTGGGCCAGATCCTTCGTGCCGGAACCGGCAAAAAGTTTAACGGGGTTAAATTGCAATGGCATGATGTCTGTCTATCAATGCAGTTAAAAAAAAACGGATCATGTGGTTGTAACATACACGATCCGATAATTTAAATTTTGTTGCCCGACCTGGATTCGAACCAAGACGCACGGTACCAAAAACCGTTGTACTACCCTTATACTATCGGGCAAACTGCCATTTAAAAGGAGGTCTCTTAAACGGAATGCAAATCTAGGCAGCTTATTTCATATCTGCAAATATGTTTTAAAATAATTTAACGTTTGTTGATTTTGAGGCGGTTGCAGCTGTCCATGCCTCAAAAACCTAGAAGGTTTGAACTAAATTCTTTATTTTCGGCAGCACTTTCTGTACTGAAACAGGACGTGTCATTATTACTTTATAGAAAATGAACTATACGAAAACGAACAATATCGCCGGTTGGGCCTGTTTTGTGATCGCTACCTTGTCTTACGTCCTTACGCTCGAACCTTCAGTGAGCTTCTGGGACTGCGGTGAATTTATTGCTTCGGCACTTCGCATGCAGGTGGTACACCAGCCCGGTGCCCCGCTGTTCCTGATGATCCAGCGGTTTTTCTCCATCTTCGCCGGGGGTGACCTGACCAAAATTGCCTGGTGGATGAACTTCGGGTCGGCTGCTGCCAGTGGCGCAACCATCCTGTTCCTGTTCTGGACCATCACTGCGCTGGCAAAAAAGGTACTGATCAAACCGGGTGAAACGATCAGTACAGGGAATATGGTGTCTATTATAGGCGCCGGACTGGTAGGTGCACTGGCGTATACCTATTCTGACAGTTTCTGGTTCTCGGCGGTTGAATCTGAAGTATATGCCCTTTCTTCGCTGTTTACCGCGATTGTATTCTGGGCAATTCTGAAATGGGAAGCTCATGCAGATGAGCCCCGCGCAGACCGCTGGTTGCTTTTTATTGCCTACATTATGGGGCTTTCTATCGGCATTCACCTGCTTAACCTGCTTACTGTACCTGCAATCGCGTTTGTTTATTATTTTAAGCGGTTTAAAACGCATACAACTTCGGGTATGTTTAAAACCTTCCTGGTTGGTTGCCTGATCCTTGGTATTATTCAGTATGGCGTTATTCAGTACCTGGTTTCATTCGGTGCTTATTTTGATCTGTTTTTTGTGAATACCCTCGGACTGGGTTTTGGTACCGGTGTGTTATTTTTTGCGGTGCTGCTTATCGGGGCACTGGTATGGGGCATCAGGTACTCGATCAAACACCAGATGAAAATCCTTAACCTATCATTGTTGTCACTGGTGCTGATCATTTTCGGCTATGCCTCATTTGCCATGATTATTATCCGCGCCAAGGCCGACCCTAACCTGAACAACAGCGATCCTGACAATGCTTTCTCTTTCCTCAGCTACCTGAACCGCGAACAATACGGCGATCGGCCGCTTCTTTTCGGACCTAACTTTAACTCCGAGAAAACGGGGATTGAAGAAGGAAAAACGCTGTACCGCAAAGGGAAAGAAAAGTATGAGTCTGCCGGTAAAAAGACAGATTACAAATATGACAGTACGACACCGCTGCCACGCATGTACAGCGATCAGGGCGGTCATCCGGAATTCTATAAGGAATGGATGCGCATGGCAGACGATCAGAAACCTACGTTGATTCATAACGTCGGTTTCCTGTTCTCCTACCAGATCGGCTACATGTATATGCGTTATTTCTTTTGGAATTTTGTTGGCCGCCAGAATGATGAGCAGGGCCAGGGAAGTACCTTTGAAGGGAACTGGATTACCGGTGTAAAGGCACTAGATGCTGCGCGCCTGGGTAACCAGGACAACCTGCCGCCGTCTATCAAAGAAAGCAATGCACACAATAAGTTTTATGGCCTTCCGCTTATTTTGGGCCTGATCGGTATTTTCTGGCACTTTAAACGCGATGCGAGGAACGCAGGTATCGTCGGACTCCTGTTCTTTTTCACCGGGATTGCCATTGTACTTTACCTGAACCAGAAACCACTTGAGCCACGCGAACGTGATTATGCTTATGCCGGCTCGTTTTACGCTTACGCCATCTGGATCGGACTTGGCGTCATTGCGCTCAGAGAATGGTTATTCAAAAAACTAAGTCCCGCTACGGGTGCTGGTATAGCCGTTGTTATCGGACTGTTTGCCGCCCCGGTTATCATGGCTGCAGAAGGCTGGGATGACCATGACCGCTCTACCAAGCTGGTTGCCCATGATATTGCCTATGACTACCTTCAGTCATGCGCGCCCAATGCAATCATCTTCACATACGGAGATAACGATACTTACCCGCTTTGGTACATTCAGGAGGTTGAAAATGTAAGACCTGATGTGCGTATCGTAAACCTAAGCCTCTTTGATACCGACTGGTACATCAACGGCATGAAGCAGAAGCAGAACGAATCTGCGCCGTTGCCGATCAGCATGAAAGAGGAACAATACGTTCAGGGAAACCGGGATGTGATGTATTACCAGGATTACAAAATTGCGCAAAGCCAGGAGTTGAAAGACGTTGTCGATTTTCTTCTTTCCGATGCTGAAGAAGCGAAGATCTCACTTCAGGATGGCAGCAAAACCAACTTTATCCCAACCAAAAAGTTTAAGATTACAGTTAATCCTGAGGAAGTGATCGCATCAGGAACCGTTCCGGCAAGTCAGCGCGACCGCATAGCCCCTGAAATTGACTGGACATTTAACAAAAACTATGTAACTAAAGGCTCGCTGGCTATGTTTGACATCCTGGCGCACAATAAATGGAAACGCCCGATTTATTTTGCTACGACAGTTCCGTCAGAACAATTCAACGGTCTTGACAACTATCTTTATAACGAGGGTTTAGCCTTACGGCTGATGCCATTCAAGCCTGATACCGCGGCAGCCGAGCGCGGCGAACTGGTTAATACAGACGCCATGTACAACCACGTGATGAACAAATTCAGATGGGGCAACATGACCACTGCAAAGTACCTGGACCCGCAGTCTTCTGACGATACATTTATCATGACGAGCATGTTTAACAACCTGATCTCGGCACTGATCAGGGAAGGCAGAACTGCTGATGCGCTGAAGGCCGTTGCTAAATATGAGCAGGTGATTCCGAAAAAGTTCTACAGCATGAATTCTGTTATAGGCAAGTATTACATGGCTGAGAACCTGTATACACTGAACCAGACGAACAAAGCAAACGAACTGGTTAAAGCCACGGCAGACTTCATTAAAAAAGAGCTTACTTATCTTGCTGATATTTCACAAAGCAAAAACAGCCTTACCGGCAGCCAGAATGTACAGCGTGGTCTGTACATATTCAACATGATGGTTCAGGCAGCAGCAAAAAATAACCAGACAAAGCTAAGCACCCAGCTGGAAAAAGATTTTATGGCGCTGCAGAGCAGATTTGCCATGTACTTCTCTGAATAAAGGGTCAGTATAATTTGTTAAAAAAGCCGGCCGGAATGCCGGCTTTTTTTTATGCGGCAGTTTGTGAATTTCCCGGCGGGGGGGTGTCTATTCTGCTCTCTTCGTGTTTCAGCCAAAAAGAAAAGGTCCGGATATCTCCGGACCTTTAGCTATATGCTTTAGTTTCTGTTTATTCCTGAACTACGCCCATTGAGCAGAACTTATCAATGCGGCTGGAAATCAAACTGTCTGTTTTCTCTTTGCCAAGCGTTTTAAGATCTTTCAGAATGGTATCTTTCAATGTGGCTGCGATAGCTTCGGGATCCTGATGTGCCCCGCCCAGAGGCTCAGGAACAATCCCATCGATCAGTCCGTTCTTAAACATATCGTTCGAGGTCAGTTTAAGGCAGTCGGCGGCTTTTTCCTTGAAATCCCAGCTGCGCCATAGAATGGACGAGCACGACTCCGGTGAGATAACTGAGTACCACGTATGTTCAAGCATGTACACCTTATCTCCGATGCCTATACCAAGTGCTCCGCCAGATGCGCCCTCTCCGACAACAAAACACAGGATCGGAACACGCAAAACAGACATTTCGAGCAGATTACGTGCAATCGCTTCACCTTGCCCCCGCTCTTCAGCTTCGAGTCCCGGGTAAGCACCCATCGTATCAATGAATGTGATGACCGGCTTGTTGAACTTCTCGGCGAGCTTCATCAGACGAAGTGCCTTACGGTAACCTTCAGGATTTGCCATGCCGAAATTTCGGAACTGACGTTCTTTCGTGTTTTTTCCTTTCTGGTGACCGATGATCATGACGTGTTCACCGCCGATGGTACCGAAACCACCTACAATGGCTTTGTCGTCTTTAACGGTACGGTCACCGTGCAGTTCGATGAAATCGTCGCAGATCATGTTGATGTAGTCAAGCGTCTGCGGACGGTCAGGATGCCTTGACATCTGCACTTTCTGCCATCCTGTAAGATTACTGTAAAGAACAGAACTGGTCTGGTCAAGACGGCCTTCCAGCTCTTCGAGCGTAGCCGACATATCGACCTTCGTCTTATCCGCAACTTGTTTTACCTTTTCGATCTGCTGGACCAGGTCGGCCAGTGGTTTCTCGAAATCAAATGATGTTTTGATGTATGCCATAATCGGGCTGTAAAATTACACATTATATTTTATATACAATGCAAAGGCACCCAGCCCGCATAAAACTTGAAAGGCTGAACCAGCTAATTCAGGCTTCGTGCCAGTACGCAGGTTTTCTGACTGCTGAAACTGCTTCCACTTGTACTGAATGCTGAAAAATGGATGAGGTAAATGCCGGCTGCACAAGGATGCCCGGACTCATCGTTCCCATCCCAGGAAAGGGTGCCAGAGTTTCCGGCGATTTCATTTCTGAGCAGTACCCGGACTTTCATACCACGATCTGAATAGACTGTGACCGTTGCCAGACAGTCTGCAGCATCCAAACCATAACGGATGGGCAGGATGTCTGCATTTCCGTCCCCATCGGGTGAAAAGGTGGTGATTTCAAGTACCAGGCTGTTTCCATTGGCATGATCAAGTTGCCGGGAGTTGCGGTAACCGGGTGTCGCATGTTCCGGCGCAGCGGCTGCACTGCCAAAGTTGCCGCGGTCGTTAGCGGGTCTTCTGAGGTCACCGCGCTCAAGTGATACGCCTTTTGTATGCTTCAACAGCGGATGGTGCATTCCCTCATGGTAATCAAGTCTATCTATGATACGGGGACCGGATAAGAGCACAACGCTGCCCCGGTCATTATTATAAGCCGGCAGCCGCGAAACCTGGGTGAGCGTGCGGGGCAGGGCCAGCGCATACTGGTTCAAAAGTATTTGTGTCGACGTTGAGAACGCACGGTAAGTTTCCGGCTCCATAAGCAGTGTCTCTTCAGAGAGCGGACGTGCATCTGCAGGTTTCCCGGTGCTGTCTGCGCGTGCAACATGCAATCCGGACAGATCGAGGATTTTATTTGAGGCATTATAGAGTTCAACAAAATCAACACCTCCCAGCCGGGGGTTACTCAGCAATTCGCTGATAAGCAGGTCGCCCGCCGCTACGGTATCAGGTATAAAAATATTGAATTCGCCTTCAGCTACAACCGGGCGGCCTGCGCAATCACGCACACCGGGGGTCTTGAGCGTGTATTCACGGTTACGAACAAGCTGCTGAGGAAAGCGGAGCCGCAGCGTTGAAAAGCTTCCTTGTTCAAAAAGCACCTGAACTGGCATTCCTGCACCATTGTTCAGAAGATAACTTTCAGGCCTGAGAGCCGTAGCGGTATCGGGTTCACCTGACAAGGACAGCCGCAGGCTACTGTCGCCTGCCAGGACCGCCGACCGAACCCTGAGCTGTTCATTTCGGGAATGGCTGTCAAACCGGCTGTTTTGGCCGCCCGGGGTTATACGGGCCGGGCTGTTGCCGGGCGCCCAGTTTTGTATGCCCTGGCAGTTTCCTGTAACGCCTATCCGTTCCAGACTTAGTCCTTTTGAAGTCACTCCGCGGTAGAAATCAGGTTTATAATGAACCTGATCTGCGATCAGACCCTGGGCATCGGTAAGCGTCAGCAGGTCTTCATCATTATTAAGACCCGGCCAGGGCGACAGCCCCTGTGTTTTGCCGAAAGCCTGAAGCGCCATTGTATCTGCTCTTGCGCAAAGCAGCAAAAACGTTCCCGGGGCAAGTGTGTCGGCTTTCAGAAGGACAGTTGAGCGGGCATCTGAGAATTTCCACCCTTTCATAAAGATGGTATCGCTGGTTGAATTCCAGATTTCTACAAATTCCTGGGTAGGTAAGAGGCTGTTTCCGCCAGGATCAGCGAAAATCTCATTAATAACAACGCCCCTGCCGGGGCTGATGGTCGGCCCGAACATGGCCGGCCTCTTGTCATCAGATTTACATGATGCCTCGGCAAGGGCAAATTTGGCGATGCATACCCATAAACTAAGGGCAAAAATTTGCATATTTGTAATCATAAAAAGACGAATCGATAACTACAAATTTAAAAATTAATTAAAAATTAAAAAAATGAAAGTCGCAGTTGTAGGTGCTACCGGGTTGGTTGGCACTGTCATGTTGAAAGTACTGGAGGAGAGAAACTTCCCCTTAACCGAACTGATTCCCGTAGCCTCTGAAAAGAGCGTTGGTAAGGAACTTACGTTCAAGGGTAAGCAGTTCCCCATTGTTAGCATGGACACTGCCATTTCAATGAAACCTGATATCGCGCTTTTTTCAGCGGGCGGCAGCACTTCACTGGAGCATGCCCCGCGGTTTGCCGAAGCAGGCACCACCGTAATCGATAACTCATCGGCCTGGCGCATGGACCCGTCAAAAAAGCTGATTGTTCCGGAAGTGAACGCGTATGAGCTTTCAATCGACGACAAGATCATTGCTAATCCGAACTGTTCTACGATTCAGATGGTTGTGGCATTGAAACCTTTGCACGATGCACTTAAAATCAAGAGGGTTGTTGTATCGACTTACCAGTCGGTAACCGGAACCGGTGTGAAAGCTGTAACCCAGCTGATGGACGAACGTCAGGGTGTAGAAGGTGAAAAAGCTTATCCGTACCAGATTGACCTGAACGTATTACCACATATCGACGTGTTTACTGAGAACGGTTATACAAAAGAGGAGATGAAGATGGTTAAGGAAACGAACAAAATTATGGGCGATGACAGCATCCGTGTCACTGCGACCACAGTTCGTATTCCGGTTATGGGCGGTCACTCAGAATCAGTCAACATCGAGTTTGAAAATGAATTTGAGCTTGATCAGGTTCGCAGCCTGCTTGAAAAGGCACCTGGTATAATTGTGATCGATGACGTAGCAAACCTTAAGTATCCGATGCCTAAAGATGCTCATGAGAAAGATGAGGTGTTTGTCGGCCGTATCCGCCGCGATGAATCGCAGGCAAAAACCCTGAACATGTGGATCGTTGCAGATAACCTACGCAAAGGCGCAGCGACGAATGCGGTTCAGATTGCAGAATTTTTAGTACAAAAAGAGCTGGTATAAAGCCGGCCGATAAAATAAAATCAGATGTGATGCCCGCGGGCATCACATTTTTTATTTCATGCTCATGCATTTCAGAAAGTTGCTGTGGCTTTTTGCAGCCATAATTCCACTATTTGCGGGTGCACAAACCCGGATCCAGAACATTGAAAAGGCATTCAACCGGTTTCTGGCCGACGAACAGTGCAAATACGCCTCGGCGTCACTATGTGTGCTTGATGCCGGCAGCGGAAAACTACTCTATGGCTACAACCAGAACACGGGCCTTGCTACCGCCTCTACTTTAAAAACCATTACAGCTGCCACGGCATTTTCTCTACTTGGAAAAGATTTCAGATACCAGACTACACTGGGTTACAGCGGACGCATTGAAAATGGGGTTTTAAAAGGCGATCTGGTGATAACCGGGGGCGGCGACCCTACGCTTGGGTCCTGGCGATACGAACAGAGCCGGGAAAACGTAATCCTCAATCAATGGGTTGCTGCCATACGTGCTGCAGGAATTCGTGAGATCAGCGGATCGGTGATCGGTGATGACAGTGCCTGGGGCACACAAACCACACCTGAAGGCTGGACCTGGCAGGAGATTGGAAATTACTACGGTGCCGGGTCTTCTGCGTTAACATGGCGCGAGAACCAGTTTGATATCCATCTGCGCGCATCAAATGCCTCGGTCGTAAAGACTGTGCCGGCTATGCCTTATATAAGAATCGTGAATGAGTTAAGAACCGGTGCAGCCGGATCGGGCGATAATGCCTACGCCTATCTTCCGCCTTATGGAAATCTGGCCTACCTGCGCGGCACCTGGGGCAGCGATATCCGCAAGAGCGGCATTTCAGTGGCGCTGCCCGACCCTGCGTACGACTGCGCTTTCAGGCTGCAGGATACACTTAAAAAGTTAGGCATCAATTCTGTCGGAGCAAGCACGGCAAGGCTGCTGAGCCTTGAGCAAAAGAAAGTACCGGCTGTTGCACAGAAACTCTCTACGATCACCTCTCCCAGTCTTTCAGAGATCGTTTACTGGTTTGAGAAAAAAAGCGTGAATCTTTTCGGCGAACACCTGATGCGTACATTGGCCTGGAAGTCGGGGCGTGAGCCGGGAACGCGTGAGGGCGCCCGTACGCTGATCAATTTCTGGAGCGCTAAAGGAATTGATAGAAACGCGCTCAATATCATCGACGGAAGCGGCCTTTCGCCTGCAAACCGCGTAACTACATATGCCATGGCATCTATACTTTTCCAGGCGCAAAAAGAAACCTGGTACGCCGATTTTTATAAAGCGCTGCCTGAATACAACGGAATGAAAATAAAAAGCGGCACTATTTCAGACGTGTCCGCTTTCGCCGGTTACCATACCGATCGGAACGGGAACAAATATGTCGTTGTCATCAACGTAAATAATTACTCCGGGTCCGGCATCAACAGGAAGCTGTTCCAGGTGCTTGACGAACTCAAATAATATTATCTGCTTCAGGTTGTCTTAATACAGCCCCCTTAACTTATCACCATATATGACCGCCTACATTCATTGGAATCCCAGCCCAGAACTGCTCGATCTTGGTTTTATTGCCATACAATGGTACTCCCTGCTTTTTGCCCTGGGATTTGTGTTTAGTTTTCAGATCCTCAAACGTGAGTTTACTAAGGATGGTTATCCGGTTCTACTGCTTGAAAAACTTACTGTTTACGTGGTCCTTGCTACACTGATCGGCGCCCGGCTGGGCCATTGCTTCTTTTACGACTGGGCTTATTACAAAGATCATCTGCTTGAAATTGTACTCCCTATTGAAACGCAGCCTGTGTTCAGATTTACGGGATTCAGGGGTCTTGCCAGTCACGGCGGTGCCTTAGGTATCTTTATCGCGCTTGTGCTCTTTGCACGGAAGTTTAAGGTCTCTTTTTTATGGATTCTCGATAAGATGGCCCTTGTTATTCCGCTTGCCGGTGCCTGCATTCGTTTTGGGAACCTGATGAATTCTGAGATTATCGGCAAACCGACAGACCTGCCCTGGGCTTTTATATTTGAAAAGGTAGATGGCGTTCCCAGACACCCAGGTCAGCTCTATGAGGCTTTGTGTTACCTCGTGCTGTTTGCACTGATCCATATAGTTAACAGATCCGGAAAACGTAAGCCGGGCTTCCTGTTTGGTTTATTCCTTTTGCTGCTGTTCGTTATCCGCTTCTTCATTGAATTTCTTAAGGAGAACCAATCGGCGTTTGAAGAGGGGATGCAACTGAACATGGGACAGCTGCTTAGTATTCCGTTTATCTTGCTGGGGTTGTTCTTTATGTTCCGGCCGGGTTCGAAAGGGGTAGTTAAGAGCGATATTCACCGAACATAGTTCGACTCCTGCAAAGTTGGTAGCTTTTGTAAAGCTACCAACTTTAAGTTAATTTTTCAAACCAAAACAACAATTTTTATTTTATTCAGAGTATTTTACTGCCCAAAGCGCTTGGCTAACCGCTCAAGGCTGTTTTGATCCAGAAAGCCCTTTGAACTGATCACGATCAGATGTTTAAACTTCATCTGTTCACCTTTCTTCAGATCATACCGCACCGGTTGTGCCGACGGGTTGAAAGCTTTTACAGCTAAATTGTTTGATGCAAAAAGACCATAACCCCGGGCATGAGAATAAGCCGGATAACCGGGATTCTTCGGGTGATCCAAAATGGCAACGGTAACCTGGTCATTATCTTTCGTGGCAGAAAGACTTACCCATCGCGCGGGTTTGCCCCATACCCCAGACTCCTTTTCCTTTCCGTCACTGTTACGGTAAATTCCGTTCACACCGCTGTTATCCATCGTTTTTACTTTGGTAACTTTCCCCTGGGCATCGCGAAATTCGCCTTCCTTCTGATCTGGATCCTCAAATGCCCTGTCCATTCGGATGGCAATCATCCCATCCTTGCTGTCGCGGAAGGTAACCTGCGTATCGGCTGTCAAAGTTGTCTGCCTTTGGATCAGGCGGTTCTTCCCTTCCTGTGAAAAAACAAATGTTGTTCGTTCTGTAAGTAAAACTTTTCCTTTCTGATCCACCCATTCGGATTCGGTGGTCAGGCGCCCCTGCTTCCCTTCTTTAATCTCAATAATTTTACGGTGTTTAATGCTGCCGTACCGGTGTTTGTTGGCTTCAGGAATTGCATAAGAGTTGTTCCAGAAATCCAGACCGTTTACATTTTCATAATTGAGCCAAAGTCCAACGTGGTGCGGATGGTCTACCCGCTCCCCGGGCCGCGGGTCGAGCGGAAAACCCCGCGTGATCAAGGTTCCTGCGGCTGTATACAACGGATAAAGCACAGGCTTTTCTAGCGATTGCGGATAGATGTAACTTGTAAAGGCTTTATCGTCAATCCTGACATCAACACGTCTGCCCGCAGAATCAGGGCGAATGCTTACCCGTTGCGAAAAAGCGGCAGTGCTGCAAAGCAGGAAGCTAAAAGTAAGTAATCTGGTTAGGTGAGGCATGATAGGTTATTTCCAGCAAATTACGAAAGTTTAAATGGAAATCAACGGTGACAGTCTGCAATTTGCCGGCGCGGCAAACAATTCATGTAACCGATTGTCCAATGGTCATGAAGATTCTTCTCACCGGGGCAACAGGTTACATTGCACAGCGCTTACTTCCTGTCTTACTTGAAGGCGGTCATGAAGTGTTATGTTGTGTACGCGACCGCAACCGCTTCGATATGAGCCGCTATCCTGACAAGCCTGTCCGGGTGCTGGAAATGAATTACCAGGATCCCGAAAGCCTGAAGCTCATCCCGGCAGATATCGATGCAGCCTATTTTCTGATTCATTCTATGTCTTCTGCCGGCGATTTTGCAAAAAAGGAAAAGGAGATTGCCGAAAACTTCAGGGATGCACTCAATCAAACGAATGTGAAACAGGTCATCTATCTGACCGGCATTGCAAATGCGAAAGAGCTTTCACGCCACCTCCGGTCGCGACAGGAGGTAGAGAAGATTCTGGCCTCAGGCACATACCAACTTACAGCACTTCGCGCAGCCATTATCGTGGGGTCAGGGAGTTCCAGCTTCGAAATTATCCGCGACCTCGTAGAAAAGCTGCCTGTAATGGTTGCACCACACTGGCTCAAAACCCGTTCGCAGCCTATTGCGATCAGGAATGTACTTGATTACCTGATCGGCGTGCTTGGGAATGAAGACACCTATGGAAAAGACTACGACATCGGCGGACCTGAGCCGCTGACCTATAAACAGATGCTGCTGCAATTTGCGGAAGTTCGTAAACTGAAACGTTTCATTTTTACCGTTCCGGTGATGACACCACGCCTGTCTTCATACTGGCTCTACTTTATTACGTCGACTTCCTACCAGCTGGCGCGGAACCTGGTAGACAGCATGAAAACAGAAGTGATCTGCCGCCCCAACAATCTTGCGGAAAAGTTAAACATAAAACTGATCGGTTATAAAGAGGCCATACGCCTCGCTTTCGATAAGATCGAACAGAACCAGGTTCTCTCCAGCTGGAAAGATGCATTCAGCAGCCGCATTCTCGATTCAGGACTATCCCGTTTTGTTGAGGTTCCCAAAGATGGTGTCTTTACGGACAAACGTAAGCTGAAAATCGAAAATGAAGATCTGGCTCTGCGTAATATCTGGGCCATCGGCGGAAAAACGGGTTGGTATTACGCCGACTGGTTATGGGCTATCCGGGGCTTTATGGACAAACTCTTTGGCGGCGTCGGGCTCAGAAGAGGCCGGACTAATAATGAAACGCTGAGCCCGGGCAACGTTGTTGATTTCTGGCGGGTCTTACTGGCAGACAAAAAGCAGAAAAGGCTGTTGCTGTACGCGGAAATGAAATTACCCGGCGAAGCCTGGCTGGAATTCTGTCTCGACAAAGATCATGTTTTGCACCAGACCGCAACCTTCCGTCCGCTCGGCGTCTGGGGGCGTTTGTACTGGTATGCCGTCTGGCCCTTCCATGGGTTCATTTTCCGGAATATGATCCGGAACATTGCTAATTACAACGCTGCCTTAACCAAAAAGGGAAGAATTTCCTTTTGAAAACTCACAAAGTTTTTGCGAACATCTGAGTCACTGACAGATGTAAAAGCGAATGAGAAGACGATACTTTTGCTGGCCTTAAGCAGAAATGCCAGCCCTTCGCGCCTGCCGGGATTATTTTTAAATGTATCCAGCTGCAGATAGGCAGACAAAAGCAGGGATTCGAGTTCGTCTGAAAGATGTTTCAGGAACTCCTGCGAATTGGTGTTCTCGCGCACAAACTCCCACCCGATAAATTCATTACAGACAGTAAATGATAAGCGGCAGGTACGCATAACCAGCGTTTTAAGGTGTTCTTCCTCATTAGCAAAAGCCGCCTTACTGTTTACAATCTCATTTACGTTTGTGTGCAGGTAGTCCATCAGGATCGCATCCAGGATGTGTTCCTTGCTATCGAAATACTTATATATAGTCGCCTTCGCAATCCGCGCCTTTTTAGCTATTTCATTTACGCTGGTCTTGTGGTAACCGTACTTGCGGAAAAGTTCACGCGCCGCTTTTTTGACGCTCTCCTTGATTTTTTCTACTTCCATTTAATTTTGTACCTGTAATACGTTTCCAGCCGTAATGACTACGTTGTATTGTTTTAGAGAAACCTCCGCGGGAAATCTTCCGGGAGAACCGTCGCGTGTTAAAAACCGAGCGTTCGAGCAGGGGTCGGTAACAAACGGATCAAAAGGATCTGCAAGCTGAACCGCACATTTCTGATCAGGGTTGACAGTGCTGCAGCAATCAAATGCCACATAGTTCTGTCCAGAGCGGCTAATCAGCAAACCCGCTACGCCGTAACCTTTAACAATTACCGACCCGCCGGTATTTAGCGCCGAAAGGCTGGGATCTGTCAGGGGCCGGATAAAATTGACCGGCACCTCAGGGATAAACAGGCGTTCCTTCCCGCATGCGGCCAGCATCACGACCAGCGCAACCAGAAAACCGCTGCAAACCCTTTTTAACATCAGCAGATCAAATCAGTGCAGAAGAAAACTGTTTAAGGAACCGGACATCGTTTTCAGAAAACAAACGCAGATCGCGAATCTCATATTTAAGATTGGTGATCCGCTCTATGCCCATACCAAAAGCGAAACCACTATACTTTGTACTGTCTATGCCACAGTTCTCAAGTACGTTCGGATCAACCATTCCACAACCCAGAATCTCAACCCAGCCGCTGTGTTTGCAAAGCTGGCAACCAGAACCTTTGCAAATGGTACATGAAATATCCATTTCCGCCGAAGGCTCCGTGAAAGGGAAATACGAAGGACGAAAACGCACCTTCGTGCCTTCGCCGAAAAGTTCCTGTACGAAATAAAACAAGGTTTGCTTCAGATCAGCGAATGAAACATTTTCATCTACATACAAGCCTTCAATCTGGTGAAAGAAACAATGTGCCCTGGCCGAAATGGCCTCGTTCCGGTACACGCGTCCCGGCATGATAGCCCTGAAGGGCGGTCTGCCCTGCTCCATCATCCGCACCTGTACGGATGATGTGTGGGTACGTAAAGCTATGTCGCCGTTCTCGCCTCCCTTGCGGATAAAGAACGTATCCTGCATATCGCGGGCAGGGTGCTCTTCAGGAAAGTTCAGGGCGGAAAAGTTATGCCAGTCGTCTTCGATTTCCGGTCCTTCCTCAATGGTGAAGCCAAGACGGCCAAAGATACCGGCAATCTCCCGGCGAACAAGCGCCAGCGGATGGCGTGAACCCAATGCAAAGCCTTCACCCGGAAGGGTAAGGTCTGCATCACTTTTTACTGCCTGGGGGTCCGCATCGGTGAGTTGTTCTTTAAGCTGCTGGTGCTTTGCTTCTGCCAGTTGCTTAAATTCATTCAAAACCTTTCCAAGAACACGCTTCTCTTCCGGTCCGACCTGCTTAAATGCATCGAACAGATCTTTGACAATGCCCTTTGTACCAAGGTATCTGATACGGAACTGCTCCAGCACCTCCGGGTTATCGGTGCTGAAAGCCTGAATTTCTTCGCTATGCTGTTTGATCTGCTCTTGTAACATCTGGCAAATATACGGCATAATCTCTGGAATTTTTACTGTCACGCGGTTCAAATACCACGCCTGAAGCCTGAAAATGACAGCAAAAAGCCTGCGACCGGGCACGAACAATTCCCTACCGCAGGCTTATTTATCAGATTACGCCCAGCTCCTTACCAACTTTGGTAAAGGCGGCAATCGCTTTGTCAAGATGGTGCTGTTCATGGGCGGCCGACAGCTGGACACGTATACGGGCTTTGCCCTGCGGGACTACAGGATAATAGAAGCCGATCACATAAATACCTTCGTCGAGCATGCGGGCGGCAAATTCCTGCGATAATTTCGCATCATACAACATGACCGGAACAATGGGGTGTACGCCTTCCTTGATATCAAAACCCGCCGCTGTCATCTTTTCCCTGAAGTAACGGGTGTTGTTTTCCAGCTTGTCGCGAAGTTCGGTCGTTTCGCTCAGCATATCCAGAACTGCAACTGAAGCCCCGGCAATTGCGGGTGCAAGCGTATTGGAAAACAGATACGGCCGCGAACGCTGACGCAGCATATCGATAATTTCACGTTTACCGGCAGTAAATCCGCCTGAAGCACCGCCAAGTGCTTTGCCAAGTGTACCGGTAATGATATCCACGCGGTCCATCACGCCACAATGTTCATGGGTTCCGCGGCCGGTTTTTCCCATAAAGCCCGAACAGTGCGACTCGTCTATCATCACCAGTGCCTCATACTTGTCTGCCAGATCACAAATCTTATCGAGCTGGGCTACCGTACCATCCATGGAAAAGGCACCATCGGTAACAATGATGCGGTGACGGGCATCTTTTGCTGCCTGAAGCTGAACTTCCAAATCGGCCATATCATTATGTTTATACCGGAAGCGCTTTGCTTTACACAGCCGCACGCCATCAATGATCGAAGCATGGTTCAGTTCATCTGAGATAATCGCATCCTGATCATTGAAGAGGGGTTCAAAAACGCCACCATTTGCATCAAATGCGGCAGCATACAAAATGGTATCTTCAGTACCCAGAAACTGTGAAAGTTTGGCTTCAAGTTCTTTGTGCACATCCTGCGTACCGCAGATAAAGCGTACTGACGACATTCCGTAACCATATTTATCTACCGCAGCTTTGGCTGCCTCCAGTACCTTCGGGTGCGAAGACAAACCCAGGTAGTTGTTGGCACAAAAGTTTATCACTTCTGCACCGCTGCTTACCCTGATATCGGCGCCCTGCGGCGTGGTAATGATCCGTTCGCGCTTATATAAGCCGGCATTTTCTATTTCTTGCAGTTCCTGTTGCAGAACGGGTTGCAATGTTTTGTACATACTGTTTTTATTTGAGTGAAGACTTGCCACCAAAGGTATGAAAATATCATCTACTCACTATCTGCTAAACCAAACGCTCCCTTAACAAACTTTAACGATTGATTCCTGTTTTCTGTCCGGACAAATACGATCTTTACCTGCATGAAAAACCTGTACGCCTCACTCATCCTCTTCTTTACCTTTATCAATGTCCACGCACAGCAGTTTAAACTTTCAGGCCAGGTTAAGGATGCCCGGGGTGAGGCGGTCCCTTTTGCTTCTGTTTACCTGAAAAATACAAGTAACGGGACATCTGCCAATGTGGATGGCCGGTACACACTAAACATGCCTGCGGGCAAACACGTGGTTTTGTTCAGGGCGGTAGGCTTCAAACCGCTTGAGAAACCGGTCGGTATAAGCCGCGACATGGAACTCTCAGTCACCATGGATCCCGAAGCGTTTGACCTCGGCAGCGTACGTATCAGCGCAGGAGGTGAGGATCCGGCGTATGCTATTATACGAAAGGCGATAAAAAACAGGAAAAAACATCGTGATGAGCTGTATGAATACAGCTGTAATGTATATATAAAAGGTGTTCAGAAACTGGTAGGTGCACCGAAGAAATTCTTTGGCCGCGATATTCAAAAGGTACTGGAACTTGACACCAACCGTAAGGGAATTATTTATCAGAGCGAGTCAGAATCAAAATTCAACTACAGGCGACCGGGACAGGTGAAAGAGGAAATGATCTCTTCGCGCGTAGCTGGTCGCAATAATGCGTTCAGCTTTAATAAGGCATCTGACCTGATGCTGAATTTTTATGACAACATCGTGCTTGAAAACACGTTGAGTTCCCGAGGTTTTATCTCGCCGGTTTCAGAAAACGCCCTCTTTTATTATCGCTATAAGCTGTTGGGCAGTACAGAGGAAAACGGGGAAACGGTGCACAAGATCGAGGTTACTCCCCGCCGCAGCAATGATCCGGTTTTCCGCGGTCAGATTTACATCACAGAGGGAAGCTGGCGAATTTATACCACAGCACTTTACCTGACCCGCAGCACGGGCATCAACTTACTGGATACACTGCATATTGATCAGCAATTCTTAAAGACAGAAAGTGCTTATGTTCCGGGTACCGTAACCTACCGCTTCAATGGCAATGTCCTGGGCTTTAAGTTTGAAGGTTATTATATCGGGGTCTATAACAACTACAACACGCGGCCAAATTTCCCGAAAAAATGGTTTAATGCTGAAATTCTCCGTGTTGCAGACACGGTAAATCAAAAACCGGCGTCTTACTGGGATGAAAGACGCCCGGTTCCGCTCACAAACGAGGAGTCGGTTAACTATGTGCGTAAAGACAGCCTGGCGAAACGGAAAGAGTCGAAGGCCTACCTTGATTCTGTAGAAAAAGCAAACAATACGTTCGGTCCGGGAAAGCTGGCGCTGACGGGATATACCATTCATGATCGATATAAGAAAAAGAGCCTGAGCTTAGACCCTATACTCCCTTCCCTGTTCTATAATACGGTAGAAGGTTTCGGCATCAGATACGGCCTGACGTACCGGAAAACCTTTGCCGACCGCAAAAGCCTGACCATACGCCCCGAAGTCCGCTATGGACTGGCGAATGAAAAACTGACGGGCAGTCTGTCTGCAGGTTATACCTACGACCCGGTTAAACGCGGATGGCTGGGAGTTTCATTTGGCTCAGGAATCTTCGACCTAAACAGTTTTGGTTCCATGAGCCTGCTTACAAACTCATTTAACTCATTGGTTTATGAAACCAACTATCCCAAATTTTATGAGAAACGTTTTGTGGATCTCTCTACAGGAAGAGAGTTATTAAACGGGTTATTTGCAAATCTGAAAGTAAGTTACTCGCGAAACAACATACTGCGCAACAACACGGATTATACCTTCATAGATTATGACGACAAGCAATTCAGCTCCAATAATCCGTTTACACCAGATTCCGAAAGTCCGCTGTTCCCAACCTACCGTTCACTGAACCTGCACGCCAGCCTGGCTTACACATTTGGCCAGAAGTTCATTACCCGGCCGGACATGAAAATTTATGAATCGCCAAAATATCCGAAGATCGAATTAAGCTACCGAAAGGGTATCAAAGGCGTATTAGGAAGCGATGTTGATTATGACCTGATCAGCATGGAGATCTCGCAGGACCGGATCAGCGCTGGTATGTTAGGTTACACCTCTTTCGTGGTTGGTGCCGGCAAATTCCTGAACAACCGGGCAGTTTATTATCCTGAGTTCAAACATTTCTGGGGGAACAATGCATTGATCTTTCCTCCGAACCTGCGCCGGTTCTCCTACCTCGATTTTTACATCTTCAGTACTGACCGGGAGTACTTCGAAGCCCATTTGGAACACAGTTTTGCCGGGTTCTTTACCAATAAGATTCCCCTGATCAGGAAACTGAAACTTGAAGAGTTTATAGGCGGAAGTTACCTGACCCAGCCGCTTAAACACAATTACAAGGAGTTCTATTTTGGGCTGCAGCGGCTCGTATTTCGTGCCAGCTATGGCTTTGCATACGACGGCCGGAGAAAAGTATCGCAGGGCTTCAGACTGAGCTACGGATTCTAAGTTTAAACAATGAACAAGTCGTGTATGGACCTTAGAATTTAGAGTCCTTTTCCCTATCTTTGCACCGCATTAAACGCCGTTTGCAGCGGTATCAATGGATATGACGAAATACCAGACCTTGCTGTACTATTGCTACAGCCGAATCGAAAATGCGGAACAGTTTGCCGCAGCTCACCTAACATTTTGTAAGTCGCTTGGCCTGACCGGCCGTATCATCGTTGCCGATGAAGGGCTGAACGGCACTGTTTCCGGTACGCCTGAAGCCTGCAGCAAATACATGGAAGCCATTCATGCTGACAGCCGGTTTGCGCATACCGAATTCAAGATTGATGATGTTGAGACACCTTCCTTTGTAAAAATGCATTGCCGTTACAAAGCAGAGATTGTGCATTCGGGGCTGCGTGATACAAGCATCATTGACCCAACCTTGCGTACGGGTAAACACCTGGAACCTGCCGACTTCATGAAAATGAAAGATTCAGATGATGTGGTTATCCTGGACGTACGCTCAAATTATGAGCACAACCTGGGCAAATTCAAAAATGCGGTAACGCTTGATATTGAAAACTTTCGCGATTTCCCCGAGAAGATCAACGAACTCGCCCAATATAAAGACAAGAAAATCCTGACGTATTGCACAGGGGGCATCAAATGCGAAAAAGCTTCGGCACTGCTCCTTCACCACGGATTTAATGATGTTTACCAATTGCATGGTGGCATTATTAAATATGGCAAAGAAGCGGGCGGCAAAGATTTTGAAGGAAAATGTTACGTATTTGATAACCGCATTGCAGTCGATGTAAACAGCGTAAACCCGACAGTTGTGTCTACCTGCTATAACTGCGGCACGATCAGTGCAAAAATGATCAATTGTGCCAATCCGGAGTGTAATGAGCACATTACCCAGTGCGATGCATGTGGAGAACAATTGCAGGGCGCCTGCTCAACATCCTGTCAGGCGCACCCAAGAAAACGCCCTTACGATGGCACAGGTTATTACGTGAAGGTGCCTGTATAGAAACGCCCGGCTGACGGTTGGTGACAGACGATGCAACATGGTCGATGGTCAATGGCGCTCCGCGATTAATCTGTACCAAAGTTTTCCTTGTGTTGAAAGTCCCTGCTTTTGAGTTTGAACACGTGATGATTTGGAAGGTATTTCCGTAATTAAGTAATGAGATTGACAGACTTACGATTCCTTTCCGGAAGTTGAACTGTCCAGTCTAGATTTACAAATTGGGAAAGCCTCAGATTCGGCATGTGGATTTTGCAGAACCTTGCCAGGGAGACAGCAATCCGGTTCCGGCGATTCTTGCCCTGTTCCCCTTCCCGGCTGAAAGACGTACTGTTTTTTATAGCGCTTGGCCGGACACACATCCCGATATCAGCATTCAATAATTTGTATGTCCGGCATAAAAACTAGCTAAAATGACCCGCGCTTGAAGTTATCATTGAAACCGAAACGCTGAGGGAATAGAAACGACAGACCATGGACAACGACGCATGGACGAATAGCGCAAAGTCATTACCTTTGCAGCCGGAGCGCAACCGCATGCTAAAAGTACTTATCTACACATCTTTATTTCTTCTCTCCCTGTCTGCACACGCTGTTCAGGATCCGGGAAATATTCACGGAATGGGTGTACCGTATGTTCAGAATTATGCAAAAACAGCATACCGGTCGGGAAATCAGAACTGGTCTGTTACAAAGGATGAGCATGGAATTATGTATTTCGGCAATGCCGAAGGCCTTCTCTCTTTCGACGGGCGATACTGGCAAAAGTACACTATGCCGCAGCGACAGATCGTTCGTGCTGTGGCCGCCGATCGCAAAGGACGAATCTATGTTGGCAGCTTTGGCGAATTCGGCTACTGGAGCTATCGCAACGGCAGGCTTGTTTACCAGTCGCTCACCAAACTGATCCCCCAGGGGCTTAAGGTGACAGACGAGATCTGGAAAATTTATATTGACGGAGACAGGATTCTGTTTCAATCATTTTCAAGCATTTATATCTATAAAGATCAGCACATAGACATCGTCAAGTCGCCCGAACCCTTTCTCTTTCTGCATAAAGCAGGATCACGTTTTTTCGCAGAGGTTATCGGATTCGGATTATATGAACTTAAAGGCAAAACGCTGCATCCGCTCCCTGATGGTAAAGCGATAAGTAAGTCTGGCGTTCTTTCTATCCTTCCGTATAGTGGCGACCGCTTCCTCATAGGGACAAACCGGAACGGACTTTTTCTATACGACGGGAAAAAATTCAGCCCGTTTGCCAGTCCCGCCAATAATTTCCTGATGACCTATCAGTTGAATAACGGGGTAAAACTGAAAGGAGACTACTATGCATACGGCACCATCCTGAACGGAATTATTATCCTTGACCGCAACGGTTATATTGTTCAGAAGATAAATAAATCGAGCGGACTGCAGAACAATACGGTACTGAGTCTTTATACAGATGAGGAACAGAACCTTTGGACAGGGCTCGACAATGGCATAGACCGGGTTGAGCTCAATTCTGCCCTTTATTTCTATTTTGACAAGGCCGGTCAGTTCGGAACCGTGTATTCATCGATAATCGATGGTGATAAGATTTACCTGGGTACTAACCAGGGACTATTTTACAGCAACTGGAAACCGGAAAACGGAAGCGTCTATACCAGCTTCAATTTCAGACTTGTGCCTAATTCCCAGGGGCAGGTCTGGGATCTGAGTCGGATTGACGGTCAGTTGCTCTGCGGCCACAATGATGGAACATTCCGGATCAGGAACGGTGGGCTGGAACAAATTTCTTCAGAAAATGGTGGCTGGACCATCAATCGCCTGCAAACCCATCCCGACAAACTTATCCAGGGCACCTATACGGGTCTCGTCATTTATAAGAAAGACCTGGCCGGTAACTGGATTTTCTCTCACAAGGTAAGTGGTTTTCGGGAACCTGCGCGTTATGTCGAGCAGGACTCGAGAGGCGATATCTGGGTTGGCCATGCTTACAAAGGTTTGTACAAGCTGAAGCTCAGTCCCGATCTGCGCCGCGTCATTTCCCAACGATCGTACAGCGACCGCGACGGCCTTCCGGGCACCTACAATGTAAGTATCTTTAACCTGGAGCGGAAAACAGTTTTTTCGACAGATACAGGTTTTTTCACATTTGATGAGATCAGCAATCGTTTTTCATCTTATGATGCGCTTAATAAATCTTTAGGAAGCTTCGCGGCTTCGAATAAGATTATCCCTGCCGGCGATCGCAGGTATTGGTTTATAAGCCGCGGGCGAGTGGCACTGGGCGAACTGCCCGATGGCGGCCGTATCCGCCTGGATTCTACCCGTTTTAGTATTCTTGACGGCCGCATGGTTCAGTATTATGAGAACATAAGCCGAATCAACACCGAGCTTTATCTGATCAGCGTGGACGACGGTTTCGCAATCTTTAATAACGCACGCACCATACAAGCTGCGCCGCAAAACAGCAGCGTACTGATTCGGGGCGTTGAAGACATTACAGACACCTACGCCACCCTCACCGAACATGGTGAAACGGATCGTTTTCTTGAATTGGAAAATAGCCGGAACAACATCCGGATCACCTATGCGCTCCCGTATTACCGTCAGGCAAACATTCGTTATCAGTATTATCTGGATGGCTACTCTCAGAAATGGTCTGACTGGAGTACGGCAACCGAAAAAGATTTTACAAACTTGGGCAGCGGGACCTATGTATTTTCGGTACGGGCCATGATTAACAATGGTAAGCCCGGACCAATTACGCGTTTCGAATTCCGTGTGCTTCCACCCTGGTATGGAGGTACGATCGCTTTTATCGTTTACGCTATTTTAGCAGCGGTCGCTTTATACGCAGGCAAGCTGATCTATGAGAGAAAATTAAAGCGCGATCAGCAAAAGATCACCGCGCAGCTGCAACGTGAGCAGGAAGAATATCTGCAGCGTGAAGCCGAGGCGAACGAAAAACAGATTATCAGGCTACAGACAGAAAAGCTGCAGGCAGAACTGGCCGGAAAAAATCGCGAGCTTGCTAATTCGGCAATGAGTCTTGTCTACAAAAATGAGTTGCTTCAGAAGCTTAGCCAGGAAATTATTAAGATCCGTGACAGCAGCGGACAAAAATTACCTGAAGACCAGCTGCGAAAAATCCAGAAAGTAATTGACGAAGGAATGAACGATGAGCGCGACTGGAATTTATTCGAAACAAGTTTTAACGAAGCGCATGAGAGTTTCTTCAAAAAGTTAAAGGTAAATCATCCTGACCTGGTACCAAACGACCTGAAGTTATGTGCCTACCTGCGCCTGAACATGAGCAGCAAGGAAATTGCATCACTGCTCAACATCTCGCTTCGCGGGGTTGAAATAAGGCGCTACAGGCTACGAAAAAAGCTGAATATAGCCCATGATAAGAACTTAACAGAGTTTCTCATCGAGATGTAGCACTACATCATTACCTCTCATACCCCATTTCCCCAGCCCCGGATAATGCTAAGTGTAAAAAATACACTTACCTAAAGCCGTTAAAAGGTTTTACCTAAGGCTTAACCGCTATTCGAGCCGATTTTACAAAATTTATCCCCTCCAGGCCTAAACTATATGGTTACTGATGATGTAATAATGATGTGGCTTGCTCATTTGTGTATGCCGCAAAACTGGTGGACTTTTACTTCAGTAATTAACGAAAACGATTAAAGCAATTATGAAAAAAATCTTTACGAATCTATCTGTATGGGTTGTGTTCTGTTTGCTGTCTTTGAATGTGGCCTTCGCGCAGAACGTAACCGTCCAGGGACGGGTTACAGACGCTGCCGACGGTACAGCCCTTCCGGGTGTAAGCGTTGTTCTTAAAGGCACTCAAACAGCGGTTCAATCTGACGCAAATGGAAATTATTCGATCAGCGCCCCGGGAACCGGCACGTTGGTTTTCTCCTTTGTGGGATATGCATCAAAAGAGGCAGCAATCAATGCGCAAACAACTTTGAACATTACGTTGACTTCAAGCTCACAGGAATTGGAACAAGTGGTTGTGGTTGGATATGGCACACAACGCAAGCTTGATGTAACCGGTTCTGTGGCAACAGTAAAAGGTGAAGACATTACAAAACAGCCGTCAACCAACCCTATTTCGGCGTTGCAGGGCCGGGTGGCAGGTGTATCAATCGCAAATAATGCTACGCCTGGGGCTTCTCCGCAGATCACCATTCGCGGTACGGGAACGATTTATGGTAATACCGGCGTACTGTATGTAGTAGACGGCGTTTGGTATGATGACATTTCATTCCTTAACCCAGCCGATGTGGCCAGTATCAGCGTGTTGAAAGATGCATCGAGTCAGTCTATCTATGGTATCCGTGCGGCGAACGGTGTTGTACTTGTTACTACAGTGCGAGGCAAAAACGGCAAACCGACCATTAACTATAATGGTACCGTTGGGGCGCAGCATGTTACAAACCCGGTGGAGATGACCAATGCTTCTGAGTATGCTACCGCTGTCAATGAAGCCTATGCCATTCAGGGAGCGGCGCCACTCTTCGCAAACACGAATCTCGGCGAAGGTACTGACTGGTATGACCAGGTATTGAGAACTGCCATGATTAACAACCATCAGTTATCTGTCAATGGCGGCACAGACAAATCAAGTTATAACCTCTCCCTTGGTTTCCTTGATCAGGACGGCATCATATCGACGAATAACTTCAAGAGATACACCGCTAAACTTTCGAACGATTTCCAACTCATGGAGGCGTTGAAGGTTGGTTATAACGTAACGGGGACGGCCAGCAGGTCAGCCAACGTTCCGAACTCGATCTTCAGAGCACTTTACACAGCATCTCCGGTAGTACCGGTATTTAAAGCGCCGGGAGCATACGGTGATCCAAGTGATTTCAACCTTGGCAATGGAAGTAATGTAAACCCGCAGGCTACACTTGATTTCAACAATAGCCGCACCGACCGGTATCGCGTTACCGGCAACGTGTTTGCTGAACTTAAATTCCTGAAGAACTTCACATTCAGAACAAGCTTCGGTGGGGACTTTGGCCAGGACGATATACGTAACTACACGCCTCAGTATTTTGCTACCAGAGGTCAAAACACAAACATCAGCACGCTGTCTGTTGGCCGGGTTGCTACGCGTAACTGGATCATTGAAAATACGCTTACCTATAACAACACCTGGGAAGATCACAACCTGACCGTATTGGCAGGTCAGACGGCACAGCGTTTCAGAAGTTATACAATGACCGGAACAGCGCAAAATGTTCCGTTCAACAGAGAAAGCGATTTGTATCTTAGCCTGGGTAATTCAGCCGGACGGACTATCGAAGACTCGGGCTCCCTGAGCACTGCTGCGTCATATTTTGGCCGTGTAAATTATTCCTTTAAAAACAAATATCTCCTGAACGCTTCTCTGCGTGCAGACGGTGCATCACAGTTTTATGGAGGCAACAATCTTTGGGGTTACTTCCCCTCAATCGGCGGTGGCTGGGTGGTCTCCAACGAAGACTTCATGAAAGATCAGACTATTTTCAGCAATTTGAAATTACGCGCAAGCTGGGGTAAAGTCGGTAACGCAGGTGTTCCGATCAACCCGACAACACTTACCGTCACCCAGATTCCGGCACTGATTGCCTTCTACGGCGGAATTCAAAACACCGGTGCGAGTATTAACACTCTTGTACCTCCTGCCCTTTTCTGGGAACGCAGTGCCGGGCTCGATGTAGGTTTGGAAATGGGCTTTTTTGAAGGAAAATTGAATGTAGAGGCTGATTATTACAGCAGAAAAACCGAACAGGCCATTTTCAACATTCCGATCCTGGGCTCACTGGGAACGTCAAACAGCCGATTACTTGGCAACCAGGCAGATTTCAGAAACCGTGGCGTCGAACTGGTGGCTACCTGGGCTGATAAAACCTCTACAGGATTTGGTTACACAATCAGCGGAAACGTTGGTTACAACGACAACGTTGTACTGAACGTAACGTCTGGCTCGAACCCGATCGACGCTGGCGGTGATGGCTTGAATAACGCTGTATTGCCGACACGGACCGTTGTTGGTCAGCCAATAGGTTCATTCTACGGCTATCAGGTTACCGGCATTATTCAGACCGCGGCAGAAGCAGCGGCATCTGGCATCACCGGTGCACGGCCCGGCGACTTCAGGTATGCTGACCTCAACGGAGACGGCCGTATCGATGCTAAAGACAAAACTTTCCTTGGCAACCCAAACCCGCGTTTTAACTACGGTCTGAACACCAATTTTACCTATAAGAACTTTGATCTGACGGTCGACCTTCAGGGTGTTGCCGGAGTAGAACTGTTTAATGCCAACCTGGGCAATCGCTTTGGTAACGAAAACTACACAAAAGAGTTCTTCGATAATCGGTGGACAGGAGGCGGATCTTCCAACACCTATCCGTCTACCAGCCTTGCAGGCGGCCAAAACAATCAGACAAATTCGTTTTATGTAGAAAGTGGTGACTACCTGCGTGTAAGAAATCTTCAACTCGGTTACAATCTGCCATCTGCGCTCGTAACTAAATGGAAAATGCAGCGCCTGCGCGTCTTTGCAAATGCGCAGAACGCATTCAATTTCTTCAGCTATCGCGGATTTACTCCGGAAGTTGGTGGCGCTCCAACCAGCACCGGTGTCGATTTCAGGGTTTATCCTTTGTACGCTACTTACAACATTGGCTTGAACGTAACTTTCTAACGAACAAAACATGAAAACAACTCACTCGATAAGCTGGCAGAAATTAGGTGCCGCATGCTTATTTACAATTATATTAGGCGCATCTTCCTGTAAAGACAGTTTTCTTGATGTTGACCCGCAGGGCCAACAGGTGGCAACTGAATTCTGGAAAACCGAAGCTGATGCAACCAAAGCGGTGAACGCGATCTATGCCAACCTGCGCAGCTGGGAAAACGTCGCCTTTCCGGCACTTGTAATAGAGAGCACACCTTCTGATGAGGCTGATAAGGGCAGTACCCCAACAGATGCAACATTTTTCAATCTGTTTGATCAGTTCACGGTCGGTTCGACCGAAGGATCTTTACAGAGCTTCTGGACCGGGCAATACAGAAACATTAACTTCTGTAACCAGGTCCTGGATAATATTCCGGGAATCACGATGAATGAGGGTCTAAAAAGCCGCTACCTGGGTGAAGCAAAATTTGTGCGTGCATATTCCTACTTCAGACTTGTACGTGCTTATGGCGGTGTTCCTCTAAGGCTGCACATTCCCAAAGACAACTCCGAATACAACCTTCCGCGGGCTACCCGTCAGGAAGTATATGCTCAGATCGAAAAGGATCTTACTGAAGCTGCAGCTATACTGCCTGCCTCGTATCCTGCTACAGATGTAGGCCGCGCCACAAAAGGCGCAGCATTGGGTCTATTGGCAAAGGTTTCTATGTACCAGCAAAAATGGACGGAAGTACAAAACTATACCAATCAGGTGATGGGGCTCGGTTACAACCTTTTCCCCGATTTCGAAAAACTGTTCCGTGTAGAAAATGAAAACAGTGTAGAATCTGTATTCGAAATCCAGGCGGAATTTGTTGCAGGAAACAACGCTGCCAATAACTCTCAATATAGCCAGGTACAAGGGGTTGCAGGTGTGCCTGCAGGAGGCTGGGGCTTTAATACCCCATCTGCATCACTCATTAACTCTTTCGAACCCGGGGATCCGCGTCGCGATGCGACCATTCTCTTCCCCGGTGAAAGAACACCCCAGGGCGATCTTATTCCTACTACAGTTCCCAATATCGGTTACAACCAAAAATCATATGTTCCTTTCAGCAGATTTGTATCTGGCAACCAGGGAGCGGAGCAAAACATCCGTGTGCTCAGATTTGCCGAGATCCTGCTGATGAATGCGGAAGCAGCGAACGAGTTGGGTAACACGACGCAGGCCTTAACATCGCTTAACCGGGTACGTGCCAGGGCGCGCGGTACCGCAACGGGGGTATTGCCTGATGTAACAACGACAGACAAGGCTGCACTTCGCGCAGCGATCTGGAGAGAACGTCAGTCTGAACTTGCCCTGGAAAGTGACCGTTATTTTGATGTGGTACGTCAGGGCAGAGCTGCCGAAGTTTTCGGCCCCAAAGGCTGGAAAGCCAACAAAAACGAAGTTTGGCCTATTCCTCAACAGGAAATAGATCTGAGCGGCAGCCTGCTTACGCAGAACCCAGGCTACTAGTCCGTGTCCTGTCTGGATGTCGCTTTAATAAGCCGTCCAGGACAAAAACTATTAAGACATAGCCGTACCTGCATGCCGGGTACGGCTATTTTAGCAATCCATATAACCATTGCGGTGTGCCTGCATGCATGCAGCGCTGCAGTAATGAACATAAATGATTACCTTAATCAAGCTGGCACCAGCCGCCACTTGCTTCAATGACAGCTATGCATAAAAAGATTCTTGTCCCCCTTATTTTGCTGATCGCCTGTGCCTGCCAGTCGCCGGCGCAGAAAGATCAAAAAAACAATGCGGCCCAGACCGGCCTTGCCATTAAAAAAGGTCTTTCAGACGAACAACTGCTCGACCTGGTACAGAAACAAACCTTCAAATATTTCTGGGAAGGTGCTGAACCTGTGTCAGGAGCTGCACGCGAGCGCTATCATTCAGATAACGTGTACCCTGAGAATGATAAAAACATCGTGGCTACGGGAGCAACCGGATTTGGGCTGATGGCTATCCTCAGTGGCATTGACCGTGGTTACGTAAGTAAAAAAGACGGCCTGGAACGCCTTAGCAAAATTCTCAACTGGCTTGAAAAGGCCGATCGCTTTCATGGTGCATGGCCGCACTGGATGGTTGGTGAAACCGGAAAAGTAAAACCTTTTGGCCGGAAAGACAATGGAGGTGATCTTGTGGAGACTTCATTTATCGCTCAGTCGCTGATCTGTATCAATGAATACTACAAAAATGGTTCGGCCGCAGAAAAGGCAGTTGCAAAAAAGGCAGATGATCTTTGGCGGGGTATTGATTTCAACTGGTACCGAAACGGAGGTCAGAACGTACTTTACTGGCACTGGTCTCCGGAGTATGGCTGGGAAATGAACTTTCCGGTAAAAGGTTACAATGAATGCCTTATCATGTACGTGCTGGCAGCCTCTTCGCCTACCCATACCGTTCCCGCAGCGGTTTACCATGAAGGCTGGGCCCGGAGCGGCGCCATACATGCACCGCATAAAGTAGAGGGACATGAAGTGCCATTTGATTTTCAGGGCGCAAAAAACAGCGTCGGACCGTTGTTCTGGGCTCACTACTCTTATCTTGGTCTGAATCCGAAAGGCCTCAGGGACCAGTATGGTGATTACTGGCAGAACAATGTAAACCATACGCGCGCCATTCATGACTATTGCGTGCGCAACCCGAAAGGATGGAAAGGCTACAGCGCTGACTCGTGGGGCTTAACGGCCAGTTACTCCGTAAAAGGGTACGCTGCACACAGTCCGCAGGAAGACTTCGGGGTTATTTCACCAACAGCAGCGATATCATCTCTGCCCTATACGCCAAAAGAATCCATCCGCACTATGCGGTATATGTATGAAACGCTGGGCGACAAGATCTGGGGCGAGTTTGGCTTTTATGATGCTTATTCTGAAACAGATAATTATTACCCGCAGCGCTACCTCGGTATCGATCAGGGGCCAATGGTTGTCATGATTGAAAATTACCGCAGCGGTTTGCTCTGGAAACTTTTTATGCAAAATAAAGACGTGCAGGCAGGCTTGAGTAAACTCGGATTCACTGTATCAAAGTAATTCGAAACGGAATGAATGTTTAGCTACAGGATATCATCTTTTCACCCTATTAAAATCATCATCATGAAAAAAATCATTTCCTTATTTTCTGTGATCGCCCTGCTGGCGGTTGCTTTTATTCATTCCGGCTTTATTTCCGCTAAACCGACTGTAAGCTCCAAAAACCTTGCAACCGTAAATCTTACCGCCTCCAACTCCACGAGCGACGGTGTTTATGCCGTTATTCAAAACAATGCCAGCGGTGGGAGTACAACGTATTATATTCCACCGCACACGCCTGCAGGCACAGTTCTCGGCCAACTGCCGGCGAATGGTGATCTCTATACGGTCAGCCTGAGTTCGACCGGTGGCGCGCATGACATGTGGGTTTACTGGGAGCACCAGAGCCACGTAACCGGACTAAGTGTAACTGGAATGGCCCTCGGATGCGAGAGCTGCGCCCGGATCACTATTTTTAATTAACGATTATGGTAGCTAAACATTTTTTCAGTTTTGCAGTGGCGATTTTATTTGCCCTCGTGTCGGGCAGCCCGGCCGCCGCGCAAAAGACCTACTGCAATCCCATCAACGTAGATTATGGCTACACGCCCATACCAAATTTCACTAACTGGGGGAAACACCGGGCCACGGCAGACCCCGTAATTGTAAACTATAAGGGTGACTATTACCTGTTTTCTACTAACCAGTGGGGTTATTGGCACAGCAGTGATATGAGCAACTGGACATTTGTCAAGCGTCACTTCCTGCGGCCGGAACACAAGGTTTACGACGATCTTTGCGCGCCTTCGGTCTGGGTGCAGGGTGATACGATGCTGGTATTCGGATCTACTTACGCAAGGAACTTCCCGATCTGGATGAGCACAAACCCGAAAGCAAATGAGTGGAAGGAGGCTGTGCACAAATTTGATATTGGTGGTTGGGACCCGGCTCACTTCGTTGACGACGATGGCCGGCTGTACATGTACAATGGCAGCAGCAACACCTACCCCTTGTATGGCATTGAGCTGGACCGCAAGACTTTTCAGCCGCAGGGCACACGAAAAGAGCTGCTGGTTTTGAAACCCGACCGGTTTGGCTGGCAACGCTTTGGCGAGCACCTGGATAATACTTTTCTTGATCCTTTTGTAGAAGGTGCGTGGGTAACCAAACACAACAAAAAGTATTACCTCCAGTACGGTGCGCCTGGCACAGAATTCAGCGGTTATGCAGACGGCGTGGCTGTTTCCAGCAACCCCCTGGGGCCTTTTGAACAACAGAGCATTCCCTTTTCATACAAACCCGGCGGTTTTGCCCGCGGTGCGGGGCACGGTGCTACCTTTCAGGACAATAACAAAAACTACTGGCACGTTTCGACGATCGTTCTCTCCGCAAAAAATAATTTTGAACGCCGCATAGGCATCTGGCCTGCCGGCTTTGACCGCGACGATGTCATGTATATGAATGCAGCGTTCGGCGATTATCCGCATTTCCTCCCCGGGAAGGGCAAACCTGGCACATTTACCGGCTGGATGCTGCTTAACTACAACAAGCCCGTCCGTGTTTCTTCCACGCTGGGCGGCTACACCGCGAACAATTCGGTCGATGAGGACATTAAAACTTATTGGAGCGCTAAAACTGCGGAAAAAAATGAGTGGATAGAAAGTGATCTCGGCGAGGTATCAACAATAAACGCGGTGCAGATCAATTATGCGGACCAGGATGTCGAATTTCTCGGCAAACAAACCAGCATCTATCATCAGTATATCTTAAGATATTCATCTGATGGAAAAAACTGGAAAGTTCTGGAAGACAAAAGCAACAACCGGCGTGACGTACCCCACGATTATATTGAACTTAAGACGCCCGTACAGGCCCGCTATATCCGCCTGGAAAATGTGCATATGCCTACAGGCAAATTTGCTATCAGCGGGTTCAGGGTGTTTGGAAAAGGGGCCGGCAAAGCGGCTGCGGTGCCTGAAGACTTTGTTGTGCTCCGAACCGAGAAAGACAAAAGAAGCGCCTGGATCAGGTGGAAACCCGCCGACGATGCATATGCCTACAACATCTATACGGGCATAGCACCAGACAAACTGTACAATTGCATCATGGTACACAACCAAAATGAATATTGGTACAAAGGGATGGACAATACAAAGACCTACTATTTTTGCATAGAAGCCATCAACGAAAATGGTATTTCAAAACGATCTAAAGTTATAAAAGTCGATTAACCAAGATGAAAAAAAACCTTACCGGAAGCCTTCTCTTTTTATTGCTGACCACATTTATGGCAGTAAATGTTCATGCCCAGGGTTCACGTCCGCCTTTCTTTGATGAAGTTCAGGCCTTCAAAAAGAAAGACAGTACCCACCGGCCTGCCGCTGGGGGAATCGTTTTTGTAGGCAGTTCATCTGTTCGCATGTGGAGCGATCTGGAGAACAGATACAAAGCATACAATGCCATCAACCGCGGCTTCGGCGGTTCAACCCTGAAAGATGCGGCTTTTTACACAAAAGAGCTCGTATCGGTGTACCGACCCCGGCAGGTGGTAATTTACTCCGGCGAAAATGATCTTGCTGCCGGCGCATCTGCTTACGAAACGCTGAACCGCTTTGCTGCCTTTTTTACCAATATCCGCAACAACCAGCCGGATGTCCCGGTCATTTTTATTTCGATCAAAGAAAGTCCGTCGCGCACCAAAATCGGTGCGGCGGTTTTGCATACCAATGCTCTGATCAAAGAATACATGAGTCACTATCCCAATACCCGGTTTGTCGAAGTAAACAGCAAAATGAAGACAGCCAACGGCAAATTGCGACCCGAGCTTTTTAAGGATGACATGCTGCACATGAAACCGGCAGGCTATGAAATCTGGGCGCGTGAACTGACGCCCTATTTATTAAAATAACAACACACGATATGAACAAGACAAAATATCTCTTTCTGTCGCTTGCGCTCGCTTCGCTCGCTGTAACCGCGCAGCAGAAGCCCGGGCAGACACCCGCACAGACAAAGATGAATACATTCATCAGCAAACTTATGGCAAAAATGACCGTCGATGAAAAGATCGGTCAGCTTAACCTGCTAACAGGTGGCGAGGCAACAACCGGCTCAGTCGTTAGTACGGGGGTGGAAACGAAGATCAAAGAGGGCAAGGTAGGCGGAATTTTCAGCCTGACCACGCCTGCACGTATTCGAAAGGCACAGGAAATTGCGGTGAACCAAAGCCGGCTAAAAATCCCGATCATTTTTGGCCAGGACGTTATTCATGGCTATAAAACGACTTTCCCTATTCCGCTTGCTTTGTCCTGCAGCTGGGATATGTCGCTTATTGAACGCACAGCCCGCATTGCAGCCATCGAAGCGAGTGCCGACGGTCTGAACTGGACCTTTTCGCCTATGGTCGATATTTCGCGCGATCCACGATGGGGCCGTATTTCTGAGGGCAGCGGAGAAGACACTTACCTTGGTTCCCGTATTGCTGCGGCTATGGTGAAAGGCTACCAGGGAGACGACCTGAGCAGAAACAATACGATCATGGCCTGTGTAAAACACTTTGCATTGTATGGCGCCGCAGAAGCGGGCCGCGATTACAACACCACAGACATGAGCCTGAACCGGATGTACAATGAGTACCTTCCGCCATATAAAGCTGCTATAGACGCAGGTGCCGGCAGTGTCATGACCTCGTTCAACGATATAAACGGTGTGCCGGCAACGGCTAATAAATGGCTTATGACAGATCTGCTCCGTAAACAATGGGGTTTTAAAGGATTCGTCGTTACCGATTACACCGCTGTCAACGAGCTGATTGACCATGGATTGGGCGATCTGCAGCAGGTCTCTGCATTATCTCTTAAAGCCGGGGTAGAAATGGACATGGTTGGCGAAGGCTTTCTGACCACCTTGAAGAAGTCGCTGAAGGAAGGCAAAGTGACAGCTGCGCAGATTGATAATGCCTGTCGTCTTGTTCTCGAAGCTAAATACAAACTCGGACTCTTTGATGATCCTTTCCGGTATTGCAGTGAAGAGCGGGCGAAAAACGAGATACTCACCCCCGAGCACCTGAAAGCTGCGCGCGAAGCGGCAACAAAATCTTTTGTTCTCTTAAAAAACGAAGGCAATGTATTGCCGCTGAAAAAATCCGGCACAATTGCGCTGATCGGTCCACTGGCCAATACCGGCAGCAATATGCCGGGTACCTGGAGCGTGAATTCAGACCTGAAGAACACCAAATCGCTGCTTCAGGGCCTTACCGAGGTAGCGGGAAATGATGTAAAGATTCTGCACAGCATGGGCTCCAACCTGCTCAGCGATGCTGCTTATCAACAGCGTGCTACCATGTTTGGACGCGAGATTCCGCGCGATAACCGCAGCGAGGAAGACATGATCCGCGAAGCGGTAAATACGGCAAAAAAGGCCGACGTGGTAGTCGCTGCCTTAGGCGAATCATCTGAAATGAGCGGGGAAGCGTCCAGCCGCACCAATCTTGAGATCCCCGATGTGCAGCGCAGGCTGCTCGAAGCCCTGCTTAAAACCGGAAAGCCGGTCGTTATGGTATTGTTTACGGGACGCCCGCTTGTGCTTACCTGGGAGAACCAGCATGTGCCAGCCATCCTGAACGCCTGGTTCGGGGGTACAGAGGCGGCAACAGCTATCGGCGATGTGCTGTTCGGAGCGGTGAACCCTTCCGGAAAACTCAGCGCTACTTTTCCGCAGAATGTCGGCCAAATCCCGCTCTACCATGCACATAAAAATACCGGCCGGCCGCTGGCAGAAGGACAGTGGTTCCAGAAATTCCGTTCCAACTATCTTGACGTAAGCAATGACCCCCTGTATCCCTTTGGTTACGGCCTGAGTTATACTACTTTCAGTTACTCCCCTATTAAACTAAGCGGGCCGGCGGTAAGGCCGGGACAAGCCTTAATGGCGAGCGTAACGGTGACGAATACAGGATCAGCGACCGGCGAAGAAGTTGTTCAGCTGTACGTCCGTGACATGGTGGGCAGTATTACCCGCCCGGTAAAAGAGCTCAAGGGCTTTATGAAAATCAGCCTGAAGCCCGGTGAAAGCCGTGAGGTCAGTTTCCGTATCGATGAAGCGATGCTGAAATTTTACGATGCAAACCTGAAATATGCCGCAGAGCCCGGCGATTTCAAAGTCTTCATCGGTGCCAACTCCCGTGATGTGAAGTCTGCTGACTTCCGCTTCTCGAAATAGACAGTTCTTATGCATCCTAATCAAAGCCTGATTGTTGTGAAACAGTCAGGCTTTTTCTATTTTTACGGCCTGACTGCAGGTGCCGTCCGGGTTGTGCATGGGCATATGTTTTCCGGGACCCTGCGCTGAAAAAGAACAACGATGAAGAGATGTCTGACCTTTTTGCTGTTTGCCCTTCTGCTCTGTGCCGGCGGTTTGCGTGCACAAAACCTGGAGCGCTACCAGCGCGGTGAGTATCTGAAAAGAAACGATACGATTCCATATCGTATTCTGTGGCCGGAAAACTTTGATCCGAAGAAAAAATATCCCTTGCTGTTCGTACTTCACGGCCGCGGCGAAAGCGGCAGCGATAACGAGAAGCAGCTTACGCACGGAGCAAAATTATTTCTGCGTGAAGATGTCAGGAAAAAATTTCCAGCTATCGTCATCTTTCCGCAATGCAGCCAAAACAGCTATTGGGCAAATGTGAATATCACAACCAACAACAAGGGTAAACGCAGTTTTAGTTTTCAGGAAGGCGGGAAACCAACCGGCGCCATGAAAGGACTGCTGGGGCTGGTAAAACAGTTTGCGCACAAGCCTTATGTCTCAAAGAAGGAAATTTATGTAGGCGGTCTGTCTATGGGCGGAATGGGCACCTATGAACTGCTCAGAAGAAAGCGTCGTACGTTTGCAGCTGCATTTGCTATCTGCGGGGGAGATAATACACGCAATATCGAACGTTACAAACATGTGCCACTATGGATTTTCCATGGAGCGAAAGATGACATTGTTGATCCAGCCTATTCAATTGCTATTGCCGACCGGCTTAAAGCGCTGGGGGCAGAAGTTAAGTTTACGCTATATCCGCAGGCGAACCACAACAGCTGGGATCCTGCATTTGCAGAGCCCGGACTTCTCTCCTGGCTGTTTTCCCATAAGAAACCCTGATGATGATTAAATTCCGGTTCGTGCTGCTCAGCATGATGCTTTTGCCGTTCTGTATGTTAGCACAACAACCGGCGGCCCGATACCTTGACCTGGCAAGGAGCGGATTTATTGAAAATAACGCACTTCAGACAACTGCTTTTGTTGAACAGCGGTGGCGTTTGCCGGGCAATACCGGCTTTAACGAAAGTATTGGTTATGTAGCCGACCTGCTTGCGAAAGCGGGTTACAAGGTTCAAAAGCCCGGTGAAAATGCTGTTCTGTCGTACCGCATTGAACGCAGGCCGATGAGCGGCGTCACCTGGGAACCCCTTAGCGCGCACCTTCGTATATCAGGAGATAAGGAAAACCTGCTTGACTTCAGGACAAATAGAAATATGCTGGCCATAAATTCGGCATCTACACCTGCTAAAGGGCTTACTGCCGAGGTTATCCGGTTGAAATCGGTTACCGACATCGCTACGGCAGAGGTTTCAGGCAAAATCGTGTACATTGACCAATCGCCGGGGACGTTTTTTAATGCTGCTATGAAAGCCGGCGCAGCCGGTGTGCTCGGCTATGCAATGCCTGCTTACACACAGCCAGAGAAACATGTAACATCCATCCAGTTTTCAGGGATCAGCAACCCGGCAGACCGTGGGTTTGCGATCAACCTTTCGTTTGCGGCCAGGAAACGTCTTCAGGAAGCGCTGTCCCATGGTCCGGTTAAACTCGACGTTACGGTTCAGACCAAATCTTACAGGGCAGAAGAACTGACCCTTGTTGCGGAAATCCGCGGCAGCGAAAAACCCAATGAGCGCTTTGTTTACAGTGCACACGTACAGGAGCCAGGAGCCAACGACAATGCTACCGGTGTGGCTACGCTCGCAGAAATGGCCCGGCTGGCGGCAGAATTACAAAAGTCGGGCAAGGCACAGCCAGGGCGCACGCTGACCTTTTTATGGGGCGATGAAATCACTTCAACCCGCCGTTTCATCAAAGATGACTCGCTGCGCGCGAAGGGGATTCAGTGGGGAATGAGCCTTGACATGGTGGGCGAAGATACGCGAAAGACAGGCGGGACATTTCTGATTGAAAGGATGCCCGATCCTTCTGCCATCTGGACCCGCGGCGATGACAAACACAGCGAATGGGGCGCAGGGTCGGTTACAGAAAAAGATCTTTTTCCTCATTATTATAACGACTTTATCCTTTCAGTATGCAACGACCAGGGCCGCTACGCGGGATGGCAGGTAAGCAGCAACCCGTTTGAAGGCGGAAGCGACCATACGCCCTTCCTGCAGAATCGAATTCCCGGCTTGCTCATGTGGCATTTTACCGATGTCTTTTACCATACCGACAACGACAGGCTTGATAAAGTTTCTTCTGCTACGATGAAGAATGTAGGTGTGTGCGCACTGGCCGCCGGACTTACCCTCTGTAGTGCGGATGAAAAAACGGCGCTGGAAGTCTTGCAGCTGGTAAACCAAGCCGCCACGAAACGCATGCAGGCTGAATTCAGGCTCAGTAAGGCCGCAATTGCCGCAGGCAAGGAACCGAAGACAGAAAAACACATTATTGAAAGCTGGGCCGCCTGGTACAATGCCGCACTGACAAGTATCGGGCAACTGCCGGTTAAACAGGAAACAACACGCCTTGGGTCATCGATCAAGGTTGCCGTTCTTTCCCTGGAAAAGGAAACCGCAGCTATGCTGCAACAACTGTAATTGATGGCAGCAAAAGCGGAAGCGATCGTAATCGGCGCAGGCATTGGCGGCCTGGCAAGCGCTATCCGCTTGTCGCTTAAAGGCTATCAGGTTACGGTTTTTGAGGCAGCATCGGCTGCCGGAGGCAAGCTTGCTGAAATAAGTGATAACGGTTTCAGATTTGATGCTGGTCCGAGCCTGTTTACCATGCCGCAGTATATCGATGAGTTGTTCCGTCTGGCCGGCAAAGACCCCGTTGCTTACTTCCGCTATCAGAAACTTGACGAAGTTTGCCGGTATTTCTACGAAGATGGACTTAAGCTCACCGCCTGGGCTGACAGGGACAAACTGATCGCCGAATTCAGCACCAGGACCGGGACCAGCGCAAGTGACATTGCACGGTTTCTGGACAAAAGTGCAAAGATCTACAACATTACGCACCGTGTATTCCTCGAAAGGAGCCTGCACAAAGTTTCGAGCTACCTTCATATGGATACCTTGCGGTCCATGATGCAATTTGGCGGAATTGATGCCTTCCGCACCCAAAACGAGGCCAATGAATCTTTTTTTGCTGATCCGCGGCTGGTACAGCTGTTTAACCGCTATGCCACATACAACGGCTCAGACCCCTACCAGGCTCCGGCAACGCTAAATGTAATTCCTCATTTCGAAAATCATTTCGGCGCATACTTTCCTGAAGGAGGCATGTACAGTATTGTACGCGCCCTGGAGCAGCTGGCCACTGAGCTGGGCACCCGGCTGCGTTACAATGAAGCCGTATCGGAAATTGTCCTGAAAAAAAATAAAGTAGCTGGGGTTTCTACCGGTACGGGATTTCATCGCGCGGAGGCGGTAATATCAAATCTTGATATCTGGTTTACATACAGAAAACTGTTAAAGAACACGCCCGCCCCCGAAAAACTGCTATCCCAGCAGCGAAGCAGCTCTGCTCTGATCTTTTACTGGGGCATTAACCGGCAGTTTGATACAACCGGCCTTCATAACATCTTCTTTTCTGCAGATTACAGAGCTGAATTTGAGGCCATCTGGAATGACGGGCGCATTACCGCTGACCCGACGGTTTATGTGAACATCAGTTCAAAATTGCTTCCGGCAGATGCACCGCCAGGTAGCGAAAATTGGTTTGTGATGATCAATGTGCCTGCCGCGAATGGTCAGGACTGGGAAATGCTGATCGCAGAAGCACGCAAAAACATCATCACTAAACTTAATAGGTTACTGGGCGTTCGGTTGGAGAAACATATTGTGTACGAGCAGGTTCTTGACCCGCTAACCATTGAAAGCCGTACGGGCTCATACCAGGGCTCACTTTACGGAAACAGCTCGAACAACCGTTTTGCAGCTTTTTTACGCCATTCAAACTTCAGCCGGCGTATCGGCGGCCTTTATTTCTGTGGCGGGAGTGTGCATCCCGGTGGCGGAATTCCGCTTGCATTGCTTTCAGCTAAGATCGCAACTGACTGTATCTAGGCAATTTCCCATTTATTTCTAAATTTGGCGACGGCCCTTTGTCGCTAACCAAAAAACTTTAAGATGAAATTTCCTTACCGGAAGATCGTTGTCAAGATCGGCTCAAACGTTATTACGCAGGATGACGGCCTTCCAGATCACAGCCGTATAAAGAAAATTACAGACCAGATTGCTGCCCTTAAACACAAGGGCATCGAGGTGGTGCTTGTGTCATCAGGGGCGGTGGCCTCCGGCCGAAGTATCATCCGGGTGCCCGAAAAACAGAATGCAGTAGCGGCAAGGCAGCTGCTTGCCTCGATCGGGCAGGTAAAACTGATCAATACCTATGCAGCATTGTTTGAAGCGCATGAAATGACCTGTGCGCAGGTGCTGGTTACAAAAGAAGATTTTCGCGATCGTCTGCATTACTTGAATATGAAAAACTGCCTTCAGATCCTGCTGCAGCATAAGGTGGTACCGATTATCAATGAAAATGATGTCGTGTCGGTTACAGAACTGATGTTTACCGACAATGATGAACTCGCCGGACTGGTCGCGTCTATGCTTGGTGCAGATGCACTGATCATCTTATCGAATGTGAACGGCATCTATACCGGCGACCCAAAAAATCCAGACTCAAGCCTGATTGAAGAAATTAGCGGTAACGCTGCCTCAATTGCAGGGTATGTAACAACAGGTAAATCCCAGTTCGGGCGCGGGGGTATGCTCACAAAAGCCAGCATGGCCATCAAAACAGCCAGCCTTGGCATACCGGTGCACATTACCAACGGAAAAGTGGACAATGTGTTACCAGCGCTGCTGTCGGGCGAGCTTGCCCATACCCGCTTTGTAACCGGCAAAAACGCCTCAAACAAGAAAAAATGGATTGCTCATTCAGAAAAAGCAGCACGGGGCACAGTGCGGGTAAATGATGGCGCGCGCACTGCCCTGACATCTGGCCGTGCAAGCAGTTTATTGCCCGTTGGCGTAACTGCCGTGCTGAGCAGTTTTCAGAAAGGAGATATCATCCGCGTGGTTGATGAGGAAGGTCAGATGATCGGCCTGGGTATTGCCGAGTATGGGGCGGAGAAGGCCAAAGAGCGGATCGGCCAGAAAAACCAGCGCCCCCTGGTGCACTACGATTATTTTTATATCTCGAACTAACAGCATGGATTTCGAACAATACTTTAAGCGGGCAGCTGCGGCAAGCCGCCTTACAGCAGCCCTTACAGCAGAAGGAAGAGTATCCGTACTCACCCGGCTGGCCGGGGCGCTGCATGAACATACGGCTCTGATTCTGCGCGAAAATCAGCGTGACCTGGACAGGATGTCTCCCCAGGACCCGAAATATGACCGGCTAAAACTTACTGAAGACCGGATTGCAGGTATCGCTGCAGAAGTATTGCAGGTGGCATCGCTTGCTGACCCGCTGGGAAAACGCCTCAGCGAGAAAACGCTTCCAAACGGCTTAGAGTTGCTGAAGGTGAGCGTTCCGCTGGGTGTTGTAGGGGTTATCTACGAGGCCAGGCCAAATGTAACGGTTGATGTGTTTTCTTTGTGCTTCAAAACCGGCAATGTAGCAGTATTGAAGGGTGGTAGTGATGCTGCTTTCTCAAATGCCGCGCTGATCAGCATTATTCACAGGGTTCTGAAAGAACATAATCTGGATGAGAATCTGGCCGTCCTGCTTCCACCAGACCGCGAAGCAACAGCGGCCCTCCTTTCAGCAAGAAGGTATGTGGATGTCCTGATACCAAGAGGTAGCCAGCAGCTTATCGATTACGTTCGCGAGCATAGCAAGGTGCCTGTTATTGAAACCGGTGCCGGCATTGTACATGCGTATTTTGATGAAAGCGGAGACCTGGACAAAGGCAGGGAGATCGTAACGAACAGCAAAATGCGCCGCGTAAGCGTGTGTAATGCATTAGATTGTCTGCTTATCCATCAAAACCGCCTGAGCGATCTGCCGGAGCTGTTAAAAGACCTTGCTGCTGCGGGTGCTGAGGTTTATGCTGACAATCGTGCTAAAACAGTCCTCGACGGGAGATATCCGGCGGCTCTTCTGCACCAGGCCACAGCGGAACACTTTGGCACCGAATTCCTGTCGGCGAAACTGGCCGTAAAAACGGTAGCTGATCTTGATGCTGCACTACACCATATTGCGGGGTACAGCTCGAAGCACAGTGAGGCCATCGTATCAGAAACGCCGGAACACCTGGACCGCTTTTTACAGGAGGTTGATGCTGCCGCCGTTTATGCTAATGCCTCTACCGCCTTTACCGATGGTGCGCAGTTTGGCCTGGGGGCCGAGATTGGTATTAGTACGCAAAAACTGCATGCCCGCGGACCAATGGCACTCGAGGAACTGACCAGTTACAAATGGCAGATCCGCGGCAGCGGCCAGGTCAGGGGTTAAGAAAATACGGCCTGCTCCAGCTGCTCGGCACTAAGGTCGAATGCATTAAGAATGATTTTTGACTGATTATAAAACGGATTCCTCTCCTCAAGCTTTTGCGCGATGAAGTTGAGCAGCGTGGCATCGTCCATATCTTTGATAAGCGGCCGCTTTTCACGTTTCTGAAGACGGGAAACCAGCTGGGCCGGCTCCATTTTGAGGTATACGCTGTGACCATGGTCATTGATCCACTTCATATTATCGTGAAAGCAAGGCAAACCGCCCCCGGTTGCTACAACGCATGTTTGCGGATAATCAAACTGGCGCAGCGTATCACGTTCAAGCTCGCGAAAACCCGCCTCGCCGTGTGCCGCAAAGTATTCAGTAATGCTTTGCCCCGCTCGCCTGACCAACTCATCGTCGAGGTCTATTACCGGACAACCAAGACGCTGAGCCAGTTGTTTGGCTTTGGTGCTCTTGCCGCATCCCATAAAACCGACTAAGAAGATGATTCCCTTTTTTTGTCTTAACATGTATAGTTCGTAGTTAGTATCTAGTATTTCGTAGTTAGTAGGTAGTATCTCGTAGTTCGTAGCCGGATCGTTAGTCATGGCTCCTGATTCATGGCTCATGATTCTTGACTCCTGATTCATGGCTCCTGATTCATGGCTCATGGCTCCTGACTCTAACCGATAAACCGATTCTACCCCAGCTTCACTCTCGGATCTACCACAGCGTACAGCATATCAACCAGGATATTGATCACCACGAAGACAAAGGCAATAAATAAAATGGAGCCCATCACGACCGGAAAATCTGACATTTCAAGTGCGGTTACCGTAGTACGACCGAGGCCGTTATATCCGAAAATATACTCCACAAAAAATGAACCGGCCAGCAGCGAGGCGAACCAGCCTGAAATTGCCGTAATAACCGGATTCAACGCGTTTTTCAGCGCATGTTTATAGATAATAGCATTGCGGCTCAAGCCCTTCGCCCGTGCCGTGCGGATATAGTCCTGCGCAAGTACGTCGAGCATAGCGCTGCGTGTAAGTTGTACAATAATAGCCAGCGGCCTCAGGCCAAGGGTGATCATGGGAAGCCAAAGATTCCGCAGGGTGAGGATCTCTCCCCGAAAGGGGTCATAACTGTACAGACTGCCCGACATGGCCAATCCGGTAATGTCGCTAAGTAAGAAACCGAAAATCCAGGCAATGATAATACCCGCGAAAAACGACGGTGCCGAAATGCCCAGTATGGCAAAGGAATTCGCCAGTCTGTCTATCCATGAATCCTTATGAACAGCGCTGAGCACCCCCAAAAAGATGCCGATCAGCGTAGCAAAGATCATAGCGCTTGCGGCAAGGATAAAGGTATTTGGAACGGTTTCAGACAAGATAGCAGTAACATCCCGCCTGGTCTGGTAAGAGCTGCGCAGGTACGGCCACTTGAGTGCCAGCGCATGACTTCCAGCCGGAAGCAAACGGATATAACGGTACTTCTGGCGGTTAGCCGCGTTATCCTCATGCCAGCTTACCGGCGACAAATCGTTCACATAAAGCAGGAACTGGATGTGTTTCGGCTGGTCGAGGCCAAATTCTTTGCGAACCGCATCAAGAGACTGAACATCGGCCCGTTGCCCCATGGTCATTCTTGCCGGGTCGCCGGGTAAAATATTAAACAAGACAAACACAACCACAACAACACCGCCCATGACAATGAGACCATACAGCAGTTTTTTAATTGTGTAACGCAGCATGTTAATTGGGGAAGTACGCTTTGGAAAAAGTTTCGAAATCCGGCAGGCTATGGTAGTGCCACTTATTTATGATCGTACCTTCCTTCAGCAATAACACACCGGGATTGGCACGGACCATACTTTTGAGCGGAACGGCATCAGCATAAAAAATTTCCATAAACAGCCTGTGCCTGCGTGTAAAGTTTTCTGCATCACGGGCAGAATTTGCTGTTAGCAGCACGGTACGGATATTAAATTGTTCGCTGGCATTCAACGCCAGTGCATTTATTTCGGCGATAGCCTGCTCATTTACCGTATTCAGGTTCCAGGCAACAACAACCAGGTTATAGTAGGGGTTTTCGAGAAGTTCCCTGGTGTAATCGGTACCTGAGGCGTCGTTAATAAAGAGGTCTTTTACGGGCGGTGAGAATCCCTTTTTCCAAAGCTCCTTTTTCGGTTCACCAACAATTTTCCAGTTATCATCTTTCCATATCCCTTCTTTCAGGTATTCCGCATCGCTCATGTCGCGTGTTTCATGCGTTTTCTGATTCTCCAGATGATACATGATTCTGTATTCGTCTGGTTTTTGTCCGGCGGGCACGCGCATCAGTGCAGGAATGTTTGCCCCAATCTTATAAGGCAGAAAATCAATCACCGGCCCGTAGTTATAGGTAAGCGATCCGAAGAGCACCGATATGATGGAGACTGCGGCAACAAGCGCAGATTGCCAGCGGCTGTTGGTTGTTGCAGGCACAATCCGGCCCCGGTTCCTGAATATAAAAACAATAAGCAGCAGCAACACAAGATCTTTTGTGAATGACTGCCAGGGCGTAAGTGGTATGGCGTCGCCAAAACAACCGCATGAGGTTACAACCTTGAAAGCAGCAGAAACAAACGTGAGCAGGGTGAAAAATATAATCAGAAGCAACAAGCCCCATGCAACGCGGCGGCCAGATATGCCAAGCAAAAGCAGCGCACCCAGCACGATCTCAAGGGTGCAAAGCAGGATAGCAAGCAATGTCGCTATGCCGTTCAGAAATCCCATGTGGAATACTTCGAAGTATTCCTGCAGTTTATAACCAAATCCCAGCGGATCATTTGCTTTAATAAGACCTGAAAATATAAACAGTACCCCTACAACAATGCGCGCAAACAAAAGCAGATTTCTTTTCATGTTCATGAAAGTTAGCGGCCGCTGCCGACCGGAATAGCTATAAACTTAACTTTATCAGGGCAAAAACAGAATAATTGATCATATCCTGGTAGTTTGCCTTTATGCCTTCAGAGACAAGCGTCTGACCCTGATTGTCCTCGATCTGCTTTACCCGCAGTACTTTCATAAGGATCAGATCTGTGATCGAACTGACGCGCATATCACGCCAGGCTTCACCGTAATCATGATTTTTTGCAAACAGCAGGTCTTTCACTTCAGCGATCTTCTCGTCATAAAAACGTTCAGTATCTGAAGGATCCAGTTCAAGCGGCGCATTTTCCGGCAATTCGAGCTGCACCATAGCCATCACGCAATAATTAATAATGCCGATGTATTCAGGAAGCACGCCCTCCCCAACTTTAGAAATCTTTTTTTCTTCAAGCGTACGGATGCGCTGTGCTTTTATAAAGATCTGGTCGGTAATCGAGCTGGGCCTGAGAATACGCCATGCCGTGCCATAGTCTTTTGTTTTTTTAAGAAAGAGGGTGCGGCAGTGCGCAATCACTGCGTCGAACTCTGTCGCTGTATTTTGTTGTGCCAAAAGAATTAATAGGTTTTAAGTATTTTTGCTGCCGGGCAGAGGTTGTCATATACCAGCCCGGGCTTAACCGGCTGCAGACTGTTGCATCGGGGCAAACAATGGCTAAAGATACATTTTTGAACGTAAACCTCAACCGTCAACGGCATGATTAAAACCAACCCGCCGACTGCTTCAAGCTGGCAGTTTGCCTCGAAGACCGTAGACTTTAGTCGGCCGCATGTCATGGGAATCCTCAATATTACGCCGGATTCTTTTTATGCGGGCAGCCGCCAGCAGGACATTGACGCCGCCTTACGCAAAACCGCTCAATTTCTTGAAGAAGGCGCTACATTTATTGATATCGGCGCTTATTCATCCCGGCCGGGCGCAGCTGATATCAGCATCGGAGATGAGCTGGCCCGGCTGCTTCCGGTTATCGGGGCGGTGAGTAGAGAGTTTCCGCATGCGCTGATTTCGGTTGATACTTTCCGGGCAGATGTAGCCAGTGCGGCGGTTGCTGCGGGTGCCCATATCATCAATGACATTTCTGGCGGAACGCTCGATGATGCCATGTTTGATACCGTGGCCCGGCTCGGCGTGCCCTATGTCCTTATGCACATGCGGGGAACGCCGCAGAACATGAAGTCATTAACGTCTTATACAGACCTGTGCGCTGAGCTCGAAGTTTTTTTTGCAGATCGGGTGGGCATCCTCAGAAAAAAAGGGATAACGCAGATCTGCCTTGATCCCGGTTTTGGTTTTGCAAAAACGATCGATCAGAATTATGAACTGCTGCGCAGCCTAGGCCGGTTCACAGCCATTGGTCTTCCTGTTCTCGCGGGGCTTTCGCGTAAATCCATGTCGTGGAAACCGCTGGGCATTAAAGCCGGTGAAGCCCTGAACGCAACGACGGTACTGAATACCTTCGCCCTGCAGCAGGGCGCGTCAATTCTTCGGGTACATGATGTGCGAGAGGCGGTTGAATGCATCCGGATCAGCGAACTTTACCGCGGATAGGCTGACCAGCGATGCGTTTATTATGTAGATTTGTTTTTCTAAATTGCCGCTATGAAGGGTTTTGAATTCGATTTTCTTAAAATAAGTGTTACAGATGTAGTTGATGTGGTATTGGTGGCCATACTGATCTATTACGTATATAGCCTGATAAGAAATACCCTCGCAGTGAATCTGTTGCTGGGCATGCTCATTGTGCTCATCCTCTGGTTTGTGGTCGACTCGCTGAAGATGGAACTGCTTTCTGCGATCATCAACAAGTTCATGAGCGTAGGCATCATCGCCCTGCTGATCATCTTTCAGCCCGAGATCAGGCGGTTCCTGCTTTTGCTTGGAAAGAATGCCTTCCTGCAAAAAAACAAAGCCTGGTGGGGCTATCTTTTCGGACGAAAAGATATTGAGCGGAACAACCTTGCACGCATCAAACCGATTATCGACGCCTGTAAAAGCATGAAGAAAACGCGTACGGGTGCCCTGATCGTGATCGTAAAATTTTATGATGAGCAGTTTTTTGCAAATAGCTGCGAGGAGGTCAATGCGAAAATTTCGAAGCGCCTGCTTGAAGCTATTTTCCAGAAAAACAGTCCGCTGCATGACGGTGCCGTTGTCATCTCTGAAAATAAGATCAAAAGCGCTAGCTGCATTTTACCGCTCACTGATAACGATCAGCTGCCGCCGCAGTTTGGCTTGCGCCACCGGGCAGGAATTGGTGTATCTGAAACGACCGATGCCGTGGCGGTGATCGTTTCTGAAGAAACGGGCGAAATTTCTTATGCCAAGCAGGGGCGTGTGCGGATGAATGTATCGTTCGGCGAACTGGAAAAGCTGCTCAACAAAGACTTCTAACAAAAAAGCCACCCGGTTCGCGGATGGCTTCAGTTTATTTTACAATGAGCTTAGCAATATTGCTCAAATGCACCAATCAGGTTATCGGCAATCATCTGTGCAGGACGGCCTTCAATCTGATGCCGCTCGATCATATGAACAAGTTTACCATCTTTGAATAAGGCCATAGCTGGTGACGATGGCGGATAAGGAATCATATAACTTCTGGCTTTGTCAACCGCTTCCTTTTCCATGCCGGCAAAAACGGTGACGAGCTTATCCGGATGTTTTTCATGAGCCGCAGCAGCTCTGGCTGCAGGACGGGCATTTGCCGCTGCACAACCACAAACAGAATTCACCACCAGTAACACGGTTCCTTCGCCTTTCAGTGCGCTGTCAACATCGGCGGCGTCTTTTAACTCTTCGAAACCCGCGCCGGTAAGTTCCTTGCGCATTGGTTCAACTAAATATTCAGGATACATTTTGTTAAATTATTTCGTTTTTCAATTCAAGATTACAAAATTAGCTAAATCCAACCGGAAAAACATTTAGCCAAACATTATTAACAATCGGATGATATTCGGTCCGAAATGAAGTATTATTTTGAAAATGTTAAATTTGCACCTGTCAAAAAGCAAAGGATTAATGCGGAGACGGAGAGAGAAAACGACAATCATTATTGTCAACGAGAAGAAGAACGCGATTCAGCCAATTGAGGTGCCGAGCAAATTTGTAACCAACTGGAAACGATATCTGCTGGCTGCGGTACTGGTCTTTTGTTCAATGGTTACGGCAATTATCTACCTGACCTTTAGCCGGAACGAGTTATATGAATCAGGGCGGGTGCTGGCCAGCCAGCTGGAAGAGGTCCAGTCTGAAATGGATCAACTTGCCCAGGATACTGTAAAAGAGGAAGAACCTGACCGGTTTGCCGAGATAGACGACAAGCTGACGACCATCAACAGATTTTTAAAAGCCCGCGGATTAAAGCCTGCCTTCAGCGATGAGAAGGTGAAGGTTCTTTCTGAAGATCAGATTAATAACTATTACAAAGAATACCTGAATAAGGTGATCTTTAATCTTGCCCATACACCTATCGGCTTCCCCTATTCCGGACGCATCACTTCAACATTCGGCCAGCGTGAGAATCCTTTTGGATTTGGCAATGCCGAGCGGCATAAGGGAGTCGACATCAAGGGAAACACGGGTGATCCGGTTAAAGCCACAGCCCAGGGGCGGGTTACCTTTGCCGGTTACCGTGGTGGGTATGGGAAATGCATTGTACTCAAACATGCGAATGGCTTCGAGACCCTGTACGGGCACTTGTCGCGCATTAACGTGGAGGAAGGTGATAGGATCAAAATCGGACAACTGATCGGCCGTATCGGTTCTACAGGCCGCAGCACCGGACCGCACCTGCATTACGAGGTGCACCGGAACGGAAAATTCGTAAATCCGAAAGGCTTTTTATCGTTGAATTGAACGGTCCGACCTGCTTCATCAGACTAAGGCAACATTTTTCAGGGCCATTCCTCTTTCTCATATTTATCACCGATATTTGTACCGCCTTTTCGCCTTTCGCGGGAAGGCAATAAATATGCAGCATTAGGCTGCTGATCAAATCATTAAAACAACAAAGATGTCATCAGTAGAGACAACCTATGTTCCTTACAAAGTTAAGGACATTTCACTGGCGGAATGGGGCCGCAAAGAAATCGAACTGGCAGAAGCAGAAATGCCCGGCCTGATGTCCCTTCGTAAAGAGTTCGGACCTTCAAAACCCCTTCAGGGCGCACGCATTGCGGGCTGTCTGCACATGACCATTCAGACCGCGGTGCTGATCGAGACACTCGTAGAGCTTGGCGCGGAAGTAACCTGGTCATCATGCAATATCTTTTCTACGCAGGACCACGCTGCCGCTGCGATTGCCGCCGCCGGCATCTCAGTTTACGCATGGAAAGGCTTGAATGCTGAAGAATTTGACTGGTGCATCGAGCAGACACTTCATTTCGGTGAAGACCGCAAACCGTTGAACATGATACTTGACGATGGTGGCGACCTGACCAACATGGTGTTTGACCAGTATCCTGAACTGATTGCCGGTATCAAAGGGCTTTCTGAAGAAACAACAACCGGTGTTCACCGCCTGTATGAGCGCATGAAAAACGGAACTTTGCATCTTCCTGCAATCAATGTAAATGATTCGGTTACCAAATCTAAATTCGACAATAAATACGGCTGCCGTGAATCGCTTGTAGACGCCATCCGTCGTGCAACAGATATTATGCTGGCTGGTAAAGTTGCGGTTGTAGCAGGATACGGTGATGTAGGTAAAGGTTCTGCAGAATCGCTCAGTTCTCAGGGCGTACGTGTTATTGTTACTGAGATTGACCCGATCTGCGCCCTTCAGGCTGCAATGGAAGGTTACGAAGTGAAAAAATTTGCTACAGCGGTTAAAGAAGCTGATATCATCGTTACAACGACCGGCAACTGTGACATTGTGCGCGGCGAACACTTCAAAGTTATGAAAGACAAGGCTATCGTTTGTAATATCGGTCACTTCGATAACGAGATTGACGTTGCCTGGTTGAACGATAATTACGGAAGCACAAAAGTAGAGATCAAACCTCAGGTAGATAAATACACGATCGACGGGAAAGACATTATCCTTCTTGCAGAAGGCCGTCTTGTAAATCTTGGCTGTGCCACCGGTCACCCCAGCTTTGTAATGAGTAACTCATTCACAAACCAGACACTTGCACAACTTGAGTTGTGGACGAACAGTGGTGCTTATGAAAATAAGGTCTACACATTACCAAAACACCTGGATGAGAAGGTAGCGCGTTTGCACCTCGAAAAAATCGGTGTAGAGCTTGATGTTCTTGATCAGCATCAGGCTGATTACATCGGCGTTGCGGTAGAGGGACCTTACAAACCGGAAGCGTACCGCTATTAATAAACTTAAAACAATAAGCCGCCATGCCATCCGCAGGGCGGCTTTTTTATTTTGCGCCATTATAGATCAGTATGAAGTTCCGCTTCAACATCGTGTACTGCTGTATTGCGGCACTGCTTTTTCTTACAGAGGTGCTGATCGCGGTCTATATCAACGACGCTTTCATTCGACCGTATGCCGGCGATTTCCTGGTTGTGATTTTGATTTATGCATTCATTCGCACATTTGTAAATCTTCCGGCACTGCCACTGGCAACAGGTGTGTTTCTTTTCGCATGTGCAATTGAAGCAGCCCAATACTTCAATTTCTCAGAAAGACTCGGCGCTGATCGTTATCCGCTGATTGAGGTTGCTCTGGGTACCTTTTTTAGCTGGAACGATGTAATTGCCTATGCACTTGGTTCATTATGTATCGTGCTGAGCGAGCGGCTTATCGGAAGAATCTGTCTGCGCGGGTAGGGCTAGTGGAAAATCGAAAAACCCGCCGCAACGACAAAACATAGTTCGACTCCTGCAAAGTTGGTAACTTTAGTAAAGTTACCAACTTTAAGTTAAGTTTTTAACTGAAAGTGAAAATAAAATTTGCCGTGAAATTCCATATAAACACGACCAAGGTAGCCAGAAATTTGGCGAAGTAAAACGGAAGTTTGAATCTTGATTGGTGAAACAGATACAGGAAACCTGTATTCAGTGCCAGCCCGATCAGGCTGATTAATACAAATTTGGCAAATTCCCCCTCCCAGTGGATATTGTGACTTTGAAAAGTCCAGACCCTGTTCAGCATGAAATTACTAATCACCGCCAGGGAAAAACCTGTACAATTTGCCAGGTATTTATTTGCTTTCAACCGGTCTTTTAATAGCCAGGTGGTGCCAAAATCAATCAGCAATCCGGAGAAGCCTACCAGCCCAAATTTGAGAATCTTGTAAAACAGTTGCTCCATTTAACGCGTAATCTTTAACAACACAAACGTCTCCAACGTACCGGGCCTGGTTGAAGCATTTAAAAACTTTGGTTTCAGTCGGGTAATGTGATACCTCTCAAAGGTCTGCAACGGCACCGCAGCAAAACGTTCTTCGAGTTCCTGAGCAGCCGCCTGATCAGCGTAAACAATCAGCGGACCATTCTGTAACATCCCATCAAGTGCTTCGGGTGTCTCAGCACGCGCAACAAGCCCGGGATGATAAAACTCAAAAGCATAGGCATTCATCAATTGCCTGTAAATAACCGGCCGACCCTTCAAGCCCTTTGCGGCACTCCACTTTGCAGCCTGCATTCCTGCCTGGTATTTTAACAGCGCCGGATAAAAAAAGAAATTGACAAACACCAGGAACAAAAGCGAAAAGCTTACAGCCGACCACACCAAACTGCTTTGCCTTGGTTCTCTTCCTTTCCAACACATCAGGATGATCGCGAGTGCGGTCAGAACATAAAAAATTCCCGCATTTGGTACTTTGAAAAAGAAAATGATGACTGCCAGTAAAACTGATGCCAGCAAACATATGCTGATTTGAACGGCTCGCCAGATCAAAAGCCCTTTATAATTTAATTGACCAAGATATGCAGCAGTAAGAATTGCAAACTGGGGAAAAACAAGTATGATGTAATGCGGCAACTGAAACTTCGAAAACGAGAAGATCAGGAAGGTAAGTCCGGCGACAATAAAAATGACCGAGCTGCGCGACATGCCCTGCTTAACCCGCAGCAGAAAATAGCCTGCAGCAGTAAAGAGCAATAATGACCAGGGCAGAAATGCCCAGAGGCTGGTATGTATAAAAAATGAGATATCGCCCTTTCCTTTGATCGGACCGCTGTTAAAAAAGCGGCCAAACTGACTATCCCAAAAAAAGAAGCGGATGCCCGATACGCCGGTTTTGCCAAAAACTACTTTTTCAGGATGCAGATCGAACTGCCGGTAAAGACACCATAGTTCAGGTCCGATGAATATAAAGATCAGTGCAATTGCCAGCCACCAGCGTAGTTTGAGTATCATACGCCAATGGCCAGAAAACAGCCAGTACAGAATAAATCCGCCAAAAAGCGGCATAAGTACAAATATGCCTTTTGTCATGACCGCCAGGGCCGCCATAAATGAACCGGCTATAATATGTGTCAGCCATCTGCCTTCCTGAGCATGATAGTAATGATACAAAGCGGCCAGGCAAAAGGTAGTCAGGTAGACCTCGGCCCGGACATCAAAATTACATAAGATAAGATGCAGGGCAGAAAAATAAATCAGTGCAGCAAGTAATGCTGTCTGCCTGTTGTAAAGCCCGGCAGTTAGCTTGTAAAGGTAGCCAAGGCCCAGCAAACCGACCAGAAACGATGGCAATTTATAAGAAAACGCGTTGATACCAAATACTTTGAATGAGGCAGCTGCAAGCCAGAATGGCAAATGCGGCTTATCCAGCCAGTCGCCGCCATTGCCATAAAGGTTTATCCAATCGTTACGGAGCACGATGTTTTTTGCAATTGAGGCATAAAGCGCTGCATCAGGCTCCATAACCGGACCGGCAATCCCCGCCGCGCCCAGCAGAATCAGCAGTCCGAGCAAATACAACATTACTTTTTCAGAAGGCATAGCAAGAATTTGATCGGCCAAAAATCAGCATAATTTTAACGGAACAGAAATTAATGTACGCAAAGCTATATAACCGCTCATTTTTGTAACTTTAGCGGCATCATGAACAAAGAAAAGCTCATTTTCTGGTTCAAGAGGGTCGGCATTGCCGGTTTTCTTTTTTTTCTGATCAAAGGCCTGATCTGGCTCGTCGTTATCTATTACCTCGGAAGCAAAATTTAAGGCCCCTACTCTGGCATATGACTACGAAACTCTCCGTTAACATCAATAAAATCGCTACCCTGCGAAACAGCCGTGGAGGCAACAACCCCGATCTTGTAAAAGTCGCGTTAGACTGCGAAACATTCGGTGCACAAGGTATCACCGTGCACCCGCGTCCTGACGAGCGCCATATCCGCTATCAGGATGTTTACGATCTGAAAGCAGCAATCTCAACCGAATTCAACATTGAAGGCAATTGCCGTGAAAAGAAATTTGTAGACCTGGTCTTAGCCAATAAGCCTGCCCAGGTAACGCTGGTACCCGATGCCGAAGGACAAATTACCTCCAACCACGGCTGGGATACTAGTAAACACGGCGACTACCTCCGGGAAATGGTCGATGTGTTTAAGAAAGCTGGAATCCGCGTCTCAATTTTCGTAGATCCTGTGGTTGAAATGATACAGGGTGCTGCTGAAACTGGTACAGACCGCATCGAGCTGTATACCGAGGCGTACGCACATAACTACTACGTATCAAGAGAGAAAGCTGTTCTGCCTTATGCGGCTGCCGCACGCCGGGCGCACGAACTGGGCCTTGGCCTGAACGCAGGGCATGACCTTGATCTCCATAACCTGCGCTTCTTTGCGCAACAGGTGCCCGGTCTGCTTGAGGTATCGATCGGCCATGCATTGATCTGTGATTCCCTGTATCTTGGTCTGGAAAATACGATTCAGCAATATTTGCATCAGCTGCACGAAAGCCAACATTAGTCATATTCAAAGCTGGCCCGATGCTTGCCGTCGTGTTACGAATGCTGCCGGAACAGGCTTTCAGATTTTTTAACACACGTACAAGAATTATTTTATAAACGAAACTATGAGAAAACTGCTCTTTTTGTTTTGCCTGCTGGCCCTGTTTGCTGCAACCGGCTGCGCAGATAAAGCTGTAATCAGCGAAAGCGATGCGGCAGATGCCGTTACTGATTACCTGGCTCGAAATCCGGAATATGAGACGAGCAGGTTTGACTATGGCGAGATGAAGTTCAGCTCAAAGAAAGAGCGGGAAATGCTTAAAATCTATCAGGATCTCGCAGCCGGCGGACTGGTCGAGCTTAAGCCACTTGAGCAAAAGAAAAAGTTTTTGAGCAAAGACAGCGCCTACACGTATCTGGTAAGCCTGACTGACGAGGCCCGGCCACTTGTTATGGAGCAGGCGCGCGACCGCGCAACCGTACGGGTTTTTCAATACCAGCTCGCCGATGACAAACCTGTCAGTTTTAAAAATGTGAGCAGCAGCCGTGCCGAAGTTACACTTTCATTAAAAAAGGTTCCAACGCCGTTTGCACCGATTGCAGACAGCAAAGCCCTCAACAGCACTTTCGTAAATAAGACCTATAAGCTCCGCTTTAGCAAGGATAATGGCTGGTCGGTAAAAAAATGACCTTTTACCATTAAAAACCATTCGTTTATCTAAGCCGCAGACATCAAAAAAAATGTCTGAAATGCCTACCTTTGCGCAAATTTATTGCAATCATGGGCTTGAATATCCAATACAGGGAAGCATTTGAAAATAGGCACATCGCGCCGAACGAGGAACAGACAGCAGAGATGCTGAATGTGATTGGGGTAGAATCGGTTGATACACTGATCGATCAGACCATCCCGGAGAAGATCCGGCTAAAAAATCAGCTGAATTTACCGGCGGCAAAATCAGAAACCGCCTATCTTTCCGGCCTTAAACAAACATCCCTACTTAATAAGGTATTTAAAACCTTTATTGGTCAGGGCTATTATGACACACACACACCTGGTGTTATCCTCAGAAATGTGATGGAAAACCCGGGCTGGTATACACAATATACGCCCTACCAGGCAGAAATTGCCCAGGGAAGGTTGCAGGCGCTGCTGAACTTTCAAACCATGGTTATCGACCTGACAGGTATGGAAATTGCAAACGCCTCACTTCTCGACGAAGGAACAGCCGCTGCTGAAGCCATGTTTATGCAGTATAGCCTTCGCAAAAATCAGCAGGCAAACAAGTTTTTTGTTTCCGATCTCGTTTTCCCTCAAACGATCGACATCTTGAAAACCCGCGCGAATCCGTATGGAATTGAGCTTGTTTTTGGTGACCACCAGACGTTCGAACCTACAGCAGAGTTTTTTGGCGCCGCCATTCAATATCCTGCCGGTAACGGTGAGGTTTTTGATTACTCAGATTTTGCATCACAGCTTCATGCGCAAAATATTAAGCTTACTGTTATCGCAGACCTGCTTAGCCTCACGCTTCTAACCCCTCCAGGTGAATGGGGTGCAGACATCGTAGTCGGCACGTCGCAGCGCTTTGGTATTCCTATGGGCTTTGGCGGGCCGCACGCTGCTTACTTTGCTACAAAAGAAGAATATAAGCGCTCGATTCCGGGACGCATTATCGGCGTTACGATAGACAGCAATAATGACTATGCACTGCGCATGGCCTTGCAAACGCGCGAACAACACATTCGCCGCGATAAAGCCACATCTAACATTTGTACCGCCCAGGCGCTTCTGGCTATTATGGCAGGCTTTTATGCTGCCTACCATGGCCCGGCAGGCTTGAAAGCCATTGCTGAGCGTACACATGGCCTGGCCATCTCTCTCGCCGAAACCCTGACTAAACTTGGCTATAGGCAACTCAATCCTGTTTATTTTGATACGATCCGCTTTGACCTTGGCGACCTTGCGGGCCCCATCCACAAAGAGTGTCTTGATAATGAGATCAACCTGAACTATCAGGGATCTGTCGTTACCATTTCTTTTGATGAAACATCGCTCTTCGAGGATGTAAAGACGCTCGCCCGTATCTTCGGAAAAGTAAAAGCGGTCGCTTCTGACCAGGTTGAGGTCGTTACAGAGGTAGAAACGATTATTCCTGCAAATTTGCAGCGTGAGTCGGCTTACCTGACACACCCGGTTTTCAACTCTTATCATTCAGAGCATGAAATGCTGCGTTACATCAAGTCGCTTGAGGCAAAAGATCTTTCTTTGTGCCACTCAATGATCGCGCTTGGCTCATGTACCATGAAACTGAACGCAACTGCAGAAATGATTCCGGTTACCTGGTCGCACTTTGGCAGAATCCACCCCTTTGCGCCGTCAGATCAGGTTCTTGGTTACTATAATGTATTTAACGAACTGAACGCCTGGCTGAGTGAGATTACTGGTTTCGCAGCAATGAGTCTGCAGCCAAATGCCGGTGCGCAGGGAGAATATGCCGGTTTGATGGTTATCCGGGCCTACCACCAGGACCGCGGCAACCACCACCGCAATGTGGCGCTCATTCCGGCTTCGGCGCATGGCACCAACCCCGCCTCAGCTGCAATGGCCGGAATGAAGATCGTTGTCGTTAAGTCGATGGAAAACGGAAACATTGACGTTGAAGACCTCAAAGCCAAAGCAGAGCAATATAAAAACGAACTATCGTGCCTCATGGTCACCTATCCGTCGACGCACGGGGTATTCGAAGAGAGCATCATCGACATCTGCAACATCATCCATGAAAACGGTGGTCAGGTTTATATGGACGGTGCCAACATGAATGCGCAGGTTGGACTAACCAGCCCGGCAAACATCGGTGCAGACGTATGTCACCTGAACCTGCATAAAACATTTTGTATTCCTCACGGCGGCGGCGGCCCCGGCATGGGACCAATCGGCGTAGCAAAACACCTGGTTCCTTACCTGCCTGGTCATGCCGTTATTGACATCAACCAGGAAAAATCGATTCCGGCAGTCTCTTCGGCACCATGGGGATCAGCTTCTATCCTGATCATTTCACACGCCTACATCGCCATGATGGGAGCCGAAGGCCTTACCAACGCTACCAGGTACGCCATTTTAAATGCCAATTACATGAAGGCCCGCCTGGAGAAACATTATCCGGTTCTATATTCGGGTGCAAACGGCCGTTGCGCGCATGAAATGATCCTCGATTGCCGTTCCTTCAAAAATGCAGGAATCGAAGTTACAGATATTGCGAAAAGGCTTATGGATTACGGATTCCATGCCCCAACGGTTTCCTTCCCGGTTGCCGGCACGCTGATGGTAGAACCTACAGAAAGCGAACCGAAACACGAGCTTGATCGTTTCTGCGATGCGCTGATTGCCATCAGGAATGAAATCGCTGATGTTGAAGCTGGAAAGGCAGACGCAAAAGACAATGCGCTGAAAAATGCACCGCATACCCAGGCTGTGATTACGGCCGATGACTGGAACCATACGTATAGCAGGCAGTCGGCGGCATTCCCGCTGGCTTACGTGGCTTCACGTAAGTTCTGGCCTTCCGTTGGCCGTGTTAACGATAGTTATGGCGACAGGTCGCTCGTGTGTGCCTGCCCACCACTAGAAAGTTATATTGAAGAATCGGTTGCTTAGACCCACCCGTTCACTGAAGCCTGGTTGCACGTTGCAGCCAGGCTTTTTTTGTTACCGCCCCGCCCCGCAGGTAATCATAAAAATACCTTTAAAGAAAAATTAAAATTCCATGGCAGAAATACGCTGTTTTTTTCTGTACTTCGCTGCATTGGTCTAAATAAAGATAAAATGAAATCAACAATCAGTACAGTTCTCATGCTGGCATTCATCGCAGTGATGACAGCCTTCAAGCCGGCGCCCGTAGTTTACAAAGTAGACACACAAAAATCGACCCTTACCTGGATCGGTAAGAAGGTAAGCGGATCTCATAATGGCACAATTGCTCTTCAGTCCGGCTCCCTGAACTTCAACGGTAAAAAGCTAAACGGCGGTAATTTCACCATCGACATGGCCAGCATCAAAGATGCAGACAAAAGCGCCCGTCTGGAAGGCCACCTGAAAGCCGATGACTTCTTTGGTTCGGCAAAATACCCAACCTCTACCTTTGTGATAAAAAAAGTGAGCGATGCAGGAGCAGGCAAAGTAAACGTAAACGGCGATCTGACCATCAAAGGCAAAACCAACAGCATCAGCTTCCCGGCTACAATTGCCTGGGGTAGCGACGGATCGGTTACTGCAACCGCAGATAAAGTGATTGTTGACCGTACGAAATATGACATCAAATATGGTTCAAAGTCATTTTTCTCAGATCTGGGCGATAAATTTATTTACGACGAATTCGAGCTTGCAGTGAAATTGGTTGCAAAAAAATAACTAGATTTATAAATGAGCAAAGCCAGTAAGATTTTGCTGGCTTTTTTTATTTGCTTTTCTTTGCAACAAGCTTGATACACCGCAATTGTGTCAGCGCTGTTTTGCATTTTAGAGCTTTCTTGTTTAAACACACATACGCAATGGCCCGGTCAAAAATTAACCTTCTTGTAATTGATGACGATGACATCAACATTTTTATCATCAAAAAAATTGTTGAAAAAACAGGCTACGACGTAGACATGGTGTCGCAGGCCAATGGAAAACTGGCCATTGATTATCTTCAGGAAACGTTAGGTTCTGATCGGCCCTTTCCTGATCTCATACTCATCGATATCAATATGCCTGTGCTGAATGGCTGGGAGTTTATAGAAGCTTACGAAAAGCTGAATATTGATAAAAATCCAGACATGTACCTGCTGTCGTCTTCAGTGTATGAAAATGACATCGAAAAAGCGAAAACCTATTCAATTGTAAACGGATTTATTTCGAAACCCCTGGCCATTGACCGGCTGAAAGAGCTTTTCGACGCGCTGGAAGAGTAAACGGCCATCCTGCCTGCGTAATCAGCTGATTCTGAACGCCCCCTCAGACAACGATACATATCCCGTAGCCTTTGATTTACCGTGGTAGAACAGGCATTGCCAGTTCTCAGCGGCAGCCTTCCGGCCAAATTCCTCCCTCAGTTCCATAGCCCTGCGCCCGTCAAAATCATATTTGGCAATGAACTTTCGCTGCAGCTCTTCCGGTTCAGGTAAAACATCACCACCAAAAAAGACATACTCACCGCCATCTTCAAACAGAAACACCTGGTGATGAGGCGTATGTGCGCCGGTATGTTCGTAGGTAATACCCGGTGCCAGCGTTCCTGACCCCTCAATTATCGTGAGGTGCGCATTCCGCTGCAGGTATTCAAAAATGTCAACATGGTAAGAGGAGGATTTACCGGCGAAAGCGTTTTCCCACTCTCCCCGCTGCACAACGTATTCTGCATGCGGAAAACTCAGGTTTGTCTGGCCGTTCAGGTTGTGAATCATGCCCCCCGAGTGGTCGAAATGCAGGTGAGACATCAATACCATATCCACATCTTCCGGGTCAAACCCCGCGTTCCGGATATTCTGATGAAGGATCATCTCGCCCTGATCATTGCTATAACCCAGACCGGTATCACAAAGCAGCAGGTTATTTGAAGTTTTTATCAAAAAAGGCTGCACATGGATAAACAATGATGCAGGTCTGTCTTTCGGGTTATCCTTTTGAGGATCAAACGGAATGAACTTCTTGGTAGCATCGACAGAGTATGAACCTTCGTATAATGTGAAAACCTGCACAGAAATATGGGTTATTAAAAAAATGTATATTTACGATTCTTCAAGACAAAGATATGGAAAAAAGATGGGTGCCTGTGCCGGAATGTTCGGAAGACCAGGTCGGGAAACTGGCCCTTGAGCTTGGCATTGACCAGACCCTTTCCCGTATACTTGTACAACGCGGCATCTGCACATTTGACGCTGCGCGCGATTTTTTCCGCCCGCAGATCAGTCACCTGCATGATCCGTTTCTGATGAAGGATATGGATCTTGCCGTTGAGCGGATTACGCGGGCTATCTCCGCAGGCGAACGGATCATGGTTTTCGGCGACTATGATGTAGACGGCACAACCTCGGTAACGGTTGTGTATAGTTTTCTTGCCGAGCTTACACAGCAGGTCGAATACTATATTCCAGACCGGTATGCCGAGGGGTATGGTGTTTCTTTAAAGGGCATTGACACAGCTGCGCAGCATGGCGTAGGACTGATCATTGCGCTTGATTGCGGCATCAAGTCTGTTGCTGAAGTTGCATATGCAAAAACATTGGGTATTGATTTCATTGTTTGCGACCACCACCTGCCGGGTCCGGTGCTTCCTGATGCAGTGGCGCTGCTTGATCCGAAACGTGGAGACTGCAATTATCCTTTCGATGAACTTTGCGGATGCGGTATAGGCTTCAAACTTACCCAGGCGCTCAGCCGCAGACTTGGCCTTGGAGAGGAGTTACCGCTGAAATACCTCGATCTGGTCATGGTAGCTGTTGCCTCAGACATCGTTCCGGTAGTTGGCGAGAACCGGATACTTGCCTACCACGGCCTGAAAAAGCTAAACGAAAATCCTTCACGCGGTTTGTATGCTTTGATGGAGGTAGCCGGTAAAACATCGGGCTATAACCTGACGGATGTTGTATTCTCTATCGGCCCGCGAATTAATGCGGCCGGGCGCATGGACCATGCCAGTCATGCCGTTGAGATGCTCCTTTCGTCTGAAAACGGCTTTGCACAAAGCCAAAGCCTGCTTATCAACGACAAAAATGCTGCCCGCAAAAATTTCGATCAGGACATTACCCGCGAAGCGCTTGCGCAGATCGAAGGCAGCGAACTTATGCTCAGGCAAAAGAGCACGGTCGTTTATAGCGACGGCTGGCACAAAGGTGTGATCGGCATCGTGGCTTCACGCCTGACTGAAAAATACTATCGACCTACAATTGTTCTTACATCGGCGAATGGCCATGTTGCCGGGTCAGCGCGTTCGGTTGCCGGGTTCGACCTGTATGAAGCCCTTCAGGGCTGCGCCCATCTGCTCGATCAGTTTGGCGGGCACCGCTTTGCGGCAGGCCTGACCATGCGTGCCGAAAACATAGAAGCCTTCAGAGAAAAATTTGAGGAGGTTGTTGCCGCCAGTATCAGCGAAGAATCGCTTACACCAGCCATACCGATCGATGCCGAACTCAGGTTTGATCAGATTACCGGAAAGTTTACCCGGATCCTGGCACAAATGGGCCCTTTCGGTCCACACAATATGGCGCCTGTTTTTGTTAGTACAGGTGTTACCGCAGCGTTTCAACCATCGCTTGTGGGGGCCAATCACCTCAGAATGTCCGTAAAACAGGAAAATTCGCTTATTTTTGAAGCCATTGCCTTCGGGCAGGCAGAGTTGTTGCCACAGGTAAGCAATGGCATTCCGTTTTCAATCTGTTATACCATAGAAGAAAATTCCTGGAAAGATAAAAAACGGCTGCAACTCAATATTAAGGCTATCAGGCCGCAGAACGGATAACACCAAATGATATTAAGAGCTGAAAACCTCGTAAAGAAATATAAACAGAGAACGGTCGTAAATAACGTATCATTCAATGTAAGCCAGGGAGAGATTGTGGGGCTGCTCGGACCTAACGGAGCCGGCAAGACGACATCATTCTATATGATTGTGGGGCTGATCAAACCGAATGAGGGCACCATCTACCTTGAAGATGAAGATATCACAACCGATCCCATGTACCGCCGCGCGCAGAAAGGCATCGGTTACCTTGCACAGGAAGCTTCCGTATTCAGGAAACTGACGGTAGAGGACAACATCCTGGCCATTCTCGAGATGAGCGGAATGAGTAAAGAAGAACAATCTGAAAAGCTTGAAGAGCTGATTAATGAATTTAGTCTTCATAAAGTGCGAAAAAACCGCGGCGACCTGCTGTCTGGCGGGGAACGCCGGCGTACCGAAATCGCACGCGCACTTGCTGCAAATCCAAACTTTATCCTCCTCGACGAACCTTTCGCGGGTGTCGACCCCATCGCTGTTGAAGAAATTCAGTCTATCGTAGCAAAACTTAAACACAAAAACATCGGCATCCTGATTACCGACCACAATGTCCAGGAAACCCTGTCTATTACTGATCGCGCCTACCTGCTTTTTGAAGGAAAAATACTTGAAGCAGGTACACCAGAGGTACTAGCGGCCAATGAAATGGTGAAAAAGGTATACCTCGGCTCGAACTTTGTGTTGCGGAGAAAAAAATTCTAACCTATGGCTATTGTTAATTCGATCTTCGCATGGATCATGAAAAAGCGAATCCACCAGATTGAGCTTTTCACAAAATATCCGCATGAAGTTCAGGAAGAATGGTTTCTCAACCTTATTTCAAGTGCCGAAAATACCGAATGGGGTAAAAAATACGACTACAAAACCATACTTACCCCCGACCAATACCGGGAGCGCGTTCCGCTGCAAAACTATGACACCCTAAAGCCCTATATTGAACGGATGCTTCAGGGCGAGCAGAACATCCTGTGGCCTTCCGAAATCCGGTGGTTTGCAAAATCTTCAGGGACCACGAGTGACCGCAGCAAGTTTATCCCGGTTTCGCAGGAATCGCTCGAGGAGTGCCACTTCAAAGGCGGCAAAGATCTGATTTCCATTTTTTGCAATAACCGGCCAAATACGCAGATTTTTACCGGCAAATGTCTTGTCCTCGGCGGAAGCCACCAAATAAATCAGCTCAATACAGACTCATTTTATGGTGACCTTTCGGCCGTTTTGATAAAAAACCTCCCCGTCTGGGCCGAATTCCTTCGCACGCCTGATATGTCTATCGCTCTGATGGACAATTATGAGCAGAAAATGGATAAAATGGCCGAAGCGACGATCCAAGAAAATGTAACCAACATTTCAGGCGTACCTACCTGGACCATTGTGCTTGCAAAAAAGGTATTAGAAATAACCGGCAAGCGTAATCTGCTTGAGGTATGGCCAAACCTTGAGCTGTATTTCCATGGCGCGGTGAATTTTGCGCCTTACCGTGAACAGTTTAAGCAGCTAATACCATCAGCAGACATGTATTACCTGGAAACCTACAATGCCTCTGAAGGTTTTTTTGGTATTCAGGACCAGTCGAACTCAGACGAGATGTTGCTGATGCTTGATTATGGTATCTTCTACGAATTCATTCCGCTTGACCGTCTGGAAGACGAGCAGCCAGAGACACTCCTGCTCAATGAAGTGGAGCTGAATAAAAACTATGCGATCGTAATTACGACCAACGGTGGATTATGGCGTTATATGATCGGTGATACGATCCACTTCACCTCACTGTCGCCATACCGGATCAAGATCTCAGGGCGGACCAAACATTTCATCAACGCTTTTGGTGAAGAAGTGATTATTGACAATGCCGAAAAGGCGCTCATTAAGGCTTGCGGTGCAACCGGGGCCATTGTGCGCGACTATACGGCCTGCCCTATTTATTTCAAGGGTAACGATGCAGGTGGTCACGAATGGATCATTGAATTTGAGAAACAGCCCGACGAATTTGAGCGCTTTATCGACGTGCTGGATGATACATTGCGCGAGGTAAATTCAGACTATGACGCCAAACGTTTCAAAGACATGGCACTGCGGCGGCCTACCGTACATAATGCACCTGAAAACACTTTTTACAACTGGCTTAAAGCATGCGGCAAACTCGGCGGACAGCATAAAGTACCCCGGCTGGCCAACGAACGTAAATACGTGGATGAGATCCTGAAACAGATCAGTGAAGGTTGATGCTTGCTGAAATTTAGATTTGAGATGTGAGAGATGAGTCCTGAGACAGGGCGCCTGTCCCCTCAACCTGACGAACGAGTGAAGCATGATCTCAGATCAGCTGCTGCGCTACGCTTTGGAGGCAGCCGTTTGTATCACTCTGAGAAGCGTCAGCGCCTGGTCCTGCCCCGTTACTCATCAATTCAGGTTTCATTCGCAACTCTTTTCCTCTTAATCCTTCTTCTACCACAATAAGGTCTTGATTGGAGTTTCCTGCTTATTCTTTCTTCTTTAATCTAATTGGGGGGCTCAGGTTAGCCCATACCCGAAAAGAGGCAACTTTATAAAAAACCTAACATCAATACGTCCCTAATAACCTTCAACTTATCCTTTCCGTGTCGTATCTTTAGTCGTAACTTTGCCCGCTACAAAAGGAAAAAAATGAGCAAGACCAACAGAAAGCAGGACGCCCTTGATTACCACGCTCAAGGACGCCCGGGCAAGATACAGGTAGTCCCAACAAAACCTACGCAGTCGCAGCGCGACCTGACCCTGGCCTATTCGCCGGGTGTGGCAGAGCCCTGTCTGCAAATAGCCGATCATAAGGAAGACGTATATAAATACACCGCCAAAGGCAATCTCGTCGCAGTAATCAGTAATGGTACCGCGGTACTTGGCCTTGGTAACATTGGCCCGGAAGCAGGCAAGCCCGTTATGGAGGGTAAAGGTCTTCTTTTTAAGATCTTTGCCGATATCGATGTATTTGACCTGGAGCTTGATACAACCAATGTAGACGACTTTGTAAAAATCGTTAAGGCGCTTGAGCCGACTTTTGGCGGTGTGAACCTGGAAGATATTAAGGCACCCGAGTGCTTTGAAATTGAGCGCCGGCTTAAAGAAGAGATGAATATTCCGGTCATGCATGATGACCAGCATGGCACAGCGATTATCTCTGCTGCGGCCCTGATCAATGCATGTGAGCTGCAAAAGAAAAAGCTTGATAAGGTAAAAATCGTTGTAAACGGAGCAGGTGCGGCGGCTATTTCCTGCAGCCGGCTATACGTCTCCATGGGCGCAAAAAAGGAAAACATCGTGATGTGCGACCGCAGCGGAGTGATTCGCAGTGACCGCAGCAACCTGGACCCGATCAAAGCCGAATTTGCGACCGACAGGAAATTAAGCAGCCTTCAGGAAGCAATGGAAGGTGCCGATGTGTTTATCGGTCTCTCTTCGGCAAACTGCGTAACAGCTGCCATGCTCAGCTCGATGGCTAAAAATCCCATCGTTTTTGCCATGGCCAATCCGGATCCGGAGATTGCCTACGAACTGGCCATTGCCACCCGCAAAGACATCATTATGGCAACCGGACGGTCAGATTATCCGAACCAGGTAAATAACGTTCTCGGTTTTCCATACATTTTCCGCGGCGCCCTTGATGTGCGCGCAACAGCGATTAACGAAGAAATGAAAATCGCAGCGGTTAAAGCCATTGCGGCGCTTGCGAAAGAATCGGTCCCGGAAGCGGTAAACATGGCGTATAACGCGAAAAACCTGAAATTCGGCAAGGATTACATCATTCCGAAACCGGTAGACCTGCGGCTGATGACCAATGTATCTACAGCAGTGGCTAAGGCCGCCATCGAATCTGGCGTTGCCAGAAAGGTGATCACAGACTGGGACGCTTATACTGATGAGCTGAACCGCCGCCTGGGTCTTGACGATGCCATTATGCGCACACTGACCTTGAAAGCCAGGTCGGCACCTAAAAAAGTTGTCTTTGCTGAAGCCGATGAGTACCGCATTTTGAAGGCTGCTCAGATCGTTAAAGATGAAAATATCGCAGTACCTGTGTTGCTGGGCAACCGCGAAAAAATTGAGCAGATCATTGCCGACAGCGCGTTGGATCTTGAAGGCGTTGAAATCGTTGACCAGATGCTGGATACCGACCGGGTGAAACGGTACGCCGAGGCGCTTTATAAAAAACGTCAGCGCAAAGGTGTTTCGTTGAACGATGCGATTAAATTCATGCGCGACCGGAACTACTTTGGTGCTTCGATGGTCGAATTTGGCGATGCTGATGCAATGATTTCCGGACTTACTAAAAACTATGCATCGACCATCAAACCGGCCCTGCAGATCATCGGAACAGAGGAAGGCGTGAACCGCGTTGCAGGCATGTATATGATGATGACCAAGAAAGGCCCTGTATTTTTTGGCGACACCACAGTAAACGTAAATCCAACTGCCGAAGAGCTGGTCGATATCACGCTGATGCTCAATGAATCGGTCAAGAAATTCAACATCAAACCACGCATCGCGCTTCTGTCGTACTCAAACTTTGGTTCTAACGAAGGTGTTGTGCCAGAAAAAGTGCGCAGAACTGCCAGCATCCTGCATGAAAAACATCCGGAGGTGCTGGTAGACGGCGAAATGCAGGGCAACTTCGCTATCAACAGCGCGATGATGAAAGAAAATTTCCCTTTCAGCGCGCTGGCAGACGCCCCGGCCAACACACTTGTCTTCCCTAACCTGGAGTCGGGCAATATTGCCTATAAACTACTGCAGGAATTAGGCGGTGCCGAAGCCGTAGGTCCGATCCTGCTCGGTCTGAGAAAACCCGTTCACATTGTACAGCTTGGCAGTTCTGTACGGGAGATCGTAAATATGGTTACCATTGCGGTAGTCGATGCACAAGCCAAAGAAGCCGCCGCGCAGGAACGTGGCAAAGGCGGATTATTTAAAAAATCAACAAAAAAAGCATAAAACATGTACGCATATATTGATGGAAAACTTACTTATAAGTCGGCAACGCACGTTGTAATTGAAGCAGGCGGCGTTGGCTACCACATCAATATATCGCTGAATACGTATGCGGCGCTTAAAGACAGTGAGCGCCAGAAACTCTATACCTGGCTTCAGGTGAAGGAAGATGCGCATACCCTGTATGGTTTCGCTGATGAGGGCGAGCGTAAATTATTCCTTCACCTGATCTCGGTATCAGGTATAGGTGCCGGCACCGCGCGCATGATGTTGTCTTCTATAACGCCTGCCGAAATTCAGGCCGCCATTATCAGGGGCGACCTTCCGCTTATACAGCGGATAAAGGGTATAGGAGCAAAGTATGCGCAGCGCCTGGTTCTGGAACTGCAGGACAAACTAAAAAAAGAAGGTCCGGATGCCCTTATATCAATTCCGCAGCATCATTCCCGCAAGGAAGAAGCCCTGGCCGCCCTGGTCATGCTTGGCTTTGTTCGCACCGCTGCCGATAAAGCGCTCGAAACCATTATAACTAAAAGCAATGAAGAAATGTCTGTCGAACAACTGATCAAAGCCGCATTGAAAAGTCTGTAGTCTGTAATTTAAGCCGTTGAGAAGAATCTTTACCTGCCTGGTCATCCTGTGTCTTCTCGTTTTTGGCAACCAGACGTTGCAGGCGCAGGTTGCGCAAACGAAAACACCATCAGACACCCTTAAAAACACATTCAGTTTAAGGGAAAGGAGATCATTTGGCTTTGGCAGAACAAACAGCTTCTCTCCCCTGCCTGCAAGTATTAACCGTGTTGTTGAATTTGATGCCGAAAACAAACGATACGTAATCAGGCAAATGCTTGGCGAACGCGAGATTGCCATGCCACAATACCTCACAATCGAGCAATACCAGCGCCTCCTGACCGCCGAGATCAAGACTGCCAACTGGCGTAACTTTTCTGATTCGACACTCAATGAGGTCAGAGAAACCGGGCTTATCCCTGCGGTTCGTATCAACAGTAAATCGTTCGAGCGGATATTTGGCGGAACGACCATCGATATCCAGCCGCGCGGCGAGGCCGAACTTACATTCCTTGGCCGGGTTAACCGCAATGAAAATCCCTTATTTAACGAACGCCAGCGCGTTCAGACGAACTTTGACTTCAATCAGCGTATACAAATGAATGTGGTTGGAAACATTGGCACAAAGCTGAAGCTGCTCACCAACTACAACACAGAAGCGCAGTTTGATTTCGAAAATCAAATCAAACTTGATTATACCGGTAGTCCGGATGAAATTATCAGAAAGATAGAAGCCGGAAACGTGAGCATGCCTCTGAATGGCAGCCTGATCTCGGGAACCCAGGCGCTGTTTGGCATCAAAACGCAGCTGCAGTTCGGCAGACTGGGCATTACGAGTGTATTTAGCCAGCAAAAATCACAGTCGAAAGAAATCCAGATCACCAACGGGGCTCAGCAAAACGAATTTCGCATAACCGGCGATAACTACGAAGCGAATAAACACTTCTTTCTTGCCCAGTTCTTTAGAAACAACTATAACAAGGTGATGGCCAATGCCCCGAACATTCTTTCACCGGTGAACATTACAAAAATTGAAGTCTGGATTACGAACAAAAGCAGCCAGACCCAGGATTCAAGAGATGTGCTGGCCCTGCTCGATCTGGGCGAAAACAGCCCGTATAATACCGCACAGGTTCAGGGTGGTGCGGGTTATTCGGCCGTACCAAGCGGCTTTAGCGGGATTCCAGGCACGCCACAATCAAACAACCTGCTTGCTAACCTGCCGCCAGGCGCCCGTTTTACGAATTCAAATGACGTAATCGCATATTTCCAGGCGAATGGTGCAACAGACAATTTTAATAAGCTGACCTACGCACGCCGGCTGAATGAACGTGAGTATATTATGCAACCCCAACTCGGCTACATCTCGCTGAACAATCCGCTTAACGCAGATGAGGTGCTGGGAGTTGCTTACAGATATACCTATAACGGCGTGGAATATCAGGTAGGCGAATTTTCTACCGATGTCTCGTTTGACCAGGCCAACCCCCGGGTGCTCTACACAAAGATGCTGAAGAACGAAACAATGAAGATCAACCTCCCAACCTGGGACCTGATGATGAAAAACATCTATCTTCTGGGAGGTTATCAAATAGGCAGCCAGAACTTCAAACTTGATATTTACCGGATAGATGATCAGTCCGGTGTCGAGAAACCACTTGTAACAGAAGGGCAGAATACCAGCAACAAACAGTTTATAAACCTGACCGGCCTTGACCGGCTAAACCAGCAGCAGGAACAGAAACCGGATGGCGTCTTTGACTTTATCGCAATGGCAAACCCGCTGGGTAACACATATGGGCCCTACGGCAATAGTTATAGCGGTGGCAGTTACAGCGGCGGTACTGCAGGACAAACCGGCAGCAATCCGGTGATCGATAATACCGTAAAAGGTTATGTGACCATCGATCCGTTGAATGGCAGACTTATCTTTCCTGTTATCGAACCTTTCGGCGCAGACCTGGCCGCGCGTTTTGCGCCGGGTGAGCAGGCTCTGATACAGCGCTATACTTTTCCGGCCTTGTATGATTCGACGCAGGTTATTGCAAAACAGCTTTTCCCGATGCAAAACCGCTACATTATTCGTGGCACATATCAGTCTGAGGTCTCCTCAGACTTCAGCCTGAACACATTCAACGTTCCTCAGGGTTCTGTGCGTGTCTTTGCAGGAAACATCCCGCTTCAGGAAGGAACAGATTTTACCGTCGACTACATGGGCGGGCGCGTAAAAATTCTGAACACGGCGCTGCTTACTTCCGGCCAGCCGATCCGCATTACAACAGAAAATAACGAATTATTCGGCGTGCAGCAGCGAAGTCTTTTTGGAACACGCCTCGATTACAGGGTGAACAGCAAACTGAACCTGGGCGGAACGATCATGAACCTGAGCGAAAAACCGATAACGCCAAAAGTTAACATCGGTGAAGAACCGATATCAAATACGATTTGGGGTCTGGATGTGAATTACAACTCGCCCTCACGCTTCCTTACAAAACTGATTGACAAGCTTCCACTACTTTCTACTAAGGCCCCTTCAAGCATTACCTTTTCAGGCGAGTTTGCTCAATTGGTTCCGGGGCACTCGCGCGCACTGAACATGGCAGGAGACCGGGGAGGAACCAGTTACCTCGACGATTTTGAAGCATCGCGATCGCTTATAGACCTGAAAGCAGCGATCAGCTGGCAGATATCCGGCACACCGCAGCTTTTTCCTGAATCGCAGCGTATAAACGACCTGAGTTATGGGTATAACCGGGCCCGTTTGGCTTTCTACAATATTGATCCCATATTTTTCACGCCGACATCATTAACTCCGGATAACATCCGTACCAATGCATTACTGCGTTCAGACCACTACACACGGGAAGTAAGGGAGAATGAAGTTTTCCCTTTCAAACAGATCGCAACCGGGCAGCCACTGCAGCTGCCAACGCTTGACGTAGCTTTTTACCCTACCATACGCGGCCCTTACAACTACACCACAACCGGCTTTAACCCCGATGGCACACTCACCAATCCGCGGTCGCGCTGGGGCGGGATGTACCGGCGTATTGAAACAAACGATTTTGAGTCGCAGAATATTGAGTACATCGAATTCTGGCTGATGGATCCGTTCATGAATAAACCGGCATCGCAGGGTGGCGATCTGTATTTTAATCTTGGCAATATCTCCGAAGACATCCTGAAAGACGGAAGGAAATCGCTCGAAAATGGTCTGCCGGCAAACGGCGATCCGACAAGATACGATGAGACGAACTGGGGGCGGGTGCCTAAACTTCAGCCCGTTGTACAGGCTTTTGACAATGATCCTGACGCCCGGCGGGCACAGGATGTAGGCCTTGACGGAATGAACAACGCTGCAGAACTGCAGAAATTTTCCGGTCCGCTGGCACAGATTCGCGCTCAGTTAAATCCGGGAGCTGCGCAAAGCCTTGATAATGACCCATCGTCTGATGACTTTGTGTACTACCGTGGCCCGGGCCTCGATCAGATCAGCGCAAACATCCTCAAGCGCTATGAGAAATACAATGGCACTGAAGGTAATTCAAAAACCCCGCAACAGGCGCAGCAGGACCTTGGTGTAGACAATGCCGCAGCTACTGCCCTCCCCGACGGCGAAGATGTGAACCGCGACAACAACATGACCCAGTCTGACGAATATTTTCAATACAAGGTTTCGCTTGTACCAAATATGTCTGTGGGCGATGGGTACGTAACAGACAAGCTCGTAACGCGGGTTCAAACGCCAGACGGACAAAACAAGCAGGTTACATGGTACCAGTTCCGGGTTCCGCTGGCACAATACGATCAAAAGGTCGGCAATATCCAGGATTTTAAATCAATCCGCTTTTTCCGGATGTTCCTGACAAATTTTGCAGATACCACCATCCTTCGTTTTGCGAAATTACAACTGGTGCGCGGCGATTGGCGTCAGTACAATTCAAAAAATGAGGCAGACAAGGTCATAACCGATCCGGCTCTGCAAAGCTCAGGACCCGACAATTCTGTCATCGAAGTAGCCACTATCAACATCGAGGAAAACGGGCGCCGTAGTCCGATACCTTATGTGCTTCCGCCCGGCATTGAGCGTGAACAGGATTTTAGCAACTTCCGCGGAGATACCCGGCAAAATGAACAGTCGCTTGTCTTTAATGTGCGCGACCTGCGCGATGGGTATGGCCGCGCAACGTTTAAAACCGCCATTAATGACTTCCGTTCGTACCGGCGGCTTGCCATGTTTATTCACGCAGAAGCCAGCGGCAGCACGCCGCTGAACGATAACGACATCTGGGCATTCCTGCGTATCGGAACAGACAATCAGGATAACTATTACGAATACAGTCTGCCATTAAAAGTAACCCGGCCGGGAACGAGTGATCCGGGAGCAATCTGGCCGGATGCAAACCGTATGGATCTGCAGCTCGAGCTGTTTCAAAAGGCCAAGGTAGCCAGAAACAACGCCGTTCAGCAAAACGGGCAGCCATGGCCGATCAATGTGCCTTTCAGATATGTTTCTGACGGACAAACGGTGATTGTAAGGGGCCAGCCTGACATGAGCAAAGTGCGTATCATTATGCTGGGCGTGAAAAACCCTTTGCGTAATACGGCAAGCCCGGGCGGCGATGATGGATTAGACAAAAATGCCCAGGTATGGTTCAACGAACTACGTCTGACGGAATTTGATGAACGTGGTGGCTGGGCAGCAACCGCGCGGATGAACGCCAAACTTGCCGACCTGGGCGATCTGAACGTTTCGGGAAGCAAAACGACCATCGGTTTCGGATCGATTGATAAACGTGTAAGTGAACGAAACCGTGCCGACAACGTGTTTTTCGACATCAATTCGAATATGGAACTTGGTAAGTTTTTTCCTCAGAAATCAGGCATCAGCATACCTATGTTTGTCAGCTATTCTTCCCAGATCAGCACCCCGCAGTTTAACCCGCGCACACCTGATATCGAGCTGAAAAATGCCCTGGAAGGGGCGGACCGACGGCAGCGCGATTCAATTCTTAACTTTTCGCAGGATTTCACAACCAGGCAGAGCCTGAGTTTTACAAATGTGCATAAGGAACGTACCAATCCGAATAAACCAGCAAGGCTATGGGATATCGAGAACCTGAGCGTAAGTTATGGGTACGCAAAGTATCATCACCGGGACTTTATAAATGAACGGAGTATAGAAAACAGCTTCCGCGGAAGTCTTGCCTACACGTTTACTGCCGATGCCCGGAATTATCAGCCATTTAATAAGATCATAAAATCAAATCTTCTTTCCCTGTTAAAGGATTTCAACTTTACCCTCCGTCCGAATTTTATTAATTTCCGGGTCGATCTGGATCGCTTCTATGCCGAAAATACACTCAGAAATAATGACCCAAATAATTTCATCCCCATTCAGACTACCTTCAACAAAAATTTTCAGGTAACCAGGGTATATGGTATTGGCTGGAAACTTTCGAAATCGCTTACCCTCGATTTCAACGCAACAAACTATTCGATCATCGACGAACCTGAAGGCCGGATCAATGGATTAAAGCGGGACACAGTCTGGCAGAATTTACTGCGGCTGGGACGGACCACCAATTATAACCATACGCTTAATGTTACTTATGAGGTACCTGTAGGTAAGATCCCGGGACTGGACTGGGTAGAGCTTGCTACCCGCTATGGAACCAATTTCAACTGGCAGACTGAGCCGCTTTCTACGCTGCGCGATCCGCAGATCGATCTGGGTAACACCGTTCAGAATTCACGCACCATCCAACTAAATCCAACCCTGGGCTTCAGCAAATTGTATAACAAATTTGCCGGGCTTAGAAAAGCTTCGGGCCCCGATGCAAAACCTTTAAAACGTCTATTAGCGGGTCTGCTAACATCGCTCAAAAGTGTAAACATGGCCTATACAGAGGTTCGGGCTACATTTTTACCTGGTTATCTGCCACAGTCGCGATATTTTGGTATTGATGATATGGGTGCGCCCGGACTCGGTTTTGTGTTTGGAAGCCAGCGGGACATCCGTTCAATGGCCATAAACAACGGCTGGCTTACCCGTGATACCTTGCAGTCACAATTATACGTGAATACGCTTAAAGAAAACTTCAGCCTTACGGGACAGGTGGAGCCATTGCGCGACCTCCGCATTCAGATTTCTGCAACGCGGAACAAAACACAGAATTTCTCGTCAAATTTTCGCTTTGATCCGAACGCAGCATCCTTCCGTGATTTGGGTGCCCAGACAACAGGCGACTACAGCATTTCATTTATCGCTTTGGGAACCGCTTTCAGAGAAAAACCAGGTGGCTTAATTTCCAGCCTGTTCAACCAGTTTATGGCGAACCGGGCGGTCATTTCGAGGCGCCTGGGCGCAGGGAACCCGAATTCAGCCGGACAGGCGGGCGGCTATGCCGATGGCTATGGCCAAAATGCGCAGGACGTTGTGGTAGGTGCATTTCTTGCGGCCTATACGGGTAAAGACGCCGGCTCTTCCCGTCTCAATTCATTCCCAAAAATACCGCTGCCGAATTGGTCGCTTACGTATGGCGGTCTCTCAAAGATCCCGCTTTTGGCCGAAACCTTTACTTCGTTTGACATCAAACACGGCTATAGTTCGTTGTACAGCATCGGATCCTTCAACACCTTGTTGCGGTATTCTGAATTGCGCGGTTTCCCGAACGCCAGGGACGAGGCACGTAATTTTCTGCCACAATATCAGTTTTCGCAGGTAGCCATCTCAGAACGCTTTGTGCCCCTGATTGGAATAGATACCCGCCTCAGGAACAACCTCAGCGCTTCATTTGAAGTGAACCGGGAACGCCTGCTCGGTCTGAGTCTTGCAAACAGCCAGCTGGCACAATTCTCGGAAAACAATGTTGTCCTCGGACTTGGCTACCGGACAAATAAGTTTCGTTTTCCTTTTGGGCTGTTTAAGGAGCTAAAGATGGACAATAATATAAATTTCCGTCTGGATATAGCCCTGCGCGACAACAAGACCGTTATCTACCGTGCAGATGTGGCAGAAGCGGAAGTATCTGCCGGTGCAAAGAACATCACGATGCGGCCAAACATCGATTATATTATCAACCAGCGGTTTAACGTACGTTTGTTTTACGATTCAAACATTACAAAACCATACACGTCGCAGGCATTCAACACATCCTTCAGTAATTTTGGCTTTAGTCTGAGAGCAACTTTGAACTAGATATTTCTAAAATAGCTTATTTTTTTAACTTAAAGTTGGTAACTTTACGAAAGTTACCAACTTTGCAGGAGTCGTATCAGGCACCACACGTTTTTAATCTGTTTAATAATATTGCATCTCATCTCTAACTTTAACCATGACTTGATAAGGTAGGGTATGCAGCCAACGTGATGTTTCATAGGTAAAACTTACCTCTTATCTTATTTCAATATAATATTCTTCCAATTGTGATATATTTTTAACTTAAAGTTGGTATCTTTACGAAAGCTACCAACTTTGCAGGAGTCGCATTGGCCCTCATGCGTTTTGACGCTGTTGCATCCCGTCTCAACCTTTTTCCGTTCTTTCTGTTTCACTCATTATTGACTACATTTGGCAAAAATATTTGAAAGATGAATTTCCCCTCAGAACTGAAGTATACCAAAGACCACGAATGGGTAAAGGTTGATGGAAACGAAGCCACAATCGGAATCACCGATTTTGCTCAGCGCGAACTCGGCGATATCGTGTATGTCGACATCAACACCGTTGGAGAAGAAGTTGCTAAAGAAGCCGTTTTCGGAACTGTAGAAGCAGTTAAAACCGTATCTGACCTGTTTATGCCTGTATCCGGTACCGTTCTGGAAGTAAACGCAGAATTAAACAACAGCCCCGAACTGGTGAACTCTGACCCTTACGGCCAGGGATGGATGGTGAAAATCTCATTAAGCGACCTTTCTGAAATTGATGGGCTTCTTTCTGCAGATGCATACCAAACTTTAGTAGGCGCTTAGTTAATGTCCTTTCGCAAAGCATTAAAGTATCAAACATGGTCCATAGCCTGGACCATTGTTATTTTAGTGCTTTGCAACTGGCACTTCAGCAACGACGGCTCTTCCGGCTTCTTCTTCGAAGGGTTCGACAAGCTTGTTCATCTCGGTTTCTTCTTTATCCTGACCATCCTGCTGTTATATGGAAAGATCAGGGAGAAAACTAACACTGCACTTTCGTTCTCAACACTCTTCAAAATTACCTTTCTTACTTCCTTTATCGGTGCAGGTGTCGAAGTCCTGCAATGGAAAGTTTTTACCTACCGCTCCGCAGACTGGTGGGACCTTACCTGCGACTGCCTCGGTGTTGGCATGGGTATCTTCGGTTATCTGCTGCTCAACTGGATCCACGCTCAGAAACGCAGTTCCGCCATCAGCTAAAACCGGCTTTGCAACAGGAAAGTTAGGTGTATTTAATTTGTTACCCATCTTTTAACAACCATTAACAAACCATTTGCCGGCTTCGCAGTCTGATAAGATAATTTTGCGAACCATATTATTATAATGAAAAAACTCTTACAAACGTTCTTAAGAAAACCCTGGCTCATTGCGGCCCTTCTCGTTTCAATTTCTTCTATACACGTACACGCGCAGACGAAAAACGGCTCTGTAACCGGCAAAGCGGTTGATGGCGCTGAAAAAACGCCGCTCGGCTTCGCTACGGTTGTAATCCGCAACCTGAAAGATTCGAGCGTTGTGGCTACCACAACAACCGAAGACAACGGAGGTTTTCTCGTAAAAAGTCTCGCCATGGGCAACTATAAATTGTATGTTGCTTTCGTAGGTTTAAAAACTGTAACAAAAGATTTCTCGCTCACGGCGGATAAACCTGCAGCAAATGTCGGCGACCTTACACTGCAGCAGGACGGCGTTGACCTGAAGACTGTAGAAGTAAAAGGTGAAGTAGCGCCGGTTATTGTCAAAACAGATACAATCGAGTTTAACGCAAAGTCGTTCAAAGTTCGTGAGAATGCCGTTGCAGAAGACCTTCTAAAAAAACTTCCGGGGGTTGAAGTGGCAAAAGACGGTACCGTAAAGGCTCAGGGTGAAACGGTTACCAAAGTGAAGGTAGATGGAAAGGAATTCTTTGGCAATGACCCACTCATCGCTACTCGAAATATCCCCGCAGAACTGATTGACCGCATCCAGGTCATTGACGAACAGTCTGAACAGTCGCGGTTTACCGGCGTTGATGACGGAAACCGCAGCAAGGTGATCAACATCACCACTAAAAACGGACTGAAGAAAGGATACTTCGCAAATGCCAATGCGGCTTATGGCGAAAACGACCGCTATGATGGCAAAGTATTCGTCAACACCTTCAATGATGAGCAAAAAGTTACGCTGGTTGGACAGTTTAATAACATCAATAAACAGGACTTCGGTAATATGGGCGGCTTTGGCGGTGGCGGCGGCGGCGGTATCCGTTTCAGCGGGCGCGGCGGCGGCGGAGCTAATCAGCCGGGTATCACAACCACTAACGCGATCGGACTTAACTTCCAGGATCTATACAAAGATGGAACAGAAATTTCCGGGAACTATTTCTTTAATAAAACAGATTTTGTCAATACACAAAACACACTGCAAACCAACCTGCTCGGTAACGCAACAAGTACATTCAGCAATCGGGCAGACAATAACTCAGACCGCAACAATCACCGGCTCAACTTTCTGATCGACACCAAACTTGACTCGACAACCAGTATCCGTGTTCAGCCCAACCTGAGTTATTCTCAGGATGAAAACAGCAACCTGAGCAACTATGTGCGCAACTACAACAATCTCAATACAGTCGGTGAACAGCGGCTTACTACAAATTCAACTTCGCCGGTACTAAGTAACAACATCCTTGTGCGGAAGAAATTTCTGCGCCGCGGCCGGACACTTTCACTGAACGTGAATACCAATGTGAATGATAACTCCGGAATTAACTACAATTACATTCTGGACAACAATACCGTAGACGGCGTACCAATTCAGAAGCTTACCGATCAGATGAATGACAGCAAGAGCAGTTCATTGAATAACACAGCCCGCCTGGTCTATACCGAGCCGTTGAGTAAAGTGGCCAGCCTCGAATTTAATTTTCAGAACGGCTATAATCATGATGTTTCTGAACGCTATGCCTACGATTATAACCCGGCGACCCTTTCATACGATCTCTTGAACACCACCTATTCAAACGTATTCGAGAATACGACGATTACCAATGCCCTGGGGCTGAGTTACAACGTTACGCAGAAAAAATACAACTGGAACCTCGGCCTGGCCGTTCAAAACACAGATCGCGAAAACATCAACAAAACGTTAAACTCAACAATAAACCAGAATTTTTATAACCTGACGCCTACCGCGCAACTGCGTTATAATTTCAGCCGAAGCAAACGTCTGCAGGTAGATTACCGCGGAAGCACGTCGCAACCTGGCATTAACCAGATCCAGCCCATCGTCGACAACACCAATACAACCACGCTTCCTGTCGGAAATCCTGACCTGCGCCCGGCATTTACGAATAACCTGCGCATCCGCTTCAACAACTTCAATTTTACAAAATTCCGTACCCTGTTTGCCTTTATCAACCTTTCACAGACAAACAACGCCTTCAGCAGTGAACGTGTACAGATCACCAATCCCGCAGATACCAATTTTGGTAAGATCCGTGTACGTACCATTAACGTAGACGGTGTTTACAGCGGTAACGCTTTTGCAAACCTCGGTTTGCCGATTATCCCCAACAACAAGCTGAATTTGAATATCAATATTAATGGCAGCTATCAGCGTGATGTGGATTTCAATACGGCCATTAAAAATATCAGCAATACATTTTCTGTTACAAACGGCTACAGCCTGATATCAAATATGGACCGTTTCGATGTAAATGCCGGCATCCGCGGAACGCTGAACCGTTCAACCTATTCGGCGCAGCCCGGTCAGAATAACACCTACTATACGCTGAACCCGACAGTTGATATCAGTTACCTTTTCCCCGGTGATGTACGGCTTGCCCTTGATATCGATTATTTCCAGAACACCGGCCGCGGACCGCAGTTTGACAACCGTTATACGCTGGTCAACTCTTACCTGAGCAAGCAGGCCTTCAAAAACAGAGGAACCTTTAAGGTTTCAGTAAATGATGCTTTTAACCAAAATCAGGGTGTAACCCGTACCTCGACAAGCAGTACGATTACCGACTCAAATTTCCTCGTATTGAAAAGATATTATATGCTAACCTTCACGTACAACCTGAACCGGGTCGGCGGTCGTACGGTACAGAATGAACCATCGCAGCAAGGTATGCCCGGAATGGGTGGCGGCATGCGCCGCGGCGGCTTTTAGTAACGGCGTTAAAATATATACATTGAATCAGGCTATCCTAACGGATAGCCTGATTTATTTATATCGAACACAGCCTTGTAACCTTTTGCCCGGAAATTTACTTTCTTTGAAACATGATGACATACCCGTTCGTTATGGCATCAGCTGATTCTCATTTACCATCTGTACCTATGATCTTTATCTATCAAATCCGTTCTCTCGAGCACAAAACCGAAGCTTGCCCTGATCTCATGTGCCCCATGTGCAGCCAGCAGGGTGGCGTACATATAACCGTGCGTCAGCGTTATGTGTGGTGGCTTGGGCCGATGTTACCCTCAGGCAAGTACGGCATTGCCTGGTGCGAACGCTGCGGCGACCGTATACTCGGCGTAAAATGGTCGCCCGAGCTAACCCGGCGGTATAAGGAAATCAGAAGTACCACAAAAACGCCCCTTCGTCTGTGGCGCGGTATGATTGTGATCTTCTCATTGTTTGCTGCGATTGTTCTGGCCGCCCTGTTCTTCGGCAGCAGGCATCAGGCGAAAGCCGCCGCAGATGAGAAGGAAAAGCAGGAATATATTACAAATCCGGCACCGGGTGATATCTATCGCGCAAATAATGGCGGCAGGATGTATAAGATCGATGAAACATCAGCCACGACAGTAGACAATATCTATGCACTTTATAAGGTGGTGCGCGTTTCGGGCGACTCGGTATTTGTGGTGCAGGGAAACGCTCAGCGTGTAGGAACGGCAGAAAATCCGGTTAATCCCTATATAGATGGATTCTGGGATGAGCTTGAAAAAGAAACGACCGCCTTTGGCTCCAAAGAGATTGCCATTTCGCATGCATCAATGATAAAATATGGGTACTTTTCTCGCCTGATCAAAGAAGAGGGCGATACCCCCGGGACCATAAGTTCAATCGTACGAAGTGAAAAATAACATTAACCAGCCTTTATGAAACACAACAAGTACCATACAACAGATAAGTACGGTGCAACGGACGACGATTATGAATACAGCGGCAACGCATCCCGAAGCCCATGGACACCACTCATCTTTTCTTTTCTGCTCGCTGCTGCCCTGCTTGTAGTAGCTTACCTGCGGTATCATGATCTTCGCGACTGGGAAATAACCGGCGGTACAATCCGCATGTACTCGATAGAAAAATTATGTTATGACATTGGTGGTCCGCTGGTCATGCCCATTTTTCTGGCCATTTGTGCGGTAATTCTGATATCTGCCGGCATTAAACAATTCCGCCACAGGCGCCGTCTATCGCAGCTGTAGATCACAGCGCAGCATCTGTATTTCATTTGTTACAATCGAAGGCGCTGACACGAAACAAACCTTTTCCTGGTTTTTCTGTCAGACAGGCAACACCAAATGTAACCAATGAAGAAAATTTTTACGCTTGTGCTCTTGTTATGCACCATGCTGCTGTATGCCCAGGACAAAAAAGGCTCGGTGAACGGGCGGGTGATGAGCAGTAAGGACAAAAGACCGATCGATTTCGCCTCTATAGCGCTTAAAAACCTCAAAGACTCCAGTGTGGTAAGCGCCAATACCACATCTGCCGATGGCAAGTTTGCGTTCAGCAATCTTCAACCAGGAAACTACAGGTTATTTGTCGCCTTTCTGGGCCTTAAAACGATCAACAAGGATTTTATTATACAGGCGGATAAACCACAGGTAAACCTCGGTGATATCTTTATGGACGATAACAGCATCGATCTGCAAACCGTCGAAATCAAATCTGACGCGCCCCCTGTCGTTGTAAAAAAAGATACGCTTGAATTTAATGCCAGTTCCTTTAAGACGATAGAAAATGCGGTAGTTGAAGACCTGCTGAAAAAACTGCCCGGCCTCGAAGTAGATAAAACGGGTACCGTAAAGGCGCAGGGCGAAACTGTAACCCGCGTTAAGGTCGATGGCAAGGAGTTTTTCGGAAATGACCCCCTCCTGGCTACGAAAAACCTTCCTGCCGATATGGTAGACAAGATCCAGGTAATTGATGAACAGTCAGAGCAGGCTAAATTTACCGGCATAGATGACGGTAACCGGGTAAAGATTATCAACATCACAACAAAAAAAGGCAGAAATAACGGTTACTTCGGAAACAATACAGCCGGTTATGGCAGTGATAACCGGTATGATGTCAATCTGAATGTGAACCGTTTCAACGCAAAACGGCAGCTTTCTGTACTTGGCCAGTTCAACAACGTAAACCGGCAGGGATTCGGCGGCGGCCTTGGTGGCGGTGGAGGCAGGTCCGGATCGGGCATTACACAAACGAATGCGGGCGGTCTGAACTTTGCCGACACCTATGCAGATGAAACCGAGATTAACGCAAGTTATTTTATCAATAACACAGCTAACCTGCGCCTTCAGAACAGCCTGACCCAGAATCTGCTTGGCGATGTAACTACCATCTTCAACAACAGGCAGCAGAACAACTCCGACCGCCTGAACCACCGCCTTAATTTTATGGTCGACACCAAAATCGATTCGCTGACCTCCATTCGCGTACAGCCTAACATCAGTTATACCAGCAACAACAGCAATAACCAGAATATTTACACGCGCGATTTCGCGGCCTACGTAACAAGCGGCAGGCAGGAATTGCGCAATGAGGGCACATCGCCAACATTTAACAACAACATCCTGCTCCGGCATAAATTCATGCGCCGCGGCCGTACTGTTTCTTTGAACCTGGAAACAAACATCAGCAACAACGATTCAGAAAATTTTAACTACATCAATGACGAAGTTGTGAGCGGCAGCGGCGGCAGGGACCGCCTGACAAACCAGCTGAACGACCGCACAAATCACTCGCTGAACCATACTTCGAGACTGGTGTATACCGAGCCCTTATCAAGAACAATGAGCCTCGAATTCAACTACCGCAACAGCTATAACTATAACAATTCTGAACGTCATACATACAATTACAACGAACTGTCGGGCCAGTACGATCTGATCGACCTGACCTATACAAATCTTTACGAAAACACCATTCTGATCAATTCTGCCGGTTTCAGTTTTAATCAGAACGGCAAAAAGTTTACCTGGAATGCCGGTCTGGCAGTGCAAAACAGTGACCGTAAGAATGTGAATATTTCCAGAAATACCCTCCTCACGCAGAATGTCTTCAACTATACACCTTCTGCCCTGTTCAGGTATAACTTCAGCAACAGCAAACGCCTGGTTATCAATTACCGGGGCAGTACCAGTCAACCTACAATCAGTCAATTACAGCCTATACCTGATAACACCAATACACAAAGTATTCCCGTCGGCAATCCTGACCTGAGGCCCGAGTTCAATAACAACCTGCGCTTCACCTATAATTCTTTTACCCAGGGCAGAAATCGTTCGCTGTTCGTAAACCTGAACCTGACACAGACATCGAACCGCATTGCAAACAGCAGTACACTGATCACTTCCGGAGAACATCAGGGCAAACTTGCCATTACACCCGTTAACGTAAATGGTGTCTATTCGGGATCACTTGCAACGTCCCTCAGCGTTCCTTTCCTGCCTGAAAATAAGCTGAACTTTCACATCAACATTGGGGGAAACTATGACCGGGATGTCAATTTCACCAATGCCCGCCGCAATATCACCAATAGCTGGTCGCTTAGAAACGGATACCGCCTGGTAACCAGCCTTGACCGGCTGGACCTTTCGGCATCTCTGTCAGGCGCCATTAACCGCGCCACGTATTCTGCCCAGCCAAACGCAAATACACGTTTTTACACGTTCAGCCCCTCGGCGGATGTGAGTTACCTCTTCCCCGGCGACATTCGCCTCGGACTCGACATCGACTATAACGCAAACACCGGTCGCGGGGAAAATTTCGACCGCGAATTCACCCTCCTGAATGGCTTTATCAGCCGCCAGTTTTTCAACGGGCGCGGAACGGTTCGGGCTTCTGTTAACGATGCACTTAACCAAAACCAGGGCATTAGCCGCACAGCAAATAACAACACCATCCAGGACGTCAGTTACAACGTGCTTCAGCGGTATTTTATGTTCTCATTTACCTATTCGCTCAGACAAATCGGCCCAAGGAGAAGAAACGGAGAGCGTCTGGAACGTTCAGAGCGCAATGAGCGCCCTGACCGTGGAAACCGAAGCGGCTCACGGAATTCAGGTGGAGGAAGACAGGGCGGCGGCGGGAGAAGGAACTAGTCCAGACCCGTCTGACCTGCCGCTACTGACGGTCTGCTGACGGTCTTATTTGGAATAGTTTTAAATAAACCCTAACTTGCGGCCTCATGAATCTTTCAGAATTGCATCCCGGGGAAAAAGCCACCATCGTCTCATTCAGCGATGCAGAGATGTCTGTCAAGCTGATGGAAATGGGTTGCCTTCCCGGCGAGATCGTCGAGGTTGAACGCTTTGCACCGCTCGGCGATCCGATCGCGATCCGGGTTGCAGGTTACCAGTTGTGTCTTCGCAAAAGCGAGGCAGCAGTTATTCTAATTCAATAAGTTTGGGAAAGTCGCTAAAGGTTGCCCTAGTGGGTAACCCGAATACAGGTAAGTCTACGCTGTTCAACCTGCTTACAGGATTGAACCAAAAGGTCGGGAATTTTCCCGGGGTAACGGTCGATAAAAAAACTGGTTCGATCCGGTTTGATGATGGCCGGACGGCAGAAGTTATTGATCTCCCCGGAACCTATAGCCTTTACCCCAAAAGTCTTGATGAACACATTGTATTTGACACCCTGGCAGCTTCCGGCGGTCCCGACGTTATCGTTGTCATTGCCGATGCAACGAACCTCAAACGTAACCTGCTGCTTTTTACCCAGGTAGCAGACCTTGGCTTCCCGGTTATTCTTGCCTTAAATATGATCGATATGGCCGACCGTTCGGGCATTCGTATCAACACCGATCTGCTTGCAGAAAAACTCGGTGTTCAGGTAGTCCCCATCTCTGCGCGGCGTAACAAGGGGATTGATGAACTGAAAAAGGCTATTCAGCACTGCACACCGGTTGCAACCCAGAAAAAGGTATTGAAGCCCGAAGAATTTATGTGCATGCCTGCCGTTGCAAGGGTAAAAGAGCTCGTGGGCGCAGACAATGATTATTATGCCCTGCAGTTGCTGCACCGCAAAGACCAGGTTTCATTCCTCGAGAAACAACATATTGAAGGACTGAATGAAATTAGCCGGCAGGAAAAGTTTGAATCGGGTTCGCTGCAGACCGCTGAAACCATTAACCGCTACCGCTACATCAGCCACATCCTGTCTGCAACCGTTGAGAGCAAACCTACGCATGACCAGTTTGCCTTTACAAATAAGGTAGACCGTATACTTACGCACAAGGTCTGGGGTTTCCTGATCTTCATTGCCATCCTGTTTTTTATCTTCAACGCCATCTTTGCCTGGTCGGGCTATCCGATGGATCTGATCGAAACGGGGTTTGGCTGGCTTGGCGATGCCGGGCACACTTATCTGCCGCCGGGGATGCTAACTGATCTGCTCATTGACGGTGTACTTGCCGGCCTTGGCGGAATACTTGTTTTTATTCCGCAGATCGCTATCCTGTTTGCCTTCATATCCGTGCTCGAAGACAGCGGCTACATGAGTCGGGTTACCTTTATGATGGATAAACTCATGCGCAAGGTTGGTTTGAACGGAAAATCTGTAGTGCCCATGATTGGTGGACTTGCCTGCGCCGTACCATCTATCATGGCCGCAAGAAATATCGAGAACTGGAAAGACCGGATGATCACCATTATGGTCACACCGCTTGTAAGCTGTTCCGCACGTTTGCCTGTCTACACGCTGCTTATTTCGCTCGTTGTTCCCGAACAGCGGCTATTCGGCTTTTTTAATACACAGGGTCTGGCTTTAATGCTTCTTTATCTGGTCAGCATGCTGGCTGCAGTAGTGGTTGCCTGGATCATGAAAGTGATTATCAAGGTCCGGGAGCGTTCTTACCTGATCATGGAACTTCCGGTGTACCGGGCACCGAGGTGGCGCAATGTGCTGCTTACGATGTACGAAAAGTCAAAAACTTTTGTGCTTGAGGCCGGTAAGGTTATTGTAGCCATTTCTATCGTGCTTTGGGTACTGGCCTCCTTCGGACCGGGAAATCGTTTCGACAGCATTGATCAGAAATACCAGATGGAACTTGTCAAACCCGGTGCAGACACCGCGCATATCCAGACCATGATGGGTACTGAAAAACTGGAGAACTCTTATGTCGGTATACTCGGGCATGCAATTGAACCGATAATCCGCCCGCTCGGCTACGATTGGAAGATCGGCATCGCGCTGATCACATCTTTCGCTGCGCGTGAAGCATTTGTAGGCACCATGGCAACGATCTACAGCGTAGATGGAGGCGAAGATGACTCGGCCACACTCGGCAGCCGCATGGCCGCATCAAAAAATTCAATAACGGGCTTACCCGTCTACACATTTGCTACCGGCGTTTCACTTATGCTTTTTTATGCCTTCGCCATGCAGTGCATGAGCACGTTTGCTATCGTGTACCGCGAAACGAAAAGCTGGAAATGGCCCCTCATTCAGCTGGTGTATATGACAGCGCTGGCCTATTTTGCGGCGCTGATTGCCTATCAGCTTTTGAAATAATTAAGGCCTGTTTCCGCCTACATTGATTACAATGCCCAGCGTAAATATTGAATTGCCGGCGCTCAGATACTTCCGGTTGCGCAGACCTATGTTTGTGCTTCCTGTATATTGCAGCTGAACATTTTTGCTCAGTGCGGTACGGGTAAAAAACACCGGTTCAAAAAAGATATTGTCTTCAGGCGTGTGCGACTGGTTATTGAGCAGAAACCTGTTCATATCAACGTAACTGAGCCGAAGGGCGGTGCCATAATTCAATTCAATCCGCTTACCAAAAAGCTGAAAGCCGTCCTTGTCTTTGGCACTGTAGTTTACCTGCATAAAAAACTTCCTGAAACCGACGTCCTGCTGTTCTGTCACAGTTACGCCCGTTGGCGTTGCCTCTTTGAAGGTAGTCAGGCTGCTACCTTTCCCAAAGCCCGCATAGGCCTCAAAGATCTGCCGGTCGCCCTCGCCAAAAGGCGTAAAATAACCGGCACCGGCCTCGACAAGATTATGGTTAAATTCCCTTTTGCTGCCCCGGTTATTCATAATCGAGCCGTTGAGCAAAATACCAAGATGGTTACCCGCGGCATAAGCGGCATTCACACTAACGTTCCCTTTCAGCGAAATGTGTCCGCCGGCGCTTAACTCTCCCTGGCTGCTTAGCATGGGCGTATTGGGAACATTAGGCATATAAACAGAGGAACAGGAGCAGAACAGGGCAATAAAGGGGATCAGGATGGTGTGTCTGGTAATTTTAGGCATCATTCGTATGGCAGGATTTTTAACGGGCATTCAGCAATAACCATACCCGCGGTTAACCCGGCCAAAGGTAAGGTACTCCGGAAGGTAAACCAACAAAGAAACGCTGCCCGTGCGACTTTCGTACACAGGCAGCGCCTTGTTACTACATAAGCCTATAGATCGTTATAGCTTACAATTTTTACATCCCGGTTTCTGGCCAGCATATCGGCCATGATCTTGCGGTGTGCAGCACCTACCCCCACTACAACGCGTTTTGCTTTTGAAGCGCGGGCCTGTCTTATCACATTTGCGCACATCCCTTCGTTGCGGTTTGTCCACTCGGCATACATTCTTCTGGCGCTCGCAGCAGGAAATCCGGGAAGGTCGAACGCTTGCGGACCACCGTAAAAATTCCAGGCATCATTAAGTTCTGCATAGCGGTCGGTGTTCATGTTCGCGTATTCAGACGCATGCATATTTTTCTTGTCTTCATCTGTCAGGTTGCTCAATCGCTCTAACTCTTTAAGCGTATGCGCCAACTGTGAAGTTGTATCTGCCTTGGCCTGCTTTTCAAGCACCCGGATCAGGGAATCAGTTTCTCCCCATGCCTTTGACCAGGGTTTATCAAATTTCTGGCAATCCATACTATCTATGCCATCAAGACCAAGTTCGTACACGAGTGGAAAGAAGATGGTCGTATATTCGCTCTTTGGCCTGAACAGACGCGCACTCTTTAGCGAGTCCTGATGCAGGAAGTGCTGATCGTAGTACATACGCTCTGCCTCCGCAAAGGTCTTTTTCATATAATTTTCGACAACAAAAACCTGGTATTCAGTATTTGCCCTGTCATTGTTAGCGGCATACCAGGATGCAAGATCCATGCGCAGCCGGCCCTGCCCGTTGGGCGATTTGCGAAGCTCCCGGTTAGCCCCGGAGATTTTTTTTGTCAGATTTCCAGGCGCATCGCCGAATTGTCGGTTCATAAATGTTTGGCCCCTGGCAAAGGCTTTCCTGGCCCAGTTATCAGATTCAAGCTGAACGAAGTCGCCGGCAGGCGAATATTCACCGAAAACCATATCTGGTTTAAATTTTTTGAGCTTGCTAACTACCTGGGCAAAGTTTTCAGACCCTTGCGGATTATCGTGTGAACTGCCTACAACTACAATTTCGATTTGCTGGCTGTACGCATTTACGAAAAACAGGCTGCAAAGAACGACTAACAGAAAAGATGGCGTGGAGATTTTCATAATAATTTTGTTTTTGTTGTGAACAAATGTCGCCTCAGCGCTTCGGCCGCAAAATAAATTGATACCAACCCCTCCGTTTATTATCCCAACCGGTTAAACGCAGCCGCTTTCCTGTTTACCCCGGTAAAAAACCGGTTCGTATAAAACAGCAGGCGGTTGGGATAACGATAACAGCCGGTTCGGCTGCTTTTCGTAGCTTCGGCGATAGATCGATTCGGGTCATACGTTTATAAAATGAAAAAATCTGCTGTTTTTCTTACCCACCTGGGTTGCTGGGCAATCTTGCTTCTTTACTGGCATGGAGAATTCCTGCTTAAAGAAGAAGTTCGCTTCAACGCTATCGCCTTCAACCTCTCTATGACGGTTGTTCAGATCATAGAATTTTATATCTGTTATCTTTGGGTATTTCCCGGGCTTTTAAAAAAACATCGCATTATGAGGCTTGTCCTGGGTTTGGTTGCTGCCATGGCTGCCTTCATTGTATTGCGCTACCTGATTGAAGAGGTTTTTTACCGCGCAGTTTTCGGAATGCACAACTACAGCGATGATACACCTGTCTGGCGTTATGTTGTGGATAATCTCTATTATGGTTCATCATTTATCGTAGTTGCGGGCGCTGTCTGGGGCGTCGAACACAGCTTCAGAAGCGAGAAAAACAACAGCCGGCTCCGGGAGGAAGCGAAAAAAGCCGAACTGGCTTTTCTGAAGTCGCAGATCAATCCACATTTTCTCTATAATACCATGAATTACATGTATTCGCTGGCCCTGCCGGTTTCAGAAAAGCTGGCTAATGCCGTGCTGCGCATGTCAGATCTGATGCGGTATACATTAAATACGAGCCCCGATGGCCTGCTTCCGCTATCGCGGGAAATAGAATACCTGGAAAGTTATATAGCGCTTTTTAAGATGCGTTTTGAACCCGAATTTTATGTGCGTTTCGATCAGTCAGGCATAGGCGCCGAGCGCATTGCCTCGCTCCTGCTCATCCCCTTTGTTGAAAATGCTTTTAAACATGGCGTTGTGCGTGATGCTTCCAGGCCGGTAAAAATTTCTGTAAAAGTTACCGGTAAGCGTTTTGAATTTGCCGTAAGCAACACCATCAGCCATGCACAGAAAGACAAATCAAGTGGCATCGGTCTGGCGAACATCCAGCGCAGGCTCGATCTGATCTACCCGGAGAAACACGATCTGTTGATCTCAAACAATGGACAAACGTACAAAGCTACCCTGATTATCAAACTCGACTAACAAAAGAAATGAGTAACGCTGAACAAACAATCCGCTGCCTGGCGGTAGATGATGAGGCTTATGCTGCCGAAATTATAGCCGGATATATTAACAAGACACCGTTCCTTGAATTGGTCGGGGCCACAAGCGATCCTTTCGAAGCGCTTCGGCTTGTGCAGGCCAATCAGGTAGACCTTGTTTTTCTGGATATTCAGATGCCCGAGTTAACTGGCATCCAGTTTTTGAAAATTTGCGGCGGCAAATGTAAGGTCGTACTTACAACGGCCTATCCTGAGTACGCGCTTGAAGGCTTTGAGTTAGACGTAATCGATTATCTTCTGAAACCTATACCGTATGAGCGTTTTTATAAAAGCGCTGTCAAGGTCAGGCAGATGATCACACCTGCAGCGGCGCCTGCACCGGTCCACCTCCCTGTGACGGACAATGGTTATCTGTTTATTAAAGGGGACAATAAAAACAAATTCATCCGGGTTGAATACAACGATATTCTGTACCTCGAAGGACTCAAAAACTACGTTTCTGTATACACGGGTACCCAGCGTCTTATAACATATCAGTCGCTCCGCGAATTTGAGGAGCAGTTGCCAAAAAACCTGTTCATGCGCATCCACAAATCGTACATTGTTCCCTTTTCTAAAATTCGAATGGTAGATGGCAATGCCGTTTACATTGGCGATAATTGTCTGCCTGTCGGTGAAACCTACCGCAGCGAGTTTTTCCGCAAAATCAGGGAATAAAATTATCTGAAGAACCTTGCTTTCTTGCTTTTTGCGGGCTGCAGGGGTGCCAGTGCTTCCGCCACTTCTATCGGCAGATCTGATTCAATAATATCAAAACCCGCTTTCGCAATCTCCTGGTATGCCATGCGCCGGGCGGCGGCGTCCGGAAGTTTATCTGCACTTGGTCCGGCACCGATCATGACCATTACCCCCCGGCTATGCAGAAGCTTACAAAGCTCCAGGTTTTCAGGCGTAATTTTCGGCCCCACATAAGCCATAAAATGCGACCAGGGAATGCCTGATTTATCGTAGGCATCGAAAGCCTGTTTTGTAAGAATGTGCGCAGAAAAAATCGCATTGTTGCTTTTCGCATAATAAAACTTCGCCTGCTGAGCGTTGTGCACGGTGAGCATCACCCAGCCCCAGGCATTGTGTCTTTCAATAATGGCTGCGGTCTTTTCCATCGGCAGGTCTTTCTTGTCGAGATTGATCAGCGTCTTGCCCCTGGCCCATTTTATGGCTTCATCGAGGGTTGGAATGCGCGATGCTGTTACATTTCCCTGGGGGTCTTTCAATTGCAAGGTACGCAGCTCCGCCAGCGTGTATGCCGATAACTTCCCGCTGCCGGTGGTTGTGCGGTCAAGCGTTGCGTCATGCATCAGTACAGGAATACTGTCTTTGGTAAGCCTTGGGTCGATTTCATAATAAGCCGGTGTATGCCTGAGCGTGTTCTCGAATGTCTCGATAGAGTTTTCCGGAAAACCGCTGACCATTCCGCCGCGGTGCCCGCTGACAAGCACCGTCCCATCGCCCTCATACTTAAAAAATGCCCGTGCATCCTTACTGCTGCGAATGTTGAGCCGGTGCATTTTCTGTGCGTAAATACCCTGGCCCAATAACGTCATTGCTACGAGAGCACCTGCTGTGATAAATTTTCTCATGATCATATCTTGCTGTTCAGCTTTTTTAATGTCATATCGCCCTGTTCATCAAAGTCAAGCAGGGTAATGGAAGAGTTCTCCTGAACAATCCTCCTGTAGTTTTTAAGCGGCATTTCAAGTTTATAGGCCATAAAAAGGCGGTTTACACCGTTGTGTGCCACGACCATGACACGGCCCCGGGCGAAGCGTTTAGTCAGCTCATTAAAGAAATCGTCCAAACGCGTCACAACCTGCAAAGCTGTTTCACCCGTGCCGCCGGCGCGGGTATGTTCAGGATTTGTGCACCAGTCGGCCCAAAGTTCAGGGCTCTCGGGGATAAATTCCTCTTTCGTCTTCCCTTCCCACCGGCCAAAATCCGCCTCAATCAGCCTTGAATCTTTTTGCACCCCTTCAGGTAAGCCTGATGCGATCTGCGCGGTCTGGTAAGCACGTTGCAGGGGCGAAGAGAAAACGGCATCGAAATGTAAACCGGCAAGTTGCGTATGCACCCCATGGGCCTGATTTATGCCCTTTTCTGTAAGCGCAATATCTGTCCGGCCACAATACCGGTTGCCATCGGCGTTATATGCCGTCTCTCCGTGTCTAAGCAGGTAAACTTCAAGCATGTGTTATGTTATTTTGCAGGTAACCCTTTTCGCGGAGCAGACCTATGAATGTGTGGTAAGATTCTTCGTAAACGGCAGCAGGTCCGGGCTGAGGGAAAGTTGTGTTTTCAATAGCTGTCATGGCACCGGCGGCCTCGGTTAAGGTGCGGAAGTGGGTTTTTGAAGCAGCAAGGATGGCCGCACCCAGGGCTCCGCTTACATTTTTCATTTTATGCACCGGCAAATTAAGCACATTACTTCTGATCTGCAACCAAACCGGATTTTTACTGCCGCCTCCTGCAGAATACACAGCTGTCACGGTTTCGCCGGATAACATCGCCGCGAGTTCAAGTGCATACCGTTCAACATAAGCCAGGCCTTCCATATTTGCAGCGAAAAGCATTTCGGCATCAAGGCCTTCAGGGGCAAAACCCCGTGCCTGTGGCGAAATGAACGGGAAACGTTCCCCTTGCTGGATTAACGGGTACGCATATTGCCGTGTTGGCACCAGCCGGGCCGCCGCCTCAGTAAGCCGGTTCAGATCTGCACCTGCAAAGGCACTGCCTACCCAGTCGGCCCCGATGTTTGCTGCTCCGCCAGGCATCCAGTAACCTTCAGGGTGGCGGTGAGCGTACAGCCGCCCCTTCTCATCTTTAACCGGCTGGCGGGTAATCCCCTTTATCACCAGCGTTGTCCCGATGGTGGTATTCCATTGTCCCGGCTGTACCGCTCCCGAGGCTACCTGCGAAGCACAGCCGTCTGTCATCCCCGCTGCTACCGGCACCTGCTGCTGCAAACCAAACTGCCGGGAAAGCTGATCGGTTAACATTCCTACCACGGTTCCGGGAGCAACGACATGCGGCAAGCAGTCTTTGTTTATAAACAAATCCCGACTTATCCAGGCGGGCCAGTGCATGTTCGCTACATCGTAACCTGACTTCAGTACATTGGTGTAGTCAGATATCCCGTACAAACCGGTTAGCCTTCCGGTTATAAAATCCGCGGCGTGCGCCCAATAGCGGATATGCTTCGCCTTCTCAGGATGAGTATTCATGAACCAGCACATTTTCGGCAGACCGCAGGATGCATTAAACACCACAAAACTTTCTTCGCCGGATGCTTCCGAAAATTCCCGGCATTGGGCCGCTTCTTCGACGGGACGGGGGTCGCTGTACATCAAAGCAGCATGCAGCGGCGTTCCTGCTTCGTCCAGCGGAATGACCGTACCTGAAGTTGATGTAACCGAAATGCCCGAAAGTCCTGAACGGTCGAGTTCCTGCAGCAGGCCACCCATCAGGCGTGTGCAAGCTGACCACCAGATCAGCGGATCCTGCTCGCGCCTGTGCTCGTCATCCAGGGCAAAAGCCTCTTCCGCTGCGCCGAGTGTCACGCCGGCAGCATCAACCGCCAGCAGCCGGACACCCTGCGTGCCGATATCTATCCCGATGAAATATGGATTGGTCATATGGCCTGCGTCTTTCCGGCCGGTTGAACATAGAGCCTTTTCAGGTCCTCGCGTGCCGCTTTCCACTGCCGGTACCAGGTTGCACAATCTGCTGTATCCTGCGGGTGTATTTCTTCTGTTTCATTCATCTGGTTTCCTGGTACGCCGAGCGCAAGGTTACAGCTGATTACGCCGCCCGCTACCGAGGCCTGCCGGTAACCCTTCCTGATGCGCACCGTTTTACCGGTCAGGTCGGCAATAAACTGTCGCAGCAAAGGGCTTTGAAATCCGCCGCCGCAGGCCCAGACGTAATCCAGCCCGTAAGGAGCCACATCAAGCAGACAATCGAAATTCTGTCTGATAGAGCAGGCTATATCCCAAAGGGTAGCCCTGACAAAGTCGGCCCGCGTTAATTCATGACTCACAGGTGTATTAAAAAGAAAACCGCCTTTCGGCAGGGGAGAATGTTCTTCTGCAATCAACGAGCCCAGTGACGCAACGCATCGGACCTGACCTGTTCTGGCCAGCTCCGCTTCAATCACCTCATAACCTTCATTTGGATAAAATATTTCCTTTAGCCGCTGGTAGTTCAGCCCCGTTACGCCCGCGTTTGCCTCAAAGACAAATCTGCCGGCTTCAGTATGCCTTCCCGACCATGTCCGCTGGTGTGCATCAATGACATAATGCGCTGTTATGCGTACTATAGGCGTAGTGGTTCCTGACACGATGACGATATCGCCGCTGCCAGGCATGGTACTTTGAATAGCAAGCTGTGTGTCTGCACCGCCTACCACAACAACCGCCGACTCAGGGATGCCTATGGTCGAAGCCACCGCCGGCAGTATAGTTGCCTGAACAGTGCCCGACTGATGCAGCGGCGGCAGTAGATCTGTCGAAATGCCGAATGCAGCGCATAATTCATCTGACCAGGCCATTTGTTCTATATCATACAGTTGTGTTTCTGATGCCTGCGCATGCTCGTAGCCGGCTATGCCGCATAACATGTATTGCGCCCAGTCGCTGATGCTCAGCACCTCCCTGCACCGCGCATACAGATCGGGCCTGCGCTCCCGAATGCCCGTCAATTTCATTGCAGAGAAAAGTGAAGATGGGTATCGACCCGTTAATTCGTAAATACGGTCTTTCCCGGTAATGCGGTCTTCCCATTCACGGCCGCGGTGGTCGTGATTCGGCAGGCCGGTCAGCAGTTCGCCTCCATTACCAAGCAATACAATGCCTTCCCGCTGTGAAGATGCAGTTACAGCGCGGATTTCGACATATTTGCAGGCCGCAACAGCCTTTTGTGCCAGCTGCAGGATTTGCTGCCAGAGCACAGCAGGCTCAAAAAAAAGTGCATCAGGGTAAAGCTCATCTTTATGGTAGATCACGTCCGCACGTTCTACGGCAAACAGGTTTCCATCAGGTGCTGCAACGGCTACCCTGACGTTTCCGGTGCCGATATCGATAATCAGGTAGGCTGGTTGTTCGGTCATGTCGTTCTATTTGAGCTGTAAGTGTTCGGCATTTTCGGCCAGGTATTTAAGCACCTGCGCATTCATGATCGTTACATGATGATCTTCGACTTCATCGGTCGCCCCGGCAGTATGCGGTGTAGCCAGTACATGGGGATGGCGGATAAGCCGGTAATCGGTCTCATCAGGTGGCTCGTGATCAAAAACATCAAGTATGGCACCGCGGATCCTGCCACCCTCCAGTGCCTCAAGCAGGGCTTCGCGCCTGACTACCGAAGCACGTGCCGTGTTGACGAAAATTGCATCGCTTTTCATCAAGGAAACGAGACGTCCGTCAATCATGTTCAGGGTATCCGGAGTTACGGGCAGATGAATGGATACGATGTCGCTTTCACGAAACAGTTCGTCAAGCTCCATCCGCTCGTAAGCCGGATCGTATTCACTTACATATGGATCATAAAAATGAATTTTACACGGAAAATTCTCCAGCATTTTGGCAATACGCCGTCCGATGGCACCGAAACCCACCAGGCCCACAGATCTCCCGGCCAGTTCATTGCCTTTAAATTCCAGGTAAGAAGTATGCGCACCTTCATCCCAGCGCCCCTCTGCAAGCCACTGCCTTGCAGAAATGGTCTTTCGCAGCAGGGTAATAACATTTGCTACAAAAAGTTCTGCAACAGCCTGAGCGTTTCGTGCGGGTGTATGGAACACCGGTATACCGAGGCGGGCCGCAGTGTCAATTGAGACGTTTGAAGGCGTTCCGCGGCAAACGCCGATAAAACGCAGCTGAGGAAAGCGCTCAATAACCTCTGCCGTTACCTCGTCGTGTTCCGTAATCAGGGCATCGGCAGCTGTATCGTGCAGCAGTGTAATCAATTCTTCCTCGTTATATGCCCTTCCCTGCGGTTTCCATGACCTGTAAATAATGTCTGCGAATTTTCCCAGTTCGTTCTGCCCCTGCTGGTTGTAGGGCGCGGTGATCAGTATTCTCATGTATCTGCTATAAACTTGAATCATTTATTAAACTGCGGCTCGTCTGAAGCTGCGTTTCGCCGGTAACTGCTGTACGTGCGCCATCAGGCAGGTGGATAAAGCGTGTAAGCAGGGCACTGACAAAATAAAGTCCCGCCAGGATCCATACTACACCTTCATTGCCTGCCGAACCGATAAAAATGCCGACAATTGCCGGACCTGCAAACACGGCCAGACCGGCACCCAGGTTCAGGATAGCCATCGCTGCACCCTTGTCTTTCTTCACCAGCGAAGGAACCAGTGCTGATAGTGGAACATAGCCGGCAAGCAAAGCCCCCCACAGCACGCCACAAAACATCACAATCCAGAAACTGCCGCCTGAGAAATCGGGCGAATAGTAAAAAAGCAGGGTCGTCAGGCCACACCCTACACCTCCAAACCACATTACCGTGTTGCGCCAGCCAAGCCGGTCGCCCACGAAACCAAAAATCAGGTTAAAAGCGATATTTGCCGTGAAGATTGTGCCCCAGATCTGCAGCCATTCAGTTGTCGGGAAACCGTGTGCAGCCATATAGGTGGGCAGAAACACCGGAAAAGCAAATTGTGCTGTCGTGTTGATAATCCTTACAATGCCGCCCAGTAATACCTTTGGCTCTTCGCGGATGATGGTCAGACCCTTAGCCAGCTCCTCTGCCTTGCTGCTCCCGCTACCCGGCACAAATTTGTCTTTGTTTAATACCAGTGCAAAAAAAGCACCTACAGCAACCCAGAAGATCGAGCTCCATAACGTGTTCAGATAACCAAGATTTTGTATGGCCCAGCTGGAATAGTAAGCACCAAACACGTTAAGTCCGCCGGTAAAAACAAACCAAAACCACCCTACTGCGGTACCCAGCTTACGCTGCGGACTCCGGTAGGTGATCCATACCAGGAACGAATAGGCAAACAGCGGATAACCGAACCCACGAATGGCGTACGTAACCAGCATGATACTGAACTTCAGATCGGGCATCCCATATGCTACAAACCCAACTGTTCCAAGAATGTAAAGAATCAGACCCATGAACATGGTCCTCTTTGGTCCAAAACCTTCTGCAAGCACGCCCGAAAACCAGGATGATATCGCAATGGTTACACCATATACCGTAAACAAAGAGGCGCTCTGCTGGATCGACATCCCCCTGTCTATCAGGTAGGGACTTAACCAACCCTGTTCAACACCATCGCCCATCATGAAGATAAGAATGCCCAGGTAACCCCAAGCCAGATTTTTCGGAATACCAGCCCGGTCAAAGACCGATGTGCTGCCGGCTTTTACAGCGTGCATGTTCAGTTTGTTTATATTTGGTTATAAATACGAAAAGCAATAATAAACAAAATATAACAGAATTTAAGTTTTTGAAATAATTTATAAGTTAGTCGTGCTCGATTTGAGAGCAAATCACTTTAAAATGGATGCATTCGGGGCTATGACAAACGCTACTAAAAAAACAACCAGTCAGGTCTTATTCCCAGCACGGCCTGCAGTCATGCTTCAACTAATAAGCTCAGAAAACGGTCATAAGGACGGGCTCGTCAATACTTGCACACTATTTTTCCTGCCTGAATGCGGGGTATTTTCTCAAAATTTTCATAATTCGCGGTCTCAGAATACTTAACATCCGGTCGAAGCCCAGATCAGTAGGATGCGTCCCATCTACCGTAGCTTCATGATCGGCGCCCAGCAGGCCATCGGCTTTAATAAAATAAAGATCTTTTATACCGGAACGCAACAGGCTGTCTACCTGCCTGCTTATCTCGTTGTTCTGAGCGGTTACCCGGGCGCCGGCCTCCTTATCCAGGTAACCTTTTTCCCTGATAATGCTTTGCATTACGATAATGGGTTTGCCGGGCTGTCGTGTGCGGAGGGTGCTGATCAGGTAGGCGCTGCGCTCACGGATTTGTTCAGGCGAGGGGTTGGGTATGCAGTCGAGGATATAGGCATCAGCCGGGATCGAGGCCACCAGGTCAGCCGCCGCTTTTTCCATTTTGGCGCTGCCACTCAGCCCCATATTGAAAAAATTGATGCCCGTCATCCGGCTCAGACGTGCCGGATAGGCCATACCTGGTCTGCTGGCTGATGCGCCATGAACGATACTTGAACCGTAGATCAGCACGCGATTCCGAAACTGACTGCCAAGCGGTTCAAGCAGCGCACCCGGCAAAACGCCGACTTCGAGCGATAGAGCTTCATCGTACAGAGGCAGGTACAACAGGCATTCTTTTTCTGTATGACCAAGATTTCGCGCCAGTACGGCTTCACTGCAATCGCCCGTAGGGCCAGCCGCACCCGCATACTGCCACTTTCCGGCGCTCCTGATATACAGGTCGAGACCTTTATAAGCAATAGCCGTCATGTTTACACCGGTCTTTTTTTTAGTTACACACCAGCGCGCCGCAACCAGGTCACTATTGGTTTTGAAACTGATAACAATCCCCGCAGATGTGGTGAGCAGATTTTTGACGGCAGAAGGAAGTTCCGGATAACTGGCCGTATCAATGCGCTGATAGGGCTTTTTGGTCTTCATAAATTTCCCTTCCACATACAAAGAGGCAGCGGGCCGGTACTGAATGGCCTGTATCTGCATACTTTGAGCGGTAACAAGCTGTGCTGCGCAGAACAGCAACAGCAGCAGAAGTATTGATCTTTTCATTTGGACAACATTAACGGTTTATTGAATAGGTCCCGACAGCCTGACCGTCGTCGCGAATCATTTCTACAGACAATTTGCTCGGGTTAGCCCTAAACCGGATCAGGGTTCTTTTGCCTGCCTGCGGCCCCCCGCCGATGACGATAGGGAAGTTATGCCCTTCCTGGGGTTCATGAATACCATACCTGTGCGTATGGCCGCTGATCAGCATATCGATCTTATGTTTATTAAACAGCGGACCAAACAGCTGCCGGCAGTGCATGGCACCATGCCAGTCGCCCGAGTAGTAGTGCGGAATATGCATCAGAACCACTTTAAACCTTGCTTTCCGATAGGCCTTGCTTTGCATATGCTGCGCAAGCCAGGCCGCCTGTTCTTCCCGAAAACGGTCATAGTCTGCCAGCCCGGCGTACACAGGTGTGTCATCAGCTTTGTCTTCGCCGGTGTCCAGGCAGATGAAATGTACCGGGCCGCGATCAAAAGAAAAATAGGCGCGACCGCCCGGGTTCTCAAAATACTGACCGATATTCGGCGAAAATTTTCCGCGCGTTTCGTGGTTGCCGCGAATAAACATAAAAGGTTTCAGGCTGGCAAAACTTGCCGTACAGGGTGCAATCATATGATCAATGAGTTGTTGCTCATCAGTCTGGTAGTCAAACATATCTCCGTTCAGGAAAACAAAATCATAGGGCTCGGCCTTGTTTAATCCGATCAGCTGGCTGTATGAAGCCGGACGGTCATGTATATCATTCAGAATAAGAAAGGAAACATTTTCTTTATCATCCGGCGGTGTTGTAAAGCTGTAAGGGCCGGACTGAATCGTTTCGCCAAACGTAATCTTATACGGCTGAAAATCCACAATCTCTTTAGAAAACACGGTATAACTGTAAGCGGTACCCGGTTTGAGACCATTGAGCCTGATGCGCTGTATGCGGGGATTGATCTGGAACATGCCATTCACACTGCTCTCTGCACGCAGCTTTTGCCCGCCAACGGCCTGGTACTCGACCCAGCTCTGGGATTGTCTGCCGGTAAGCCACATAATCGTCATGCCGTCCGGCTCCGGAGCCTGGAGATAAGGTTTTGTTAAAAAGACATGGCCTTTTGTTTCAATATTTTGCCCGGCCGCAGCGGCAATTGTTTCTACCGGCGACAGACCGAGCCCGAGGGCTCCCCCGGTTAATGCCGTCCATTGAAGAAAGTTTCTTCTATTCAGGTTATCTGGTTTCATTTGAAAGTGTTGTGTACAAATTGCGTTTCAAAGTACCGCTAAAACGGATACCATTATATAAAATTGATGTTAACAAATTTGTTCTAAATAGCTGTTTCTCCTGCAAATACCACCGGATCTTTACTCTAGAAGTCTTTTTTTCAGGTTGAAGTTAAATCAGCAGAATGTTAAGAAATATTGCCCTGCTTGTTTTTTAAATCTTTCTATTAGCTTTGCGATAAGAACCAAATTCTCTGCATCCACATGAACATTACAGACAGGCATAGAATGATCTTACAGATCCTTCAGGAAAACGGCCGTGTAGACATCAATGAACTGAGCGCTCAGCTAAAGGTTTCAGGGGTTACTATCCGGAAAGATCTTAAACTGCTTGAAGATAAAAACCTGCTCTTCCGTACGCGCGGTGGCGGGTCGAATACCAATCCCTACGCCAGCGAGCGAACAATTAACGAAAAAGAGTTCATCAACACCGAAGACAAGAAAAAGATCGCCGCCGCAGCTACCGGTCTCATCGGCTCAAATGATTCCATCATTATCGGTTCAGGCACAACCATGTTCGAGCTGGCGCGCTGCCTGCACCCGGCACATCAGTTAACGGTTATTACACCGGCGCTCCGCGTAGGTCTCGAGCTGAGTACCAGGCCAAATGTCGAAGTGCTCCAGCTTGGCGGACTTATACGTCCGAATTCATCGTCGGTGGCCGGCATTCATGCCGAGCGCGTGCTTGCGGAAATCTCGTCACGCTTCGTGTTCCTCGGCGTTGATGGTATCGATCCGGAGTTTGGCTTTTCCATTACCAACCTGGCTGAAGCTGCGCTGAACCAAAAAATGATTGAAACCTCCCAGTCTGTTGTCATTCTGGCCGACAGCTCGAAGTTCAACAAACGGGGCCTTGGCCGCATCTGTACCTTTGACCAGGTTGAATATGTCATTACCGACAGCAAGGCTCCCAATAAAACTATCCAGTTTCTTGAGGAAAAAGGCATCAAAGTCATTGTTGCCTAAGAGCGGGCGTTACAACACCGCGCGTCCCATATTCGGATCAGAAAAACTCTCCTTCCCGGTCTCTACCCGTCCTGCGTAATGCCTGAGCCAGGATGGGTTGCTGTCTGCGGATATATGAAAGTCGTACCAACCGAAGCTTTTGCTGAGTGAGAGTACTAACTGTCCGCTGCCCCTACCTGCAAGGTTAAGGGGGAACGTTTTCTTCAGATAAACCGAATCCCGAACCTGCAAGGCAACGGGCCTGTTTTCCTTGTTCCGAGCCTTAATGATCACGTTGCCCGTTAGCTTTCCTGTTCTTTTATCTTTTTCATATTCGCAGCTCAGATCAACCTGCGGATCACCGGCATTGCCCCTGAATTCGCGAAAAAATCCATTCGGTGCATTCACCCGCAGGTGATAGTCCTGCTCAAAACCCGACAGTGGCCATTCGTATTGCAGGCTGTCGCCGGCCCGGACTGCAAAAGACCAGTTCCGGAAGGCTTCCGTTGTGCCGTTTTCTTTAAAGGTGACCGGCGAGTAGACACTAAAGGGAGCACCTGCAGCACCTGAACCAAACACTTCGTTTCCGGCTTCAAAGGTCAGTACAATGGCATTCCCTTTATGCTCCGCATCGGCATATAACTGATAGGGCAATGCTGCCGACTTCCGCACACCTTTTTCCTGAACGGCAACAAGTGCTGATGAAAGCGGATCTGCACTGATCTTTTTGATGTCTTCTGCACTAAGCTGCCTGAAACCTGCGGGTTCTGTTTTAAACTTTGCGTCGTGAATGCGTTCCACGTAAGCATCCCGCTCAAGGAAAGCAACCTGGTCTTTTTTCGCGTCGAACGGAACAAATGCCGAAGTCAGATCTCCTGCAATCGTTCTGCGCCACTGACTGATGTTATCTATATGGATATTCTTGTTGAACTTTTTATTGACAAACGTTTCCAAGAACTGCAGCGTCGATGTATGGTCAAATAACTGCGAGCAGACACGTCCGCCGCGGCTCCATGGCGAGGCGATAAGCATGGGCACCCTGAAGCCGAGACCAATCGGTGCTTCACGCGCCTGTTTTTTGGGCACGCCCTGTTTGATCTCGTTTTCAAGACGTACATGTTCAATTTCTGTATCAATGCCTGCCGACACCTTTCCGCTACCGGGCTTGTTTGCATCAGGAATGGAATACGGCGGTACATGATCATAGTATCCGTCGTTTTCATCATAGGTAACGATGAAGATGGTTTTTTTCCATACTTCGGGGTTTTTAGTCAGGATGTCTAATATTTCAGATACCCACCATGCTCCGTACCAGGGTGCACTTGGATGATCGGAGACGTTCTGCGGGCCCGCCAGCCAGGACACTGTCGGGAGTTTACCCTCGTTAACATCCTTACGAAACTGGTAGAGGAGATCACCCTTAGGCACGGTTACTTCACGCTTTTCGCCGCCGCTCTGATAAGTAAGTTTACTGATACTGCGGTAGGCTGGATCAGCCTTATTGGTTACAAATGCCCGTTGAAAAAGTTGTTTCTCCCTGGCTGATAACTTTTCGTAATTTTCCTGTCCCCATTTTCCCAGCTCAGCCTGTGCATGATCGAGCACCTGCTGTTTCTTCCTGAGATCGGTTCGTATCTTACGCGCCGCCTCCTCACTTGAAGGACTGCGTGCTTCGAGGTTAGCGATTTCACCCGGCAGCGTCTCTACCTGTTTCTTTAAACTCTGGAGATATTTCGGCGCGAATTTGACGTTATATGCAGCAAAAAACTCGAGCAGATTACAACCAAAATTGGCCAGCCAGGAACGCTCTTCGCCTGCAAAGCCGCCGCCGCAGCTGATTTCATTCTGGTAAAAGCTCCATGAAATTTCATTTTCCTCAAGCAGCTCGGGAAAGGTTTGCCATTTCAGACCAGCATGACTATAGTTATCATTGCGGATATGTGCTTTTGGCAACCCTGCTTCAGGATGAGTGATTTTTCCGGTCCAGAAAAACGACCGGTTTGGCGTGGTGCTGGTCATTGCAGAACAAAAGTTTTGGTCGCAAACCGTAAAAGCATCCGCCATGGCGTAATTGAAAGGAAGATCTTCCCGCGTGTAATAACCAAGCGTTAAAGGCATCTCCGCATATTTTTTATTTGAAGGCACTTTGGCGGGGAGCCACTTGTCGTGTTTACCGCCGTTATAGGCGTCTACCTGGCTGGCCCGCGAATGGGGCAGGTCGCCCATCCACGTTGCTTTCGTATCCTTAATGTTTAAGCGAAAAGGCGCGAAGGTCTGACCCAGGGCACTGGTCTGAAGCCAGACGGGTTTGTGATCGGGCAGTGTTATTGCCCTGGGATCGTTAAAACCGCGCACACCCTGAAGGGTCCCGAAGCAGTGATCAAAAGATCGGTTTTCCTGCATGAGGATAACCACATGTTCTGCGTCCAGGTAGGTGCTGCCCGCCGCAGGATCAATGGCCAGCGCACGTTGTATCGAACCGGGTACCACGCTGCCAAGCCCTGCGGCACCTGAAAGTAAAACGGATTTTTTGATGAATGCTCTGCGGCTGTCCATGCTGTCTCAATTTGAAACAAGTTTAGACTTTTCCTGACAATCAGCACCCGACGGCTTTGTTATTATTTCGATCGCCAGCTATATTGTTACATTACCTTAATAATTTAGCAATTTCAGCTTTCGATTTATTTAATATTTGAAACAGGGCTTATCCTTTTTGAATTTTCAGAACCATACCGGGCTGAAGCGCACTTTTTTTCAGACCATTGGCTTTTTTGATCTCATAAACGGTAATGCCTTCAAATTTCTCGGCTATGCCGGACAATGTATCGCCGGTCTTGACTTTATAGGTTACGAACCGTGGGGCGGGTGTCTGCTGTTTCGAAACCTTCTTTGCAGCATAGATCTTTAGCGTCTGTGCCGGTACGATGGTGTTACCCGGCAGGTGATTCCAGGCTTTCAGATCCTGCACCTCTACGCCATATTGTTCTGCAATGATCCCCAGGTTTTGCCCGGACTTTACCTTATGAAGCTGCAGCTCGCCCTGTGGTTCAGATACCCTCGCTGCTCTGATAACCGGTTCATTACGAACAAGCCTGATCTGCGGCTTTAAGACAGATTCATCTGCGTTTATAGCATCGTAAACTTTTGCATAATTGTATTGCGCCAATTTAGGAAGAATGATACGTTTCGGATTGTCGGCTGAGCCATTAACCAGTTTCTTACGATATGAGGGGTTTAGGGCCCACAACGCATCCTCGTCAAAATCCATGGCCCTTGCCAGCGCAGTGAGTGATACCATTCGGTTGACAAGCATGGTATCCGTCTTGTATTGCATCGGGTTCTTATGCGCGCTGATCTGGTGTTTCGGCGCATAGTTCATTACATAGACGGCAGCAATAAAAGCCGGCACATAATTTCTTGTTTCGCGCGGCAGAAACGGCCTGATCTCCCAGAAATCGCGTGAGCCAGCACGACGGATGGCCCGGTCTACATTCCCTTTTCCGCAGTTATAAGCCGCAATTGCCAGCAGCCAGTCGCCCAGTTCCTCATAAGAATCTCTGAAATAGGCGGCTGCCGCATAACTTGCGCTGATCGGATCTTTCCGCTCGTCAATATAGGTATCAATGCCAAGGCCGTAAGCTTTGGCTGTAGCAAACATAAACTGCCAGAGACCTGTTGCACCTACGCGCGATACGGCATGCGGATTCATAGACGATTCAATGATGGGCAGGTATTTCAGCTCGTTAGGCATGTTCATGTCTTTAAGCGCACGCTCAAAGATCGGGAAGTAATACTCTGAAAGCCCCAGCATGCGTCCCATCATGTCTTTTCGCTGGCTGTAAATGTCGATATACTTCTGAACGTATTCGTTATACGTAAGCGGTATAAGTTTTTGAATGGAATCGAGCCGTAATTTGTAGATATAGTTCGATCCGAAGGCGAACGGGGTCTCGGCAACCTCAGGCACCGCAGTGGTATCGGCATTAGAAGGGAGGAAAACAGAGGGTGTAAGGCCGCTTACCGGTTTAATAGAGTCCTTTCTGAGAAACTGCTGCGCATAACTTGGAATCACACCTGAAAAGCCGGTCAGAAAGAGGGCTGAGAAGAAACTTAAAAGTAATTTTTTTTGCATGAGCAGGTTGTTTTGATGCAGCTGATGCCACGATGTCAAAAAATCAGTTACTGTTTTGTAATCTCTAAAAAATGCCGGGAGAAAGACAAAAGGCCTCCCTCGTCAAAATGTTTGGCTATAAACTGAACACTTAACGGCAAATTATCCGAATTATTGCCGAGCGGTAGTGCGATTGCAGGCGTGCCTGCCAGTGAGGCGAGTACGGTGAAAATATCTTCCATGTACATGACCAGCGGATCTTTGATGTTTTCCCCGATCCTGAACGCCGGTGTAGGCGTTACGGGGCATAAAATGAAATCATATGCTGAAAGCACCAGGTCAATTTTTTCCCTGATCAGCCGTCGAACCTGCTGGGCTTTCTGATAGTAAGCATCATAATAGCCGGCACTCAGCACAAAGGTTCCGAGCATGATGCGTTTTTTAACCTCTTCCCCGAAGCCTTCTGCCCTTGAGCGTTTGTACAGTTCATTCAGGCTGGTCGCTTCGGTATTGCGGTAACCATAATGTACACCATCATACCTGGAGAGGTTAGAAGAGCTTTCAGCTGTGGTAAGGATATAATACGTTGGAACAAGATAATCAAGAAGATCAAACGAAACATAGTCGATCGTATGGCCTGCATTTTTCAATAATTCGATCGAATTGCTGATGGCCTGACGTATCTCGGGATCGAGCGCCTCGCTCTCAATAGTTTCTTTCAGGACGGCAATTCGCCGTTTTGTTTCCGGTTCCCGGATCTGCCGGTAAGGACCAGCGGGTAACGCGGACACGGTGCTATCGTACGCATCGGCGCCGGCGAGTACCTCGAGCAGCAGCGCTGCATCATCAACTGACGAGGTGATCGTGCCAACCTGGTCGAAAGACGATGCGTATGCAATAACGCCATACCGCGAAATACGTCCATATGTTGGTTTAAGCCCGATATTGCCGCAGAATGCTGCCGGTTGTCTCACTGAGCCGCCCGTGTCTGTGCCGAGTGCAGCAAGACATAAACCGGCCTGAACAGCTACCGCCGAACCGCCTGAAGATCCGCCCGCTACCCGGTCTTCGTCGGCAGCGTTTCTTACCGGCCCGAAGAAGGAGGTTTCGTTCGAGCCCCCCATAGCAAATTCATCGCAGTTCAGGCGCCCGATAATCACAGCATCTTCAGCAAGCAGCCGTTCAACAACGGTTGCCGAGTACGGCGACACAAAGTTTTCAAGCATCCGTGAAGAAGCCGTAACCTTATGGTTTTTATAACAGATATTGTCTTTGATACCAATCACCATGCCTGCCAGTTTCCCGGCTCGGCCTGCAGACATTTTGGCCTGAACGGCCGATGCCTGTTCGCGGGCAGACAAAAAAAACACCTCATTGAAAGCATTGAGGTGTTCATATTCCTTGATGCGGAGAAAATAATGCTCAAGCAGATCAGGCAGGGTGGTTGCGCCTTGCGCAATAAGTCCCTGAATCTCCGACAGAGAAGTATATTTTTCCAATCCGATAATTCTGGTCAGTAAACTCTAGACAGTGGTCTTGCTTTCCTTGCCTTGTTCAGCAGGTTCTTTCTCAAGTCCGTCTTTGCCGTCTTTAAATTCTTTTACGCCTTTACCCAGACCTTTCATCAGTTCAGGGATTTTTTTGCCGCCAAACAGCAACAAAAGTACAAGGGCGATTACGATCAGCTCTCCTCCACCCATTCCGAAAACGCCAGCTGCCAATGTTGAATGTAACATACTATTTTGATTTAAATTCTTTATTCGATTAGATTTTATCTTCCTGCGGCTCTTTCTTTCCAACAGGTTCGGTTCCTGCAACAGGATTGTGGTTTGCCGGATCCGCCGCATAGTCTGAAGCCGGGTGCTCCTCGCCCTCTTCAGGGTGAAGCCGGCGGCTGTGTGCAGCGGGTTCGGTCTTATCTTCGTCGTCAATATCCATTGCGTTGATATTGCGGTGAATCTCACGTTTAACTCCTTCAGAAGCGTCTTTGAAGTCACGAATACCTTTTCCAAGTCCTCTTGCCAATTCCGGCAATTTTTTACCGCCAAATAACAAAAGTACCACGACCAGGATGAGGGTAATCTCGCCCCCGCCCATATTTAAAAATTCTGCTATTGTTCCTGGATACATCACAAGTCTATCTTTATACAAATATAAGCATTTTTTAACGGGCTGCTTACCTGGCCAGCCAGGCTTCCGGATTTAGCGGTACGGTTACACGCCTGATCTGGAACTGAAGTTCGCCTGAACCATCCGAGCTGCCTACCGTCCCGATGGTTTGTTTTGTTTCCACTTTATCTCCCCGCGAAACGCTTACCGATGCAAGGTTACTGTAAATGGTAAAGTATTCACCGTGTTTGATCAGTACAAAATAACGGCCCATGTTATTGACCACATTCGATACCTGGCCCTGGAACACCGCCCGCACTGCGGCTCCTTCGCCGGTTGTAAAGGTTACCCCATCATTATCAATACTTGCCTTGTCAACCATATGCCGGCCAAAACGTTCCGTGATCGTTCCGACGGCAACCGGCGAAGGAAGACTTCCGCGGTTGTTCTCAAAGTTTGCTGATAGCCGGGCTGCTTCAGGCGTAGCCTTGAGATAATCGCTGGTCGATTTTGTTTTTGACGACGCAACGGGTGCAGGTTTGTTTGCCGCTTTAGCTGCCGCTGCCTCGCGGCGCTCACGTTCCTCAGCTTCACGCTTTGCCTTTTCAATCTCGCGGGCAATTGCCGCACGCAACGAGCGGTCTATAGCCGCCTGCTTTTTTTTCTGCTGGGCAATATCCTGACGGAAGCGCCTTTCCTGCTTGCTGTAATCATTCAGTACCGTACTCTGCTCGCTCTTGTTTTTGCCAAGTTTCTCACGCTCACGTTCCTGGTCCTGAAGCAGTGTGCTTTTTTCTCTCCTGGTACGGTCAAGCTCAGCGATCTTCCCGTTCAGCTGTTTTTGCGTACCCTGAATATAATCGGCCTGCTTTTTACGGTATTGACCAAACTGCTGCAGATATTTGATACGCTTATAGGCTTGATTAAAGTCTGCAGCGGCAAAGACAAACATCATCTTATCATATGCATTCCGGTTGCGCTGCGCAAAGCGGATCATAGCGGCATAGTCCTTTTTCAGCTCTCCGAGCTGACCCTGCAGGTTATGTACGGTATTTGTGTTCTCGGAGATTTGATTATCAAGATTTTTAATCTCAGAATTGATCACTCCGATCTTTTCCTGCCGCAGCCGGATCTGCGCATTCAGTGCATTGATCTGCTGACGGGTAGCCTGTTTGTTTCTGGCGGCTTTATCCAGGTTTTTTTGTAAAAGCTGTATTTCACGCTGAATGGCTTCTTTCTGCCTTTTCAATTCAGCACTGCTTTGCCCGTACGCGAGGCCTGCTGTTGCTGTAAAGAACAGAATTAAAAGAATTGTGTGTAGCTTCATTAAGCCAAAAGTATAAAAATTAGTTGATTACCTCATACCTTTTGGGTACCGTAAAGGGAAAATCAAGGGGAATGTTACCTTCAATTTTTGTAAAGGTAAGATCGATGGCAACCCGTTTTGCACCGGCCATCGAGTTGATATTTACCTGGCCCGGAAAGAGTCCGCCGGCAAGCTCCTGGTGCGCTGCATAGGTCACCTTCAGCGCGCGGCCGGCCGAAGCATCGTTCAGGTTTGTTTCTGTGAGTTTGAACAGCTCATTGAAGAACATCTTGTAATCGAGCGCCTGATTTTTTCCGCTCAGAACAGTTTTTCCATCCTGCGATGTAACCGAAGGCTGGCTTTGCAGCAGTTGTCCGATGGCATTTCCCGTAAGCACATCCTGAAGCGTTTGAAAGTCTACCTGTTTTGTGGCAAATCCCTGTACAAAGCTGAATGGTTTTTTAAGATAAGTGCTTTGCAGGCGGTTTATAACCTGGATACTGTCTGGCGTGATCAGCGCACGCGCAACTTCGAAACCAACCGCGGTTACGCTGGCCCAGATGCGCTTATTGTTCTCGACACGAATCTGGATCCCTGCATTGTTCGCGTTACCGCCGATATCTATAGCCGCTTTTCCCCTTAGCGAGAGCGTATTGAAGTTAACCTGTGTTTTGCTGATCTTGTCTACAACCGTATGGCTTGTTTTAGCCGGCACTTCGGTCGCCGGGGTCGGCGTTACCGCCGCTTTTCTTGTTTTACATCCTGCGCCAAGCAGTACCAGCACAAGGCTAAGGCCTGCCAATATATTTTTTTTCATCTATCTTCCGTTTTAACAAACTGGTGTCATTACCTGCAGACCGTGCTTTTTCCCATTGTATCAGCGCATCGGCCCTGTCTCCGAGCATAAACAGGATATCTCCAAACTGTTCGAGGTAAACAGGGGTGTTAGGGGTATTGTTTTTTAACGCCAGTTCGATTTGTCTGCGTGCTTCTTTATAGTTTTTTTCTGAAAAGAGCAGACCGGCACTGAGTGCAAGGCAGTCTGCAGTAAGTTCGGGGTTGCCCTGGGCCATACGCTCTGCAGTTTCAAGCAGTTTACGGGCTTCGGCGGCGTTGCCCGCACCGGCCTGCGCACGCGCCAGGAGCAGGTACATGCTGCCCTGGTTTGGGTAAAGCAGCAATGCATTGTCTGCAGTTTTTATGGCTTCGGCATACTTCTCCTGCCTCAGTTGTACCTGAGCCAGCTGTTCCCAGGCAGCGTACATGTTTTCAGATAGTTGAAGTGCTGCCTTGTAATGCACTTCGGCTTCGGCGTACCGGTCGGTGCGCGCTAAGATATCGGCATACAGCATTTGTAACCTGGGCTCCTGAAAATGGAGGTCTGCTGCCACGCCTGCCCAGCGGGCCACCTGAATCTTCCTTTCGGTACTGTTTGCAGAGCCGATCATGACGGCAAGCGTTTTCAGCTTGGCATCGACCGGCATTTGCTCATGCCCGAAAGCTCTTGCGAGAGCAGCTTCGGATGCCTTCTCGTCCTTTTCCAGGCGGTAGGCATCGGCCATGGCCAGGTCAATCTCGTAATTGCCGGGATCAAGTGTCCGGGCCTGCTGCAAAAGCTTGAGGGCGGCACCCGACTTACCTTTTTGCATAAGCATACCACTCAGGTAAAGGTAGTTGTTGGCATCGCCGCCTGATTTCGTCATCAGCTCTTTCAGTTCACTGTCACTTGGTGCCGGCCGGTCGTGCATGCTGATCCGTTGCCTGGCCTGCTGAAGAGATTCCGAATTCCCAAATCGGGCCTCGAGCTGGTCATAGGCTTTCAGCGCGTCGCTGCTTTTTCCGCCGAGAAAAAGAGCGTTGGCATGATCAAAGTAGTACCCGTCTTTCTCTGGCTGAAGTGCAATCAATTTCTCAAATACGGGTGCAAGCGCAGCCATATCGCCCTTGCGTTTGTAAATTTCAGCAAGCAAAATCCAGTACCATTCATTTGCAGGCTGGAGTTCGCAGGCCTTGCGCACCGCAGTCTCCGCCTCTTCAAGTTTATTTTGCTTAAACGCAATACCGGCAAGTTCATACCAGGCCGCGTGATGGTTTGGAGCGGCAACAGTGATTCGTGTAAAATCTTTCGCGGCTTCAGGAAGGTTCTCAATCATTTTTTTTCTCAGACCTGCAAAATAAACCTGCTTCAGGCTGTTGCTGTCTGTCAGGGTAACCGGCATCTGCGCTTGCGCACCCGCAGCCAGACATGAAAGAAAAATGATAAGGCGGCGTATGTTATTTTCCGGTATGTCCGTATCCCCCTGCCCCGCGGGCTGTCTCTTCAAGCTCGGCTACGGGTTCCCACTGAATAGTTTCGTGCCGTGCAACAACCATCTGAGCGATCCGTTCGCCATTATTGATCGTGAAATCGGTATCAGAAAGATTTACAAGCAGTACCTTGATCTCGCCGCGGTAGTCGGCATCGATAGTACCAGGCGCATTTACGATACTGATACCATGTTTATACGCCAATCCGCTGCGGGGCCTGATCTGTGCTTCGTAACCTACCGGCAGTTCGATGTGCAGCCCTGTAGGAACAAGTACCCGCTGTAACGGACCAATTGTGATCGGCGTTTCGATATTGGCGCGAAGGTCGAGGCCGGCGGCATGGGCAGTTTCATATTTCGGCAGCTCGTGCGCCGAATGATTGATGACTTTGATTTTCATAACGATTATTGTTTCGTACGCAGCATTGATCTCAATTTTGCGCCCTCAAAAAACCAGACCACCGCAGCGAATACCACGAGCAGCAGGTTACCGATGTAAATGTTTCTGTTAAAAATATAAAAAGATGCGTAAACCATCACAACAGATAACAAAAGATAGCCCAGCATACGCAGTAGCGGATACGGAATAGGGTAATGTTTCTGTCCCAGCAGGTAAGACAACACCATCATGCTCAGGTAAGCAAGCAGCGATACCCATGCAGCACCGACATAACTGAACCGCGGTATAAGGATGATGTTGAGAATGATGGTCAGCACAGCTCCAAAACCGGAGATGTAAAGACCAAAGCGCGTCTGATCTGACAACCGGTACCAGATTGAAAGGTTCATATAAATGCCCAGGCAGACATAACCAAACAGCAGTACCGGCACAACTTTAAGTCCGGACCAGTATAGCGCCTGTTGTGCGGCGTCCTTGCCCCGTATAAAATATTTCAGGATTTCGATATTTGCTACCAGTGCAACGAAGATAAAAGCCACGACCACCACAAAGTACTGCAGAATGGTTGCATAGGTTTCGCGCGCATTTTTTTCTTTCGCGTGACTAAAAAAGAAAGGTTCGGCGCCAAGGCGAAAGGCCTGGATAAAAATACTCAGAAAGACTGCAATCTTGGCACTCGCACCGTAAATCCCGGTATCCTGAAAACCCCTCCCATTGCCCGGGACCAGTTCCTTGAGCACGATTTTATCCAGGTTTTCATTAATAACGAACGATATATTGGCAACCAGGATCGGCCAGCTGTATGACAACATATCAGCAAAAAGCCGCGGCTCGAAACGCAGCTGGATCCTCCTGAACTCAGGTAACAGCATGATCATGGTAAGCAGGCTGGCTGCCAGGTTGGCTATAAATACATAACCGATCCACTGTGAACGGTACCAGGACGAAAGCCAGTCTGACAAGGGCCAGTCATTGCGGATCACAGCCGGAATCAGGAATAAAAAAACCAGGTTCAGGCCAATAAAGCTCCCGATGTTCAGAAATTTAATAGTTCCGTACTTAAGCGGCCGTCCGTCGGCGCGGAGTTTGGCAAATGGAATGACGCAGATCGCATCAACCAGCAAAATCCAGAGGAAATATCGGATATAGTGCCGGTAGTTCCCGGTGGCAGCAACGCCGCCGTCGGCGAGCGATGCAGCGATGTCTGATGAAAAGATCATCCCGGTGGCAAAAAACAGCAACGCCAGGAAACTGACTGTCCAGAAAGCATTATTGTACACTTCCTGTTTGCGGTCTTCATATTTGTTCAGGTACCGGAAAAATGTTGTCTCCATACCAAAAGACAATACGGCATTGATCAGTGCTGCCCAGCTGTACATGTTGGTAAAAATGCCGTATATGCTGGTCGGGTACACGCTGGTATAAACAGGCGTCAGGAAGAAGTTGAGAACCCGTGAAAAAACCGTGCTGACGCCATAGATGATCGTTTGTCCGGCAAATTTTTTATATACAGACATGTTCAGGCGCGAAGTTTTACCATAAAAGATTCTTTTTCACTACTTCAAAATTTCTGAAGTTACGCAGCGCGCCGTCTGTAATTTCAACATCGGTTACCTCCGATCTTTCCGGTCCTTCGCGGCACCAGTCCGTAAATGCATCAAGCATCAGGTCATCGCCCTCTGCCTCGATGTATACCGAGCCGTCTTTTTCATTTTTAACAAAGCCCTTGATACCCATCTGATCTGCAACCGCTTTTGTCGATGCCCTGAAAAATACGCCCTGTACCTTTCCGCGTACTACGATGTTAAGATGTTTCATGAAATGCAAAGTTAGGGATTTCTGTCGGACCATGGACTATTGGCTAAGGACACAAAGCCGGCGCCTGGCCTCCAGAAAGCCTGACCAGATATCCCGGACAATCTGCGCAGCAGGCTTGATTTCATGCAGGGAGGCCGCAACCTGCCCGATCTCGAGTTCGCCTTCTTCAATATCGCCCTCAAACATACCGCGTTTTGCCCGGGCTTTTCCCAGTAATTCAACCAGTTCTTCGCGGCCGGCGCCGCGGGCTTCCGCATCGTTGACGGCAGCGGCAAAGTCATTCTGCAGGAGCCGCACGGGGACCAGCTTTTTCATGCTCAGGCGTGTGTCACCTTCGGCTGCTTCCACGATCTTTTGCTTGAAGGCCTCATGGGCAGAAGATTCGGCCGCCACGGCAAAAGCCGAGCCCACCTGAACGCCGCCTGCGCCCAAAGCAAGGGCAGCAAGCATGGCTTTGCCCGAAGCAATCCCGCCCGCTGCAATTACCGGTATGTTTACCGCTGCGCTGACTATGGGGATCAGGCACATCGTTGTGGTTTCCTCCCGGCCGTTATGTCCACCCGCCTCGAATCCTTCGGCTACAACCGCATCCACACCGGCATGCTCAGCCTTAACAGCAAATTTGCTGTTTGACACGACATGAACAACCGTTAGGCCCTGCTCTTTCAACACCCCCGTCCAGGTAGCCGGATTTCCTGCTGATGTAAACACAATCCTGACGCCTTCATCCACAATGACTTTCATAAGCCCGGCTATATCGGGGTATAACAAGGGGACATTTACACCAAAGGGTTGATTTGTCGCCTCCCGGCACTTGCGGATATGCGTACGAAGCACCTCAGGGTACATCGATCCGGCCCCGATCAAACCCAATCCGCCGGCTTCAGAAACAGCGGCTGCAAGCTTCCAGCCGCTGCACCAGACCATGCCTGCCTGGACAATGGGATACCTGATGCCAAAGAGTTTTGTAATTGCATTCATATCTTGAAGATGTATTAAGACCGGAACAAAAGTCGCCAACCGCCGACGGCCATGGTCAGGCAGCAATCAGACAAGCCTGCGTACGCTGCTGTCGCCAATATGCCCCCGGGCATCTATGCGAACCAGATTGAGTCCAGGTTTTTTTCCCGGCGTTATGCTGCCAAACTGCTCATCTATTCCAAGAAACTCAGCCCCGTTCAGGGTAGCCCAGCGCAGCAGCGTTTCGAACGGGATGCCCAGCTCATTCTGCAGTATTTTCATCTCTGCAAATATGTTCAGCGTCGTGTTGCTTGCCAGGCTGTCCGTTCCCAGGGTAATCAGGGCACCTGAATCTGCAAGCATCCGCACATCGGGCAGCCTGTCTTCAATATACCGGTTTGCGCCCGGACAGAGACACCAGTAAATATTCCGGTAAGCAGATGTGGCGGTTAGATAATCTGATGCTGACGTAAAAGTGTTATGGACCAGTAACTTTCGCTGATCTTTTGGGAGGCGTGCAATATATGCCGGCAGCGAGTTTGTGCCCGGCGGTTTAAAAAATCCAATATCAAGACCGAGCTTTTCATAAAGTCCCGGAAAGCCACCCTCGCCGTTTATAAAAAACCGGTTTTCGTCTGCCGTTTCCTGGTTATGAATACTCAGCAGGGTGTTCCTTTCGGCGGCATGGCTGCTGATAAGACTAAAAAGTTCTGCAGAAACCGAATAGGGCGCATGCGGAACGATAGAAACCGGCAGCGGTGCAAACTCCTGTTCCAGTTGCAGCGAACGCTGGAAAATTTCTGCCGCACGCAGCGGGTTAAAGCCCAGTGCTTCGACAAATGTATGGTAGTAGATCTTACTTGTGGCTTTTACTCCTTTAGACGCGATCGTATTGGAAATATCGCCAACGGCCACAATACCATGCTCAAACATTTCGCGGTCTGCCGCAGACATGGCTTCGGCAAGCGTATCGGCCCCGGCTTCGCGCTGCGACATGACAAGCTGTACAAATGCGGGCAGTCCCGTATGGGTGGGAAACTTCCCACGCAGGTGGGAAAGTTCAAGATGGCAATGCGTATTGATCAGCCCGGGGATAAGCGCCCCCTGGTGGTGCTCAACAGGGCCCTTCGAGAAATCAAACTCGGCCCGGCTCCAGACCCCGGCAACCGTACCGTCTGCCGATACGCCCACCACCCCGCCGCTCAGCGGGGCAGACGAGACCGGAAAAACCTGGTCGGCCGATATGTACCGCGTCATGTTACTCAGGCTGTTTGCGACGCATTAAACCGGTAACCTACACCACGCACGGTCTGGAGCAGCTGCGGATTATCGGGATTAAGTTCAATCTTTTTGCGAAGACGTACAATGTGCATATCGAGCGTGCGTGTGTTCACATCAGAATTGTAGCCCCAGACAACCATCATCAGTTCATCGCGGTTAATGACCTTGCCTGGATGGCGCAGAAAATACAGGAGAATACGATTTTCAAGAATGGTGAGCTCGATCTTTTTCCCGTTTCTGAAAAGCGTATGAATGTTCGGGTGGTGCTCCATTGAGCCAAAGCGGTGAATTTCCGAACTGTCTTTATTCACGATAAATTTCACTTTGCTGTCAAGCATAGCAACCAATACATCCATATTAAATGGTTTGGTCACATAATCTGATGCACCAAAATTATAAGCATCGATTTTGTCAACATCCTGCGCTTTGGCAGTCATCATGATAACCAGGTTCTCAAAACCCTGTTTTCTGACGTTCTCACAAATTTCAGATCCCTGCTTGCCCGGCAGCATCCAGTCGAGCAACACAATATCCGGCTGCGCCGTCATGATCAGCTGCTCGGCAAGCTCACCGTCTGCTGCCTCAAGCACTTCATATCCTTCAGTCTGAAGACGGTGTACCACCAGGAACCTCAGGTTTTCGTCATCTTCAACGATCAGTATTTTTACTCCTTTTGACATACCTTATGTATTTATATACGGAAGCACAATGATGAACTCCGTCCCTCTGTTTACTTTACTTTTTACCCGGATCTCGCCACCCATAAAATTAACCAGTTCTTTGCAGAAAGCCAAACCCAGACCCACACTGCCCTGCTGGTTGTACTGGTTCTGAATGCGGAAAAATTTCTTAAAAACATGTTCAAGATCCTGTGCTGCAATTCCTATACCCTTATCAGCGAAACGTAACACAATACGCCCCCTGACAAGCCTGGCACTGATATGAAGTTTTTTGTTACCCGGATTTGAATATTTATAAGCGTTCTCTGCCAGGTTATCAAACAAACTGCCCAGCAATACCGGGTCTGTAATAAACTTATCAAAACCGCTTACCTCATAACTCATTTCAAAATCGCTGTGCTTGAGCGTGTGTGATTCGATGGTACTTTCGATAAACTCGCGCATGGAAACCTCTTCCTGATTGAGCGAGATCGACTTGTTCTCGATCTGCGTAAAAGCCAACAGCTTATTCATCAGGCCGTTAAGTTTATCAGCCTCCTCATCAAGGATTTTCCCGTAATGTTTCTGTTCTCTTTCTGTAAGGCTCGAGGCACTGCGAATGTTATTGCCCGCAATTTTTATGACACTGACAGGCGTCTTGAACTCATGAGAGAAGTTGGTTATGAAATCATACTGGAGCTTAAACATCTTGCTGTTGATATTTAAATTCCGGTAAATAAGCATCGCAACAAGCATCAGAACCGCATAAACAAGCAGCAGAATCAGCGCTATCGGCAGGAAGTATGAAAAAACTTCTTTTTTAATAAAGGATCGTGATGACTGGAAATAAAGTTTGTAATCTGAAAAAGGTCCCGGCAGCGCTATTTCGGTGATCAGGTAATTGTCTGAGGCATCGATAGGATCGTAGGTAAGCGGTTCTATCCTGATGCGCTGGTACAACAGCGGGCGTGAGTTGACAATCCGGATCTTGTAAGGATCAAGCTGGAAGGTAAGCATATCCTGCTGATATACCGGCAGCGAAGCGAGTTTCCGCTTCATCATTTCCTTATAAACTTTCAGATCTTCGCGCCGCGGGATGTTCAGATAGGTAATGCGGTTGGTACGGATAGCAGAAAAATTTGCAAAAAGCTCATCCTGCGATGGCGCTTTCGCTGTGTCAAGGCTTTCCACAAAGGAAACAAGCTTAAAACCGATGGCATTGAAGTCGTCGCCAACGCTGAAAGAACGCGTATTATCGTATGAAAAGAGCTTGATTGAATCTTGCGGAACAAGGCTGCCGAACTGATAGATGGCCTTGGGGCCGAAAGAAAAATGGCTGGCATTGATGCCGTCGCGCACGGGCTCGTTTTTCACCTCAGAATCATAAAACACCACCTTTGATACGAACGGATATTTAAGCAATACCGTATCCGTAAATTTTGAAGCGGTTGCCGAATCAAGGAAACCGTTGTAATAAGAAACTTCAGGAATTTTGTTCTGAAAAAAATCGTTGTACGGACCGATAGTTTTCTCAAGCACATTCACCTTTGCAGAACCGAATTCATTCTCTATATACTTGTTGCTGAAATTGAATGCTAGAAACAGGGAAAGAATAAACAGCACCGAGATCAGCACGATAAAGGTGATGATCAGCAAAAAGTTTTTCCGGTATCCGCTCGTCTTATCCGCAATCATTTAACCCGTTACTTTTTTAAATTTTCTTTGAGAAATTGTTCGAGGGCTGCATAAAACCGTTTACGCCCTTCCTCCTTTTTCTCCAGAAATGAACCTTCGTCTTTTTCGAGGTAAGTTACAGGAATATTTCTTTTTTTGAGCTCCTTAACAAGTTGAATGGTCTCGCCCGGGCTTACCCGCGGATCTTTTGCATTCTGCGCAATAAACAAAGGTTTGTTAAACCGGTCGGAATGAAAAACAGGCGATACCGCGCGCATATAGTCTACGTCAGTAACGGGGTTTCCGACAATCTCATAATACATCTGAAGCGAAGTTTTCCAGAATGGCGGAATACTTTTCAGGTAACTGAACAGGTTGACGACACCGGAATTTGAAGCAGCGGCAACGAAGAGTTCCGGATTGTCGGCCATGCAGTTTAATGCAATAAAACCCCCGAAGCCCGTACCGTAAATGGCTATCCTTTTTTTATCTGCAACCTTTTTTGCAACCAGCCAGTTAACGCCGTCTATAACGTCTTCCCGGATCTTTTTACCCCACTCCTTAAAACCTGCTGTCATAAACTGCTTGCCATATCCGTCAGAACCACGGTAATTGATCTGAAAAACGGCATAACCCCGGTTTGCAAGAAATTGCACTTCAGCATCGTAGCCCCACCCGTTTCTTGACCTCGGTCCGTTATGCGGAAGAACGACCACGGGCAGTTTTTCTTTCCTCGAACCTTGTGGCAGTGTCAGATAACCATTTACCTTAAGGCCGTCGCGCGCAACGAAACTTACAGGTTTCATTTCGCACATTTCTTCCTCGCGAATAGAAGAATTGATATCAGCAAGTTTTTTCAGCTTGTGCTGGTCGGCAGTGTACAGGTAATATGATCCCGGATTGCGATCTGTGAACGTGCGCAGGACAAACACATTCTCATTCTTATCGCGCGCCATAATCTTCAGCTCGGTTTTTGGCAGCAGTTCATCCAGCTTGCCATAAAATGCCTTTGCTTCTGCATTGAGGTAATGTTTCTGCCTTTTCCAGGTCTCGGCCACCACGTATTCTACCTGGGCCTTTGCCATTGAATACTGCCCTTCAACAACGTTAAGGGTATCGCTGTAAAACAATACGCGCTTTTCTTTCCCGGTTGTCATATCCAGTTCGATCAGTGCGTTCTTATCCCGGTTGATGTTTGAAATGGCATAGATGGTAAGCCCCTTTTTTCCGGCGAAGCCGATAGGAACCAGCGTGTTCTTAAAGCTACTTTTTATGACCGGTTTAAACGGGGCATTTTCAGACTCCCGGAAGAGCAGTGTTTCATTTACACCGTCGCTGGCAATGGCAAGCTTCAGCCGGCCGTCGCTGTCGGCAATCCAGTGCGCTATATTGCCCGGATTTTTCGCCGCCAGTGCCAGCGAGCCATTGGTAATATTAAGCTTATAGACATCAAAGACCGTGGAATCGCGCTTATTCGAGGCTACAAGCAAGAATTTATTATCAATCAGCTGATCTTCGAGTACCCTTATCTTTGCTTTCGGATCACCGGACAGTTTTCTAGGCTTTCCCTCGTTTTTATTCACGATATACATTTCAGCTCCGCTGTGAAGGGGCTGATCGCGATAAAAAATCAGTTCGTTTTTACTGACCCAGAGATAAAACCGGACACCGCGCCCTTCAAGTGAGGTAACCTGCGTAACCTTCCCGCTTGCAATATCTTCTACGAAGAGGTTCTGCAGGTTATCCTGCAGTTTCAGGTATGACAACGTGCGCCCGTCGGGCGATACCTTGTACAACGCACGGTCCTGGCTTTTGAAGAAATCATTAACCGCAATCTCCCCTGTCTTTACACCTGGTTTACAGGCAAAAAACAATGAAAGGCAAACAAGCAGGAACAAATTCTTCAACACACGCATACCGGGCAAATAGGCTACAAAAATAAGCATTACAGGAAACTGCATCGCTTATCTCGATAACAATGTTACTTAAACCAATACCTAACCAGGGTTGTAAAGTAAGTACTTTTTGGAAGCGCAGTTCCGTAAAAACCGTAACATTTAAAATACTTTAGACCCTGAATGCCCGGCGAGATTCTTTGTTAGAAAAATGTTACTTTAGTAGACCTATGTGCCATTTTTCACGTTACTCCGGAATGCAGATTTTCCTTTTGATCATTGCACTTTTTCTGTGTAAACCGGTCGTAGCGCAAACCAGCGAGGAAGCTGTGGCTGCGGCATATTACCGCCAGGGGGAGTACCAGAAAGCGCTGGTTATCTATGAAAAGTTATTCACTCAACAAGCTAACCCTCAGCTGTTCGAAGGGTATTTTAATAGTCTCTTAAAAACCAAACGATACGACGATGCCGAAAAACTTTTGAAAAAGAAAGGTCGCAGCACATGGTCGGCGGCAGACTACAGCATTGCGCTTGGCCGTATCTACAGCGAAACGGGCAATGCCGAGAAGTCTGAACGGGTTTACAACGATCTTATTGCAGCCCTGCCGGCAGATGAGAACCGGATACGCGATGTCGCAAACACCTTCTACCGGTACGAATCTTACGACCAGGTCATCAGGACATTGATGCATGGAAGAAAAGTCCTCAAAAATGAGCAGCTGTTCACCAATGAACTGCTAAGCATGTACCGCTTCAAAAAGGATAAAAACATGCTTGCCCAGGAATATGTAAATGCGCTGGGCGATAGGCCGCAGCTGCTTCCGCAGGCAGAAAATGTTCTTGCTTCCGTATTCGAAAGTAAAGACGATTATCGCCTGCTGGCTTCGGCGCTGATTGCTCAGCTTCAGAAACAGCCCGACAATGAAAGTTATACCCGGCTGCTGATCTGGCAGTATATTCAGCAAAAAGATTACGATGCCGCCCTGCGCCAGCTCATGGCTTACGACCGCCGCACAAAAGCCGAGGGCCAGCAATTACTCAACACAGCATATAATTTTGCTGCTGAAGGTGCCTACGATGCTGCAATCAAGGCTTATGAGTACCAGATAAGTAAAGGCAGAGAGAACCGTTATTATCTGCCTGCCCGGATCGAGCTGATCAACACAAAATACCAGAAGCTGAAGCGCGACCGGCAACCGCCTGCTGCTATCGAAAAGCTAGCCGCTGAGTACCGTGAAATACTCGCTGCCTATGGCCGCACAAGCCAGACTCTGTTTGCGCTTAAACACCTGGCCGACCTGCAGGCGCATTACCTGAACCAGCCTGACCAGGCGGAAGAAACGCTTGAGTCTGCCCTTCAGATCCCCGGCATTGCGCAGATTGAGGTTGGTCATCTGAAGCTCGATCTTGGTGATGTTTATGTGCTCAGCAACGAACCCTGGGAAGCGGTTCTGACTTACGAACAGGTAAGTAAACAGTTTGAGGGACAGGACCTTGGCAACGAGGCCCGCTACCGGAGCGCCAGGTTGTCTTTTTACCAGGGAAATTTTACCTACGCTAAATCGCAGGCCGATATTTTAAAAAATGCAACCTCGCAGCTTGTTGCAAATGATGCCATGAATCTGAGCCTTCTTATTTCAGATCATATCCAAAAGCCGAACGACAGCAGCGCTTTGAAAATGTTTGCAGATGCCGAACTGCTTATCTTCAGAAATCAAGGCCGGGCGGGCATGATTAAACTCGACAGCATTGATATCCGTTTCCCGGGGCACAACCTGCGCGATGCCGTGCTGATGACCCGGGCACGGGTTATGCTCGAACAAAACGATGTCAGCTCAGCGCTCGCGAGCTACAAAACACTTGCCGCAGATTTTCCAGAAAGTATCTATGCTGATGATGCCCTATTTAATATAGCGTCACTGTATGAGACAAAACTGGACGACCGTGAACAGGCAAAGACCTGGTATCAGAGACTAATTACAGAGGCCCCCGGCAGCATGTTCATTGCCGAAGCACGCAAACGGTACAGAATTTTGAGGGGTGATTTACCACCCGGCAATGAGGGACAACCGCCGTCCCTTTAAAACTTTTAAAGGTTGAACAAATCCTTATCTTTGCGCCATGTTATTATATAATGTAACACTGATCGTTGAAGACACTGCTGCAGAAGAGTTCCTTACCTGGATGCAGGAGGTACATATACCGGAGGTCATGGCCACCGGGATGTTCCTTTCCAACCGTATCTTACGTGTTGTCGACTCCCCTAACGAGGGGGTAACCTTCTGCTCTCAATATGTAGCTGACAATATAGGCGCATACCAGGAATATGTAAATACACACGCCCCCGCGCTTCAGAAAAGCCTGAACGACCGCTACGAAGGCCGCTTCGTTGCGTACCGGACCTTAATGGAATACCTCGACTAAATTTATGCAGATTACCACCACCCCGCTTGAGGGACTCCTTATCATTGAGCCAAAAATATGGCAAGACCCACGCGGTTACTTTTATGAGAGTTTCAACAGCCGCATCCTTGCAGATGCAGGCGTTACTGCGGCCTTTGTGCAGGATAACCAATCTTTTTCACAGAAAGGAACCTTACGCGGACTCCATGCGCAGAAAGCGCCCTTTGCGCAGGGTAAGCTGGTGCGCGTTATTCAGGGGCGCGTATTTGATGTAGCAGTTGATGCCCGGGAAAACTCAGCAACTTACGGACAGCACTTCGGGCTCGAACTAAGTGGCGACAACCACAAACAGCTTTGGGTACCCCCAGGCTTTTTGCACGGTTTTCTTACGCTTGAAGATGATACGATCTTTACCTACAAAGTGACCAACTTTTACGATAAGGATTCTGAAGTGGGCGTAATATGGAACGATCCTGATCTGAACATTTCATGGGGCGGTCTGCCCGAAAACGAACTTCTTTTATCAGACAAGGACACGGTTTTGCCGCGTTTTGCCGATTTTCAAAGTCCGTTCTAAACTTTAGAAGCGACGAAAAGTTGTTTCATAGCGACAGGTTGCTAAAAGTCTGTGCTGTCATTTTCAATGCCTTACGGCATTGCGCCGATTGCTTTCTGATCTCCCGAAAACCGGGCGCACTACCGCTATCGCACGCCGACCCTTCTTTGCAATTCGGGAAACCGAAATTGTACCCAAAAGGTTCACATCTGCGCTTTGAATTCCGCGCAAATACCCCTATGTTTATTTGCGTCTAACCTCATCCCTGACTAGCAAACGAACGAGAACCCGCCCGGAGCGCATGACACAGTCAAGTTACTATAACTTATTTTTGTTATCCCCATTGCCCATGTGGCTGTTTGATGTCGAAACCCTACGGTTTTTAGATGTCAATCATGCTGCAACCGCACACTATGGATATTCGCGGGATGAGTTTCTCAGCATGACGATCAATGATATCCGCCCGGCGGAAGATGGCCCGGCTATTGCGAAACTTGTAAGGAAAAATGCCGAAACCGCGCGTTTTTATCGCAACAGCTTCAGCCACCTGAAAAAAGACGGAAGTTTAATCCGGGTAAGCATAGAGAGCAACCTGATCGATTTCAATGGAAAAAAAGCACGCATTGTTCTGGCAACTGACATTACAAAAAGGGTTGAAACTGAACACGAACTCGAATTGAGCGAGCAGCGGTTCCGCGCATTGGTTCAGGAAGGTTCGGACCTGATCGTTATCCTTGACGACAGGCTTCACTATACGTACGTAAGTCCAACGTCAGAAAGAATTCTCGGTATTCCGGCGAGCGAAATTGCGGGCCGCCATGTCTTCGATTTCATTCACGAAGACGACCGGCTAAGACTGCTTGCAGAGGCTGACCGGCTAAAGCAGGTTCAGCAAATCAAATTCAGCCCCTTCCGGTTTAAGAACAGCAAGGGTGAGTGGCGATGGCTTGAAACACGTGCTACCAACTTAAGCAGCAAACAAGCCGTGGGCGGCATTGTCTGCAACTCAAAAGACATTACCGATTCAATTGCCAGTCAGAAGGCGCTGCTTGAAAATATTGAACGCTTTAACATTGTATCGAAAGCTACCAGCGATATAATCTGGGATTATAATCTTAAAACAGGCAAAATTCTTTGGAACAAAGGGGTTAAAGGTATCCTTGCGCACAGTCCGGAAGACTATATCACAACGCTGACCTGGTGGGAAGAACATATACATGAAGATGACCGGGACCGGGTCATTGCCCGTTTTCGCGAACACCTGGACAAACGGATTCTGCGCTGGCAGGATGAGTACCGTTTTTACTGCGGAGATGGTAAGGTCAGGCATATTTTTGACCGCGGTTTTATAAGCCTCGACAATGGCGTGCCTGTACGTATGATCGGTGCCATGCAGGACATCACCCGGAGAAAAGAAGAAGAACACTGGTCAAGACTGCTCGAAACCGTCGTTATCAACACAACGGATGGTGTTATGATTACGGATGCCGGCCTCGATGATCCCCCCCGGATTATCTATGTAAATGATGCACTTGTTCAGATGTCGGGCTACACGCGCGAAGAACTGATCGGCAGTCCGGCAGATATCTTCCATGGCCAGAACACGGGCCAGAAAGGTGTCCAGGAAATTAATGATGCTGTCAGGGAAAAAAGAGCCTGCAATGTCGAATTGCTCAATTATACACGTGCGGGTGTTCCTTTCCATGTAAGCATTACGATCAGCCCGGTTACAAATGCAAATGGTGCAGTTACGCATTGGACCTCCATACAGCGTGATATTTCAGAGCAGATCCGTTATCTGAATGCGGTGAAGGCCCAGAATGAAAAACTACGCGAAATTGCGTGGCTGCAGTCGCACGGCGTACGGGCTCCGCTGGTTCGTATAATGGCGCTTGTTGACCTGCTTGGACATGAAGAGGTCACGCCGGAAATGGAAAGCCTGTTAAAATACCTCAGCGACTCTGCCAAAGAGCTCGACCATATCGTTACCAGCGTGACCCGCCATACAAGTTCAGAGTGGCTGTCAGACGAAGACCTGCCAGACGCCCTTGCCTCCCCAAGTGATGACCCGGCCTGACTAATTCCATGATACAGAAATAGTTACAAGTACCGCAGCCATGTCTTCTCGGGATGCTCTTTCCTGTACCGGCCATACCACCGGCAAAGAGGAAACAGCATCAGGACCAGCGCAAGCCAGATCACGTAAACATAACCAATACCTACTCCTGAACCTGCCTCCGGGCGGCCGAACTGAAACGGTCCGAAGCGAAGGTCTGTCCAGCGGAAGCCCTGGCAAAAAACCATAATAAACACACCAAGCCTGATGATCCAGAAATGAAGCAGGTAATAGAACATTGGTACCCGACCAAAAACGGATACGATTTTGCCCGTTCGTTCACCTACCCTATTTCCTAAGGCGATAATAAAAAACGTACAGCCAATGAAAAGCAGTGTGTACATTAGCGAGGGCGGGTATTTCGTTACATTCAGGAATGATAAGACCGTAAATCCAGGACGCGCCTGTAGCGACCATGGAGCCGGATCGCCATACACATTAAGCCACCGAAGCACCACAAACAAGCCCAGCAACAGTATACCCGATCGTACCAGCAAACCGGTGTTCCAACCACGGATGTTGAAGAAAGGCGCTACGCTGTAGCCCAACAGCATGATCCCGAACCACGGTATAAGCGGATACCCGACCAGCAACGTATGGCCGGCGCCCACTGGCAGTGTGCCCGGGGCTAATCCAAGCGTGAAAAATGCCTGGCCGGCAGCGCTTTCCGGCCGGCTTAACAGCAGTAGTGCATCATGACCAAAAATGATCACGAGGGCTATTGTAAAAAGCAGCCGTTTATCAGTTTTAAGAAAAACGGATAAGAAGATAAATGAAAAACCAATGGCCGCGATGACCTGCAGCAGCATGAGTCTGAACCTGATATCAAACCACAGCGCAAAGTTGATCAGTGTAAACTCAAGCAGGATAAGCAAAAGGCCGCGCCTGACCAGAAACGATCGTTTCGCGGCTGCATCCGCGCGCTTCTGTATAGAAAGATAAACCGAAATACCCGAAAGAAATACAAAGGTCGGGGCACAGAAATGGGTAACGAACCGTGTAAAAAACAACAATATGCTGGTTTTGGCAAGATCGGTCGGGTCTGAGGTCAGCGAGTCTGTATGAAACAGGTCGCGCACATGGTCTAAAGCCATGATGATCATGGCGATGCCGCGGGCAAAGTCGATTCCGCGGATGCGCGAAATCTGATTGAGGGATGAGGATGTCATTGTTTTAGTTTTATATACAATCTCTGAATTTTAGCTAAGACCTGCAAGTGGTGAGCGGGATAAGCTTACTCATTCCACACGGGAATGTATTTTTTATACAGCCTGATCCTGTTTTTTAAAACCAAAGCCTGCATCATAATGTTGCTCAATTAATTATCCCCATAACGCAGCTCTCAGCAAGCAGGAAAAGTGTGGTGGGCGATGTTAAAGGAACGTGCGATGAACAAAACAATTTTTCTACTTGAAGATGATCCGGATATCAGTGATATCCTGGCATATGTGCTTGACAACAGCGGTTACCGTGTAAAAGCTACCGCTCGGGTATCTGATTTCTGCTCTGATATTGAGGAGCAAAGTCCCGACCTGATTATTCTTGATATTATGCTGCCCGATGGGAATGGCATTGATGTTTGTAGTAAAATCAAACACGAGAAAAAGTGGAAAAACATCCCGGTTATTATGATGTCTGCGGCGTACTCTGCAAAAGACAATATCTGTGATCAATGTGGCGCTGATGGATTCATATCAAAACCATTCGACATCAATCAATTGCTGAAACGCGTAGAAGCACTGGCCAGTTAATAGGCGCCTTCAGTTTCTTCTACTGTCGCGGCAGAGCATGGCAGGCATCAGGAGCGATCAGTTAAGCGCATGTTCCTGTGCACCGCTCATCGTAGGCCTTAAAGGCTGATCATAAAAAATCCCCGGCTATTAGCCAGGGATCTTCAAAAACTTAATCTCGTTACTGTTTGATCAGGTCGTACAGCTCATCGAGTTTTGGCGACAAAACGATCTCAATGCGGCGGTTCCTGCTTCGGCCCTCCGCGCTTGTGTTTGGTCCAAGGGGCTGGAACTCACCTTTGCCGGTGGCGGTCATACGTACACTTTCTACCTTTTCATTTTCCGTCAGGAAACGAACTACAGAGGTTGCGCGCAGGACGCTGAGGTCCCAGTTGTCTTTGATCTGACCCAGATTGGTAATTTTCTGCGAATCGGTATGGCCTTCTACAGCAATGTTTATTTCGGGCTGTTCTTTCAGAACCTTTGCCAGCTGAGCAAGCGCCTGCCTGCCTTTCTCATCGATGATGATACTGCCTGAAGGGAAAAGGAGTTTGTCTGTCAGCGATACATAAACCTTTCCGTTTTTGATCTCGACGGTAAGTCCGCTTTTTGTAAAGCCAAGCAGGGCCTGCTGCAATTTTTCTTTCAGCTGATTAGTTGCCGCATCACGTTTGCGCAAAATCTCTTCGACTTCTTTCAGCCTGGCTTCACGTTTTTTAAGGTCATCAGACAGTTTACTGATCTCTGTTGAACTGTTGCTGCGCAGTTTCGCGTAGTTTGCATCCATTTCGCCAAAACGTTTCTGAAGGTCGAACATTTGTTCATGCAGGTCTGCGGTGTCTTTTCGCAGCCGTTTCAGCTCATCTTCCAGGCTCGATATCTTCGCCGCACCCTCGTTATACGCGTTATAGAGCGAATCTTTTCCCGCCAGGAGGGCTTTATATTTTTTAGGTGACAGGATAACGCAGGAACTGAGCGCTGAAATACAAAGCAGCGCAAGAAATAGGAAATAGGTTTTTTTCATTTGTTTGATTTGAGGTTTCATCATGGCCTGGCTTCAAAACTCAGGCAAGTGCGTTTCTCAAAAATACAACCAGGGGATATAAATTCTCGAAGACTTTTTCCAACTTATCCACAAATTTGGGATCAAGAAGGGTCTTATCGTCAATATCATGCACACCGATAAAACTTTTAAGTTTCAGGTATTCTATTTCAGGATGATTAACGTCATATCCCTTCGGCATGGTTTTGAGACTGTCTTCGCGGCTTAATTCAATATACTTTTTGAAGTTTTTATTTTCGACAAGCTGCCTGAAATCGGTCCCGTTATAGTCAATTTCCTGCCTGATCAGCTTTAAATGCGCAGCTTCGGGCATCCAGTATCCGCCAGCAAGGAAAGACTTTCCCGGCTCAATCTGCAAAAAATAGCCGGGTTCGTTAACACCCTTGCCAGCTACTGAGAAAGATATGCCGTAATTCGTTTTATAGGGGGTTTTGTCTTTGCTAAAGCGGATATCCCGGTAAATGCGCATGAGGCATTTTTTAGGATCTGCATCAGCGGGATACCGCGGATCAATACGGGAAAGCACCGGGATGATCTTCGAAATCAGGCCGTGAAGATCCTGTTTAGCAGTTTCATATTCATCTTTATGCGCCATAAACCACTCCCGGTGGTTATTCTGTGCAACCTGTCTGATGAATTCCAGGGTTGTTGACTGAATCATATAAAGGGATGGAAATGCTAGTTAACGGCTACCTTGGTCTCATTTTTACGGCGGTATTTTTTATACCAAACGATACCGACAACGGTAACAAGAACATAAGGGATCGCCAGCAGATAAAGTACACCCGTGTTCAGGCCCTTCCCTTGCGTATTCCCGTTTTTTGTACCCTGCTCGGCATTTATCGAACACATGGCACATTGCGCCCTGCTTTCAGCCGGCCAGAAGGTTGTCAGCATAAAAGAGAGAAGAAAAAAAGAGAGCAGGATCCGGAGATGCTTCATGTTGCAAAGATACGTATTGGCTGGTCGTTTTGCAACGATGAACTAGCTGGATAACAACCGCAACGCAAAAAAGCCGGGATCTCTCCCGGCCGTTTCTAAAGCGTTATTTATGATTGATCTATCGTGAGGCAATCTGCTCAGCGCCTTGCGGATTAACGCTTGATTGCCGGGAAGTGAAATTATCCATGGTCAGGCTGGATACTTTGCCCATTTGCAGGGAGTGCTCATCTGCAGAACCGCTCAGGGTAAGGTTTGATCGGTCTTGCAGCAGGGTATAGAGACCTTCAACTTTGGCACCGATCACCGCTTCTGCATTGTCTTTCAAAATGATTTGCAGGTATTTCAGATCGAGCGCTGAGCCGGTGCTTACCTTTACATCACCCGAAGCTTCGATGCGGTACAGGTCTTTGACCGATACGCGGACCTTCTGTGTTTCGCGGCCATCTGCGCTGATGCGGAGCACGTCGCCACGCTGGGTTACCGATGCAGTTGGGTAATCGTTCAGCATCTGTACGCTTTCTGCGCCGTCCTGAACCAGGATCAATTCTACATTGCCGCTGGCTACAACTTTTTTCACGCCTGATGGTGCCGATACGGTGCGAACTTTGGCGGCTTTTGCTTTTTTAGGATCAGCAGCGAAGGAGCTTGAAACGGTTCCTGAAAGAACGATAACTGAAAGAGCGATTGCGAAGGTTTTGATTGAGGTTTTCATGATCTTGTATTTTTAAGTGTCTTATTTTATTGTTGTTGTTTTGATATTAAGACGACAAGACCGGCGAAACGTTGCACGCAAAAACGCTCCTTTATACCAGCAAGCGGGCTTTCTCGACCAACGCCGCTTTTGACAAGACGAAAGCGGTTTAAGTGGAAAGTAGAAAGTGGAAAGTTTAAAGCCTGGGCGCAGAGGCCCTCAATGAGATTAAAGAAAAAAGAACCAAGACGAAAGATCACAGGCGCCTAACCCCTCACTTTGCCAAGCCCCGCTGCCGTCCCCCCCACGCCGTCGTCCCGAAGCGCGTTTACGTAATCGCTTTTTTTGATATTGCAACGGCGAGGAATCTCCTGCGACGAGGCAGGAGCGACCGTTCGCGACGGGAGAGCAAAGAAAAAGAAAAAAGACTGAGCCACGAGCCATGAATCCATAAAGTATTAAGTTGTAGGTATTAAGTTGTAAGTCTGGGCGCAGAGCCCCTCATTGTCGCTAGCCGAACCACGAACCATGAATCATGAGTCAGGACTGGGCGCAGAACCCCTCACGCGACCAAAGAAAATGGACAAAAGACGAAAGACCACGGCGCAGAACAGGTCCTGCGTCATGCAGGGTATGCGCCACGTCTAAATACGAACTACGAATATCTATATACTATTAAGAGACTCAAATCTCACATCTCAAATCCCGAAGCGACGTCTGGATACGAACTACGAATATCGATATACTATTAAGAGACTCAAATCTCAGATCTAAACTCCCGGGTCCTGCGCCTCGTCTAAATACGAAATACGCATACCTAAATACCATCAAAATCTGATGACTCAATTCTAAAGTACTGTTTCAGAAATTAAATCAGGACCGGGCGCGGAGCCTAAAAATTATAATAAGGCGAAATCATCAGATACACAACCACCCCGGTAACCGCCACATACAGCCAGATCGGGTACGCCCAGCGCACAATCTTTTTATGTTTGGCTACCTGCATGTTCAGTCCGCGGTAAAAGCTGATCAGGATTAGCGGGAGCACACCTGCCGCAAGAATAATGTGGGTGGCGAGGATGAAATAATAGATGTACCGCGTGTTCCCAATTGCTTCTTTTTCAATAAGTGACAGTACCCCATCGTGATCCACATCACCAAAAACGGTATCCTTATGATAAAAATGGAATACAATGTAAAAAATAAGAAAAACGGCAGACAGCATAAACGTGATGACGTTTGTAATTTTATGGGCCTGAATCTTCTTTTGTTTGATAAAAATAAGTGAAACGATCAGCAATATTGAACAGGCGGCATTGATACCACCAATTACATGCGGCAGGATGAACAAAAACTCAGGCGTTTTTGCAGGCGGAGGAACAAGCTTCAATCCGACAACGACCAGTAAAACAACAGCGGTTACAACCCAAACCAGCCTTTTAAAAAATTTATCACTCATAAAATATCGTTTTCAGGAATCAGCGACCGTCACGCACATTGCGTAGTGTTTCAGCTACCAACACCTTAATTTCATCATCCAACTTTGCAACTTCTTCGGCATTGGCCGCATCATAAAAACCTCTTATACGTCTTTCGGTATCTATCAGCACCAGTTTATTGCTGTATACAAAACCTTTGTCGGCCCGGGCAACAACGTCCAGCAGAAGCTGCTTTCTGATAAAGGGGTAAACGGTGGCCGTGTCTCCCGAAACAAGATCCCATTTACCGGCCCTGGCTTTATATTTCTCACCAAACCGGCTAAGTGCTGCAGGACCATCGGCGGGGTCAACCGAAATGCCTATAAAACGAATAAGTTGATTCCTCTCGTAAACGAGGTTTAAACCTTCGAGGGCCTTGCCAAAAATACCTACAGGTTCCCCGCCTCCTGTATAAAACAAACCGGCAACGATAACCTTCGGTTCGGCCATTTTCAGACTTACCGGCGCACCTGCTTGATTCTTCAGGGTAAGATCTGAAAGCACATGGAAGACCGTATCCGGAATCTTCTCTCCGCGGCGCGAATGGAAGGTCCCCGAAAGTGTTTTCGGTCCGAAAACGGGCAGCGGCCGATAGCGGTTTTTGCCCTTATCCTGCAGTAAATAATATAAAAATCCTGGTACCGCTAAAATGGTTACCAGGATTAATACTTTTTTTATAGAACCCGATCTCATTAATGGTTGATCATGTGGAGATTTAAAAACCCTCCTTCAATCAGCATCAGTACGATAAAGTAAATGATAAAAATGAATGATACGGTAAGCGACAACTGCAGTCCGAGTTTTTCAAACTTAAGGTGCATGAAGTAAGCTACGATATAAAATGCCTTCAGAAGGGTCAAAGCAATGTATACAATGTTTCCGATTCCCTGAGACATATATCCGTGTGGGATAATCCAGAGTGCAATAATGAATTCGATAACGGTGATAACCAGAAGAATTCCGAAAACCTGCCAGATCTTGCCTTTGGTTAATGCCGCATGCTCTTCGTGTGCATGCTCGTCTGTATGTGAATGATGTTCAGCCATGTGAATGTTATGCTATGCGTGAATAATTAAACCAGGTAGAAGAATGTAAATACGAATACCCAAACCAGGTCTACGAAGTGCCAGTACAAACCTACTTTTTCTACCATCAGGTAATGTCCGCGTTTTTCGAACGTTCCGTTAATGGTCATGATCAGGATAATGATATTGATCACCACCCCACTGAATACGTGGAAACCGTGGAAACCGGTGATGGTAAAGAACAGGTTTGAGAATTGCTGAGCCGAAACCAGCGATACTTCGCCATCAAACAGGTGCTTCAAGTGCTCTTCAGCTGGAATTTTACCCCAGCCGAAACCCTCGTGAAACAGGTGCGTCCATTCCATAGCCTGACAGCCTAGGAACATGAAACCACCGATGATGGTTGCAATCATCCAGCCGATCACTTCTTTTTTGCTGCGGCGATGACCCGCTTCTACAGCAAGTACCATGGTTACAGAACTCATGATCAGGATAAAAGTCATGATACCTACAAAGACGAGCGGTGCGCCGCTGTCGGTGATACCGGGAATTGACTGGAAGACCAGATCCGGATCAGGCCATGTAATTTTTGAGAAGCGTTGTGCTCCGTAGTAGATCAATAACGATGAAAAGGTAAACGCATCCGACAGCAGGAAAAACCACATCATGATCTTACCATATTCTACCGACCATGGAGAGCGTCCGCCGCTCCAGGGGCCGGTTTTAATCTGATCTAACTGAGAAACTGAATTCATTTGAAAGAATGTAATTTTGTTAATTAATCTAACGGTTCAAAAGTAAAAAAACATAGAGATATATCCACAATATATCTATAAAATGCCAAAAAATGGAGGCGATCTCCATGCGGTATGCGTTGCGTTCAGCGGTCACTTTTCCCGCACCAAAAAAGGCGCTTGCTATCAGGCAAAGACCAGCAATAATATGCAGACAATGAAAGAATGTGAAGACATAAATCATTGATATGCCCGCATTGTTATTGATGAAATAGGCGCCGCCCAAAGACATCTGTGACCACGCGCTGAACTGCATGTATGCAAACACGATACCCAGGATAAAAGTCAGCCCGAGGTAGCGCTTCTGTAAAGCCGTGCTTTTCCGTTGCGCCCGCGATGCCAGGAAAAGGCATATACTGCTGGCAACCAGCACCAGGGTACTGTAAATAAAAACATCAGGAAGAACCAACCCGTGGCCTTTACCTTTTGATCCGGAGAATACGAGGTAATAACTCGTCCATCCCCCGAACATAATTGTCGATGAAACAACGAACAACCAGACAATAAACTTTTTGGGTTTCATGTCGTAATTGCCGGTCTGTTTCGGTAATGTAGTCACCATATCTATTTCGCTATAAAATCAAACAACAAGACCAACTGCACAAGCGGCAGGTAAAAAAACGAAAAAAACATCACCTTGCGGGCGTCTGCCAATTCCAGGTTTCTGAAAAGCCTGAATGAAAGCCAGGCAAAATACAAGCCTGCCAGTAAAGATGCTCCACCTATAAAGTACCCGCCAAAGCCATAAAAGTTTGGTAATAAACTAACAGGTATAAGAAGAAGCGCGCTGAAAAGCACAAATGCTGCCGAAGCTTTGTCGCGGCGTGTGGTAGGAAGCAGCCTGAAGCCGGCTTTCTTGTAATCATCATCCAGCACCCAGGCGATAGACCAGAAGTGCGGGAACTGCCATACAAACTGGATAAAAAACAGAATCACAGCAATCTGATAGTCTGCATCTGTAAAGTCCTTAAAATCTCCCATCGCAGCCAGGTAACCGATAAGCGGAGGCAAGGCACCGGGAATGGCACCAACAAAGACCGCTATGGGCGATTTTTGCTTGAGCGGTGTATAAGCAAAAGCATACAGCAGGATCGAAAACACCGACAGCAAACCTGTTTCAATGTTCAGTTTGCCGAGCAGCCAGGTTCCCAGCATGCCCATGAGCAGTCCTGATACCAGCCCCTGACCGTTAGTCATCCTGCCGGCGGGCATGGGCCTGTCTTTCGTACGGGTCATGAGTTTATCAAGATCTTTCTCAATAAGCTCATTAAAACAGTTGGCAGCGCCCGTAACCAGGAAGCCGCCTGCAATAAGAATCAACCAGTTTAACCAGTTGATGGTTCCATGCTGCTTGCTGCCGATCAGAAATGCGATCGACGCCGAAAAGACGACCACAAACGTAAGCCGGAACTTAATGAGCTTGGAAAAATCTGCAAAAAACTGTTTCAACCTTAATCCTTTATTTGTTTATACGTGTCGGTATTGTAAACCAACAGGTAGAGATAATACTGAATGCTAAAAAGCACCGTCGAAAATAAAATATGTACCGCCTGTGCCACCGGAGGCAATGCCAGGTAAGATAAAACCAACCCGCTTCCCGCCTGTATCACCAATGACAACATGACCAGGTTCACCATCCGCAGTGGCTCTGCCCTGCCGTTAAAGCGGTCTGTCACCATCTTATAGACGATAAGATTGGCTACTACGACGAGGATAGCCATATCCCGGTGATAGTTGAAGATGCTTCCTGTCTTTTCGACCCAGGCCGCCCTGCTTTGATCAAGCATGGTCTTCGACACTGCGTCTATTGCTTCACGCACTTCGGTGCCAAGAACGATCTGCACAATACTCAGCAGAATGGTAATCAAGCCCAGCACCTTCAGCCAGTTGATCCGCCACATGATCACTTGCCTTGGTTTATCTAATTTGCTGGCATGATGATACGTGTAGATCAGGATACCGATCACAACAAGTGCAAGCACCATGTGAACCGTTACCACCCAGGCCAGCAGATTCGTCGATACCACAATTGATCCCAGCCATGCCTGGTAAACCACCACGAAAACGTTTATTACGCTAAGTACGGTAATACGGGTTGCCCGTTTCCTGTACCTGAAAGACCATATCGCAAGAATAAGCAGCAATACACCTGTCAGCGCGCCGACCAGCCGGTTTACATATTCCGTCCAGGTCTTTGCTGCATTAAACGTTTCAGGGACCAGGATGGATTTGTCGCTTCTGATCCGGCTGGCCAGCTCATATTTACCAAGCCTGTCGAGCGTCTTTGCAAACCGCTCATTCTTTTTTACCCGTTGCGCAACGTATTTTTCTTTGTAATGCGCAGGCAGCTGGCTTATATCGGTCGGGGGGATGTACTGGTCGAAACATTTTGGCCAGTCGGGGCACCCCATTCCGGATCCTGTACTGCGTACGATGCCACCGGCGAGTATCAGCAACAACGTAACGATAATGGTTACGAAGTTAAAACCAATAAAATGTTTGTCTGATCTGCTGATCATTTCGCCTGTGCTCTATTAGAAAAATGGGGTATCTGTAAGTTGATAACTTACGGCAGATACCCCATTGTTATGTTTTCTGCAATCTAGTGTTGCGGTGTTCTCTGTTCTGCCGGAGGATTCTGAGCATCCCACTCACGCTGGATGCGCTCAGCCTCTTCGTTACCCTCAAAGTCATGCGGCAGGTTTGAGCTCATGGTCTGAGAGAAAGGAATGGTCTGAGGAATAAAGTCCTCGTCGTGACCAGGTTTGCTGTAATCATATGGCCAACGGTAAACAGTTGGGATTTCGCCCGGCCAGTTGCCATGCAGGTGTTCAACCGGCGTGGTCCATTCAAGTGTATTGGCTTCCCATGGGTTCTGTGGTGCTCTTTTGCCTTTAAAGATCGAGTAGAAGAAATTCCAAAGGAATGCTACCTGTGCCAGGGCACCAAGAATCGCCGCCCAGGTTACAAATGTATTTACGGTAAGCCATTTTCTCATGAACTCAAACTCGGTAAATACATAATAACGACGCGGAACACCGTCCAGTCCCAGGAAGTGCAGCGGGAAGAATACCAGGTAGGCTGAGATAAAAGTCAGCCAGAAGTGCAGGTATCCGAGTTTTGCATTCATCATTCTTCCAAACATTTTTGGATACCAGTGATAAACACCGGCAAGCATACCAAAGATGGCAGCAGAACCCATTACCAGGTGGAAGTGCGCAACGACGAAATAAGTATCGTGCAGGTTGATGTCAAGTGATGCGTTACCCAGGAAGATACCGGTCAGACCGCCAGAGATGAAGAATGAAACCAGACCTATAGCGAACAGCATTGCAGGTGTAAACCTGATGTTACCGCGCCACAGCGTAGCAAGGTAGTTGAAGGTCTTAACGGCAGAAGGTACCGCGATGATGAGCGTCGTGATCATGAACACACCACCCAGCAGCGGATTCATACCGGTAACAAACATGTGGTGACCCCAAACGATAAATGACAGAACGGTAATACCAATCAATGAATAAACCATCGCGTGGTAGCCGAAGATCGGCTTCCTTGCATTTACCGAGATAACCTCTGATGAGATACCCAGTGCAGGCATAATTACAATATATACTTCCGGGTGACCAAGGAACCAGAAAAGGTGTTGCCACAAGATCGGCGAACCACCTTCATTTGGCAGGATCTGCGTACCGAATACGATATCAGAAAGATAGAAGCTGGTACCGAAACTGCGGTCAAACACCAGCAGTACCACACCTGCAACCAGTACCGGGAAGGAAAGAATACCCAGAATAGCCGTGAGGAAAAACGCCCAGATAGGAAGCGGCATTTTCCAAAGGTCCATCCCTTTAGTACGCATGTTCAGGATGGTACTCACATAGTTTATACCGCCCATCAGTGAAGATGCAACGAAAAGCACCATACTGATCAGCCAGAGCGTCATACCGAAACCTGAACCGGTTACGGCTTTTGGAAGCGCTGAAAGCGGCGGATACACCGTCCATCCTGCTGAGGCCGGACCGGTTTGGACAAAGAAAGATCCCATCATGATCACACAGGCCATAAAAAAGAACCAGTATGAAAGCATGTTCAGGAAAGGCGAAGCCATATCTCTTGCACCAACCTGCAAAGGAATAAGCAGGTTACTGAAAGTACCGCTTAGGCCTGCAGTAAGTACAAAGAATACCATGATGGTACCGTGAATGGTAACCAGCGCCAGGTAAAAATCGGGTTTGATACGACCGCCTTCTGCCCATTTGCCCAGGAAGGTCTCCAGAAACGGAAAACTTTTATCAGGCCAGGCAAGTTGTATACGGAAAAGAATAGAAAGACCCATTGCGATAACAGCCATAATGATACCTGTGATCAGGAATTGTTTGGCAATCATCTTGTGATCCTGACTGAAAATGTACTTCGTCAGGAAGGTCTCTTTATGGTGCCCATGATCGTGGTGATCGTGATGCGTGTCGTGTATTGCTATTGTTGACATAATTTTCTAGCTCTCTCCTTTATATTAAATTGTAGGTGCCTGTGGGTTCACTTTCATTGAATCCTGGGCAGTGGTGTCGGCGGCTGCCGCAGGTGCTGCAGCAGGCGTAGCCGAAACCGGCAGGTTGAATGCCTTTCTCAGGTCGTCATTTAACCATTGAGGCTGTTGTTTAATCCATTCCGCATACTCCTCTTCAGTAACAACGCGAACTCGTTTCTGCATGTTGTAGTGACCCTGACCACAGATTTTCGAACACAAAAGTACGTATTCAAAAGACGGATCATTCAGCTTCTCACGCATTTGCTGGGTGGTAGCAGTTGGAGTGAATTCAAAGTATGTACGCATACCAGGAACGGTGTTCAGCTGAACGCGGAAGTGTGGCAGGTAAAAGCTGTGGATAACGTCTTTACTACCAAGAATGACTTTAACGGGCTTGTTAACAGGAAGCCACAATTCGTCAGCCATTTGGTCATCGCGCGAGCGCTTATCTTTGAAGTCGATGCCCAGAACGTTTGCGCCGGTAGTCAGTTTATAGTTGCGGTCGCCCACGATACCATCTGCACCGGGATAACGGATCTGCCACGCAAACTGCTCCGAGATTACCTCAACCTGAAGAGCTTTGTTGTTAGGATCCTCGGTTTTGTAGAAAATCGATCTCCAGGTCAGGAAGCCCATCAATACCAGTACAGTCAGTACCAGTGCAGGAGCAATGGTCCAGATCTTTTCGATTGTATTGTTGTGCGGATAGAAATAAGCTTTTCTTTTTGCGGAGTGTTTATAGAAATAAGCAAATGCAAACAGTGCAATGTGGGTAGCAATGAAGACGATGGTTGTAATGATCAATGTAAGATTGAACATCTCGTCGATCTTTCTGCCGTGCTCTGACGATGCATCAGGCAGGAGCATGCTGCCGTGAACGGTATACTCCCAATACACACCATACAGACCGATCAGCAGGAAAAGCGCAAAGAGGCTTGCGTTTACTTTGTTCCAGTTGATTGCTGCAGGTTTTCCCTGAACCTCGCGGGTCAGCTCATAAACTTTGATGGCCCGGCCAACAATGGCGACGAACAAACAGAACGACAAAAATATAAGGCTGTAAAAAATGACCGATTTGTAAACCGCATCCATATCTACCTTTGCCTCTGGCGTATTAGCCGTAGTCGTAGCCGAAACAGCCGCCTCCTGCGCAAACACACTTGCGCTGGCAAAAGCCGTGCTCAGTGCGGTCAGGACCACTGTTTTCTTATTACCTATTACCTTTATTAAACTCATTTTCGTAAAGCCGTACAATGTACTCTTGTGTGATATTTATTTATTCTATTTCGACCAGTCTGTATCCTACAGGTGGTGATGTAAACTTTCTTGTAAGAACGGGTGGTTCTTTGCAACCAGCGGTGTCTTTGCCAGGTTAGACAACACTGTAAAGGTAAACAGACCCACGAAACCGACTGCTGTACCAATTTCGATGAAACCGAAACCTGCTTCTTCAGCCACTGTACCCGGCATGATCATCTGGTAGTAATCTACCCAGTGACCGATGAGCACGAGAATCGATACAAACATCAGTTTGTTGTCGCTGCGTTTGTTGTCACGGTCCATTAGCAGAAGCACAGGCGAAAGGAAGTTCAGTACCAGGTTAAGGAAGAACCAGAATTTGAAACTTTCAAAACGTTTGTAGAAGTAAACAGTCTCTTCAGGAATGTTCGCATAATAGATAAGCAGGAACTGCGCAAACCAAACGTAAGTCCAGAAGATTGAGAAACCGAAGATAAACTGGCCAAGGTTGTGCAGGTGGCTGTTGTTAACCCAGCTCATATAACCGTTCTTTCTAAGCAGCACAATGATGATCGCCATGATGGCAAGGCTGCTCACCCACATAGCGGCAAAGTTGTACCAGCCGAACATGGTAGAGAACCAGTGTGCTTCAAGTGACATGATCGTATCAAACGCAAAGATCGGTGTAGTAAAACCATAGATCACGAGGAAGATACAAGAGTACTTGAAGCTCTTTTTGTAAGAATTCAAGCCGCCCGCAAGATCTTCATTTGCTGAAAGTTTCACCAGGAGCATCGCGAAAATGCTGTAAACGCCCAGGAATACGACCTGACGACCAAGGAAGAAAGGTACATTCAGAAACACGGCTTTACCCGCAATCAGTTTATCATAATTCGGACTGCTCTCATCGGTAAGACCCGGAGCATTCCAATGGTGATAAAGATCATGCGTATAAAGACCCAGTCCGCACACAACGATCAGGATGATTGCCGCCAGCGGAAGCGTACGGGCCATAGCCTGTGGTACACGAAGAATTGACGCTGACCAGCCAGCCTGCGCTACGAATTGAACAGCGAGGAAAAAAGCACCCGACATGCAGACGCATGCAAAGTAGTAAGCCATCAGCAGCAGGTTCGAGAACGTACGCTCGTGTAAGGCATGGTCGAGAAAACCATAAACAATCGCAGCAATACCGATAACGATCGCTACTATGCTTAAGGTTTTTGCCTTTCCTGCAAACTCAAACTGCTCTGATAAATTATAATTGTGAGTTCCCATTTATATTCAGCTTTTTTCTATTTTATTTTTTGTAATTGTTGTACATACATCACTACTTTCCAGCGCTCACGCGGTGTGATCTGCGATGCATGCGACCCCATATTGTTCAGACCATAGGTAATGGTATGGTAGATTTTGCCTGCGGTAAGGTCTTGCATGAGACCGCCGCGCGATGAGTTTGCATCAGGCCCGTGATAAGCCGGTACGCCTGTAAACTTCTCGATCTTTACCAGGTGGCCCTGACCGTCGCCATTGTCGCCATGGCATGGTGAACAAAACACTTTGTACAGGTGCTGCCCTTCTGCCAGGTTCTTTTTATCGGCAGGCAATGGATTAACCATGTTTGCACCTGCGGCTTCATAACCTTCTTTGCTGTTCGGGTAAAATTCATCTTGTTCAAAACCTACCGGAACTGTATTTTTTGGTGGCATCTGAGCAGTCTGCCCGTTCTTGAAATTCTTGTTTGGCTGATCCGGGTTGTATCCCAGCGGATCATACATGTTTCTCGCATACTCCAGGCCCATGCTGCGTTTATCGCGACAAGCTGAAATAGTTGCAGCGAAAGCAAAAGCTACAAAAGCTGCTAAAACAATCTTATTCTTATTCATAGCTGATATACTTCCTTTCGTTATACTTTACTTCCAGGGCACCTGCCTCTTTCAGAAGCGAATCTACCTTGGTATGTTCTGCTCCCTGCTGCGCATCGATCGCAATGATAAACCGGTCGTTTGTTGCACGCAGGTCCATCACTCTCGGCGCCCGGCCCGGAAACAGGTGGGTGGAGGCGTAATATGTTCCAACCATGCCGAAGGCACAGAAGAGAACGGTTAATTCGAACATGATCGGAATAAAGTCCGGCAATGCGAAGGCCGGCTTACCGCCAATGTTTACCCGCCAGTCAACGACAGCGGTCAGGTAGATCAGCGTAAAGGCAGAAAGGGTGCCGGTAATTCCGAAACAGAATGCAGCCACGTCGATCCGTGAACGTTTTACACCCAGTTTAGCCTCGATTCCGTGAATCGGCATAGGTGTGTACACATCATAGATCTTGATGTTATTCTCCTGAAGTTTTTCGATGCCATGCATCATTTCATCAGGATCGCCAAAGCTGCCTAAAATATATTTGATATTACTCATTGTTATACTTTTGCGTAGTCTTCTTTTTTAACACTGTCAAATTTCTCGAGCGACTCAACATAAGAGTCTACATAAACCTTATCGTGTTCTTTGTTCTCGATTTGTCTTCTCTTTTCCTGCTCACTCGCTGATTTCAGCAGCAGTTTAACCTCTGCGATCGCAATTGAAGGCAATACCCGGAGGAAAAGGAGGAATAAAGTAAAGAACAGACCGATAGAACCGACGAAGACACTGATATCAACCCAGGTTGGGTAGAACATAACCCAGCTGGAAGGAATATAGTCACGGTGCAGCGAGGTTACGATAATTACGAAACGCTCGAACCACATACCGATGTTTACCACGATTGAAAGTACCCATGATGCCGGGATGCTTACGCGGATCTTTTTGAACCAGAACAGCTGCGGCGAAATTACGTTACAGGTCATCATCAGCCAGTATGCCCACCAGTAAGGTCCTGAGATCCTGTTTTGGAATGCGTACAACTCGTATTCTGAACCCGAGTACCAGGCAATGAAAAGCTCTGTAAGATAAGCGACACCCACGATTGAGCCGGTAACGATGATGATCTTGTTCATCGACTCGATATGGAACATGGTGATGTAGTTCTCAAGTCCGAGTACTTTACGCGCCACGAGCAGCAGCGTCTGTACCATCGCAAAACCGGAGAAAATCGCACCCGCAACGAAGTACGGAGGGAAGATCGTGGTGTGCCAGCCCGGGATAACAGACGTTGCAAAGTCCATAGATACAATGGTGTGTACCGAAAGTACCAGTGGCGTAGAGATACCCGCAAGGATAAGTGATACGGCTTCAAAACGCTGCCAGGTCTTTACGCTTCCGGTCCAGCCGAATGAAAGGATCGAATAGATCTTTCTGCGCAGGCCTGTAGCGCGGTCGCGGATGGTTGCAATGTCCGGTAATAAACCTGTATACCAGAAAAGAAGTGATACAGAGAAGTAAGTCGAGATTGCAAACATATCCCAAACCAGCGGAGAGTTAAAGTTTACCCATAGGGAACCAAACTGGTTTGGAAGGGGAAGAACCCAATATGCCAGCCATGGACGGCCCATGTGCGAAACTACGTATGTAGCGGCACAAATTACGGCGAAGATTGTCATCGCCTCTGCCGACCGGTTGATCGAGTTACGCCAGTTCTGACGGAACAGGAGGAGTACGGCTGAGATCAGCGTTCCGGCGTGACCGATACCTACCCACCACACGAAACCGGTGATGTCCCAGGCCCAGCCTACCGTTTTGTTCAGACCCCAGGCGCCGATACCGGTCCAGAAGGTGTAGCTTACTGCGAATACCCACAACAAAGCGCCGCACACTGCTGCGATAAAGCCGATCCACCAGGCTTTGTTTGGCTTATTTTCTACCGGCATCAACACCTCGTCAGTAATCCTGGCGTAGGTAATGTCTTTACCGGTAATTAGGGGTTCTCTTAAAATTGATTCGTTATGTCCTGACATAATATTTTCTTTTTTCAGGTTTATGCCTGTACAGTTGTGTCTATGTTCCTAACTTTTGTCATGTAACCAATACCAGGTTGTGTATTGATCTCTTCGAGCACATAGTATACACGCTCATTGCGCAGTGCTTTCGATACTTCCGATTCCGGATCGTTCGCATCACCGAAGATGATGGCATTTGCAGAACATGCCTGCTGGCAAGCCATTTTGATGTCGCCGTCACGCAGCGGACGTTTCTCGAGTTTGGCCTCAAGTTTACCGCCCTGGATACGCTGAATACACATCGTACATTTCTCCATGACACCTCTTGAACGGGCAGTTACATCGGGGTTCAGAACCAGTTGTGTAAACTCATTGTTCATGTAGTTATCGAAACGTGAGTCGTTCCAGTAGTTGAACCAGTTGAAACGGCGTACTTTGTACGGACAGTTGTTTGCGCAGTAACGGGTACCAACACAACGGTTGTAAGCCATCTGGTTCAGACCGTCTGATGAGTGAACGGTTGCAAGTACAGGACATACCGTCTCGCATGGTGCGTGGTCACAGTGCTGGCAAAGCATCGGCTGGTGCACAACAGAAACGTTGTCCATATTTTCCAGCTCTGCAATTTCGGTTTCTTTTGTAACCGAACGGATGCCGCTTCCGGTACCGTGTGCACCACCTTCGTGTGCTTCTTTGTCGTCTCCGTCCTGATTAAAGCTATAATAGCGGTCAATACGGATCCAGTGCATTTCACGGCGACGGCGAACCTCGTCTTTACCAACAACAGGAATGTTGTTCTCAACGTTACAGGCTACAACACATGAACCGCAACCGGTACAGGCGTTCAGGTCGATAGCCATTACCCATTTATTGCCAGGTGTTTCCCATTTGTCCCACAGATCGTAGGTCTTGTGTTTCGCATGGTCGTTACCTGAACCTGAAGCAGGGTTTTTCAGATAATCTTTCAGTGTAGTTTCCCGGATCACATTTCTGCCCTCGAAAGAGTGGTGAGTTTGTGTCTGGGCAAGTTCTTCACGTCCGCCCGCTTTTTCAAGCTTGACTGTATTGGCGTACTGCAGTGTACCGTTTACATATTTAACGAACGGATAAGCGTTCTTTCCAACGTTATCTCCCGCTTTACCAACTTTGGTACGGCCATAGCCTAATGCCACAGACGCAGTTCCGCGTGCCTGACCGGGCTGGATAAGCAAAGGCAGGATCACTTCATAACCGTTGTCTGCTTTTACGCGTACCAGGTCAAATTCCTGGAAACCGAGTTCTTCGGCGAACTTCGGCGAAAGCGATACATAGTTGTCCCAGGTAACTTTTGTTACCGGATCAGGCAGCTCCTGCAGAAATGCGTTATTGGCATGTTTACCGTCGCGCATCGGAATGCTTTCATATACATGCAACTGCACGTCTTTTTCAAGCGCCTTAGCTCTGTTTACGATAGAAGGAACGACTGCTGCCAGTGACAGGCCAAAGCTGTACGTTCCGGCGGTTTTAGCTGGAAGCATTACAACGCCTGTCTGAAGCAGGTCTCTCCAGGTTTTGCCTGAAGCAGGAAGGATATTTTTCTCCCAATAGTTACGAACGTACTGGTAGTATTCTTTAACCGGATTGTTCGACCAGTTCAGGAGGCTTTCTTCTGCCTGACGGGTGTTGAAAACCGGGTTGATGGTAGGCTGAACAACCGAGAAATAACCGGCGTACATACTTGCATCTCCCCATGATTCGAGGTAGTTGTTATTGATGGCAATTACCTTACAGATCGAAGCCGTCTCGTCTTCGCGGTCAGCGAATGATACCGTTAACGGAACTTTTTTCAAAGCTTCAACAAATGCTTTGGTATCCGGTGCATCGTAAGCTGGGTTGCTGTCCAGGAAAAAGACCGCACCAACTTCGCCACGGTTCATTTCGTTGATCAGCTCAGCAAATTCAGCATCGTTACCTGCGTATTTCTGGAATGGATTGTCCAGATCGATCGTTGTACCGTAGTTACCCAGGGCAGCGTTGATGGCGTTAACCAGGATCTGCGTAGATACGTCGTTTGTTCCTGAAAGGACAAGTGATCTGCCTTTCGCGTTTACAAGTTCTTTTGCTGCAAGTTTGATTGCCTTGTCAGCCACCGCATTGTTGCCAAGCGCGGCACCTGATAACGCCTGACCGGTAACTGCGTTGTATAAGGCGATCAGCGCCGGACCTTCTTCAGACAATTTAATAGTAATGCGTGAGTCTGCATTCGTTCCTGTAAGGCTCATGCCCGACTCGAACTGAATGTGACGTGACATCTTACCGCCTTTCAGAGCTTTTGCATCGCGGTTTGAAACATACTGTGCTGTTGTTTCTTCACAACCCAGCCAGGTACCAAGGAAGTCGGCACCGAAACTTACGATTACATCTGTGCGGTCAAAATTATATTTTGGCAGTACGGCTTTACCAAAGCTGTTTTCATTTGCTTTGATCATACCGGTGTAAGAAACCGGATCGTACTGAACATGTTTGGTAGTAGGGTAAGCTGTTGCAAAGTCAGCAATCACAGCTTTGGTAGATGGACTGTGAACTGTTGATGAAACGATTTTAACTTTCTTGCCTGAAGCCTGAACTTTATTCAGTTCGCCTTTTACAAAAGCGTCTACATCTTTCCAGTTTGCATCTTTATTACCGTTTACAACCGGCTTTTTAAGCTTGGAAACATCGTACAGGTCAAGAACGGAAGCCTGTGCCTGCGGATCTGTACCCCGGCTGAAAGGACCGGCATTGGGATTCGGCTCGATCTTGATCGGGCGACCCTCCCGGGTTTTAACTAAGATGCTCTGACCTTTGAAACTGGATACATAAAAATTCGGAATGCCGGGAATAACCTCTTCAGGTTTAACCAGGTATGGAATTGATTTATGCAGAGGAGCAGTCTGACAGGCTGCCAGCGTCACCGCACCCAGACCAAAGCCAAGGGCTTTCAGGAAGTCGCGGCGGGGCGTAACAGTACTCAGGCCTGCTTCATTCAAAACATCTTCAATTGGAAGGGGTTCAGCGAATTCACTTTTGTTGGCTTCAACAAATTCACTTGTGTTGTTATACTCTTCTAAACCCTTCCAGTATTTCTTGTTGCTTTCCATTTAAGCTATATTACTGTTTATCGAACGTTCTTAACTAATCTTCTATTAATAGTGGCATTTTGCACACTCCATACCGCCAAGCAGTGCAGGAGTAATCTTCTCGCCTTTTTTGATCTTCTCGTGTGCGGCGATCACTTTGGTATAGAAGGCATTGTCTTTGCCAGAGATTTCAGCCTCTTTGTGGCAGTTGATACACCATTTCATGGTGAGCGGAGAGAACTGGTAGATTTCTTCCATGGTATTAACAGGACCATGACAAGCAAAACAAACCGGCTCTTCAGGTTTCAGACCTTTCTCCTTGCGGATAGCCTGCTCGCCTACCACAACGTGCTGTGAGTGGTTGAAGTAAGCAAAATCCGGAAGGTTGTGTACACGAACCCATTCAACAGGTTTCTCTTTTGTTTTGTCAAAGGTCATGCTCTCTGGATCGTAACCAAGCGCGGTATAGATCTTCTGGATTTCAGGAGAAATGTTTCCGTCATAATTGTCACGTGCCTGTACCGCTTTGTGGCAGTTCATACAAACGTTAAGCGACGGGATCGATGCATTTTTAGATTTGAATGCCCCTGAGTGACAGTACTGACAATCGATCTGGTTTGTTCCGGCATGCAGTTCGTGCGAGAACTTAATAGGCTGCGCAGGCTGGTAACCCGTATGTACACCTGTATTCCACATACCCATCCAACCGAATGATCCGAGTGTGATAACAAGGCACAGGATAAAGAACAATACAAATTTCTTGTTGCTGAACAGCTTACGGATACCAACACTTACCGGAACACTTTCTTCTTCTACAATGGCAATGCCTTGTTTCTGAAGAATCAAACGCTCAAGTGCTTTGATTGCGCGGCTCAGCACGATCAGCACCAGGATCGAAACCAGGATAATGGCAACGATACCGGCAATTGAAAGACCTGAAACCTCTTCGCTTGCTGCTTCCGTAGTAGTCGCGCCTGCAGGTTTTTTTTCCCCTTCCGCTACATAAGCCAGAACACTTTTAATTTGTGCGTCTGTCATGGTCGGAAACGGCGTCATGTCCTGGCCAGGATTGAATTTTGAAGCCTCTACAGCTTCAGGATCCCCTGAAGCAATCAGCGCAGGTGCATTCTTGATCCATTTGAGCAGGAATTCTTCTTTTTTTGTGGGAACGACTTTTTGCAGGGCTGGACCAATCATATCACGGTCCAGAGCATGACATGCAGAACATTTTTGCTTAAAAATCGTTCTACCCTCTGCCGCATCCTGAGCATTCACCGCCGAAACCGCGAAAGCAGAGAAGGCGGAAACCATCACTACTGACCTCCAGGCTCTTTTAAAAATCAATGAGATATTCCTCATAATGAGTATTTTATGCTTTATTGTTAATTCGTTGTGTATGTTACCGGAGAAAGGACTTAAATCACCTCGCCGAAAACTTGCACAAAAGTATCATTTATTAAGATACCAATGACAAAGGAATGACAGTGAAATACAATTTATAATCATTCTAAACTATGCTATTTTCCGCCTTAAAATGGGTTTAAAAGGCATTTTTGCTTTGGTCTCCTGCCTTCCTTCACACGACCATTTTTGGAAAGAAAAAAACTTTTTTTTACAATATATAAGCGGCCTTCAAGGCCCGCTCCGGCTCACGTTTATGTCGCTTCTATTCAGTCAACAAGCCCGGCAAAATCAGACGCTTTGCCGGGCTTGATATTATCAGAAGGGTTTAAACCGGATTATTGTTTTAAGATCCAGGCAAAAATTAACGGTGCCACGATCGTTGCATCAGATTCAACGATAAACTTCGGCGTATCGATGTCAAGTTTGCCCCAGGTGATCTTCTCATTCGGAACGGCGCCTGAATAAGAACCGTAAGACGTGGTTGAGTCAGAGATCTGGCAGAAATAGCTCCAGAAAGGAATATTTTCCATCTCCATATCCTGGTATAACATGGGGACCACACAGATCGGGAAATCCCCCGCAATGCCACCACCGATCTGGAAAAAGCCAATTCCTTTTCCTTCGCTGTTTTTCACGTACCAGTCTGCAAGCCAGGCCATATATTCAATACCGCTTTTCATGGTTGTGGCTTTAATTTCGCCCTTAATTACATAAGATGCAAAGATGTTGCCCATGGTCGAGTCTTCCCAGCCGGGTACCACGATTGGCAGATTTTTTTCTGCGGCAGCCAGCATCCAGGAGTTTTTCGGATCAATTTCGTAATACTGCTCAAGTTCGCCGCTCAGCAGGATTTTGTACATGAACTCGTGCGGGAAATAACGTTCTCCGCTGTCGTCAGCGTCCTTCCAGATTTTGTGAATATGCTTTTGCAGCCTGCGGAAAGCCTCTTCCTCAGGAATACAGGTATCGGTAACACGGTTGTAGTGGTTTTCCAGCAGGTCCCATTCGTCCTGCGGACTCAGGTCGCGGTAATTGGGTACACGTTTGTAGTGTGAATGCGCAACCAGGTTCATGATGTCTTCCTCGAGGTTGGCGCCGGTACAGGAAATGATTCCGACTTTGTCCTGGCGGATCATCTCGGCAAGTGAAATACCAAGTTCTGCGGTACTCATCGCGCCGGCAAGCGTGATCATCATTTTACCGCCCTCCTCCAAATGCGTTTCGTAACCCTTCGCTGCATCTACGAGCGCTGCCGAGTTGAAATGCAGGTAATTTTTTTCTATAAATTGTGAGATAGGTCCTCTTGTCGTGCTCATTGTGTTTTGAATTGAAGCTGCAAAATTAAGAAAATGAGGGGAATTGACAATTGGTGATTAGAAATGAGTTGTGAGTCTTTTAATAGTATATAGTTATTCGTAGTTCGTATTTAGACGTGGCTGCGGGATATGAGATGTGAGATTTGAGTCTCTTAATAGTATATAGATATTCGTAGTTCGTATCCAGACGTCGCTTCGGGATTTGAGAGGTGAGATTTGAGTCTCTTAATAGTATATAGATATTCGTAGTTCGTATTTAGACGTGGCGCATACTCTGCATGACGCAGGACCTGTTCTGCGCCGTGGTCTTTCGTCTTTTTTCCATTTTCTTTGGTCGCGTGAGGGGTTCTGCGCCCAGTCCTGACTCATGATTCATGGTTCGTGGTTCGGCTAGCGGCAATGAGGGGCTCTGCGCCCAGACTTACAACTTAATACCTACAACTTAAAACTTCACTGATTCATGGTTCGTGGCTCAGTCTTTTCTCTTTTTTCTTTAATCTCATTGAGGGGTTAGGCGTCGCGTTCTTTCCTCCTTTTTCCTTTTTCTTTGGTCTCATTCAGGGATATGCGCCCCGACTTACAACCTCATACCTACAACTTAAAACTTCACTCCCTCATGGCTCGACTATGGACACAAAACAACTACTTTTGCGTTTCATGAAAAAAGTTCTTCTCTCCCTGATCGCGATCTTAATGGTAGCTTTGCCCCTTGCAGCGCAACGCAAGCTGATTGAAAAATACCTTTCAAATAAAAAAGACAGCACGCGCGCGCCGAGTTTTATGCCGGTGCCCGTGTTCGGTTATTCACAGGAAATCGGTATTGAATTTGGTCTTGGGGCACTATACTCCTTTTATGCCGACCGTAAAGACACGACAAACCGGAGTTCTAATTTTTCAGGAAATTTTTCTACCTCGACCAAAAAGATTTTCAACATCAGTCTGAATGCCGACGGCTGGACGCCGGGAAACCGCTTCCATTATATTGGCGATGTAAAGATCCGGAAAATGCCGTTTGACTTTTTTGGCACGGGGAACTCCACGTTAGAATCAAACAAGGACCGGCTGGTACAGAATATGGTAAAACTTGCGTTCGACCTGGAGAAACGTTTGCTCCCGCACGCGTATACAGGACTATCGCTTGGCTTTGAGCAGTATCATTTCACTGATAAGGAGAACGGCGGCATTTTCGGTCAGCCGGGCTTAAGGGGTGTTCCCGGCGGCAAGGCATTTTTTGTCGGTGTGTCGCAGAGTTATGATACGAGAAATTCAAACAATTATCCGAGCACGGGCTTTTTCGGCCGGATAGCCTATCAGTATGCCCCCGACCTGTTCGGCGGCGATAATTTCAGCGGGAGCCGGATCCTGGCCAATGCCAGCAGTTTCTGGCGGTTACATCCCAAATTTATTTTTGCCGCTCAGGGAATCTATCAGACCGTACAAAGCAGCAATACCCCGTTCTGGATCCTGCCGCAGTTAGGCAACGACGAGATGATGCGTGGGTATTATAGCGGAAGGTATCGCGATGAAAATTTGCTTGCCTTTCAGGGCGAGCTGCGCTTCAGGTACAACCACCGTTTTGGTGCAGCGGCCTTTATCGGCACCGGTCAGGTATTTGGCGAAAAAAGTTCGCTGGCCATCAACGCCTTCAAGCCCAATTACGGGGGTGGTTTTCGCTATTTCTTTGACCCGGAAAAGGGCCTCAGCCTTCGCCTCGATTATGGCATCGGGGAAAAACGGCCAAATGAAAAACGCCAGGGCGGTTTTTACATCAGCCTGGCGGAAGCGTTTTAATATAGTTTTGAATCGTACTGTCTAAAAGAGCTTGCCCTGTACGGAATAGGTACCGGTTTTGAAATCTACGGTAAGCAGGCTGCCTGTTGTTCTGACTTCCGGCTTGCGCAGGTGCGTAAAGGCGAAATTATGTGCCCTGACTGATTCGGCCTTATAATCGTATTCGATATGACTTCCTTCAATTTTAAAAAAAGGTGTCTTCAGTTCGGCCTTGCCAAACAGATCAATCCGCGAGGCGCTCTTATTTACAATGGTCGAATCCTGTGCCGCATATTCTGCCTGCAGTTCAGGATGTTGCTTCTGCAAGCTTTGTTTCATCGAAAAAGCGCCGGTCCTGGTATTTAAAATCAGCTGCGCGCCTGGCGGGTGCTCAATGACTTTCCCATCCTTCATCATGTTGAAGTCGGTTGCGGTAAGCTGGTCCGTTAACGTATTGATGACAACCTGCCGGGCATCTATCGTAATTTTCGGAAAAACAATTGAAGCATCGCTCACACGGACAAGATTACCCTTCTTCTCTATTGTTGCAAAATTCATTCTCATGCGTCCAAAAAGCCGGGCCCAGGCGGTTCCGACATCAGCACCTGCCGCGGGTTGACTGCTTTGCGAGGTCCGGACTGCGCCCTGGTACCTCAAACCTGTTGACCCTGAGGGACGTTTTTGTTTTCCGTCTTGCTCATAAAACCTGTCATGATGGGCCGGATTGCGCAATTCTTTACCCTTTGGCTCGCTGTATAAGGCTATGAGTTTGCTTGACGCAAAACTCCGGTTTCCGGTTTTAGACTCTCCGAAAAATTTGACAAGCACAGAATCGCCCTTGCGGAAGTTACCGGCTGCCAGCTGCTGACCCGACAGGTTAAACCTGAGTGTAAAGTGACCATCATACAGCACGAGGCTCGTTATATTCCCTGCGGCATCTTTGGAAAGCCCGCTGATCCGGCTATGGGCAAAACGGGCCCAGTTAGCCTCATATAAAAAAGCATGATTTACGATTTTCTCCCTATAGACCGTTTTTCCCGCCGCGTTTTTGATCTCGGTAGGCACAAAGGTAATCACCCTGTTCTGGTCAACCAGCACACCCCTGAGTGTAATGTTGACACCGCGTCCGGCCATTAAGCCGGCCTGTGTTAGCTTTTTGTGCGAAAGGGCTACACGAAGTTTTTCCCCTCCGGTTTCAAGCACAAAACCTTCGGCAAAACTTCCCGACCAAAGGGCGCCTATTTTGCCGCTAAGCGGCTTGCCGTGCAAGGAATCGATCTTGGCCTTCGCACGCAGGTAACCCGGATCGCTGCGCCAGCTGCTATCCTGAATTTTTAACTGGGCGGCTTCTTGCCCGGGCACGTCGACATAGCTGACCGAGAAGCCCCAGAGCAGCAGCGCCGTTGCCGGCAGTGCTGCGAGGTACATAAATTTTCTCATTTTATTTGATTGATTGGTAAAAAGCATTTCAATCCGCTGACGCACGGGGTGGCGTACAAAGTGGTGAACCGGCGCCGGGGCAAGGGGCCGCCCTGCCATGCGTAACAAAAGGCTGGCGTAAGCCGCCTCATCGCCATATTGTGCGGTACTGCTGTCGGCTTCAAATTCGTGCACCAGTTCCAGCTCGCGGTTATACCACCAGACAACCGGATTAAACCACAGTACGGCCGCGGCTAGCCTGGCCAGGACCTTGTCAGCAGAATGCCATTGTGTGACGTGCACGGTTTCATGCCGCAGGAAAACGCAAAGTTCCTGCTCGTCGGTTAGCTGGTCGGGGTTTACAAACACCTGGTTGAAAAACGAGCAGTTTGTAAAACCCTGCCGTTTGTTTATAATCCGCAGCCTGCCCATCCTGCGGTACGGCTTGCTGCGCTGCAGCAGCAACAGGAATATCTGCCTGATCAGGGGCAAGAGAAAGATAAGTACCATCAGGCTATAGGCAGGCAGGAGCAGACGAGTGGGTTCTGACCATACAGCGCCAGCGCTCTGTTCTGCGCTTTCAATTAAAAGGGGTTCTGCAGTGGTAAGGATATCGTGGCCGGGGATTGGCGTTGCCTGCACGACCGGGACGGCGGGCGTTTCGCGTTCAATAACGATCCGCATAGCCGGAATTATAAAACTCGCCAGCAGCGCGGTAAGCAGATATACCCGGTTCAATAAAAAGAATGTCGTTCCGCGGAGCAGGAAAAAATAAAGGCCGAAAAATAGCGACAGGCAAAGGCTAACCTTGAGCAGATAAAGCAGGATTTCCATGTTATCGTTGTTGTTTGTTGATCAGCGCCTGGATGGCCGCAATGTCATCATCGCTAAGCGCTTTTTCTTTCACCATAAAAGAAAGCAGGCTTGCGGCAGAGTTATCGAAATAGCCGGAAAATAGTTTGCCGAAGGTGGTCTTTGCATAGTCATCGCGGGCAATGACCGGGAAGTACTCATAAGTTTTACCATAAGCCTTGTACCCTACATAACCTTTCTTTTCCAGCAGGCGTACGATTGAGGAAATCGTGTTATAAGGTGGTTTGGGATCGTCGTTCAGTTCTTCCAGAATATCTTTTACAAATGCACGCTGCAATTTCCAGATTACCTGCATAATGCGTTCTTCAGCCTTTGTTAATTCTTCCATAAACTAAAGCTATAACTTATTTTTCAGTTATACAACTAAATTATAAGTTATTTAACGGAATATTCAGTTTTCAGAAAAATTGGGTTCCCGAAGGGATTGGATTTGAAGGGAAAACGGACGTTTGGGAACTGGTTTTGTGTTCAGCCCTGATGGCAGCGGCAGCCCCGAAGCATGAGGGCTACAGCGGACAGCAGGAACAGGCGCAGATCAGCGTGGTGGCACTGCGCTCCTTATAAAAGACAGCATGTACACTGCTTAGACTTTCAGCCTGAAGTGCTCTTTAGCCTGGCCTTTTTTAAAAAATACAAGTCCGATCCAGAAAAGATCGACGGTAACGGTTACATCGGGATGGCTTTTAATCTGCTCCCAGGCTTCTTTCATACCGGCGCTCCAGTAAATATCGTCAAAAACAAGCATGGTGCCTTCATACACTTTGGGAAGACAGGTTTCAAAGTAAGCTATCGTGGCATCTTTACGGTGGTTGCCGTCTATATAAACAAAGTCCAGCCTGGGGGTGGTTTTAACAAGCTCAGGAAAGATGTGATCAAAGTTTCCCGTAAGAAGCTGAACATTTCCACAGCCAAGTGCATTCAGGTTTTCCTGCGCCACAGCGGCGGTCTGCGGGCATCCTTCTATGGTAGTTATTTCTGCGCCGGGGCATGCTTTGGAGAAATATGATGTGGTGATACCAAGGCAGGTACCTAACTCGATAAGCGTTTTGGGCTGGCTGTAGCGGGACAGCCGGTAAAGCAGCTGTGCCAGCGACGGCTTTTTCAACGCATTCCGCGCTATCGTCTTTACCTGTTTACGGTTGTTTTTATTTAGGTGCGATCCCGCACCCAGATCGGTCACGGTGATAAACCGATCGTCATTCAAAAGTTTTTTTCGCTGCTTCTCTATTGTTTGATAATCCTGTGTAGCGGCAAAATCGTAAATTACCTCGTCAGCGAGTTTATAAACAAATGGAGAATGCGTTCCGTGACGGCTTTTGGCGGTGAGCCTGTGCTTCAGGTAATCGACGAAAAATTGCGTGTTCATGGGGCAAAAGTAGCTAAACAGCGCCATCAGGATAAAGTTTTATGGAAAATATTGGAGAAATCAGCGCACTCGTTAAACTTTTAGATGACCCCGATGAGGAAGTTTATGGTCATGTAGAGAAAAAACTGCTCGAGTATGGGAATGAGGTTGTGGATTATCTTGAGAATGCATGGGAGCAATCGTTTGATGCATTAATGCAGCAACGGATAGAGAATATTGTACATCGCATACAATTCAATTCTGTTAAAGAAGATCTAAACCTATGGTATATGAGCGGTGCCTTCGATCTTCTTCAGGGCGCCCTGATCGTTAACCGGTATCAGTACCCTGACCTGGACGAGCAGAAACTTATTTTTCAGATCGAGGAAATGAAGCGTGATATCTGGGTAAATCTGCAATACGAAATGAGTTCGATCGAAAAGGTGAAACTCATCAACCACGTGTTGTATAACCAGCATGGATTCGGGGGCAATACAAAAAACCACCACGATCCGCAAAACTCGTACATCAGCCAGGTGTTGGAAAGTAAGAAGGGGAACCAGATATCGCTGGCCATCATTTATTCCACCCTTGCCCAGAAGCTTGACATACCTATTTACGGCATCAATTTACCGCAGCATTTTATTTTGGGGTATGTGGATGAAACAAAGCGTGAACATGAGCAGGAGTTTGGCGTGTTGTTTTACATCAATGCCTTTAATAAAGGAAACATATTCGGCAAACATGATGTAGACCAGTTCCTGCGTCAGTTGAACCTGGACCCGCTGCCAGGCTATTACCGGCCCTGCAGCAATACGGAGATCATCCGCCGGGTGCTGCGCAACCTCATTTCGGCCTATGAAAATGCAGGCGCACCTGATAAGGTGAAAGAATTACAGGAACTGCAGCATATTCTGACCGGCGAAACAGAATAAATAAGAAATTTTTTTAATTTTTAGGAAAATAAAAACCAAGTTGGTAACTTTACGAAAGTTACCAACTTTAAGGTGAAGTCCCTTTAATCGGGACACTTTAAATAGCTTCAGATACGCTGAAACAAGCGCAGATAGCTATCAAATCAGGCCGTTTTTTTTCAACCAGGTCAGCATAGCAGCGAACCAGTCTCCAGCCTCTTTTTTGTTATACATACCGAAACCATGCCCACCCAGGTGGTAGAGAAACAGGTCATTCTTTATTCCCGCACGGTCGGCCGCTGCTTTGAACAGGCGACTGTTTTGTACCGCAACTGTTTTGTCATCTTCCGCATGCACCAGGAACACAGGCGGTGTCTGCCTGTCGACCTGTTTATCTGAAGAGAAGTAATGTTTATCTGCTTCCGCAGGATTGGAACCAAGCAAATTTTTCATAGTTCCTGTGTGCACTGACTCTGAAAAGCTGATGACCGGGTAAACGAGCACAGAAAAATCAGGCCTGAAACTGATCTTTTCCCGTTGGTGGATCTTCCTGTCCGCATAATGCACCGTCAGTGTCGAAGCGAAATGTCCGCCAGCCGAAAAGCCCATAATGCCGATGCGGTTCTTTTTTATGCCGTACTTTCTGGCGTTTGAACGGACCAGGTATATCGCCTGCTGTGCATCCTGCAGCAGAGCAAAACGTTTATCTTCCATGATCTGGTCGGAAGGCAGCCTGTATTTCAGCACAAATGCACTAATCCCCGCCTCATTTAACCGTTTCGCCACATCCGTACCTTCATGGGTAAAGGCGAGAATATTATATCCCCCACCGGGACAGACGATCACTGCTGTTCCGTTAGCCTTATCTTTTGGTGCGGGGAACCAGGTAAGCGTCGGTACTGACACTTTGCTGATGCGCAAAATACCGTCTTTGCCGGGCTCCGCCTTTTCGACATAATCTGCCGGTACAGGTCTGGAACCGGGAAGCTGACCTCGGTACAAGGGAATGACTTCCTGGGCTTGAAGCTGACTAAGCATGCTGAGGCAAAAAATAAGAATGGCAACCTTTTTCATGTGAGTGAGAAGCGTAATAACAGTTTAAAATTCCATCAGGTATGCCTTCAAAAAATCATTCAGATCACCGTCCAGCACTGCCTGGGCATTTGAGGTTTCATGATTTGTGCGAAGGTCTTTGACGAGCTTATAGGGATGCAGCACATAATTTCTAATCTGTGAACCCCATTCGATTTTTTTCTTTGAGCCTTCTATCGCAGCCACTGTTTCCATACGCTTTCTCAGCTCCACTTCATAAAGCTGCGACCGCAGAAGCCGCATTGCATTATCCTTGTTCTGAAGCTGCGAGCGCGACTCCTGGTTTTTGATCACAATACCCGAAGGCTTGTGATACAGGCGTACAGCGGTTTCAACTTTATTTACATTTTGCCCGCCGGCACCGCCGGCACGGAACGTTTCAAATTCTATATCACCGGGGTTAATGTCTATCTCAATTGTATCGTCCACGAGCGGGTAAACATATACCGAGGCAAAAGACGTGTGTCTGCGCGCATTTGAGTCGAATGGTGAGATGCGCACCAAACGGTGAACGCCATTTTCCCCTTTCAGATAACCATAGGCAAAATCGCCTTCAAACTGGAGGGTTACAGACTTAATGCCTGTTACCTCCCCTTCCTGCGAGTCCTGCTCGGTGATACGGTATCCGTTTTTCTCCCCCCACATCATGTACATACGCATGAGCATATATGCCCAGTCGCAGCTTTCGGTACCTCCGGCACCTGCCGTAATCTGCATGACGGCCGGCAACTGGTCTTCCTTGCTGCTCAGCATGTTTTTGAACTCAAGGTCTTCAAGAAGGGTAAGCGTCTGCGCAAACTGGTCCTGCATTTCGCTTTCTGAAGCATCGCCCGACTGCAGAAAGTCGAGCATGACCTGGCTGTCTTCGACCGATGCATTGACCTGCTGCCAGGCATCTGTCCAGGTTTTATTTGCCTTTATATTGGCCAATATCGCCTCGGCAGCTTTCGGGTCATCCCAAAAATCTGGCGCGAGCGTCTTTTCCTGTTCTTCTGTTACGATTTTTAAGCGGGCATCGACGTCAAAGATGCCTCCTCAGGGAAGCTGTTCTATCCCTTAAATCCTGAATTTGTTCTTTGGTCATAAAGGCAAAGGTAAAATAAATTGCACAACTGCAGCCGCGATGCATCCACGCCGGCTTATTCAAAAATATTACCTTTACAAAAAAAGTTTAGACGATGCTACCAAAAACCGATCTGACCCGGACAGAAGCGTACAGTGCGCTTCAGGAACATTTTAACGCTGTTCATACCGTCCATCTGAAAGAGCTCTTCTCGGCAGACCCCCAGCGCTTCGAAAAGTTTTCGCTTAAGTTTGAAGATATCCTGTTTGATTTTTCAAAAAACCGTATCGACGAGACAACATTTAAGCTGCTGATCAGCCTGGCGGCGGAATGTAAGCTCAATGAAGCCATTGAAGCTATGTTTAGCGGAAGCCGGATCAATGAAACCGAAAACAGGCCTGTACTGCATGTGGCATTACGCAACCGCAGCAACAGCGCTATCGAAGTTGACGGTAAAGATGTAATGCCTGAGGTGAACGCTGTTCTGGCGAAGATGAAAAAGTTCAGCGATTCGGTGATCAGCGGCGACTGGAAGGGATACACCGGTAAAACAATCACCGACGTGGTGAATGTTGGCATTGGCGGCTCTGACCTTGGCCCTGTCATGGTAACAGAGGCGCTTAAAGCCTACAAAAACCACATGAATCTGCACTTCGTTTCAAATATCGACGGCACGCACATGGCTGAAACGCTGAAAGCCCTGAACCCCGAAACGACTCTATTCCTGATCGCCTCAAAAACGTTCACAACGCAGGAGACCATGACCAATGCGCACAGTGCACGCAGTTGGTTCCTTGATAGCGGGGCAAAGCAGGACGATGTTGCCAAACACTTTGCAGCGCTGTCTACAAATGCCAAAGAGGTTTCTGCATTTGGTATCGACACCGAAAATATGTTTGAATTCTGGGACTGGGTTGGGGGCCGCTATTCGTTATGGAGCGCCATCGGGCTGTCCATTTCGCTAGCAATTGGTTTTGACCGCTTCATTGAGCTGCTTGACGGTGCCCATGCTGCAGACAACCATTTCCGCAGCACCGCATTCGAAAAAAATATTCCTGTAATTCAGGCGCTTCTGGGCATCTGGTATATCAACTTCTGGGGCGCTGAAACCCAGGCCATTCTGCCTTACGACCAGTATATGCACCGTTTCGCCGCCTATTTTCAGCAGGGGGACATGGAGAGCAACGGTAAGTTTGTGGGTCGCGATGGCAAGAAGGTCGAGCATCAGACCGGTCCGGTTATCTGGGGCGAACCCGGTACCAATGGGCAGCATGCTTTTTACCAGCTGATTCACCAGGGAACAAAATTAATTCCCTGCGATTTTATAGCACCTGCGCAAAGCCTGAATCCGCTTGGTGAGCACCACCCGATCCTCCTTTCGAACTATTTTGCCCAAACCGAAGCACTCATGAACGGCAAAACGCATGAACAGGTAACGGATGAACTTAAAAAAGAAGGCAAAAGTGATGCTGAGATCGCGAAGCTTGCCCCGTTCAAGGTATTTGAAGGCAACCGGCCAACAAACTCATTTTTACTGAAAAAGGTAACACCTTACACACTTGGCAGCCTCATTGCTTTTTATGAACACAAAATATTTGTTCAGGGTGTAATCTGGAACATTTTCAGCTTTGACCAGTGGGGTGTAGAGCTCGGCAAACAGCTTGCAAAAAATATCCTTCCCGAGCTAAAAGATGATGAAATGGTTTCTTCGCATGATGCCTCGACAAATGGCCTAATAAACCAGTATAAATCCTGGAGATAATTTATAACCCGCCGGCACCAACCCGCCGGCGGGTCTTCTGCGAAACATTTTTCGCTGTTCTTATTATTTCTTACCTTTCGCTTCTACATTAACTAATTTATTTACAACATGAAAAGAAAATTACTTTTCACAGGAGGTATGCTGGCGCTGTGCCTGACTGCCGCTGCGCAAAAAGTACAGTTTACAGAATACGATCTTGATAATGGCCTGCATGTTATCCTGCACCAGGATAAATCTGCCCCCGTGGTTGCCGTTTCTGTGATGTACCACGTAGGCTCAAAAGATGAGCAGACCGGAAGAACAGGTTTTGCGCATTTCTTTGAGCACCTCCTCTTTGAAGGCTCCAAAAACATGAAACGCGGAGAGTTCATGAAAACGGTCAGCAGCAATGGCGGCCAGAACAACGCCAATACTTCGCAGGACCGCACCTTTTATTTCGAGGTTTTCCCTTCAAATCAGCTTGAGCTCGGCCTGTGGCTGGAAAGCGAGCGCATGCTTCACCCTGTAATCAATGAGGTAGGCGTACGCACCCAGAATGAAGTGGTAAAAGAAGAGAAACGCCTGCGTGTAGACAACCAGCCGTATGGCAAATTTACCGAACGCATCTTTACGCACCTGTTTGACGGGCATCCATACCGCTGGCAGCCGATCGGATCGATGGAAGATCTTGACGCCGCCAAACTCGATGAGTTTTTAGCTTTCTTTAAAAAATTCTATGTTCCGAATAATGCTGCACTGGTTATTGCCGGCGATATAGACATTTCGAAAACCAAAACGCTTGTGCAGAACTATTTTGCCGAAGTGCCAAAAGGTGCACCTGTGGAACGAAATAAGGTAGCGCTGAAACCGATCACAAAACAGATTATTGATACAGCCTATGACGCAAACATCCAGATCCCGGCAATCTTTGCTGCTTACCGTGTTCCCGGCATGGCTGATAAAGATGCGCAGGCACTTCAGATGATCACTTCAATTCTTTCCGGCGGTGCAAGTTCACGGCTGAACAGAAAAATGGTAGATGAAAAGAAAAACGCACTGCAGGTGGCGGCCTTCAACTACTCTCTCGAAGATTATGGTGCGTACATTACCCTGGCACTGCCAAACCGAAACACGCCGCTCGATTCGCTGTTGAAGGATATCGATACCGAGGTGGCAAAATTAAAGTCAGATCTTATCTCTGAGGCGGAATACAAGAAGGTAATGAACAAGTTTGAGAATAACTATGTCGGTGCTAACTCAAGAATGATTGGTGTGGCAGAAAACCTGGCCAATGGTTATACTTTTCACAACAAGAACACCAACAGCATCAATGAGGAGCTGGATCAGATCAGAAAGGTAACCCGCGAAGACATCAGAGATGTTGCTAAGAAATACCTCAATAAAAACCAGCGCGTAGTACTTTATTACCTGCCGAAGAAATAGCCTCATACCAAACAACAGATCAACATGAAAAAACTATATATTTTTGCTGCTGCGCTTCTTTTCGGACAGCTGGCATTTGCGCAAAAAATTGACCGGAGCCAGAAACCCAAGCCGGGTCCGGCGCCGGTGATCAAGATCGGCGACCCGGTCATTTATAAATTATCAAACGGCATCACTGTCCTGGTGGTGGAAGACCATAAGCTGCCCAGGGTTACGGCGAGTTATTCAATTGATGCAGGACCCGTTACAGAAGGCAGCAAAGCCGGCGTCATGAGCATTATGGGCGCCATGCTGCGCGAAGGCACCACATCAAAAACCAAGGCCCAGTATGACGAAGCTGTCGACATGCTTGGCGCGAATGTCGGCCTCAGTTCATCCGGCGGAAGCGTATCTGCGTTAACACGTTATTTTGATCAGGCTTTTCAACTGTTTTCCGAAGGCCTTCGCCATCCGGCTTTTCCGCAGGCCTCATTCGAAAAACTCAAATCGCAAAATCTTACCGGCCTCAAGTCAAACGAACGGAACGCGAAAGCCATCTCATCGCGTGTGGTTAATGCGCTCAGTTATGGCACCAACCACCCTTACGGTGAGTTTGTGAGCGAACAAAGTTTGAACGCACTGACACTCGACGATGTAAAGGCTGCCTACCAGAAGTATGTTACGCCTTCGCGCGGTTACCTGACCTTTGTCGGCGATATCAAACCTGAAGCTGCAAAAGCTCTGGCCCAGAAAGCCTTCGGCGATTGGAAAGGGAGCGCTTTGAAACTACCTGTGTTGACTAAGGTAAATAATCCTGCGAAGACAGAAATAAACATTGTTGATGTGCCAAACGCGGTGCAGTCTGAAATCACGGTGATCAACCTGATAGACCTGCCTATGAACAATCCGGATTATTTCGCTGTGCTGCTTGCCAACCAGATTCTTGGCGGCGGAGCCGAGGCACGTTTGTTTATGAACCTTCGTGAAAAACATGGTTTTACCTATGGTGCTTATTCCTCTACGGGTGCCGGCCGCTTCCAAAGCACATTCAGTGCTTCTGCATCTGTTCGCAACGAGAAAGCAGACAGCGCTGTTGTCGAATTCCTTCGCGAAATTGATGGTATGAGAAAAAACAAGGTGAGCGCAGAAGAGCTGCAGAACGCAAAAAATCTGTATAATGGTTCATTTGCCCTCGGACTTGAGAACCCGGCACGCACAGCAGGGTTTGCAAGTAACATTCTGATCAACGGATTGCCGAAGGATTTTTACCGTACCTATCTTCAAAAGATCAATGCGGTTACTGCCGATGACATTCAGCGGGTGGCAAACAAGTATTTCAACCACGATAACACGCGGGTCATTATTGTCGGCAAACAGGAGCAGTTTGCTGCCGGGCTGAAACGCCTTGGTTTAAAAACGCAGGCATATGACAAGTTTGCGGTTCCAATCGAACAGGTTAAGCAACCCTAAACGCATAGCACTCAACAAAGCCCCTGACTAAACCAACAGGGGCTTTGTTTTTACCCATGCCGTTAACTGGCCTTGAGGCTGATCACCCGACGCCCAACCGCCGGGCTAAGCCCCCGGCCTATAATCCTTTGCCTTCCGCACGCCGGCAACCCGCAATAAAACCAGTATTTTTCCTGCGCATTTTTGCTGATATTTATGGAAAACTTGCCGCGTGTGCATCTGTTCTATATAACACCCAAAACAGATTCAAATGAAACTTTTAAAAATGATATGTGCCCTGCTGCTCGTTACTACGGGTCTAAAGGCACAGGTAACAGATAAAGAAGCGTTGAGCGGATTGATCAGATCGAAGAAATTCGTTTTTAATGCGAGTGCAGCGCTGCCATTGAACAGCCTCGATGTAAGCCGCATCATGAGCCGCATGCAGGGCGTAAACAGCGGCAGTATGATTCAGCTGAATGGCATGCAATATGACCTGCAGCTGAACGGCGACACGCTGAAAGCCTATCTACCCTATTTCGGCCGCGCTTTTGTTGCACCCTATAATCCGAATGAGAATGGCATCAAATTTACGTCGACAAACTTCACAATGAAAGAAACGCGTAAGAAGCGGGGCGGATGGGTCATCACCTTTACAACGAAAGATGTAAAGGACAATCACCGGTTCACGCTTGATGTCTCTGAGAAAGGTTATGCCACGCTGATTGCAAACAGCAATAACAGGCAGGCTATTACCTTTAACGGCACCATAGACGAACTTAGAAAAGATTAAAGTCTATTTTTTTATCAGCCGGATCTCAAACAGTTTCGGCCATTTTTTACCGCCTACGAACAGCCGCTTGCCGGTACGGTCGTAGGCGATTCCGTTTAGTACGTTGTTAGATGCATCAGCATCATCCTTAAAATAATCTTTGGGAAACAGGCCAGTGAGGTCAATGGCGCCGGTTACAGCGCCGCTTTTCGGATCAACCATAATGATCCTTTCCTGTCCATAAACATTGGCATAAATGCTCCCATCAATAAATTCGAGCTCATTGAGCCGGTCAACTGCTCCCTTGTCGTCATAAACCTCTATAAAGCCTTCTTCTTTATAGTTTTCTCCATTTAGAAACCAAAGGCGGTTGCTGCCGTCAGACTTGACCAGGCGTGTGCCGTCATAACAAAGTCCCCAGCCTTCAGGACTTTTCTGGTAGGGAAAGGTGCCGGTTTGTTTTAAGGTTTGTGCATCGTAGATCAGGCCCATCTTGTCCTGCCAGGTGAGCTGCAGAATGCGGTTGCCGACTTTTGCAATCCCCTCAGCAAAATATTTTGCATCTAACTTCACCTCCTGCAGCACCTTCCCGGTTTCCGCCTCTACCCAGCGCAGCCTGGACTGACCCTTTCTGCCCGTGCTTTCCAGAAATTTACCGTCATGAAACTCAAGGCCCTGGGTGTAGGCACTCGTATCATGAGGAAACACGTTCAGAACTTTGTAGGTATACCTGTCGGGTTTCCTGCCCGACCGGATCACGACATTTGTTTGTACGGTATCCGTTTTTCCCGCCGTATGCACCACCGCCCGCAGCTGCCTGAAGCCAAGACCCAGGCGGTCTGATGGCAGCGAAAACGGCTTACCTCCGGTATTGCGCGCCAGCGGTTGCCCGTCTACATGATAAATTACAGAGTCCGGTTGAAATCCCCGGGGCAGATCAAGCTGCATTTTAATGGTTTCTCCCGACCGGAAATTTTCGCCCTGAAAAGGCGTGCTGAAATCCATGAGTTTTGCACGCTCTTTACAGCCTGCAAAAACAGCTGCCGAAAGCAAAAATATAAAGATCTTATTCATGATAGCTTGGCCAGAAGGCATCTTCAATATGTTTCATAACCGGTGCGCTGTCAGGATGAAGTACAATAGAAATGATATCAAACCGTATTTCTCCCTGGTGTGCCATAGTATCTACATAGGCGCGGGCAGCCCGCGCCAGTCGCTTTTGTTTTGCCGGCGTTACAAAGTCTTCGGGTTCGCCAAAGCTGAGATTGCTGCGGCACTTCACTTCCACGAAAATAATCTGACGGTCTTTGTAAGCCACAATGTCTATTTCTTCGCGTCCGGATGTCCAGTTCACATCCATAATCTCATACCCTGCCTGTTCCAGGTACGCCGCCGCCTGTGCTTCGCCTTCCCGCCCCCTGTCATTGTGAACAGCCATTTTATTTTACGATAACTGACCCCAGGTATTTTGATATCTCCTTTTCCACGTTTTTTATATAGATGTACCGCTGCATCAGGATTTCCTGGTTTTCAGCCGTAGCTTCTTCCTGTATCTCACGAAGCAGGTTAGACAGGATCTGATCTATCTTACGTTTCTTCAGGTGGTAAATCCCTCCTAATATCGTGTTTTTCAGATTCATGCTTTCATCCTTCACATAGATCTGGTGTCGTTTCTCCCAGTTTTCGCTCAGTTGATAGGGCGAGGTAGACAAGGTAATGGCCAGGTTTGCAATTTCAGGATCCTTATGCTGAATAAACTGGCTCGCAACCGGAAGGTGGCCAAGCTCGATCTCTGCTTTATAGTGATCAATGATCCGTTTACAAAGCGCATCTGTAAATTCTACGTCGGCCAGGTTCTGAATGACGAAAGAGCCAATGTACATGTTATCAATCCCATCCCAATTTACCAGTTCATGACCAAAATTCAAAAGTAACCGCACAATCTCATTTTCCTGGCGCTGCTCATTTGCCTCTTCCGTGTCTGACTCCAGAAAGTCTGCTGCGAGTTCATCCGGCATAGGCAAGGGCTCGGGAACATATGAACCCGGCCCCTGCTGGTTGCTGTAGGCTGATGGTCCGCTGTAGCCTGTGCCGGCTGACTTTTTTGTACGCGCGGCGCGCATTTTATTCAGCTCGGTAAGCAGGATCCGCTCTTCTACCTCAAGCAGGCGGCTGCACTCGCGCACAAAAACCGATGCCTTGATGCTGTCTGGTATCTTCGAGATGCTTTCCACAATATCGCGGATAATACCCGCCCGCTTTATCGGATCATTGCCTGCTTCTGCCAGCAGCACATCTGCTTTGTAAAAGATAAAATCCTTGCGGTTCTGCTCAATGTAGGTGCGAAATACCGACGCACCAACCGCATGCATATATGAGTCGGGATCATGTTTGTCAGGAAAAGAAACAACCTTGACGTTCATGCCTTCTTCAAGTATCATGTCTAGCCCGCGAAGTGACGCTTTGATACCTGCAGGGTCACCGTCATACAGAATGGTGACGTTCTCTGTAAACCTTGAAATAAGCCTGATCTGTTCTGTAGTAAGGGAGGTCCCTGATGAGGCAACGACGTTTTCTACACCGGCCTGGTGCACAGAAAGAACATCGGCATACCCCTCAACCAGGTAACAGTTGTCTGCATCGCGGATGGCCTTTTTTGCCTGGAAGAGCCCGTAAAGAACATTCGACTTGTGATAAATGTCGCTTTCAGGCGAGTTTACATACTTCGGGACACTTTTCTCCGTTTTCAGTGTCCGGCCGCCGAAACCAATAACCCTTCCTGTAAAGTTATGAATCGGGAACATGACGCGGCCGCGGAAACGGTCGTAAACACGGCCCTTGTCATTTTTGATGCTCAGACCGGTAGCCTCAAGATATTGTTGTGCGTAACCTTCATTGAGCGCCTTTTGCGTGAGGGCGTCCCATACATCTGGCGAATAGCCCAGCTCAAATTTGCGGATCACGTCTTCTCTGAAGCCGCGCTCCCTGAAATAACTCAGGCCGACAGATCTGCCCTCTTCACTTTCCCAGAGCTGTTCCCTGAAAAAGCCGGCGGCAAACTGCGACAGCACGTACAGGCTTTCACGCGCCTGGTAAGCTTCCGTATCTCTCGGAACCTCCCGGGTCTCCTCAATCTCGATGCTGTATTTATTAGCCAGGTACTTCAGTGCTTCGGGGTACGAGTATTTCTCGTGCTCCATAACAAAGCGAACGGAATCGCCGGCTACTCCGCAGCCAAAACATTTGTAGATGCCTTTTGAAACCGATACATTAAACGAGGGTGTCTTTTCGTTATGAAACGGGCAGTTTCCGATCAGGCTGGTTCCGCGCTTTTTCAGGTTAACAAAATCGCCCACCACTTCCTCGATACGCACGGTATCCATGATTTTGTCTATCGTATCCTGCTTAATCATTCTACTGCCTGTCTGTACCCTTTGTTATGTTCCGCCTCGCCGCTATTTTACAAACGGCAGCATTTGTTTTGCAAGGAAGCTGTTCCCTTCATCGTTCATATGAACGCCATCGCTTGTCAGTACACCCTTTTCTGCATTAGCTGTATTGTTTGCCGCCTCGTAGTCTGCAAATGCTTTACGGAGGTCGCAAAGCGGAATATTGTTTTTTGCTGCCAGCTCACGTATACCCTGGGCATATTTATCAAGCTCCGCATCAAGCGGGTTCTCTCCGGTTTTCTTTTCACCGATTACCGAAGGTGTGCACAAAACAAGTTTACTTCCAGCAGCCGTGATCTTGTTGATCAGCGCCTGATAGAATTTGAGGTATTTGTCGTAATCGGTTCCCGTTTGCGACGTTTTTTTATGCCACACGTCATTTATACCAACATAGATAAAGACGAGGTCAGGCTGTTTGCTCAGCACATCAGACTCAAGTCTGAGGTAGAGATCGTATACTTTGTTGCCGCCGATGCCTGCACCGGCAATTTCAAAATCAGCGTTGCCGAGCTGCTTTTTGATGAGTGAGATATATCCCTTTTCGCGTACGCCCGCCTGCGTAATGGAATCGCCAAAGAAGACGACTTTTTTTGGCTTTGGCTTCATTGCTGTCATGGCCACTGTTGTCGTTATCAACATCAAAAGTGCGAGAATGGTTCTGCTGTTTAGTTTCATGGTTGCTTGTTATTTATTTGTGGTTTGAGGTTTAAAGTCCAGATCCTGAAAGTCAAAGCTAAAGTCTGTAAGCGGAGAAATCGCTTCCATTTTTATGCCCGACGGCTTACCCTGCGCATCAAGCTGGTAGATTACAAACGCGTCGGCATCGAGGCTGCGGTCCTGCCATTTAACCAGCCAGGTATTCGCTTTGTAAAAATACATATCTCCCCGCAGCTTGGGCGAATTTACACTTTTAAAGTACAGGTGGCCGCTCTTCTGACTGATCTCTATATCGCCAAACCAGTTGTCGCGGAATTTGCCTGCATATACCGCCGGTTCGGCTCGCTGCCCGGTCTTTTCAGCAGCCGCAATCTCTTGCTGTACCCGCGTGGTTATGGCTGCTGCCTCCTGTTCGTTCTTCAGCCGGGCATCGTTATATTGTTTGATCCGGTCTTTGCCTTTTATACCAAAGTAGCCGTCTTTAATGCTGTTACTTATGGCGGTAAAGGCTGCGCCTGATTGCTGGTTGGTAAGGACAATAATACCCAGTTTCAGCTCGGGCAGAATGGTAACCTGGGTTACGATTCCCGCCAGGCCACCCGTGTGCGTTGCCTGGAAATAACCGTTTACATCACTGAGAAACCAGCCAAGCCCGTAAGCGGAAAAATGCGTGTTATAGGGCGAGCTGCCATTTATAATTGTTTGCGGCGACCACATTTCACGATGTACCTCGGCACTGAACAAGCGTTTTTTGCCGTCATCATATTTCCCCTGTTCGATCTGCGCGATGACCCACTTGCTCATGTCGGTTATGTTTGAGTACATGCCGCCTGCCGCATTGGCAAGCTCGGTAAAACTAAGTCCGACGGGGACCAGTTTCCCGTCTGCCGGCGCATGCCCGTCAATGATATTTGACCTGTCTTTCAGTCTGTACCAGGAAGCCGCTGTTTTTGTCATCCCCAGCGGCCGGATTATTTGGCTTTCAATAAAATCTTCATAAGTTAGGCCAGATACGCGTGCTACCACATCGCCGGCCACAATATAAAGGAGGTTGTCATAATCATACTTTGTGCGAAAGCTCGACACAGGCTTCAGGTAGCGCAGATTATGGATCATCTGTTTTTTTGTTACCGTGCTCGAGTCTGGCCAGATCATCAGATCGCCGGCACCCAGGCCCAGGCCGCTGCGGTGGGTAAGCAGGTCTTTGATCGTAAACTCATTTGTAACGAAGGGATCGTAAAGCTTAAATTCAGGGATAATATCGGTTACCCGGCTGTCCCAGCTGATCTTTTTCTGGTCAACCAGCATACCGAGCGCAGCTGCGGTAAAAGCTTTTGTGTTTGATGCGACGCCGAATAAGGTGTTCTCGTCTACCTTCCGGCCGGTTTTTATAGAACGTACACCATATCCTTTGGCGTGAATCAGTTTACCGTCCTTTACAATTCCAACAGCAATTCCGGGCACATTGAACGTGCGCAGGGTCTTCTCTGCGAGGCTGTCTATCTGCCGGCTGTTGAGCACCTGTGCAGAAGCGCCCAGATTTAAACAAGCCAAGCCAAGCAACAGGCCAAATGATACTTTTTTTAACATACGGAAATCAAATATTAAAGATAAGACTTTGGCGGCTATTGTTATTTCGAACCGGCCAGTTTGTAGTCTTTATGTACGATCAGGAAACTGGCGCGTTCCTCCCGCTTAAAAGGAATATTCCAGTTGCCCTGGTAGCTGATCTTGGTAGGCAGTTTGTCTTCGTTAAAATAACTCATCTCAATATTCATCTGCACATCGAAATCAAACAGAAAATTGCTGTATTTCATATCCACATAGCGGCCCAGAATGTTAAAATTCCGTTTATCAAAGATGGTTACCAGTTCGCGAATCATAATCCCGCTTTTGGTCCAGCTGCTCAGATCTGGTTTTACGGCTACGGTAAAACGGTATACAGGAATTGAATCAAGGTAGGTGGCGCTGGCAAATGAATAATCGTAATACTGCCGCATATTGGCGGTAAAAATCTCGGTCTTGCTTCCTATAAACGGCACACCCTTTACCGGCCTGCCGGGTGCGAAGATCAGCGTTTTGAGTTTGCTTTTGTAGCCTTCGTTGGTTCCGCCCGACTTGCCATCGCCAAGCGGCGCATTGGGCACAAAATCGCTGCTGTATGCATTCATGAAAATGTAGTCGAACATTTCTACGGTATACAGCTGGTACTTGCCATTCTTTTTGTAAACCTTGCCTGTGTCCTGTTTAACCAGATACTGCATTTTATGCGGGCCGTTGTTGCTGTGCCTGATCTTGCGGTAGATCCGTCCGTTCACCCTGTTCTTCTTGTCATAGGTGTAAAGGCGGTTCTCGGCAATAAAGTTGTATGCCTTCATTTTCTGAAAGGCCCTGTAAAAACTTGTATCGTTGATTACGGCGTTGATAAAATCTTCAACGTTTAGCCGGTGGGAACGGATGTTAACGACTGAATCAAGTGTGATCGTTTTGATCGTATCCGGATTGAACCGTTCAATCTCCTGTGCTGCTACACGATGGAAAAAGCATGTGGAAGCACAGCAACATACAAGTATGATCCGGAGCAGGGCACGCATCAGTTGCCCAGTTGTTTTAATGCGAGGTATGCCATGAGTCCCGTTGAAATTTTCAATGCATCTTCGTCCACATCAAACGTAGGCGTATGGACGGAATACATGGTCTGTTTTTCTTCGTTGCCGGTACCCAGCCTGTAGAAACAGGCATCAGTAACCTGCGAATAAAACGCAAAGTCTTCTGCAGCCATCCAGATATCAAGATCAACAACCTGCTCTTTACCCAGGTAGTCCTCAGCATGCTGCCTGGTGGCATCGGTCAGTTTTTCTTCGTTCACCAGGAAAGGGTAACCCCTGTGAATATCAAAATCACAACTGCCGCCCATGCTTTCAGCAATACCCTCAGCCATCTTTTTCATACGCCTGTGGGCTTCATCCCGCCATTCTTCGTTCAGCGTACGGAATGTGCCTTCAATTTTTACTTCATTCGGAATGACATTCGTAGCGCCATTGGCAATTACCTTTCCAAACGACAGCACTGATGGCAGCCGCGGGTCAGCATGCCGGCTTACGATCTGCTGCAGGGCAATGATGATGTGCGAGGCAATTAAAACCGGGTCGATGTTCTGGTGAGGTTGTGCGCCATGCCCGCCCTTACCGGTCACGGTTACATAGAGTTCGTCTGTCGAGGCCATATAGATCCCTGATCTGAAACCAACCGTGCCTGTCTTCAGCAGCGGCATGACATGCTGACCGATAATAGCAGCGGGTTTCGGATTTTCCAGCACGCCTTCTTTGATCATAATGCTTGCCCCGCCCGGCAGCAATTCTTCGGCTGGCTGGAAGATCAGTTTTATTGTTCCTTCAAACTTATCTTTCAAAGCGTTCAGGATGAACGCCGTTCCCAGCAGCGATGAACTGTGCACATCATGTCCGCAGGCATGCATTACACCCGCATTTTTTGACGTATATGGTTTGTCGTTAAGTTCGTTGATGGGCAGCGCATCCATATCTGCCCGGAGGGCGATGACCTTTTCTGAATTGCCCTTCCCCTTAATTAGTCCGACAACGCCTGTATTGGCGCAGGCGGTATAAGGAATTTGCCAGCGGTCCAGCTGCGCCTTAATAAAGGCCGATGTTTCGAACTCCTTGAAGGAAAGTTCAGGGTTTGCGTGCAGGTGGCGGCGAAAGCCGACTACTTCTGAAAAAACCGATTCAGAAAGCTGCTTAATTTGCTCCTTGATCATCTGTATCTAAATTTGGCGCATTGATCTTTTCCCTGAAAATAAACAGCGTGGGGTATTTTGGCCGCAGCTGGTTGAGAAACCTTTGCGCTTCGAGCCTGGACCTGAAGTCGCCTACGCGCAGGTAATAATTGGGCTCGCGGTATGTAATGTATGTCCGGTATGTCGGATACTCATCCCTGAAACGGGACTGCATATTGAATGTCTGCCGGCGGTCTGATCCGTAAAAAATCTGTACGCGGTAACCCATAGAAGAGACCACGGGCGGGCGGGTAACTGCAGGCGATACCGGCGTTTTCTTCCGGTAAAGTTCTGCACGCCTGGCTATCAGGCTATCAATAAGCGGATCTTTAACCACTTTAACTTCTCCCTGCTTACTGCGGTCTGACTGTGCGAACGCGGCACAGCAAAAGAAGATCATTATAAGAACACAGGCTGTTTTTTCCATCAGGGCTATAAAGTACGAATGCCGAACTTTTTGCAAAATTCGGCATTCTGTGCTTGGATTACAAATTATAGGCTTGCACCGTGGCAGTTTTTATATTTTTTGCCGCTTCCGCAAGGGCATGGATCGTTGCGCCCGACTTTCGGATCGACGCGTACCGGTTGCTGCGGAATTGCTTCGCGCGTATCGGCGAACTCTGCTCCCGGTTCTTCCTGACTAAACTCCTGTTTTGTTGTCTGAAGCTGCGGCTGGCGTTTAGGCGCCGGTGCCTGACGGATGTCTTCTGCCTCCTGTGCAACCGGGATACCACCTTTAAAGAGAAAACTTACAACCTCTTTATTCACTGCATTCAGCATGTTCTTAAACAAGGTGAAGGCTTCCATCTTGTAAATAACCAGCGGATCTTTTTGTTCGTAAACGGCGTTCTGAACCGATTGTTTCAGCTCGTCCATATCGCGCAGGTGTTCTTTCCAGGAATCGTCGATCAGTGCAAGGACGATCGTTTTTTCGAAGCTTTTTACCACCTCACGGCCTTTATTCTCAATTGCCTTTTTCAGTGATACAGGAACCTGTATACCACGAATGCCATCTGTAAAAGGAACAATGATTTGCTCAATCTGTGCGCCCCGTTCTTCAAACACCTGTGTCAGCACCGGCATAGACTGGTTAATGACCGCATCAGATTTTCTGGCGTAAAATGCAGTGGCTTCTTCGAAAAGTTTTTCGGTCAAATTTTGTACGTTCTGCGAAGAAAATTCTTTTTCGGTAATGGCTGTATCTACAGAGAAGTTTTTGATCACTTCAAGTTTAAAGCCTTCAAAGTTGCCCTCGGTTTTGTATTCGTTAACAATATCTTCTGCCACATCAAAAACCATGTTGTTCATGTCTACGTCAAGACGTTCGCCAAAAAGGGCATTCTTACGTTTGGCATAAATAACGGTACGCTGAGAGTTCATCACGTCATCGTACTCAAGAAGTCTCTTACGAATACCGAAGTTGTTCTCCTCAACTTTTTTCTGCGCACGTTCAATAGATTTTGTGATCATTGAATGCTGGATCACTTCACCTTCTTCAATACCCATGCGTACCATGATGTTTGAAATTCGCTCAGAACCGAACAGACGCATCAGGTTATCCTCAAGCGATACAAAGAACTGCGATGAACCCGGATCGCCCTGGCGGCCTGCACGTCCGCGCAGCTGTCTGTCTACACGGCGCGATTCATGACGCTCGGTACCAACAATCGCCAGACCGCCGGCTTCCTTAACACCCGGCCCCAGTTTAATGTCGGTACCACGACCAGCCATGTTGGTGGCAATGGTTACCGTACCGGCCTTTCCTGCTTCGGCAACAATGTCGGCCTCACGCTGGTGCAATTTGGCGTTCAAAACGTTATGCCTGATACCGCGAAGTTTAAGCATGCGGCTCAGTAATTCGGAGATTTCCACTGAAGTCGTACCCACCAGAACCGGCCTGCCCGCTTCGGTCAGTTTTACAATTTCGTCTGCAACGGCGTTATATTTTTCACGCATGGTGCGGTAAACAAAATCCTGCTCGTCTTTTCTCGAAATGGCCCGGTTGGTCGGGATTTCAACAACGTCAAGTTTATAGATCTGCCAGAACTCACCGGCCTCGGTGGTAGCCGTACCGGTCATACCACAAAGCTTGTGGTACATGCGGAAATAGTTCTGCAGCGTAATGGTAGCGTAGGTCTGGGTGGCATCTTCCACCTTTACGTTTTCCTTTGCTTCGATAGCCTGGTGAAGTCCGTCAGAATAACGGCGGCCTTCCATGATACGGCCGGTTTGCTCGTCTACAATTTTGATCTTCCCTTCATCAATGATGTATTCTACATCTTTCTCAAACAGGGTATAGGCTTTCAGTAACTGGTTAACTGAGTGAATACGCTCTGCCTTCACGGCGTAATCGCGCATCAGCTCGTCTTTACGCAATACTTTTTCTTCTCCCGAAAGGTCTGATTTCTCAAGCTCGGCGATCTCCGTACCCACGTCCGGAAGCACAAAAAATCCGGGATCTTCTCCTGACTGTGTAATCAGCTCGATACCTTTCTCGGTCAGTTCAACCTGGTTATTTTTTTCGTCGATATGGAAAAACAGCTGCTCATCTACCTTAGGCATGTTTTTCGACTGGTCCTGCATGTAGTGATTCTCTGTCTTCAGCAGGGTTTGTTTCACATTTCCCTCGCTCAGGAATTTGATCAGTGCCTTGTTTTTCGGCAAACCGCGGTGCGCACGCAACAGGGCAATACCACCCTGCCCTTCTTCCGGACCGGCTTTGCCGTCGTTAATGAGTTTTTTTGCTTCATTCAGCGCCTGGGTAACATATGTTCTCTGTGCATTTACCAGACGTTCGATACGTGGCTTCAGGTCGTAAAATTCATGCTGATCGCCGAATGGAATCGGGCCTGAGATAATAAGTGGTGTACGGGCATCGTCAATAAGCACTGAGTCAACCTCATCGACCATGGCAAAGTGAAGTTTACGCTGCACCAGCTGATCTGGCGTCTGCGACATGTTATCACGCAGATAATCGAAGCCAAACTCGTTATTCGTACCGTAGGTAATGTCTGCAAGATACGCTTTGCGGCGCTGCTCTGAATTCGGTTCGTGTTTGTCAATACAGTCCACGCTTAAGCCGTGGAATTCAAACAGCGGTCCGTTCCACTCCGAGTCACGGCGTGCCAGGTAATCGTTCACGGTAACAATGTGCACACCTTGTCCGGCAAGCGCATTGAGATAAGCAGGAAGTGTACCCACGAGGGTTTTACCCTCACCGGTAGCCATCTGCGCAATTTTGCCCTGGTGCAGCACAATACCGCCAATCAGCTGTACATCATAATGAACCATGTTCCAGACCACATCTGTACCTGCTGCGTTCCAGTGGTTTGCCCATTGCGCTTTATCGCCTGAAATTTTGACATTGTCTTTGCGTGCTGCGATTTCACGGTCAAAGTCGGTTGCAGTCACTTCAATGAACTGGTTTTCCGTAAAGCGGCGCGCGGTCTCTTTCACAACAGCAAAAGCCTCAGGCAGGATCTCGAGAAGGACTTTTTCAAGTTCTTTATCGCGCTCCTTGCCAAGGTTATCGATCTGATCGTAAATATTTGTTTTTTGCTGAAGATCGAGGCTCTCACTTTCAGCCTCAGTTCTTAACGTGGCTACCTGCTTGTCTATGTCTTCAAGAAACGCTGCAATCCGCGTTTTAAATGATGTCGTTTTATCACGCAATTCATCATTGCTGATGGAACCAAGTTTTGCATATTCCTCGTTGGTCTTATTGACCAGCGGTTGTATCCCCTTTATATCCCGTTCTGATTTGCTTCCGAAAATCTTGGTTAAAAATTCTAACATTATATTTTTTATTCGTCTAGTGTTCTATATTCAAAACCTGGGTGTTACAACAACCAGGCCACCGGAATTTACCGGCCTTTTTGGCAGTTTAAGCCGCTAAAATTACAGATATATTTTTAATATCGACTATCTTGCATTCGATATTAATCCTGATCCATCCATACATTCGGGCAGATGGCCGGCACATTCGCCGGCAGCGATTCAATTTGGTCTTCTTTTGCAGCCGTCAACAGGACACTACGCTGGAGATGAAGCATATTGCCCGGCAAGCTGGTGAAAGACGACACGAAAAATCATGAGAAGAATAAAGCAGTTGCGCGTTACACTGCACCTGGCCGGATGGCTGGGCCTGATGGCTGTGCCACTGCTTATATTTGATGTGAAGCCGGAAACACTTCTTTTGTCTTCAGGTTACTGTTGTTTTGTGCTCGCCTTTCTGGTTCTTTATTATGTGCACACCATGTGGCTGCTGCCCGGCCTGTTCAGGCGGCGCCGGTTTTTGTTGTACACGGCAAGCGTTCTGTTGCTTTTGCTGGCTGTTTTATGGATCCGGCCCTTTGGGAGGCTGAACCAGCAGCACCGTAAACAGTCGGCCAGGGAAATGGCACAGCGGACAACCATCAGGCCTTATGGTCACCCTGTTTCCGGCCCGGCGGTAATCCGTCCGAAAGTAGATATCATCAGCATGTTTATCTTTTTCGTGATCATTACTACCGGCATTGCATTTGAAACGAACCGGCAGCTGCACCTGGCTATGCGCCGTGTGTTGCAGGCCGAAAAAGACCGCGCCGAGGCCGAACTCTCCTTCCTGAAAGCGCAGGTAAATCCCCATTTTCTTTATAATACGCTTAATAACATCTACACCCTGGCAACCATCAATGATTCGCGCACAGCCGAAATGCTCATGAAGCTATCGTCCATTATGCGGTATTTTACTGACGAGGCTGCGCTGACCGAGGCCAGGCTTGACGATGAACTGAGCTGTCTGCAGCATTATGCAGATCTCCAGGCCATGCGTCTGAGCCGGAAGACAAAACTGAACGTCAGCTTTGAAGGCGACACACTGAACAAAAAGATTGCCCCGCTGCTGCTTATGGCTTTTGCCGAAAACGTATTCAAATACGGTGTCAGCAACCATGAAGAAAGCAATATTGATATCCACCTGACCGCTATGGAGGGCCAGATCCTGTTTACTACGCGCCACAAGATCTTTTATAATAAACACTCGCTTGGCGGAACGGGTATCAGCCTGGCCAGCATACGCAAACGCCTTGAAGACCTGTACCCTGACCGGCATTTTTTAAATATCAGAACCGATGATGGATATTTTACCGTAAATTTAACCATCAAAGTTTAAACCCTATGCCTATCAAATGCGTGGCTGTAGACGATGAGCCGCTTGCACTGGCGCTGATGCGCAACTATATCGGTGCCTTGCCGCAACTCGAGCTTCTGCAGACTTTCGAAGATGCCATTGCCGCTGCAGAATTTATCCGCAAGCATGATGTCGAGCTTCTTTTTCTAGATATAGACATGCCAGACATCAGCGGCATCGACCTGATGCACGCGCTTGAGAAAAAGCCCATGGTTATCTTTACCACCGCCTACCGCAATTATGCCGTTGAAGGTTTCGAATTAAACGCGATCGACTACCTGCTCAAACCCATTGACCAGTCCAGGTTCAAAACAGCCGTGCAAAAAGCGGTTGAGTATGTAGAATACCAGAAACAAAAGGGGCTTGCTGATGGCGGACAGATCTTTGTCTACGTTGAGTACAAGCTGACAAAGATTGAGCTTGCGCATGTTACTTACATGGAGAGCCTTGAAGATTACATCAAGATTCACTTCGATAACGGTCCGACCCTCATGACACTCATGTCGATGAAAAAAATGCTCGAGAAATTGCCTGCAGACCAGTTCAGGCGCATTCACCGCAGCTTTATCGTGCCCGTGGCCCGCGTAAAGGCAATCAATAACCGCAAAGCAGAGCTGTCATCGGGCGATGTACTACCGATAAGCGACTCTTACCAGGACTTCATTGCGTTTTGGAAAGGGCAGTAAAGCTTGCCGGCGGGCAACATGGTATTAAATTAAACAGATCTAACTGCCTTTTGCATTGCGGGTGATTTGCTCAAGCATGTCCCACATTTCAGCCGGAATGGCTTCGAGCCCGTTAAACTGACCGGCACCCTGCAGCCATTCGCCGCCGTCAATACTGATCACCTCACCGTTTATATAACCGGAAAAGTCGCTTATCAGAAAGGCCGCAAGGTTACAAAGCTCCTGATGTTCGCCCACCCTTTTTAACGGAACACGGTTCTTAAAATCGAATTTTTTAGCCAGATCACCGGGAAGCAAGCGTTCCCAGGCGCCCTTTGTAGGAAAAGGGCCCGGAGCAATGGCGTTAGTCCGGATGCCGTATTTGCCCCATTCTACGGCCAGCGACCGGGTAAGTGCCAGTACACCGCCTTTGGCGCAGGCAGACGGCACAACATAGGCAGAGCCCGTAAAGGCGTAGGTCGTTATGATGTTCAGCACCGTGCCGGAGTGCTTTTCTTTTATCCAGTGTTTTCCAAAAGCAAGCGTGCAGTTCACCGTTCCCTTTAGTACGATATCGATGATAGATGAAAATGCATTTGCAGAAAGCCGTTCTGTGGGCGAAATAAAGTTCCCTGCAGCATTGTTCAGCAGTACATCGGGTGTACCGAACTTTTCAATAGTTTGATGCAGAACCTTTTCAACCTGTTCGGGATCACGAACATCGCACACCAGCGGCAATACTTTCCCGCCGGTCTTGTTTTCCATTTCATCAGCAGCCTTTTCAAGAACATCGTATTTTCTGCTTGTAATGACCAGGTTGGCGCCCAGTTTAAGAAAATAGGTACCCATTGCTTTACCCAGGCCGGTGCCACCACCGGTTATGACTACGGTTTTATCTTTTAGTGCATCTGCACGAAGCATAGGCTGGTTGTACATCATACAGGAAGGTCTGATTTATTTGTTCTGTAGATTCTTTAAGATGGTTTCAAGAATGTGCCGGGTTGCCGGCGACCACCATTGTTTAAGCATTTTTTCAAGCATATCGCTTTGGTCTGCAGCCATGGCTGCGATCAGCTTGCGCCTGATATTCAGTTTGCTTTGCTGCCAGGTATTACGCTCAAGCTGCATATACTTTCTGATCCTGCGGTCGGCAGCAGTCAGAAGTCCGGCAGGGCTTACCACTTCGTCAACAAGCCCGGCGGCAAGCGCTTCCTGAGGCTGGAAAAGACGGCCTTCAAGCAAACTTCGCGCGGCAGCGGCTTTACCAATCCAGAAAGCATACAGCTCAAAAATACTTTCAGGTACAATAATGCCGACCGGAACCTCGTTCAGCCCGATAATGAATTTTCCCTCAGCCATAATCCGGTAATCGGCAGCAAGGGCAATGATGCAGCCTCCCGCGGGGCTATGCCCGCTTATAGCTGCCACCATCGGTTTTGGAAAAGCGACCAGCGTATGTACAAAATCCATAAACTGCCGCCAGAAGCCGGCTGCCTCCTGTTCATTATATCCATACAGCTCTACCAGGTCCAGCCCGGCAGAGAAAAAAGGTTCCTTTCCTGTAATGATCACCCCACCAATCTGATCATCAGCCGCAATGCTGTTCAGGATATCATTGATCTCGCCGATCATCTCCCCGTTCAGCGCATTTGATTTCGGCCTGTTAAGGGTAATGGTCGCCAGCCTGTCTTTAACATTTACTACTATGGTGTTCATGTGATTATTATTTCAGCTCGTATGTAAATACCTTTCTGGCCAGATGCCCTGAAGCATCGATGCCTTCTACTACAACGCGGTAAGTTCCCTTTTCGTCCGCATTAAAGAATGAAAAGCTGCCTTTGCCTTCGGCCGATGTGACCACGTGCGGGTTCCAGTAAACCGTGCTGCGCAGGTCAGGACGCTCGTTTTTCGTTTTGTCATAATCAGGCGAAAAGAATTCCCTGACCATAGAATATCCTTTCGGCGTAAAGGTTACGATGCCGGGGACGAAGGTATTGGTACGTGCGCCATCGCCGCGTTTGGTGGTTATGACGAGAATGCCGCCACCGCCGCGGCTGCCATAAATTGCCAGGTTCCCTATTGTACGCAATACTTCGATGGTTTCCACATCATTCGGATTGATGTTATCAAGAAAGTCTCCTTCAACCTGCATACCATCCAGAACAATCAGCATCGGTGTGTTCGGGGTCCGGGTTGAGTACGGAATTCCGTTTCTGAACAAAACGAACGGCAGCCTGCCCTGAAGACACTGACTCAGCGTTGCACAGGCCGTTAGTTTATCTGCGGTAAGCACAAAATCTGCCCGACCCGGTCCGTTGAGGTTTGCAGAATTTCTCGCAGGGTTTTTCTTCTCAACAATATTCACCTGATCAAGTGTAATGGTACGCTGCAGCCTGCCGGACCGCTCAAGTTCCTGTATGTACCGTTCATTCGCAGTCAGGTAGCCGGCAAGTGATGTGTTTACATTCACTTCAATATCGCCGGTATTCTTATTTTTTGTAACAAGCTGTCCGTTCTGCTGGTCAAGCGTTATATCCACACTTTTACGGTTTTTGTCTGTACGTGCCTGCACAACAAATTTCACACTGTCGCCAAACACAAGGTCATCAAAAACAAATTCGCCTTTGTCATTTGTAAGTGTATCAGACATGAACAATCCGCCTTGTGTGGCCAACAGCGAGATTTTACCTTTCACAACCGGTTTTCCGCCGTATGATTTCGCCACACCGCTGATGCGCATCGATTTTTCGGGTTTGAATACGAGTGGCGCATTTACGCCGGCTATGATATTTTTCCACACAAACCGCCGCCATCCGTGGGTAAGCATCAGGTTGTCCAGTGCCTCAACAGTCGCAGGGGAAGAGTCTTTAAAATATGCATTCGGTTTTTCAATATAACCCGGAAGGTCGCCGCTTAACAGGAGCGATGTGAAGATGTTTGTTTCATTATCCGGATCAGGTGCAACTTTTGCTGCGTTTGTTACTGAAACCGAAAAACTTCCCTGCACCGGTTTACCCGCCGCACTTGCCGAAAAATCGAACTTCATTTTCTGTCTGGCGGCAGCTGTTTGAGCCGGACTGCCAAAATCGAGCGCTATTTCCTGGTCGGCACGGCGCACGAAGACCAGACGCTCAGCCAGCGGCATGTTGTCTGCCGAGAAAAGCGTGAGCTGGAGAATGCCGTTTGGCAGGTCCTCTTTTTTAATGGTCACATTGGTCAGCTGTTTACTTATGTTGATACGCTGGCTCAAATAAACCACGCCGCCGCTTTGGCCAACAAGTTTTATTTCGCCCGCATTTACAGCATCTGCTGTTGTATACAGTCTGAGTGTAATTTTCGCGGGATCGCTATTGTTTACAGCCAGGGTAATCCCGGCGGATTTCGCTGCCGGAAGGTTCATGGTTTTTTCAGAACCGTCTGCGAAAGTAACACGCGCTTTATAATTTTTTCCTGCCTGCGGGTTAATGATAAAGTTACCGAACCCGAGGGCATTACTCTCAAAATTGCTGATCTGGCTGCCCTGTTCATCGAGGACAACTCCCCTGGCAGCCTGTCCCCTTCCACTTGCATCAGAAACCTTAAAGGCAACTTTACAGGGCAGGTCCTGCAGCAGGTACCCACCTTCAGGAAAAAACTGCACATCCAGTTCGGCAGCCCTGGGCAGAACTGGGATCACCTTTGTAACCCGCTTGCCGTCTTCAAGCGCCAGGCTGGATACAATCCGCCCGGCTTTCAACCCCCCGGGCCCCGGTGTGGCAAACGGAATGACCGCATTGCCGCTGGCATCTGTTTTTGTCCGCCCTTTTGTGATACTCCGGTAATCGATCTGAACATCATAACTCACATTCTGGTTGGCATACGGCTCGCCGGCCTTATTTTTAAAACTGGCAATGGCGCGGTTCTGCGCCCCTTCGCCTTTACCATACTCGAAACGGGTATCTACAAAAACGGTATTGGTCCATGAATTGGCTATACGGATGGTTTTGTCAAAGAAAAAATCCGGTCCGGCATTACGCATCAACTGCGTGTAGGCCCTGATCCGGTAGTTCCCTTCGCTGAGCGAATCGGTAAGTTTAAAATCTCCCCAGATAATTCCGGCTGTCATGGGCAGCTTCAGCTGCTGTTTGAGCGAATCGCGTTCATTGATAAGTTCAACGTAAAGAATACGGCTTTGCATGGTGGGTTCGCCAGAGCGCGCATCTACAACATAGGCTTTAAACCAGATGTCATCGCCAACGGCATAGTAGGGTTTATCAAGATGGAGGTGTACTTTCTCCTGCGGATGACTTGCGGTAAACTGTTCAAGTTTTTTTAGAATGGCGGCAAAGGGGTCGTCCTGTATAAACGTAGCGGCACCAAGCGTTACTAGCGTCAGTAAAGAGACAGCCAGGTATAAGATTCGGGTTCTCATAAAATGTGCTGGAGAAAAGTTCCGATGAAGTTAGCAAAATTTCTCAGAATTTATTTTTCCACATCATGCTTTCTACTGGCCTGGTCGTCTTGCGGTTATATTTTGCATTTCCCTTTGAGTTATACAGCGTTTCAATCTGTCCTTCAACTACAAAATAGATCAGCTGCCCGATCGGCATGCCTGCGTAAACACGAACGGGCTGCGCTACCGAAATTTCAAGTGTCCAGGTGTTGCAGAAGCCCACATCACCTTTACCCGCTGTAGCATGAATGTCTATTCCAAGCCTGCCGGTACTGCTTTTGCCTTCCAGAAACGGCACATGACCGTGTGTTTCGGTGTATTCGAGTGTAACGCCGAGATACAGCGTTCCCGGCTGAAGCACGAAGCCGTCTTTGCCAATTTCAAAATGCTCGATTTCGTTGTGCTTGCGCGCGTCGAGCACCCGGTCGTTGTAAGTTGCCAGGTATTTACCAAGGTGCACATCATAAGAATTGGTACCCAGGCATTCGGGTCTGAAAGGCTCGATTATGATCGTACCTTTTTCAATTTCTTCAAGTATCCGTTTGTCTGAAAGTATCATTTTATGAGAACCAGGCAACGAATTTATGATTAATTTAAGATAGTTTTGTACCGAATTTCCAAATTAGAACATGCCCATAGTTTACCAGCAGGAAATCGATGCCCAAACGGCCATAGCCCTCTGGAAGATAGAGGAAACTGCTTCAGAACTGCTCAGCAGTCTGCAACTCAAACCACATGAACTGGAAACGGTTAACAGCCTTGGCAACAGCAAACGCCTTATCCACTGGCTGAGCACACGGGTCCTGCTGCGCAAAATGCTGAACACCGAAGAATACATCGACTGCCGTATGGATGAGCATGGAAAACCCTTTCTTGTAAACTTCGATTACCATATTTCGCTTAGTCATTCATATGATTATGCTGCCGTTATGATCGGCAAAGACAGAAAGGTGGGTATCGACATCGAGCTCATCAAACAAAAGATCGTGCTGATCAGAAAAAAATTCCTGAATGAGCATGAACTTATGCACCTGCAGGTAGATACGGATGTAGATGCCCTGTATGCCTGCTGGTGCGCAAAAGAGGCGGTCTATAAATGGAATGGCATTAAAGGCCTGGAATTCAGGAAAGATATGCACATCAGTCCGTTTGAAGCCGCAGACAGCGGTAAACTTGATATTGCAGTCGACCTTCAGCAGGGCCGCCGTGAACTGGAAGTCAGTTATTTTAAAACAGCCGACGGCTATATGCTCGGTTATGTAATTGGATAAGATGAAAAACACTTCGGTACGTTTCGAAGATTGGGGCCTGACCGACTATCAGGAAGGCTGGGACCGGCAGGAAGCGCTGTTGAACAAGATTGTTTCGCTGAAAACGCAGAACCGGGTTGAGCAGACAGAACTTCCTACTCCAAACTACCTGATTTTTTGCGAACACCCGCACGTGTATACGCTTGGTAAAAGCGGCAAAGCAGAAAACCTGCTGCTCGACGAGCAGGGCCTGGCCGTTAAACAGGCCAGCTTCTACAAAATTAACAGGGGCGGCGATATTACCTATCACGGACCGGGACAGCTGGTCGGCTACCCCATCCTCGACCTGGAAAATTTCTTTACCGATATCCACCTGTACCTTCGTGAGATGGAAGAAGCAGTGATCCGCACCCTGGCCGATTATGGCATTGCTGCCGGGCGTTACCCGGGCTATACCGGCGTGTGGATAGAACCCGAGGGAGACCGCGCCCGGAAAATTTGCGCTATGGGCGTCAGGTGCAGCAGGTGGGTAACCATGCACGGCTTTGCCTTTAACGTAAATCCGGATTTAAGCTATTTTAATAACATCGTGCCCTGCGGTATCGATGACAAGGCTGTAACGTCAATGGAGCAGGAACTCGGTTATCAGGTCCCGCTTGCTGAGGTGAAAGAAACAATGAAAAAACACCTGTCTGAGATCTTTGGCATGCAGATCATCACAGAAAACCCCTGACCCGCCCGTTTCGTACATGCAGGTATGAAACTGATCCTGCAGAGTTTATTATGTTTGCTGGCACTAAACTGCAGGCAATCTATGAGCACACACGCAACCCTTCCTCCCGTTAAGGAACAATTTTACTACCTGGCCCTAGGCGATTCATATACAATCGGCGAAGCGGTAAAACCGGAAGAGTCCTTCCCTTTCCAGCTTCGCGACAGCCTTGCTTCCGGATCAGCGCGTTTTGCCCCGCCCGAGGTAATCGCAAAAACCGGCTGGACAACCGGCGAACTGCTCAGCGCACTGCATAAGCCTCCTGTAAGAAACGAATATGACCTCGTAACCCTGCTTATCGGTGTAAATAATCAGTATCGCGGCTACCCGCCGGATGTCTATAAAAAAGAATTCAGCGAACTCCTGCAAAAGGCGATTGCTTATGCCGGCGGTCGGAAGGAGCGGGTTTTTGTTATTTCCATCCCCGACTGGGGCGTAACGCCTTTTGCAGCAGCATCAGGAAGAAACAAAGAAACCATCGCGACTGAAATTGATGCATACAACGCTATCGCACAAAAAGAATGTACCATTCGCGGTATTGATTTCACCGATATCACGCCCGCGTCGCGAAACGCTGCATCAGACCGGACGCTGCTTGCTGAAGATGGCCTTCATCCTTCACAGAAGATGTACAGCAGCTGGGTGGCAGCCGTTTTTCCTAAAATTTTACGGCAGTTTTAAGTTTAACTTCTTTCGAACAGTTTATCAGTTATTCTGTTATCTTAGGCAGAAAATTACCATTTACCTCTTAAACCACTGTTATGGAAGAAAACCAACCTTTCGGCCAGCCCCCCGGACAACAGCCGCCGTTCGGACAATCGAATTTTAACAACCCGCTTACGCCGCGGCCAAAGAACTACCTTGTAGAGTCGATCCTGGTTACAATCTTATGCTGTCTACCCCTTGGCATTGCTGGTATTGTCAACGCAGCAAACGTAAACAGCCGGTATGATGCAGGCGATTATGCGGGTGCGCAGGCAGCTTCAAAAGATGCCTGGAAATACACCAAACTCGGCTTTATTATCGGCCTGGTTGTAGGAATACTGTATTTCGTAGTTGTCGTTATCCTAGGTGTTGGCGGGGCAATGCTTGGCCGCTAATGCGATATAAGAAATGGTACCTTCCGGGAATACTGATCGTCGTAGCCGCGCTTGCCGTGGTCTATTACAGATATGATCCCGGAAGGTCTGTTTATTTTCCCAAATGTCCTTTTCATACCTTTACCGGGCTCGATTGTCCGGGCTGCGGGTCACAGCGCGCTATTCATGCGCTGCTTCACGGTAACATTGGCCAGGCCGCAGACAATAACCTGCTGCTGGTTATGAGCCTGCCATTTCTGGCTGTGCATTATTACCACAAAACGGTATCCGGAATTACCCGCAGACCTTATTCCTGGCGTGTGGTGGGGCATCCGGCGACAGCCAGAATAATTTTTGTTATCGTCGTATTGTTCTGGATATTACGCAACATCCCCCTGACCCCTTTCCAGTACCTGGCTTCAGACTAAGCCATCCGGTTTACAAGCGCATTATAGTCCCTTTGAATGGTTTGCAGAAATACAAGCTCATTCATGCCCTGCGGCACATTTGCATGAAGAAACTTCTGAACTTCGCCGGCCATTGCATAGATAAGCGCGGCATTCCCGTTTTTATAAAAACTTGTCAGTACTTCATGAATCAGCGCCATTTGTTCATCGCTCAGGTTCACCGCCTCGCTGAACACCGGCTCATAGGTATCTGCCACGGGATGGAAAGCAACCTGTTCCAGGCCGGTGCGTGGTGTGGTTTTAATAACCGCCGTGTTTGCTACGAGATCACCAAGCCTTTGATTTTTGTCTGAAACCGCAACCATAATCAGCGCGCAAATATGACCGGTAAGGGTAAAATCAACAAGCCTGAACACCCAGCGCAGCAGGTACTGGCTTAGCCGCGGTGCGGTTCCGTCAAGACTGATTACCCTGATTTTCATAGCCCTTTTACCAAGGCTTTGGCCGTTCCAGAACACTTCGCAGGCCAGGTCGTAAAATACGTAGGTTGCAGCCACCACCACAATAAACACAATGAAGGCTGTGCTGTTCTCAACGCCGCTGGCCAGGCCGGTTATAATGAAAATGAGATAAAGCGCAAGAAAAACAGCATAGTCGATCAGTCTGGCAAGGATACGCTCGCCCAGTCCGGCAAGATCATAAGCGATGTCTACATTTTGTGCAGTCTGGATGGTAACGGTATGCATACCCTTCAAAGATATTGTTGTTTTTAATGGTCATTTAAAAAATTTGTAATTATTTTAAGGGCTCGAAATTAACCTCTATGCGCGAAGCGGTCTTTGTAAAGCAAAACTCGGAAAAATGGCAACGGTATGATGCCCTTCCGCATCAATCTCCGGATGAACTTGCAGACCGTTTCATCGAAATCACAAATGATCTGGCTTTCTCAAAGACATTTTACCCTAAATCAAAAACTACCGCGTACCTGAACGGGCTTGCCTTTAAGCTGCATCAGTCCCTTTACCGCAACCGGAAAGAACGCCGCGGAAGGTTTTTAAACTTCTGGCAAACTGAACTGCCATTTATCTTTTTCAAATACCGCCGCCAGTTGTTATACGCATTGGTTTTTTTTGTCATTGCCTGTGCCATGGGCGCCCTTTCGGCAAAATATGATGATACGTTCGTGCGCCTCATCATGGGTAATGCGTACGTCAACATGACGAATGAAAACATTGCGAAAGGCGATCCTTTTGGCGTATACAAACAGGAAAACGAACTGATGATGTTCACCTATATCGCACTGAACAACATTTTCGTTTCTTTCTACACGTTTGCCCTGGGTGCATTTTTTTCGCTGGGCACAGTCTTTTCACTTTTCAGAAACGGCATTATGCTGGGCTCATTTCAATATTATTTTTTCAGCAAGGGCCTTGGGCTTCAGTCTGTACTGGTCATCTGGATCCATGGAACGCTTGAAATATCGGCCATTGTGATTGCCGGTGCAGCGGGGCTCATACTGGGCAACAGTTTCCTCTTTCCGAAAACATACAGCCGCATGGATTCGCTGAAGGCCGGTGCCCGGGATGGAATGAAGATCATCATAGGCCTTATCCCTATTTTTATCCTCGCGGCTTTTTTTGAAAGTTTTGTTACAAGGCACACAGAGATGCCTATGTGGTTAAGTGTGCTCATTCTGGCCGCTTCAGCCGCATTTATTATTTGGTATGCCGGCATCTACCCTGCCCGGCTTTATAAAAATCATCTGACTGAAACGCATGCAGGCACCAAGAGTTGAGTTAAAAAAAACACGCGATTTCGGTGAGATCGTAAACGACACCTTTGTCTTTATCAGGCAAAATTTCAGAGCGCTCGTACGCGTGTTTTTTATGTATTGCGGCATCTTTGTCGTAGCCGGCATGATCAGTATGATTTTTCAGCAGATCAAAGCCGTTCAGTATTACAACGACATCATCACCAAAAAAGATAGCCCGGGAGTGTTTGATTCATTCTCACAGTTCGGACTGGAATATATCGGGGCGCTGCTCAGCATGTGGTTTACGTATACACTGATGACTGTCTCGACAATCGCCTTCATCGGTTTGTATGTGGAAAAAGGCCGTGTGGTTCCGGGTAACGAAGAACTGTGGCTGCGTGTAAAGAACACTTTTACGGCTACACTGGGCGCTTCCGTTATCTGGTTTATTCTGCTGGCAATCGGATCCTTAATGTGTGTCATTCCGGGTATTTACCTGTTTCCGGTCTGCAGCCTGTTTTATGTAGTGCTCGTTATAGAACAATCCAGCTTTGGGGAGGCATGGAACAAGTCGTTCCGGCTGATCAAAAATAACTGGTGGACTACCTTCGGGGTATTATTTATTATGTACCTCGTGGCCTACTTTAGCACGACGGTCATCACGCTGCCGGCTACCATCATCAATATGATCGGACTGTTCAGTAAGGGAAAACCTGAGCTTTCATTAACCTTTACTATCCTTGCAACAGTGCTGCAGTACCTCTGCCAGGTTTTCCTGATCCTGCCGGTTATTGCAAGCTGCCTGTCTTATTACAGCCTTTCAGAAGGCAAAGACGGCGTAGGTCTGATGGAGCGCATCAGCCAGTTCAGCGATAAAACCGCTCATGATGAAAGGCCTGAAAGCTATTAACATGCGTTTCTACGGGATACTGTTGCTCATCTTATTTACTGCGGGCAGATTAAACGCCTCGGCTGCAAACATCCAGCTGCAGGTCAAAACGCTCACGCTCGATACGGTGAAAGTAAAACCCCGGCAATTTGATCAGCAAAAACTGGCACAATATAAAAAACTGAAAGACTTTCAATACCGGGAGCAGGTTCTCGAGACGGAACGGAGTCTCTGGAGCCGGTTTTGGGGCTGGTTCTGGCAACAGATTTCCAGGATACTCGGCGCTGCCGGTTCAAATCAACTCGTGAGAACACTCCTGCTTGCGGCGCTTGCTGCCCTGGTTGTTTATGTGGCGATCAAAATTTTCGGTTCCCACCGGTTGTTTGCTAAAAAATCAGAGCGTGCTGCCCTGTCTTACGACGTCTTGAATGAAGATATCCACCAGATTGACTATGAAACTGAGATCAGCAAACTGATCAATGAAGGCAGATACCGCCTTGCTGTGCGCCTGCTGTACCTGCGCAGCCTGAAACGGCTTACCGATGCAAGCCTGATCAACTGGGCTCCGGGCAAAACCAATTCGGTCTACCTGGAAGAACTGGCAGATCCGGCGCTGAAAAATCCCTTTGGCCTGCTGACGCGCAAGTTTGATTATATCTGGTATGGTGATTTTCCCGTCGATGCCCAGAGTTTTGAGCCGATCAGGTCCTCTTTTGATGAATTTAACCGGCTGGTCAAATGAGAGCATACAGGATCTATATGGCCATCGGCATCGTTTTGCTCGTTATTTACCTGGTCGCGCAATACAACAAACCCGTTCCGACAAATTGGTCCAGAAGTTTTTCTTCCGTAGATAAGATTCCGTTCGGCACCTATATTTTATCGCGCGAGCTCAAGGCTATTGTACCCGGTGCTCAGATCATAAAAAGCAATACGCCGGTTTACAATACCTTAAAAAACAAAAACTCATCGAATACTTCATACCTTATCGTAGCCGGATCAATTGAGCTGAGCCGCGAGGACTGGCGCGAGCTGAAAGCTTTTGCCGCCGCCGGCAACACGGTTTTCATTGCCAGTTACAGTTTCGGTAAAGTGCTGGACAAAGAGCTGAAAATAACCTCTTCATATCGCCTGAATGTAGACCTGTCAGGCATGGGCGACGCAGTTAATTTTACAAATCCCGCGCTGAGAGCCCCGCAGCCTTACAATTTTGACAAACGCATCGGCGATCAGTTTTTCTCAAAAATAGATTCTGCACAGGCTGTTGTGTTGGGTACAACCGAAAACAATAAAGTGAATTTTGTACGGTACCCCATTAAGAAAGGTTCAATTTACCTGCTTCCCGACCCCTCGTTTTTCAGCAATTACCAGCTGCTCAAAGAAGACGGTGCGGACTATGCTGCCCGCAGCCTGTCTTATCTTTCCGGAAGCCGCGCGCTTATTTTTGACACGTATTACAGCGAAGGAATTAAGGCCGAGTCAAGCCCTATGCGTGTTTTCTTCAAATACGCCCCGTTGCGGCATGCGTATTACCTTGCCATTGCCGGCATCCTGCTTTTTGTCCTTTTTGAGACCAAACGCAGGCAACGTATCATTCCGATCGACGATCCGCTTGAAAATTCATCCGTAGCTTTCAGCAAAGTGGTCGGTTCGGTGTACTTTCATGAAGCGAACCATCTTGACATTGCCAGGAAAAGGCTCACTTATCTGAAAGATTACCTGCGTACACGGTTCTTTATCGATACACAGCAACTTACATCAGAGCTCCTCGAAGTAAAAACCGGGGTTAAACCAGCCACGGCCAAACTATTGCTCAGACGAATGCAGGATGTCGAGCAGGCATCCGCAATGACCGGGGGTGAGCTGCTGGCCTTTAGTGAAACGGTCGACCAATTTTATACACAAACACGAAAAATATAATGGAGCAGGAACAATTTGAGCCCCGTACAGACCTTGGACAGCTTAGTGCCGCGGTTAATAAGATCAGGACTTCGCTTTCGCAGGTTGTGATCGGCCAGCAGGAAACCATCAGTTTTCTAATTGTAGCCCTTCTTGCAGACGGCCATGTTCTGATAGAAGGCGTGCCCGGCGTTGCCAAAACACTGAGTGCCAAACTGCTGGCCAGATCTGTTGATGCCGTTTTCTCGCGCATCCAGTTTACGCCCGACCTTATGCCTTCTGATGTGCTTGGAACACCGATCTTTAATCCGAAAACCACTGCTTTTGAGTTCAGACAAGGACCGGTATTTGGAAACATGATCCTGATCGATGAAATTAACCGTGCACCCGCCAAAACACAGGCCGCACTTTTTGAGGTGATGGAAGAGCGCCAGGTAACCATAGACGGGCAGACCTACCAGATGCAGGAGCCATTTATGGTGCTGGCAACACAGAACCCGATTGAACAGGAAGGCACCTACCGTCTTCCCGAAGCACAGCTGGACCGTTTTCTGTTCAAGATCGAGGTACCCTATCCGGCGCTTGAAGATGAGACTGCCATTCTGCGGGCCCAGCATAACAACAATGCCAAAAGCCTGTTGGACGGGCTGGAACCCGTCCTGTCTGTCGACGAAATTATTGCTGCCCGGAAAACCATTTTAAACTTTCATGTGGAAGACCACCTGCTTGAATTTATTGCCCGCATTGTTCACGAGACCCGCAATAACCCGGCGGTTTACCTCGGTGCTTCGCCGCGGGCCTCGCTGGCCATTGTACATGCATCAAAAGCCTTCGCAGCCATACAGGGCAGGGATTTTATCACGCCGGACGATATCATCGCTGTGGCCCAGCCCGTTCTTGCCCATCGCATCCTTGTAGCACCGGAAAAAGAAATGGAAGGGCTCACTGCGCGCGAAGTAATTGCTGCGATCGTAAAAAAGATAGAAGTGCCACGTTAAGCGCCTGCAGTTGAAATCGATCAGACATTTTTACCTCAATCTTTTTATCGGCGACCGGTTCTTCGTCTGTCTCGGCCTGCTGGTGTGTCTTTTCCTGCTGAAGTTCTTTTTCAGCTGGCTGGGTGATATTCCTGAAATTGCATTTGGGGTTTTTGTACTGTTCACTGCTCTTGATCTCTGGCTGCTGTACCGAACCAGGCAACCGTTTGAAGCGCAGCGCGAAACCGGCAGCAGGCTTAGCAACGGCGATGACAACCCGGTTGTGATTCAGCTGCAGAATAACTATCCTTTCCGCGCCGGTGTACGGGTAATTGACGAGCTGCCTTTTCAGTTCCAGCTGCGCGATAAGGACTTTCGTACCACCATACCGGCATATGGCCTGCAGTCCATTCATTTTAAAGTGCGACCTGTAAAAAGAGGCGAATACGAATTTGGCTACACGCGGGTATTCGTGCGCTCACCGCTGGCACTGCTTGTACGGCGTTTCAATTTTGAAGGCAGCCGCGTATTGCCCGTTTACCCCTCTTTCCTGCATATGCGGAAGTATGAGCTGATGGCTATTTCGCCTCACCTGAGCGAACTGGGCATTAAACGCGTACGTAAAATCGGTCAAAGTTCGGAGTTTGAGCAGATCAAAAGTTATGTGAATGGTGATGACATCCGTAAGATAAACTGGAAAGCATCTGCCCGGCAGGGCGACCTGATGGTGAACAATTATATCGATGAACGCGCTCAGCACATTTATTGTATTGTTGACAAAAGCCGGGTCATGCGGATGCCTTTTGACGGACTCAGCCTGCTCGATTATGCTATCAATGCATCCGTAGCACTCGCGAAAGTAGCCATGATGAAAGATGACAAGGCCGGCCTGATCACCCTTGCAGAAAAGATGGGCGCCATGGTCCCGGCCGATAGGAAAGCCGGACATCTAAACAACATCCTGCAGGTGCTGTACCGCGAGAAAACGCGTTACCTGGAAAACAACCTGGATGCGCTTTACGCCACCATCCGTACACGCCTTACACAGCGCAGCCTGCTGGTCTTCTTTACAAATTTTGAAAGCCTTTCTGCCATGCGCAGACAGTTACCGCATTTACGCCGCCTGTCAGCGTTTCACCTCCTGCTGGTGGTGTTCTTTGAAAATTCTGAATTAAAAAGCCTGGCCTCTGAACCAGGTGCAGATACAGAAGGGGTTTACAATCAGACCATCGCCGAAAAATTCCTGTACGAAAAGAAACTCATGGTTCAGGAGCTGAAGCAGCACGGCATTCTGTCATTGCTGACAGCACCTCAAAATTTAACGGTCAATATTATTAATGAATACCTGGCTATCAAAGCCCGTAACCGGATCTAACATTCAGGCAGGCTGATTGGAATGTTGGTAGCCAGGCCGCCGTCTGAAGTTTCCTTGTATTTGGCGTTCATGTCCAATGCGGTTTCCCACATGGTATTGACCACCGCGTCAAGGCTTACCTTTGCTTTATCCGGATTGGTTTGTAAGGCCAGCTGACTTGCCGTGATGGCCTTTATTGCGCCCATCGTATTGCGCTCTATGCATGGAATCTGAACGAGGCCGCCAATAGGATCGCAGGTGAGCCCGAGGTGGTGCTCCATAGCAATCTCGGCGGCCATCATGACCTGCCGCTGCGAGCCGCCCAGGCATTCTGTAAGCGCCGCAGCAGCCATTGCCGACGAAACGCCAATCTCTGCCTGGCAGCCGCCCATGGCTGCAGAAATGGTTGCTCCCTTTTTGAAAATACTGCCAATCTCTGAAGCGCAGGCGATGAACTGCAGGATCTTCTCTTCAGAAAAGCCATCGCAGAAGACAATAAAATACTGAAGTACTGCGGGGATCACGCCCGCGGCCCCATTGGTTGGTGCAGTGACAACGCGGCCAAACGATGCATTTTCTTCATTCACGGCGAGCGCAAAACAGCTTACCCAGTCGAGAATATAATTGAATCCGTTTCCGCCCTGCCTGATGGCATCGATCCAGGTGGTATAGTCATTGTAACTCCGCGCGCCAATCAGTCTTTTGTTCAGGCTGGCAGCACGACGCGCCACATCAAGTCCGCCGGGAAGAAATCCCGCAGTATGGCATCCGCGGTAAATACAGTCGCGCATCACAGCAAACAGCTGGAGCATGCCCGCCCGGGTCTCTGCTTCGCTGCGCCAGGCGAGTTCGTTTTCCATAACAACCTCCGAGACTTTCAGGCCTGTTTTACGGCACCAGTGAAGCAGGTCCTGGGCCTTGTCGATGGGGAAAGGAAGATCCGCCATTTCTTTACCGCTGCCCGCCTCACCTTCGCGTACAACAAAACCGCCGCCAATGGAGTAATAGGTTGCAGAGAACGCTTTGCCGGTATTCAGAAAAGCCTGGAATGTTACGGCGTTTGGATGGAAAGGAAGGCTTTCATTGAACAAAAACACCAGGTCTTCGGCATAGTCAAAATCGATCAGGTGGCTGCCTCCGAAGTTCAGTTTTCCTGTTGCACGGATCTGATCAACGGTTGGTGTAACGGCGCCAACATCAAAGGTAACCGGGTCTGCACCGATCAAACCGAGCAGCACGGCTACATCTGTACCATGGCCCCGCCCCGTCTTTGCGAGCGAACCATACAGGAGGATCTTTACCTGCACAACCTGCCCGGCAGCACCCAGTCCGGCAACCGCAGCGGTGAACTGCTGTGCAGCGCGCCACGGACCAAGCGTGTGGGAACTTGATGGACCGATGCCAATTTTAAAGATATCGAAAACCGAAATTTGTTCGCTTTGCATTTTACAAAGCTAAGATGTTTTTCGCGATAAATCTCTAGAACTCGAACTCAATGATGGCTTCGTCGCGAAGCATCTGTTCCACGAATTTCTTATGGTTGGTTGGCCGGCCGGTGGCGGACCAGGTACCCGAGATTATCCCGTTAGCCAGTTCCTGCTTGCCGCGGCTTGGCTTAAGCTTGTGCAGTTTGAAGTATTCTTCATACGTATCCAGGCTCTCCTGCTCATACTTTTTCGCGATGCGGTAAACGCGTTTGGTGAAACGGCGGTCGCCGATTTCCTCGAAATACGGAAAAAAGAAGAGTGCGAGCAGCACGGCGCCGGTAACGCCGATTCCCTGTTCATAAAATCCGGAGCCGACTGCCATGCCGATGGCCGCCACGATCCAGATGACACAGGCGGTTGTCAGTCCTTTAACCCGGTTCTCTTCTTTAAAGATCACGCCGGCACCGAGGAAACCGATACCGGTCACGATATTTGACGCAATACGGTCATGGCTGTTTACACCGATCTTAACAGAAAGGATGGTAAATAAGGTGGAGCCGAGGCCAATCATGATCATAGTTTTAAGGCCGGCAGATTTACTGCGGTACTCACGTTCAGCACCTATGAGGCCGCACAAAAGTACGGTCAGCAGCAATTTGTTTACTTCGCTTTGTGTAATGAAATGTTCGGTTTCAATCAGGTTGTCTCCCATTGGTCAGTGTTGATAGTTAACCAAAGATAAGCGGATAGATTACTTGAATCAACATTTAGCTGGTTCAATAGTATTTAGATATTCGTAGTTCGTATTTAGTGGAGATTTGAGATATGAGATTTGAGTCCTGGAATAGTATATGGATATTCGTATTTAGTATTTAGACAGGGTGCCTAACCCCTCAGCCGGACAGGGCGTTTGAGGGGTTAGGCAGCAGTGGTCTTGACTCATGATTCATGGCTCTTGGTTCCCCTTGAAGTCATCCAGACAGAGCGGAGCGGCGGAAGGATCTGGCTTGCGATCTTTTGTTAGATTCTTCGCTATGCTCTGAATGACCAGAGGGGGGGGATGACGGTGTGGGGTTCTGCGTCCAGGTCTTTCCTCATTTTTCTTTTTTCTTTAGTCTCACTGAGGGGTTCTGCGCCCAGGTCCTGACTCATGATTCCTGGTTCATGGTTCCCCTCAAAGTCATCCAGACAGAGCGGAGCGCCGGAAGGATCTGACTCGGGATCCATTGTTAGATTCTTCGCTGCGCTCTGAATGACCAGAGGGGGGGATGACGGTGTGGGGTTCTGCGCACCGGTCTTTCTTCATTATTCTTTTTTCTTTAATCTCAATGAGTGGTTCTGCGCCCAGGTCCTGACTCATGATTCATGGTTCGTGGTTCCCCTTAAAGTCATCCAGACAGAGCGGAGCGGCGGAAGGATTTGACTCGGGATCCATTGTTAGATTCTTCGCTACGCTCCGAATGACCAGAGGGGGGGATGACGGTGTGGGGTTCTGCGCATGTATGTCCCTGATATAAGTTGCCCAAAAATGGGAACAAAAATTATGAGAACACAAGGAAAAATAATCAGTACACATCGGGTGTATTCGCAGGAATTTAAGCGTGAAATTGTCGAAGCCTTTGAGAG